>DATAPR010000012.1:0-99758 GCA_036265105.1 Sphingomicrobium sp.
CGGGCGCTTGCCGGCAGCCGATCGCAACCGAATGCGTCGTGGAAGCTGTCGCCGAGGCAGAACAGGCGGGTGGCGCGGGTGCGCTCCACCTCCGCTGAAAGCGCGGTCAGTGTCGCATGCGAATCATAGGGCGGGAGGAACTGGCCGAGCCGGGCGAACCAACTCGCTTTCTCGAGGTGCAGGTCGGCGACCAGCAGCGCCTGCTCGGCGGGCCAGAACAGCGCGCCCTCGACGGTCGGGAAGAACGTTTCGCCTGCGAACGAAAAGGGAACCATTCAGCCGGTCTAACCACCGGCTGACGATCAGACTAGAGCGAAATTATTCGTAATCGCCGCCCGACGGGCTCGGCCGGGGCGGAGCGGCAGCCGTCAATCGAAGCGCTTCAGCAGCTTCGCTCAGCGACGCCAGTTCTTCCGTCTCATCTTCCTCGTCGATCCGAACCTTTTGAAGGTTGGTGACGATGGCTTCCTCAAGATGCTTCGGCTTGACCGTTTCTTCTGCGATCTCGCGCAGGGCAACGACCGGGTTCTTGTCGCGGTCGCGGTCGATCGTGAGATCGGCGCCGCCGGAAATCTGGCGCGCGCGCTGTGCCGCGAGCAGGACGAGATCGAACCTGTTCGAGATCTTGTCTACGCAATCTTCAACCGTAACGCGCGCCATTGGTCGCTCCGCAAAATCTATTCCGAGCCTGGAATATGGGATGTGAGGAAGGCGGCGCCAATAGCTTGCAGGCGCTCGAAAAGTCAAGAAAAGCTGCTTTGAGGTGGTGACGGATTTTCGGAGTTGGGGTCACGGAAACCCGACATTGGCCTTTTCAATGATAGTTTCAGTTTACATGGGCTCGGGACGAGCGTCCTGAGCGCGGGGGCCGTGAAAGGCCCTGAAAGGCTCAGCAGGTCGCCGGAGAAATCGCTCAGCGACGACTGCATCGAATTGATCAGCTAACTCCACGGCCAACCGCGGCAGTTCGGCGACGGATTGCTCAACATCATCAAGACCAATCGCGGCGCCCGGCTTAGGCGGGGCGTCAATTCTCACCAATCGGTCACGGCCTATAAGGAGTCCGGCCTGCCCCATGGCGTTCTGACTGGCCAAGTGCATCGCAGCGGAAATTATCTCTTTCCAGTGCCAGACCCCGCCGAGTCTCACCTGCTTTTCGGTGATGTATATTTCAGACTCTCCGCAGCCGAGCGAGAGGATATCGATTTGGCTCCTCCCGAGTTCGTAACACGTGAGGGCATCGATCAAGGCAATCATGATCGGGTTGTTCGCCCACACCCCTCCATCGGCGAATTGTCGATTCCCATTTCTGTAAACCGAGAAGAACGTCGGCGCGGCGGAAGTGGCCAGCGCAACTGTCACCATTTCTTCCCGCCAATCCATCTTGAAGTCGGGATGGTGAGGCGTCTTGAAAACGTTCACCTCGGTAAATCCGTCGAAGGATGGGATGCACAGGCGGCGGTCGGCGTCGCCGATCAACTTACGGCCGAAGGTCTTCCGCAGGAGCTTTTCCAGGGGCTCACGCTCGTATTGATAGTGACGAAGAGACCGCAAAAATCTGAAGGCTTCGCGCATTTTCCTCAGTCGCTTTCCGACCGGAGGGAAGATCTCGGAGCCGTGCTCGATGTAAAGATCGCGAACGAAAGAAGCAGGAAGGCCGCTAGCCAATCCGAGCGCAATGATGCCGCCGGTGGAGGTTCCGGCGATCAAGTCGAAATGGTCGCCGATTGATCCCCCGGAGAGATGGCGACGCTCAAATTCGGCGAGCACGGACGCAGGAAGAATCCCCCGAATGCCGCCCCCGTCGATGCTTAGAATGCGAAAGCGTTGATCTGCAGACCAAGGTAATTGGACCCGCCGCTGTTGAAGCGTGCCCTCAGACCGCCGCAATAGATTTTGCTCGTGCGCCACAGGTTCCTTCGCCGTCGGTCAGGTGACGGCCGCCGCCGTGCCATTTGGTGGTCGCGAGCCAACCTTCATAAAAGAAAAGATATCGCGCGGTCCAAGGAACGGTCGTGTCCGCCAGCAGATCGGATAATGACCATTCGCCATTGTAGGGGTCAAACAGACATAGGAAGGGCAGCGCGCGCTCTTCGTCGTTACGGTATACATGCGGCACAGGTCCTTCCTCAAACTCCGGGTGCCATTCGAGCACAGGATCGAGTACCTGCACACGAGGTTGGACCTGCATCGTCGTTACGTTCTCGATCGCATAAGGCAGCGTAAGCGCCACGCGAATCCGGTAGCGCCGCTTCACCGGATCGAGCGTCCCCTCCCAAACGGCGGCACGATCCTCCCTCGACACGACAGTGAAGGTCGGCCAACGCGCCGCCATCGTGGTGATTTGCTCGTCCAGCCCGATCACCTCGGGAGGCGCCCCCCGCCCATGTTCGTGCTGGCGCGTGCGGCGGTGCAAGTAGAAGCGGCAGCAGCGGCTGCGGCGCCGGTGATAACTTTGCCGGTACGCCCGAACAGCATGTCCTTCGTGCCGATAGCTCGGCGGCTCTCCTCTAGCAGCCGGTCCAACGCGAAGCCTGCCGGTGTTTCGCCGAAGAGATCGTCGAGGATCGTCTTCAACTCGGTCATCGACGCATTTTCATCGCGAAAGCGGCTCAGCTGGCGAACGAGATGGCGCAAGTCACCGATGTATGTGTTCTGCTCGGTGAGGCTGTAAGGCCAGCGGTCCGTGAAGACATCGGGCTCATATGCCGGATTCAACAGGGCGAGCTTGCGGCCACAAGAGGATTCGGTCTCAAGTCGGCGGATCATATGCGAAGCAATGGCGATGACCTCCGAAGACAGGCCCGCTCCGGTCGGGATCGATTCAAGCGCAAGAGTGGCGAGCACGATGGAGGGCGGCTTTCGTCCCTCTCGCGAACGAAATCGGACGTCGCGGTTACGCTTGATCAGCTGCAACGCCACGACACGTGCGGACTTTTCTGACAAGGGCACCTGGTCAGGGAGCGGGGCAGTGTCCGCCTTTTCAACGAGCACACCCGCGAGTCCGCGTGATTCAAAGAGAGATGCAAAGACCGGATCGTAGTCCGTGTGGCTATTGAAATGATCAGCAAACCCCCACGGGTTAACCGGCTTATGGAATTGCGCGCCCGTCGCCGGCTGCCAATGGAACAGATTGCCGGCCTTCTCAGGTTGGGCGGCTAGACGAGCGATGGGCATCAGATCCACTCGCACGCCATCCTCGTAGGTCACGGTGACACAGCGGCTGTTGAGCTTCACTCTGCCGTGATAGCGAGAACCCGGCTCACCGTTGATCGCATCGAACAGCGTTGAGAGCGTTTGGCTCGGATTGCTGGTCGGCGGAATTTCCAGTTCCATGACGACATCGACATCGTGCTGATCGTTTTTCACGCTGGAAGCGATAGCCGTGCCCGTCGCAAAGCTGCCGCCGGGATAGCAGGAGACAACCTTACCCTCGAGCGGACTTCCGCGACGATCAACGTATTGGCAAAGAGCGTGGTAATGTCGGTCCGCCTCGGCGTGTTTTGTCGGGGCGAGCTGCACGCGATGAGCGACGTCCATCAAAAGGCCGTCAGCACGCGCCGGCGTCGGAAGTCGGTCAAAAGATGGACGAACCGGATCGTGGATGGTCATGCGAATCTCCTATCGCAGCATCATCTCACTACAGCTGTTTTCGGTCAACCTCTGCGACGGGTCAATGTAACTGACACACGTCATTTTCGTTGACGAGTCAGCAATAATTAATATTGTACCCTCTCTCTGTCTGGGGGTGGGAGACAGATGGCAGCCGAAATTTACACGCGCTTAGGCGCCGCGATTAAAGCCAAGCGGCAGGGCGTTGGCTTATCGCAAGCTCAGCTCGCTCAACGCCTCGGCTTGGGAAGAACCTCCGTAACTATGATTGAGCGCGGCTCACAGGCCGTAATGGTTCACCAGTTGGTAGAGATCGCATCTGCGCTTCGATGCGCCCCGCCGGAACTTCTGACCGCAGCGGCACATGATCCCGAATTCGAATTGCAGCCAGCCGAGATTGGCGACCAGGAGATACAAAAACTGCTTATCGAACTAGGCCGACCAATTAGGAAAATCACCAGAACATGATGCAACGGCGGGCCCGATACGGGAAGATAGAACTGATGGTAAATCAGCTTCTTGAACAGCATAAACAAAATGGGCCGCCCGTGAGAATTGAAGAGATTTCTTCGAACCTTGGATTAGAGATAAGGGCTGGAGACCTAGGAGAAGTATCCGGACTTCTTGCTCGTTCAGGAAATGGAGCGACGATTGGAGTAAACAGCACCCAATCGCGCGAGAGAAGAAGATTTACAATCGCACATGAACTGGGTCACTATTTGCTTCACGAGGGTATGATCCATCACGTTGATCATAACTACCGATTGAATTACAGGTCGAGCGAGTCGGCGCAAGCGACAAATGTCGAAGAGATCGAGGCTAACTTCTTTGCTGCTTCTCTATTGATGCCGAAGAAGTTCCTCGCATTACTCAATGCAATAGAAGCGCTGGACGACGACAAGGAGGTCGAGAAGCTCGCAAAGTTGTTCGACGTCAGTCGACACGCGATGAGCCTGCGTCTCGTAAACCTGTACAGGCGATATTTGCCTTACTGAGAGGTCAGGTGCATTTCCTCAGCATTCGCCTGCTCTCCAACGGCGGCCTTCTAACTGTCGTTTGCCCCAACACCCGTGAGCCAACGAACCGTTCGCTGCCCGGACCGATCTGGCAGCCGAATCGTGACAACTGGCTTTCTTCCGCGCTCGACCAAGCGGCTACCGAGGAGCTCCAAGTTGAATACGATCGAAAGTTCCTCGGCATTGGAGACTAAGTCGGTCGGATCGTCCACGACCCGACTCTCGTGCCATTCATTCAGCACAAGATAGTGGAACTCTTTGGGACTGCCGGCCAGGTAGACTCCAAGCTCGCCCTGATCTTCACTGAATTGCAGCAGAAACTGGTCGACATCATCCGCCGGCCCGACAACCTCGCATCCTCCGTGGCTGAAGATCGCGAACGCCATGGCGGCGGAGGTGGCCTTCGAAAGGTCGAGTTTTAGATCGCTAGGAGGAATCCCGATCTTGCTCAACGCATAGCGGAGCGTGATGTCGATCGCTTCTGGGATGCTAAAGCGCGCGTGACCTGATCCATGAGAAGGGAGCTGTCCTCTCCGGCGCCAGACCCGCTGCATGTCAGCGCTTAGGCCGCTGATCTTTTCAAGCTCGGCAGGTGTGTAGACGGCATGTCTGATGGTGCTCTCACCGAGCCATTCTTCAACGGTGGCTCGCATCAGTCAGCCTCCACAATCAATTGCACTCGGGAAACCGGGATAAGTGCAGATCGACTACTGCAGACGCCGTCGGCGTCGGGCACGTCGATAAGTTCGCCGGCCAGGAACCGCGATCCGCCGACGACACGTTCAAGCTCATGAACAGATGACGCCGTCACCTCGATCGGCATCCCCTCGGCGCAGCCCGCCAGAAAGACCGTGAACCGTCCCATGTTGAACCTCAATTCCCAATTTGTTCTAACCGAGGCAACGATCACGGTCAACCGTGTGTATTGACCCGGTATGGCGAAATCATTAGGTGCGTCGCTCGACATCAACAACCGGAGAACGGGCTACGTGAATCGTCTGGGTGTAAGTGAGAGGGCGCAGGTGCTGCACGCGCTTTGCGAAGGCGTTTCGATGCGATCGTGTGAGCGACTCTACAAGCGTCCGCTGGGCACGATTAGTCGGATTGTTCGCGAGGTCGGTGATTGGGCGATGCACCATCATCGAAATACCGCGTCCGTCACGTGCGACCGTATCCAGGTCGACGAGCTTTGGTCCTTTGTGGGCGAAAACGATCGCCGGTCAGCTCTCAAGCGCCGTGATGGCGGCGTCTGTTGGACCTATCTCGGAGTGGACCGCACAACGAATTTGGTGATCGCCTATCACATCGGTCTGCGTGGAAAGGTCGATGCGACGAAATTCTTCCGGAAGCTCGACGATTGCCTCGCGAAGGAGGATTCTGGCGACTTCGTGCGCCGGCCGACCATCGCATCGGACGGAATGAAAGCGTACGTTGACGCGGCTGAGCGAGTTTTTGGCAATCGAGTGGATTTTGGTCAGTACTCGAAGATTTACAGCGATACTGACGCCAATGGGGAGCCAACCCCGCGAAGTAAGTTCGCGGGTGCTACCCGACTGATCGTCGCTGGCGATCCGGACGTCGCTGACATCACGACGTGGAGGGTCGAGCGCGAAAACGGCTTTGTTCGCCAGTCAAATAGGCGCTTCAGCCGCAAGATGAATGCCTTCTCGAAGCTCTTGGAGTACCACGAGAGGCAACTCGCAATCGGCATCACCTATCGGAACTATTGCTGGATTCCGTACCCTAAGAGGCCTCGCGATGGATCATCGAAATGGATCAAGCGAGTCCCTGCGGCAATCGAGTGCGGGCTGACCGATCGGGTTTGGACACCGGAAGACATGATCCTCGCGACCGATGCGTTCATCGCTAGCAAGGGTAAGCCCGAGCCCTCATCGGAGGCCTCCAACGCCGGCGATGATCAAAAGCGCTTCTGGGTGGTCCATCAGCCGTATCACCAGAAGGCAGTGATCCACAAAGCTGACCGCTCATCGTGCAAGAGTGGCCTCGGAAGGATGGATGGCGGGTCGAAAAGGACCTTCTGGTTTGGATTTTCGACGGTCGAGGAGGCAACTGCCTTCGCTGCGGAAAGGGAGCCAGATGAGCACAAAATCTGCAAGAAGTGCCTGGGCCAGTACAATACATTGACCCGCTACGGCCGGAGGCTTTGAGTTGCGCCCCAATTAGTCTGCGAAGCCGACGGCTGGAAGCGGAATAGTCTTAGGTGCTATCCGCGTGCCGGCGCAACGCGGCTCGTAGTAGGGGAAGGGCAAAATGCCGAATAGGAACGCCGTTACACCTGAGGCGCGCGCCGAAATCGAACGCATAGGTGGGCGCATACAACGGCTTGTGGCATCCCGATTCGAGCACGAGGACACCTACTACCTGTCACAACTCGGCAATGAGCTTGGAGAAGACAGGAAGCTCTTTGAGAGTCTCACTGGCAGAAAGCTCTCTGAGTTCCTCTCCAGCGAGGTCGGATTCCAGCTAGATCGCACCGGCGTTCACAAGAACGTTTTGTTCATACGTCGGCCGGGCTCAGCTTCACCCCCTCCGCCGGCAAAGCCGCGCTTTCGAAGAGCGTTCTGGCTTGCATTCGCGGCACCTCTTGAAGCTGGTTCTGAGCGTCACATAAATATTGATACGCTGAAGTGGGCGGCGGACGCCGACTATGTAACTGAAGGTGGGGGCGAAGTTCGGCCTATTGCTGCAAAGTTCATCGCCAAAGACGCTGAAGCAAGCGATGCCGACATTATCAGCCAAATCGAAAAATGGCTGCAAGAACAGAACCTCGAGGAAGATCGATTCCATGTGCAGAAGCGCCGTTCCGAGAGGCACGGTGAGAGATCGTTACTGGACGTGGTGTTAATCGCGCTATCCGCCGACCAATTGAAACGCGTCAGCCTGCCCCTCGATGTCGTAAAGAGCCTGAGCGAGCAGCGGACAGTCTAACTGTGCATTTCTTAGCGTGCGTTGGGGGTCTTCCCCAAGAGGTCATCGAAGAGATTCACCGCAGACCGGCGGCTCGGTTTACCGAAGCACAGGGAAACACCCTGATCGCCCGGCCAGTTCGGCAGCCGTACGGCTTTCGTGCGGGCATGAGCGACGCCTACCTACAGGAACTAAGCAAACGTATATCTCGACTGCCAGCCACGGCAGATGTCGCCGTCGTGCTCGCGTATGCTGATTATGGAGGCGGCGCGACTAGAGACTTTGTGCGACGATTCTTCCCGTTTTGCCTTACTGGCTCGATGCAGCCATTTTACCCCAATGCGGCTCCAAGAAACGAACGGCGTTCTGCTCTTGTCGGCTACGTTGACGATCTGGAACGCCGTGTAGGAGAGCTTCGTGCTAGGGCGCGCGTCGTGAGGGACGTCCTCAGCGGGAGGAATTTCACGCCTCTTCTCTTGCCACTGCGGAACTTCAATTCCGAAGTTCTAGGTCCCCAAATCGACGGCTTGTTCCAAGACCTAGCGGAGGTTGCCGATCCTCGCGCTTCACTGAACGCCGCCGCAGATGCCATTCTCAGTGACCATCCACTTCAAGAGGAGTCTCTCGGGAAAAAGAGAAAGCGGTGGTTCGAGGACGACCGAGACCTGCGATTCCACAGCCCAGGCACGGGCCGCCATGGTATGGCTAGATTGCAAGGACAAGGACATTTGCCCGAGTGCCTAATTTCGGCGCGGGTGCGTCTTGGCGGCCCGTTCGATTCCAGATTTCATTTCGATTGCGAGTACGAAAAGAAAGGGTTGGACCCCATTTATCCAAACTGCCACGGCGCCGACACCGCCCCGGCAGCGAATTCTCATGTGAACATCGCGCCCAGCGACTACGTGCGCTAGAAGCGCAAACGGCGGCTCCTATCGGAGCCGCCGCCTAGCTGGCTTGCTTTCCGCATCACGGACGATGACGGTTTTCGACCGTATCATCCCCACACCTACTATCGCATTCCGACCACCTCAAACGTGCTCGGCCGAGCCGCATTTGACGTCCAACCGAAACGCGCGCGTGGAAGAACGCCGCAAGAAACTTTCTTCCACTCGAATGGCCTTTCCGTACTGCCAGCATGAAGCCCGCAGCCGGTCCAGCCGTGCGTTGCGTCTTTGTATATATAGATATCCGGCGGAAAAGTTCAAATTTCGTTTTCGCACGGAAACGGTCCGCTGGGCTGGAGGCCAGTCCCGGCAAACCTTCAAGTGCCTCAGATAGGTTCTGAAGTCACCTATTTCAACGAGACAGACGGAAGAGCTTACCGTTCGCGTGGTTCTAAAAGACGCGTGCCACACAAGCTGGCGCTGAGTTGCTCCACGAGGAGTTCCACGCAGATGTTAGGTCTCCGTGACACGCATTTCAAAATCAGTCACCACCTGCTTTGATGGCCGACCCGTCCACCCCGTCCGAAGCCAAGGCCCCTGTCGTCGCCGAAATCGCCGGCAACCGTCTCGAGCTGGTCGAGAGCGGAGAAAGGCGCCTGGAACTCCTCCTCGAGCTGATCGCCGAGGCAAAAGAGACGGTCCGGATACTCATGTACATGTTCAACGCCGACCGGTCCGGTCATCGGGTCCGCGGTGCATTGATTGCGGCGGCCCGGCGCGGGGTCGATGTGAAATTGCTGGTCGACGGCTTCGGATCTGGCGCAAGCCCCGAATTCTTTGCGGCGATCGATCAGGCAGGCGGCAAGCATTGCGTGTTCAATCCGTCCTACGGTCGGCGCTATTTCGTTCGCGACCATCAAAAGCTGATCGTGATCGATGATACGACCGTGATCATCGGCGGAGCGAACATCGATGACGCCTATCTCAAGGATCACGGACCCGACCACTGGCGCGACCTGTGGCTTCGCATCGACGGCCCGGAAGTCGCGATGCCGGTTCGCTATTTCGACAGCATTTTCCGCTGGTCGCTCCGGAAAAACCCGAAACTGCGCTCACTGAGGCGAATCGTCGGCGAATATAGCGAGTGGCGCGGTCCGCTGCAGTGGAAGTTCAGTGGGCCGCTGAGCATGCGAAACAGCTGGTGGCGGAGCATCGGCGCGGACATTCGGCGAGCTCGCCGGCTCGACATGATCTTCGCCTATTTCGCTCCGCCAAGCGCGATGCTGAGGCGAATAGGGAGGGTCGGTCGCCGCGGCCACGCTCGAATCATCACCGCGGCAAAGTCCGACAACAGTGCGACGATCGCCGCCGCTCGGAACAGCTACAGCCGGCTGCTGCGCCGGCACGTTCAGATGTACGAATACCAGCCCGCGAAACTCCACACCAAGCTCGCGATAATCGATGATATCGTTCACATCGGGTCGTCGAACTTCGATTATCGAAGCTTCTACATCAATCTTGAAATCATGCTCCGCATCAAGGACGCCGGCTTTGCGGCCGCGATGCGCGCCTATTTCGAAGGCGAGCTTGCCCACTCCAGATGGATCACTCCCGAGCTCCACAAAAACAGGGCCAGTCTGTGGCGGCGCCTCAGATGGGCGATCTCTCACTTCCTCGTGAACGTCGCCGATTATACGGTGACCCGAAGGCTCAATTTCCGCTCGGAGCGCTAGGTCTGGGGCTCGCCCCTGTAGGCCCAGAACAGAACCGCGGGGGGAACGTTGATCCACTCGAAGCCGCGCTTGATCGGAGCGAAATGCGGCTTGATGAAATCGCGGACCTTGGGGCTGAACTGATAGACGAGGAACGCTCCGCCGGGGCGAATCACAGCCGCGGTCGCCTTTGCGATATCATCGCCGACGCCAGGAGGAAGCGTCGAGAAGGGCAGTCCGGAGAGAACGTAATCGGCTGAACCCAGGCCATGCTCGGCGAGGATCTTCTCGACGTCGGCCGCCGAACCGTTGACGGCGACCAGCCGGGGATCGTCGATCGACTCTTGAAGGTAGTGGGTAAAATCGGGATTGGTGTCGATCGTCACAAGCTTCGCGTCCGGACCGAGCTTGTCGAGGACGGGACGCGTGAAGGTGCCAACGCCGGGGCCATATTCGACGAACAATTTGGTGGTTGCCCAGTCGACCGGCGCAAGCATCTTTTCGATCAGCACTCGGCTCGAAGGGATGATCGAGCCGACCATGACCGGATTTTTGAGAAAGCCGCGCAGGAACTGCCACTGAGGGCTCGGGCTTCGGCGGTCGCGGCGGCGCTGAAGGCGTCGTGATCCTTTCAGCGTGCGCGCGGGTGAAGTCGACATGGATGCTCCCGTGGGGCGAATAAGGCCGGAGCGTTGGCAAATGCGCCGCCGCTTGGCAAGTTTCCCAACGTTAGAGACGCTCGCTGGGTGGCACAGTGTCCGCGAACCGCGCCATTTGCACGACGAAGAGGTTACGGTTCGAAGACAGGATCTTCTAGGGTTTCCCGCCGTCCTTGGAACGGAGCATTCCGGGGAGCACAAAGCCGATGCCGCCAAGCGGGCGCGTCGCGTCGCTCTTCAAAGTCTCCTCGATCCGCGAATATTCCTCCAGCATTTCCGGGGTGACGGAAGCGCGCGTCTCGTTAATCGCGACCTCGAAATCGGCCATCGTGACCGTTCCCGCGTCGAGTCCTCGGCGAAGCGCCGTGAGGCCGGCGCGGCGGACGAGATCCTCAAGATCGGCGCCGGTGAAGCGGTCGGTCCGCTGCGCGACCTTTTCCAGGTCGACATCCTCCGAAAGCGGCATGTGCCTGGTATGGATTGCGAGGATTCGCCGTCGACCGGCGGTGTCGGGCGTTCCGACGTAGATCAGCTCGTCGAAGCGACCCGGGCGAAGCAATGCAGGATCGATCAGAGTCGGACGATTGGTTGCCCCGATGACGACGACGTTCTGGAGCTCCTCCAGACCGTCCATCTCTGCAAGGATGGTGTTGACCACGCGCTCGGTGACCTGGGGCTCGCCGAGACCGCCGCCACGCATCGGCACGAGACTGTCGAGCTCGTCGATGAAGATGATAGTCGGAGCGACCTGTCGGGCACGGTTGAACAGGCGGGCGATCTGCTGTTCGCTCTCGCCGTACCATTTACTCAGGAGGTCCGAGGACTTGGTTGCGATGAAATTGGCCTCGCTCTCGCGGGCCGCGGCTTTGGCAAGAAGCGTCTTGCCGGTTCCCGGCGGCCCATAAAGCAGGAAGCCCTTGGCCGGACGAATGCCGAGGCGCCGGAAGGCTTCCGGATGCTTCAAGGGGAGCTCGACACCCTCCTTCAATTGGTCGCGTGCCTTGTCGAGGCCGCCAATATCGTCCCAGCCGACCTGAGGTGCCTCGACCATCACTTCGCGCATCGCCGAGGGCTGGACTCGCTTCAGCGCATTGTCGAAGTCACGAGTCTCGACCGAAAGCGAATCGAGAATCTCGGTTGGAATGACCTGCTCCGAAAGGTTGATCTTCGGCATGATTCGACGGACGGCCTCAAGGGCGGCCTCGCGGGTGAGAGCCGCAAGGTCGGCCCCGACAAAACCATAGGTGCGCCGAGCAAGGTCATCGAGACTGACGTCCGATGCGAGCGGCATCCCGCGTGTGTGAATGCCGAGAATTTCCCGCCGTCCAGGCTGATCGGGAACCCCAACGACGATCTCACGGTCGAACCGGCCGGGTCTTCGAAGCGCCTCGTCCAGCGCTTCGGGACGGTTCGTCGCCGCGATGACGACAGTATTTTGGCGTGGCTCCATTCCATCGAGAAGAGTGAGGAGCTGGGCGACCAGTCTCTTCTCCGCCTCTCCGGTGACCTGCCCACGTTTGGGAGCGATCGAATCGATCTCGTCGATGAAGATGATCGACGGAGCCGACTGCGCCGCCTGCTCGAAAATCTCCCGCAGCCGGCGTTCGCTTTCGCCGTAGGCGGAGCCCATGATCTCGGGACCCGCGATGTGGAAAAACTTGGCCGAGCTCTCGTTGGCGACAGCCCTTGCGAGCAACGTCTTGCCGGTTCCGGGCGGGCCGTGGAGCAGCACGCCCCTCGGCGGATCGACCCCGAGACGCTGGAAGAGTTCGGGGTGCCTCAGCGGAAGCTCGACCATCTCGCGCAGCCCGTCGATCGTGTCGCGCATCCCGCCAAGATCGTCGTAGGTCACGTCGGCGCGTCGTTGCCCGTCGGTAGCGGTATATTCGGGCAGAAGCTCAACGGCGGTGTTCGGGTCGATGTGAACGACGCCCTTTGGAGTTGCCGAGGCGACAACCAGCCTCAGTTCCTGGAGCGCGAAGGCCGGCGCGTTCAACAACTGACGGATGTGATCCGGCATGTCGGCATTGATCCGCTGGTGCCCGGTTGTTGCGACCGTGTCGCCCTCAACGAGCGGTCGCCCGGCAAAAGTTCGCTTCAGCGCTTCCGCCGAACCCTGAAGCCGCACGTTGGGTTGGGCAGGAGCGAAGACGACACGCGTCGCGGGCTTCGATTCGGCCTTTCGGACTTCGACGAAATCGCCCGAACCCACTCCGGCATTGGCGCGCTGAAGCCCGTCGAGACGAATGATGTCGATATTTTCGTCCTCGCCGTAGGGGCGGATCGCGCGCGCTGCAGTCGAGCGCTTGCCGACGATTTCGATCACGTCGCCTTCGGACAATCCAAGCTCGTCCATCAGCTTGTCGGGAAGGCGGGCAAAGCCGCGGCCGCTGTCGGCCGGCGGCAGGCTGGCGACCTGGACCTTGCGCGATGTCACCCGATCAATCGTGTCAGCTTCAGGCATCTTTTCTCCAGTCCCGCGCTCATTCTGCTTGCGCAACGACGACAATGCCGCGCGGGTTCACTTTCTCTCATCAATATCGGATCGCTCCGGCAATTTTGCGAACCACAAAGCGCGGAGCGAAACGCGTGCTCGTTGCAATCAATCTGTTCATCCATCCGGAAATCACAACGGCCCGGTTCGCCTCAAAGCCCCTAAGGCCGGTCTCTACGACCTCGCTCGCAGTCATCACGACCCTGTCGAATAGTCCATTGCCGGCGAAGCCCGCCACGTCCCCGAATTCGGTCCGGGTCGGTCCGGGGCACAGGCAACTCACTTTGACTCCGTGCGGCTTCAGCTCCTCGTGAAGAGCCTCGCTCAGCGACAGGACGAAGGCCTTCGTTGCGAAATAGAGCGCCATTTTCGGTCCCGGCTGGAATGCCGCAGTCGAGGCGACGTTGATGATTCCGCCCGACTTGCGCTCGATCATCGCCGGCGCGACCGCCCGGCAAAGATCGGCAAGCGTTCCGACGTTGAGATCGATCATCTGTCGTTCGCGCCGTGGGTCGAGCTCGGCGAAGTAGCCGATAAGTCCAAAGCCCGCATTGTTGACGAGCAGGTCGACCGTCTCGCCATTGTCCTCAAGGTCGGCCATGAGATTGTCCGCAGCGGTCGGCCTCGAAAGGTCGATCGCCACTGCTCGCGAATTGCCAAGTTCGCTCGCAAGCTCATCGAGACGGTCCTTGCGCCGAGCGGCGAGAACGAGGCTGTATCCGCGCTTCGACAACTGGCGCGCGAACTCGACCCCCAGTCCTGCCGAAGCGCCGGTAACGAGCGCGACTTTCTTCACTCGCCGGCTTGCCCGACGCTCGCCTTGACGATCCGGCCCGGCTCGCGCGGCGGCTCACCGGCGGGAAGCGAATCGATGTGTTCCATTCCGCTCTCGACCTCGCCCCAAACGGTATATTGCCCGTCGAGAAAGCTCGCATCGTCGAAGCAAATGAAGAACTGGCTGTTCGCGCTGTTCGGGTCGGGCTTGCGGGCCATCGAAACCGTTCCGCGCGAATGCGGAGCCTGGCTGAACTCTGCCTTGAGATCGGGCAAATGAGAGCCGCTCATGCCGGTGCCGGTTGGATCGCCGCCTTGCGCCATGAAGCCCGGGATCACTCGGTGGAACGGGACATTGTCGTAAAAACCGCTGTTCGCGAGCTCGGTGATGCGTTGCACATGATTGGGAGCAAGATCGGGGCGTAGTTTGACGACGACGTCGCCTCCGGTCGAAAGGGAAAGGGTCAGGCGGTCGGCATCTGCCATGAGGGTGAACTCCGGATGAAAGGTTCGAAAGAAGCGCGATTTAGGGTGGCAAGGGTGGTTGCGCCAGAGCGACGGCGACCATAGGAGGGCGGCACCGGGTCAGCAGAGGGGTAAGGAAATGAGCGAGAGCGAGCCAATCGCCGCGCCGCTCCTTGCCGAATCGAACCCGGCACATTCGAGCGCGATCGACGAGGAAGACCGACTTCGGCCGGAGTTCGTCGACAAGGTGCTCGATGCGGTGGACGCCGGCGACGACGAGACCGCCCGCAAGCTCGTCGAACCCCTTCATCCGGCAGACGTTGCAGATCTGATCGAGCTCGCTGCGCGCGACGAGAGAGAGGGGCTGGTCAAGGCCCTCGCCGGCATCGTCAGCCCCGACGTGCTCGCGGAAATGAACGAATATGTCCGCGACGACCTGCTCGATGAGCTCGAACCGCAGCAGCTCGCCGACATCGCCGGCCAGCTCGAGACCGACGACGCCGTAGCGCTCATCGAGGATCTCGATCGGGACGATCAGCAAGCGGTGCTTCGTGCAATGGAGCCCGACGACCGAGCGGCGGTCGAGGAGGCGCTGGGTTACCCCGAGGAATCCGCCGGCCGACTGATGCAGCGCGACCTGTGCGCGGTGCCTGAACATTGGAAGGTCGGCCAGGTGATCGACTACCTGCGCTCGAACGCCGAGCTTCCGACCGATTTCTGGGAGGTCTTCGTCGTCAGCCCCGACCACCACCCGGTTGGCACCTGCAAGCTCTCGGTCATTCTTAGGACTCCGCGAACCACTCTGGTCAGCGAGATCATGCAGCGCGAACAGACTCTGATCCCGGTGGACATGGATCAGGAAGACGTCGCCCTGAGGTTCCAGAAATATGCGCTGGTCTCAGCGGCCGTGATCGACGATTCGGGGCGCCTCGTTGGAATGATCACGGTCGACGACGTCGTTCATATCATCCAGGAGGAAGCTGGCGAGGACGTACTGCTCCTCAGCCAGGCGGGCGACGGCGACATCAACGAGCCGCTGCGCTTTACCATCCGCAGTCGAATGTGGTGGCTGTTCATCAACCTTGGAACCGAGATTCTGTCGGTTGTCGTCATCGGTTTCTATCAGGATCTCATCGCCAGGGTGGTGGTGTTGGCAATGCTGATGCCGGTCATCACCGGGATGGGCGGCAATGCAGCCACACAGACGATGGCGGTGACGGTCCGGGCCCTTGCGACAGGACAGCTCACGAGTTCGAACACCTGGCGGATGGTTCTTCGTGAATGGTGGATCGCGACCGCGAACGGCTGGGGCCTCGGGATCATCATGCTGGTCGGCCTGCAGCTCTATTATCACGACTGGGGGCTGAGCTTCGTCACCCTTCTTGCGATGGTTCTCAATTCGGTGAACGCTGGCCTTTCGGGAGTGCTGATCCCCATCGGGCTCAACAGGCTAAAGATCGATCCGGCAGTGGTTTCGACCATCTTCGTAACGACGATGACCGATACGCTCGGCTTCTTTTTCTTTCTGGGGCTCGCCGCGGCTTTCCACCTTCACGGTTAAGCCCTTGATTTGGCTCCGAGCGAGCGCAAATCGGTCCTGTGGCCAAGCTTCATCTGACCAAGGTTGCATTCGCCTGCCGCGACGTCGAGGCTCTGCAGCGACGCCTTTCGGCACGAGCGGTTGAGGGAGAAGTGCGCGTTGCGACGCGAATGCGTCCCAAGCGAGCGGCTGAACTGATTGGCGGCAATCTCTACTGGATCGTCAAGCACCGGCTGGTCGCCGGGATAGAGATCCTGCGCCTCGAAGACCGCGAGGACGGCCGCATCGACATCGTCTGCTCATCCGAGCTGATCGCGGTCTCGCCGACGCCGCGAAGGGCCCACCAGGGCTGGCGCTATCTTGACGATTGCAATGCTCCTGGAGCCGAAGATGATGGGAGCGGACTTAGCAGCCTTCCGCCACGGCTTTATGGGAAGCTTGCCTCGCTTGCGCTCGTCTGAGGGGAGGATCCTCTCGTCGCGCCTGAAGAGGATCGGGGGAGCAGGCGGAGCCTAACTTTCGTCGGCTTGCCGGTCATCCGGCTCACAGGTAACCGCCTTGCGGAACAACAGGGAGGCGAGAAATGCGGGTTTCGAGGGCGATTGATTCCAAGGTCGCGGACCGATCCATGCTCAGCCACCCCTTTTATGAGGCCTGGAGCGAGGGCCGGCTGCCCCTCGAAACATTGCGAGCCTATGCCCGCCAATATTTCCACCACGTCGAAGCCTTCCCGCGTGCTGTAAGCGCAGTCCACAGTCTTTGCGACGATTGCGAGGGACGTCGAATGCTCGCGGAGAACCTCGCCGAGGAAGAGGGAGTCGAACTGAATAAGCAGGCGCATTCGAGCCTTTGGCTGATGTTTGCCCGGGGCCTTGGCGAGACCGAGGCGTCGGTCCGCTCCGAGCCGCTCAATCCCGAGACGCAGGCGCTGATCGAGACGTTCAGGCGCCTCTCGCGCAGGTCCTACGCGTCGGGTCTTGGGGCACTCTATGCCTATGAGAGCCAGTTTCCAGCCATTGCCAAAGCCAAGATCAAAGGTCTGATCGATAATTACGGGATCGAGGACGAGGAGACGCTTCGTTTCTTCAGCGTCCACGAGACCGCCGATGTCGAGCACAGTCTCGTCTGCCGAACGCTTCTCGATCGCCTGGCTGGAGACGATCGGGCTGAAGCGGTCGAAGCCGGCGGGGAATTGGCGCAAGCACTCTGGGACTTTCTCTCGGGCGTCGAGGCCCGAACCGCGGTCAATTAATCGCGGCAGCCGCTGACGCTCGCCGAACCGGCCACCCGCAAGGTGCAAGAGGGGCCGCCGGTGAGACGCACGGTTGCCGGGCCGCTCGCATCGATCGTCACCGAATCGCTGATACTGGCCGAAATCGTCGCGGCCCCGTCGGCACCGAGAGTTGCGTCCTTCGCCGCAAGGGCCGCAGCATCGAGGCTCGAGATGCCACGGATCACTGCAGTCATCTTGGCCGCGCGGCCGGCGAGCCGGGCGCTGGCCGTTCCGACGACGCTGACATTGAGCTGATCGATAGCCGCCTGGCCGATTTCGCCGGCACCGCTCCCCTGGACCGAAAGGTCAAAACTGAGACCCTTCACGCGGTCGATCGACAGCGTCCCGGAGCCGTTCAACCACGCGCTGCTGAGATCATGTGTCCCAAGGCTAACCTCGACCGGACCTGCATCCTTTCCAGGATAACCACCCCATGAATCGAGATTGTTGTGGACGACCAGCGTGTTGCCGCGAACCTCGATCGCAACCCGGTCGAGCGCGGCGGGCGATCCGGTCGCCGAAGCGAACGGCGCGACACCGGTCGCCAGCCGGACCTTGAACGGGCCGTCCACGCGTACTTTTTCAAAGCTCGTGATTCCGAAATTGCGCGTCTCGGCGCCCGCCGGGGCGGCAATGGAAAGGAGGATGGCGACGGTAAGGAAGGTGCGCATTCGAAGCACCTTCCGCTATCGTGGTTAAGGCCGTCCTAAGAGCAGCGGACGCTTCCCGAGCCGGCCTTGCTGACGGAGCATTTCGCCCCGCCGGAAACATCGACGTCGCCGGCACCCATGATGTTCACGTCGGCGGTGCCCGTCGCGTTCGCTTTGACGCTTCCCGAGCCGGCGATCGAGACCTTCGCTTGCTGAAGCTGTACGGCGCCGGCATCGATATCGCCCGAACCTCCAATCGAATATTCGGCGGACTGCGCCTTGCCCGAAGCGGCCTTGACGCTTCCCGAACCGCTGATCGAAAGCTTGAGGGCCTGGACCTCAACCGAATCGACGTTGATGCCGCCCGAACCGGCGATCGTGCCCTCGAAGCGGTCGCCCTTTACGTGATCGACGCGGATATCACCGGAGCCTGCGATCGTTGCACCCGCGAGCTGAGGGACGGTCACGGTGAAGCTGGCCTTGCTGCGAGATCCGAAGCTCCAGCCGAAGAAACTGTGATGTTCCTGCGGATGGATGACGAGCTTGTCGCCCTGAACCTCGACCACCGTTCGATCGAGCAGCTTTTGCGACCCCTGAGCCAAGACTCCGGGGTTGCCGCCGGTCCGCACGGTCACGTCATAAGGACCGGCAACCTCGAGCTCCTGAAAATTGCCGACCTGATAGTTGCGCGAGACGCTCGGGCCGCCGCCCTCGTCATGGACGTTGCCGCACGCACTCGTCGCGGCTGAAGCGGCGATCACTGCTGCTGCGATCGACTTGCGCATGTCATTCCTCCCGCCTGTGGGCTGTGTTATGATCGCAATACACCGGGACGGAAACGGTCGCAAGCCGCAAAAAGAAAGGGCGCCCGCGAGGGACGCCCTTCACTGATCCGACCCGCAGAGCGCGCGAGTTTTACGCGTCTTCCTTGCTCTTGTGATGGATCGCCGCGGCCTTGTTCAGGATCTCGAGGATCTTGGCGAGGGCCGCCTTCTCGTCGGTCTGCTCCATTGCCCCGAGCTCTCGGGCCAGGCGCGAGGAGGCCGCTTCGAATATCTGGCGCTCGGAGTAGCTCTGCTCCGGAGCGTCGTCCGGACGGAACAGGTCTCGGACCACCTCGGCAATTGACGTGAGATCGCCAGAATTGATCTTCGCTTCATATTCCTGGGCCCGGCGCGACCACATGGTGCGCTTGACCTTCGGCTTGCCCTTCAGCGTGTCGAGAGCGTCCTTCATCGTCTTGTCCGACGAGAGCTTGCGCATTCCGACCGAGTCCGCCTTGTTGACGGGAACGCGAAGGGTCATCTTCTCCTTCTCGAACCGCAGCACGTAGAGATCGAGGCGGGTCCCGGCGATTTCGGTGCTTTGCAGTTCGACGACGCGGCCAACGCCATGCTTGGGGTAAACAACATAATCGCCAACGTCGAAGCTGAGCGCCTTTGTAGCCATTGCTAACCTTTCCGTTTGCGGCAGCAGAGCCGGCGCATCCGCGTCGCCCCCCAAAACGACCAGTGGTCGTGGCTCCATGCCTGTTTCTTGGCTTCCCTATGAATTTAAGGCCGCAGCTGATTCGCTCGCGGCCCCGTATGACAGTTTCATATCAGAACCCGGCTCAAATTGCGAGTCCCAGCTGCAGCGGTTCGTCCCCGGCGTGTTCACCCAGGTTATGAAGGCCCAAACCCAGCAGCCGGATGCCCCGGGGGAGGGGATGAAGTGCGGCAAGGAGTGCCTGACCCGCCGCGGCAAAGGCGGGAAGATCGGGTACTCCCGATGCGAAGCTCTTCGAGCGGGTGATCATCGTGAAGTCCTTGAACTTGACCTTCAAAGTCACGGTCCGGCCGACGACTTCAGCGCGCCGAACGCGGTCCCAGGCGTAGCCCGCGATCCGCTCGAGTTCGGCGGCGAGCCGAGCCGGATCAACGAGGTCCTCGTCGAATGTCCGCTCGGCGCTCACCGACTTGTAGGGCCGGTCGGGCTTG
Organism: Sphingomicrobium sp.; assembly: GCA_036265105.1. Classification (GTDB taxonomy): domain Bacteria; phylum Pseudomonadota; class Alphaproteobacteria; order Sphingomonadales; family Sphingomonadaceae; genus Sphingomicrobium. Next base: position 19,987 of record DATAPR010000012.1, read on the forward strand.
ACTTCTCGATCGTCGATTCCGCGCGAGATCCGATAGTACCAGGAGCCCGAACTTCCGAATTGGGTTTCGAGGGCGACGAGGCTCCATTCGCGAAGGTCGGCGCCGGTCGAGATTCCCAGCTTCTCCATCTTGCTTGCGGTTACAGGGCCGACGCCGTGGAACCGGGCGACTGGGAGCGAGGCGACGAATTCGGCTCCCCGCTCCGGGGTGACGACGGTAAGGCCATCTGGCTTTCGATAATCCGAGGCGAGCTTGGCGATGAACTTGCAATAAGAAACTCCGGCCGACGCCGTCAGCCCGGTTTCCTCCCGGATCCGGCGCCGAATATCCTCGGCAATCGCCCGAGCGCTGCCCAGGAGGAAGCGGTCGTGGGTGACGTCGAGATAGGCTTCATCGAGGCTCAGCGGCTCGATCAGATCGGTATAATCGGCAAGGATCGAACGGACCTGCTGGCTGACTGCTCGGTAGACATCGAAGCGGGGTTTCACGAACAGGATGTCCGGGCAGCGCCGTTTTGCAGTCACCGATGGCATGGCGGACCGGATCCCGAACCTGCGCGCCTCATAGCTCGCCGCGGCGACGACTCCCCGGTGGCCGCCGCCGACCGCAACCGGCTTGCCTCGGAGCTCGGGGGCGTCGCGCTGTTCGACCGACGCGTAAAAGGCATCCATGTCGACATGAATGATCTTTCGGCAGGGGTGATCCGAGTCGGCCAAAGCGTCATTTTTCTGTCCCAGAGCGCCCCGTTCAGTCCAGCTTTTCAATCGGGGTTCGAGTAAGCGCGAAGTCGAGCGGACAGCGACGGGACCGCTTCTGCAGGAAGATCGGATGTAATCCGGCCTTGCTTCCCTTGCCTCTCCCAATCTGCTTAAGGGCGCCCCATCATGAACATCCACGAATATCAGGCCAAAGAGCTGCTCGCGAAATATGGCGTTCCGGTTCCTGCTGGTTATCCGGCGATGAGCGTCGAGGACGCAGTCGAGGCCGCGAAAAAACTTCCTGGACCCCTGTGGGTGGTCAAGGCTCAGATCCATGCGGGCGGCCGGGGGAAGGGGCGCTTCAAGGAACTCGGCGAAACGGCCAAGGGCGGCGTTCGTCTCGCGCATTCGGTCGATGAAGTGCGCGACAATGCGGCCGAGATGCTCGGAAGGACGCTGGTGACGGTCCAGACCGGCGAACATGGCAAACAGGTCCAGCGACTCTACATCACCGACGGCGTCGAAATCGAAAAGGAATTCTATCTGGCGCTGCTGGTCGACCGCGAGACTGGTCGAGTTGCGATTGTCGCCTCGATCGAAGGCGGAGTGGAAATCGAGAAGGTCGCTCACGAAACTCCGGACAAGATCACGACCATCACGATCGATCCGGCGACCGGGCTGATGCCGCATCACGGAAGAGAGGTCGCCGCCGCCCTCGGGCTTTCCGGCGACCTCGCCAAGCAGGCGGGGAAGGTTCTCGCGAAGCTCTACGAGGCGTTCATCGGGACCGATTCATCGCAGATCGAAATCAACCCGCTGGCGATCACCGACAAGGGAGAGCTCATGGTTCTCGACGCCAAGGTCGGGTTCGACAGCAACGCCCATTTTCGCCATCCGGATCTCGAGCAGCTGCGCGATCTTTCGGAAGAAGACCCGATGGAAATCGAGGCCTCCAAATATGATCTCAGCTACATCAAGCTCGACGGCTCGATCGGCTGTATGGTGAACGGTGCCGGGCTTGCCATGGCAACGATGGACATCATCAAGCTCGAAGGCGCCGAGCCGGCCAACTTCCTCGACGTTGGCGGCGGAGCGTCGAAGGAAAAGGTGACTGCCGCCTTCAAGATCATTCTTAGCGACCCGGCGGTGAAAGGCATTCTCGTCAACATCTTCGGCGGCATCATGCGCTGCGATATCATCGCTGAAGGGATTGTCGCTGCCGCTCGCGAGGTTGACCTCAAAGTGCCCTTGGTTGTGCGTCTCGAGGGCACCAACGTCCAGCAGGGCAAGGACATCCTCGCCTCGAGCGGTCTTGCGATCATCCCGGCAAACGACCTTGGGGATGCGGCGAGGAAGATCGTCGCGGAAGTGAAGGCGCCAGTCGCAGCGTGAGCGGCGAGCCTCGACAGGGCGGATGCCGTTGCGGCAGGGTTCGGTTCGAGACGACCGGCGAACCAATGCTGACAGTCGCCTGTCACTGCACCGGATGCCAACGCATGAGCGCGAGCGCTTTTTCGCTTTCGGAAGGATATGCGTCAGCAGCTTTCAGGATTACTCGCGGAGAACCGGTGATCGGCGGGATCCATGGCGCCATCCGCCACTACCACTGCGACTATTGCAAGAGCTGGCTCTTTACGGAGCCCGATGGCGTTGAGGATTTCGTCAACGTCCGCTCGACGATGTTTGACAAGGTCAGAACCGAGCCGCCCTTCGTCGACACCTATGTCGGCGAGGCTCTGCCCTGGACGCAGGCTCGGGGCCAGCATCGCTACGACGCACTTCCGCAAATGGATGAATGGCCGAACCTGGTCCGCGAGTTTGCCGAGCGGAATGATGCTTGGGCAAAAGAGGAATACAACCCATGAAGCTATTGGTCGCGGTCAAGCGAGTGATCGATTTCAACGTCAAGCCGCGAGTTAAGCTGGATGGCTCCGGCGTTGATCTCGCCAACGTCAAGATGAGCATGAACCCCTTCGACGAGATTGCGATCGAGGAAGCGATTCGTCTTAAGGAAAAGGGCGTCGCGACCGAGATCGTCGCAGTGTCGATTGGCCCGCCCAAGGCGCAGGAGACTTTGCGTACGGCCTTGGCAATGGGCGCCGACCGGGGGATCCTCGTCCAAACCGACGAAGAAGTGGAACCGCTCGCGGTCGCCAAGATTCTCGCGAAGATTGCCGCTGAGGAAACTCCGCAAATCATCATTCTTGGCAAGCAGGCGATCGACGACGACAATAATGCGACGGGCCAGATGCTCGCTGCGCTGCTTGAATGGCCCCAGGGCACATTCGCGTCGAGGATCGAGGCGAGCGATAAGGCTTTGACCGTCACGCGCGAGGTCGACGGCGGCCTCGAGACCGTCAAACTCACTTTGCCCGCAATCGTCACGACCGACCTCCGGCTCAATGAGCCGCGCTACGCGAGCCTCCCGAACATCATGAAGGCCAAATCGAAGCCGCTCGCGACCAAGTCGCCGGGCGATTACGGAATAGACGTGGCCCGGCGCCTTGAAACACTGAAAGTCGCCGAACCGGCAAAGCGCCAGGCCGGTATCAAAATCGGCAGCGTCGACGAGCTGGTCGAGCGCCTGCACGGGTTGGGGATTGCGAAATGAGCGTTCTTGTCCTGGTCGAACATGACGGCAGCTCCATCAAGGACGCGACTCTCGCGACCGTAACTGCTGGCCTGGAGCTTGGCGAAGTGCACGCACTTGTCGTCGGCAACGATGTCGAGGGCGTCGCGGAAGCGACGGGCAAGATCAGCGGAGTGGCGAAGGTGCTCATCGCGAGCGCGCCAGGCCTTGAGCACGAGCTTGCCGAGGCGGTTGGTCCTCTCGCTGCAAAACTGATGGATGGCTACGAAGCCTTTCTGGCGCCGGCGACCACATTCGGGAAGAACGTCGCGCCCTGCGTTGCTGCGCTCATCGATGTGATGCAAGTCAGCGACGTCCTGTCGGTCGAGGGTCCCGACACGTTCACCAGGCCGATCTACGCTGGCAACGCGATCGCGACCGTGAGGTCAAAGGACTCAAAAAAGGTCGTAACGGTGAGGACGACGGCGTTCGAAAAGGCAGCGGCAGAGGGCGGCTCGGCTGCAATTGAACGCGTTGGTACCGAAGGCCTTGGAGGCCGAAGCGAGTTCGTCTCGATGGACGCGTCGGAGAGCGAGCGCCCAGAGCTCACCAGCGCAAAAGTCATCGTCTCGGGAGGGCGCGCGTTCGGCTCATCCGAGCAATTCCACTCGCTTCTCGACCCGCTCGCCGACAAGCTCGGCGCGGCGGTTGGAGCGAGCCGAGCCGCCGTCGACGCAGGCTATGCGCCGAATGATTATCAGGTCGGTCAGACCGGAAAGATCGTCGCCCCGGACGTCTATATCGCGATCGGCATTTCGGGAGCGATCCAGCACCTTGCGGGAATGAAGGATTCAAAGACGATCATCGCCATCAACAAGGACGAGGAGGCACCGATCTTCCAGATCGCCGACATCGGCCTCGTGGGCGACCTCTTCAAGATCGTCCCGGAGCTGACCGGAAAACTCTAGGCTTTTTTAAAAACCGCCGAGGAACCCGGCAACATTGGCGCCGATGGCCTCGACGGAATAGCCACCTTCCATAACGATCAAGGTCGGCAGGCCCATTGAGGCAATTTTCCGAGCCATCGGTGAATAGTCGCGGGTCCTGAGATTGAAATAGCTGATCGGGTCATCCTCGTGCGTGTCAGCGCCGTAACTGACGATCAGTAGCTCGGGCTCGCTCTTCTCCAGCCAGTCGATCGCCTGCTCCAGCGCCGGCGCGTAACCGCTCCAGTCGGTTCCCCGACCGAGCGGAAGGTTGAGGATGTTTGTGCTGCAATCCTCGGCATGGCCCCAGAAGAACGGATAGTCCGTCGAAGGATCGGCGTGGATCGAGGCGAAGAAAACCTCGTCGCGACCTGCGAAAATGTCCTGCGTTCCGTTGCCGTGATGATAATCGACGTCGAGGATCGCGATCCGCCGCGGTCCCGCGCCAAGTGCGGCCTCGGCGCAGATCGCGGCATGGTTCAGATAGGAATAGCCGCCAAGATAGTCTCGTCCGGCGTGATGTCCCGGCGGCCGGGTGAAGGCGAAGGCGCAGCGCTCCCCGCCAAGAACGACGTCCAGAGCGGCCAGTGCAGTCTGGGCGCTCCAGTAACAGGCGCCCCACGTGCCGGGCCCGATAGGCGTGGACGTGTCGAAGCTGTGCTGCCCCAGTCTTGCGTCAATTCGCGAGAGTTCGAGTGAGCGGCGCCCGGCGATTGGGAAGGTGTAGGGGAAAGCGTCCCCGTCACGGCCGGCGCGAAGCCATTCTGCGTGCGCATCGCGCAGTAGATCAAGATAGGGTTCGCTGTGCACCTTGAGCAGCGGCTCCAGGCCGTGGTCGAGGGGCGGCTCGGTGGAACCGAGAGCGGCGAGAACCGCATCGACTCGGCCCTGGTGCTCAGCTGCGGCGTGGAGTTTGCCGTTGAAGAATTCGGCGGCCGGAGCGTGAGCCCGCTGCCGCTCATCCCAAAAGTAGCGCATAGGCGCGGTTTAGCGCCCGCATCCGTTGTGGAAAGAGCAGCTAGCCGCTCTTGTGCTCGGGCTTACCCTTGCGGCTCGTCGAGGCCATCTTCTTGAGCTCCTCTTCGCTCATCGAGCCGTACATGCTCTTCGATGCTCCGCGGAGCGAGCTCTTGGGTCTCTCATGTTCCTTGACCGCAAGCGCAATTCCCGCAGCTCGCTGCTGCGCCTTCGATTTTGCCGGCATAACAAATCTCCTTGCCGATGTTCGAGGACAAACGCGCCGTTTCCCCGATCGCTGCGCGAAGGAACGCGATATTGCTTCTGATCAAACCATGGCTTCCTGCCCCAGGGTGCCATCGGCTCGCCCGAACGTCGAGCGGATCGATTGGTCCCTTTCTACCCGGGCCGTGAAAACCTTCTTGCGAAGGGCAACGACAGGTGAATCGACGCGTTTGGCGTCGAGAGCTGACTCATGGGCAATCGGCTGCGCCGGTGGCTAGAGGACCCTTTGCTGCCTGATGGCAGACCATCGCGCTCTTGAGCTGGGGGGCGCGATAGAAGAAACCGCTCCGGCCAAAGGCCAGCGGAACAGCGAGAGGAGCGTGATGTGGAGCGTTCGAACCGGAAGATAGCGCTAGTTACCGGGGGCGCCGGCTTCATCGGTTCCAATCTATGCGAGCGCCTCTTGACCCAAGGCGCGCATGTGATCTGCCTCGACAATCTGCAGACGGGCCGCTCCGACAATCTGCGCTCCTTCGAACATGACCCGCAGTTCGAGTTCGTCGAACATGACGTGATTGCAAGTCTGCCGCAGTGGCTTCGCGGCGGGCGGATTAAGTTCACGCACCTCTACCACCTCGCCTGCGCCGCCTCCCCGCCGCATTACCAGGCGGATCCTGAGCATACGATGATGACCAGCGTGGTCGGCACGTGCAACCTGCTACGCCTCGCCGAGGAGACCGGAGCCCGACTGCTGCTAACCTCGACCAGCGAAGTCTATGGTGATCCCGAAATTCATCCGCAGACCGAGGACTATCGGGGCTCGGTCAGCTGCACTGGGCCAAGGGCATGCTATGATGAGGGCAAGCGTGCCGCCGAGGCTCTCGCATTTGATTTTCTCCGAGCCGGACGGGCCGACGTGCGCGTCGCTCGGCTCTTCAACACTTATGGGCCGAAGATGCGGTGCGATGACGGGCGAGTAATGTCGAACGTGATCTGTCAGGCGCTCTCGGGCGATGACATCACCATTTACGGCGACGGCACGCAAACCCGCAGTTTCTGCTTTGTCGATGACATGGTCGATGCCTTGATGCGATTGATGGCAAGCGAACGCGCCGCTGGAATGCCGGTCAATCTTGGCAATCCCGACGAACTTCAGGTCAGAGAGTTCGTGGACTTGGTCGTCGCAATGACCGGAACCCGCTCGAAAATTGCATTCCGACCTCTGCCGATCGATGATCCGCGCCGAAGAAAGCCGGAAATCGCACGAGCGATCGAGCTCTTGAAATGGCGCCCGCGGATCGATCTTCGAACCGGACTGGAGACAACGATCGCCTGGTTCGAAGACGAGCGCAAACGGATCTCGGCGCCGATGTACGTCGATGCGCCGGCGATCCTGACTGCCGCGGAATAGTTGAGCGAGCCGACGATGGTCTTCGCGGAAATTTCGAGCCCAGACTCCTATTAGAGTGGCCTCCCTTGCTCTTCGGCCCAATATTGAAGAGAAGAGCGCCGCTCATGAATAGTCTCGCGGACAGCGTTTCCTTTGCGGGCACCTCCGGCCGTTTGGGGTGCTCAGCCGCAGAGCTCCCTCTTCTCGGGAGATTGCCGAGGCCCGTCCGCGAGCGCCTCCTTGCGTCATCGCGTGTCGAGCGGATCGCGGCTCGCTCGGAGCTCTTCACGAAAGGGGAGATACCCAAATGTCTCCACATCGTTCTCAACGGGATCGTCGATCTTTCATGTTCCTACAAAGGCAATGAGTGCACGGCCCTGATGATGGCTGCAGGCGACGTCTTCATGCCGGCCGCGGCTCTCTATGCCGAGCCGTACCTGATTTCAGCACACGCACTGACCGCATCGCGAATCCTTATGATCGATGCCGAAGTCGTCCGGAGCGAAGCTCGCAGCTCCACCGAGCTCGCCCTTGGCCTAGCGCGAGTCATGGCCGGCCAGTGGCGGGTCGCGCTCAAGATCATCCTCGATCTCAAATGCCGCTCCCCATCTCAGCGGCTGGCGGCCTTCCTCCTTCGACTTCACGACGCCTGTGAGGCTGGACCTGCGGCCGAGATTCCCTTTTCGAAGCGACAGCTCGCTTCACGCATCGGAATGCAGCCCGAGACCTTGTCACGGACATTGCAGACGCTGGCAGCGAATGGTCTCTATCTTCGAGGTCGGCAGATCATTGTCACCAATCGGGTGGCCGCGGAAGAGTTCTGCGGCCCCGACCCCTATCCGCCCGCTAGCGAATATGAGCTTGGTGTGCACGCCTTGTGATTGGGTGAGTGGGCGCCGTCCGAACAAGACGATGGGTCAGTGAACTATCCGCTATCCGGGGGCGACTGGAGCCCTGTCGCGAATCCATTGCGAAAAGATCCACTTCTCTCCCGAAGCAGGAGGCGTTCCCGCATGGAGGGTCAGCGGATCAGGCTGCCCACTGCGCTCAACATTCGTGATGAAGAGAGCGTCGCCAAGGTCGCCCCGGAAACTGATCCGAGCCCGAGGAAACGCGGTCTCGCCAAGAGTGTACGTGTCATTGAGATAAACGAGAAACGTCGCAATGCGCTGGCCTCGCTTCAGTTGTTCCGAGTGACGGACGTTTTGCGGATCGAAATAGTCATGATGGGGCCTGAACTCCTGTCCGGGCGCATAGTGAAGCACCTGACTAGTTTCGAATAGTGGCAGCGGCAGGCGCGTCGCACTACTGACCCGTGAGCGGATCACCTCCACAACCAGATCCATGTCCACCAACTGAAACTCTATCGCCCTGTTGGTGCGTGCAGCTTCGATAGTCTGAGACCCCGAGGGGGTTACAACCGTTGCAGGGCGCAAGCGGTCGCGCGCTCGACCCGTGAGCCACAGGGACTCTGTGACGGTCGCGAACTTTCTGATGACGCGCAGCCTCGGCGTTTCGGAAATCGCGTGCTTTTCAGGAGCCTGGACAAGGTCCTCGATCGAAATGCTTGATCGGATCGCGCGCCAGTTCTCCTGCTCGCCATCGACTCGAGCCAGAATGCGTAATTGATCTTGGGCCAGCTTCGAGCCTCGCTCGGCGGCCTCCAGAAGACAGTCGAGAGCAAGATTCCAGCTCTTCGGCCTGCCGCAGCCAACGGCCTCGAGGAGGGCTTTGCGTTCCAGTGCGTCGGGATCCTTTTCCTCGGCCGCGGCGTCGATCATCGAAATGCCGCGCAAGACCTCGTTCGTGCTACCGCCGAGCAGTCGGCGGGCCTCTTCGACGTCCATTCGCTCTTTATGAGGTGCACCCTTTCGCACCTGCGCAAGATAGCCACCGCCCCGGGAAAGAGAAACAGATCCGTCGGGCCGGGGTTTTGGCGCCGCGGGAATCCAATTGTTGGGGACGATCGAAGAGCGAGGGGGCATTTTGGGGGAAGCGAAGGCTCGAGAACTGCCCTAGAGGTAACCACGGCATTGCTTGGACGGCGATCCAGCGGTTTTTTTCAAGCGTGAGCCACTGCTGCATCGGAACTGGCAAGCTAGGGGCTGAGCGTTGGGCCAGAATAGGAGAATGGCTGGAGTGCAATCAATCGGATCGGAATCGAAGGCCTATCAGACCAACGGTTACGTGCTGTTCGAGCGATTATTTCCGCCGATCGTCCTGGCGGTATTTCATGGCAAGCTTCAAAAAGATCTCAATCTCAAGGCCGATCCCGCCTTCGTCTCTAACACGCCGCTGCTCACGAAGCCGGCCCTAGAAGTTTACAGCCGTCATTACGTGCCGATGGCGACGTTCCATTGGGGTTTGACCCCGACCGCAGCGGGAATTGCTGGATGCCAGCTAATCCCGACCTACGCCTATTTTCGGGTCTATCAGAAGGACGATGTCTGCCTGGTCCATGCGGACCGGGCTGCGTGCGAACACAGTATGTCTCTGACCCTCGAACTCGCCGACGACAAGCGATGGGCGCTGTGCGTCGCGAAGCAATATGCTGACGTTCATGCCCCCAGCGCCGATCCGAGCTTTCGGCCGGACGAGGCGTTCACTGAATTGCCGATGCTCGCGGGCGACGCCGTAATGTATCGAGGGGTCAACCATCGCCACGGCAGAATTGAACCCAACCCCAACCGATGGTCTGCGCACCTTTTCCTCCACTGGGTGGACGCAAACGGTCCCTTTGCAGATCAAGCGTTCGATCGCCCCGCAGTGGAAGCGGCGAAGGCACAAGCCAGATGATAGGTCGCTGGGCTCATTTGAGCTTCGTTGAGGGTGGTGCCCAGGGGCGGAATCGAACCACCGACACCGTGATTTTCAGTCACGTGCTCTACCAACTGAGCTACCTGGGCTCTCATGGCGGGCGGACCGCCCGCTCAAGCGAACGGCTCCCCTAGTCGTCACCTTCGCGGCTGTCCACCCTGTCGGGATCGGCCGTGGGACCCGGAATGCGGTAGCCCTCGCCTAACCAATTTAGAAGGTCCCGGTCCTTGCAGCCGCGACTGCAGAATGGAGCATATTCCGCCTCTTCGGCCTTGCCGCACAGGGGGCAGATATTGGTGTCTTTAGAAGCTCTCGGCATACCCACCGGACATGGGGAGCGCGGCAAGAGAGCGCAACTCAATCTTACCCCCGACCTGGCGCTCGAGCGCCAGGATCCAGTCCGAGCGAGCAGACAGCAAGTTGATCACTTGGGGGTGTGCGACCAGTCGCTTCGAACCGGGCGGCTCCAAGGCCGCTCGCCGCAAGAGTGCGCGGGCCTCGAATGCGGCCCGGTCCCGGGCGATTTCGAGAATGGAGGGCCTTGGTCTTGGTCGAACGATCTGGAGGAAGCCGAATCCATTGATCGCAGTCCGCTCGAACCGCGTGCCCGTCAACAATTGGTCCACTTGGTCGACCGCTGACGCTCGCGCCGATTTGTCGCGAACCGTCGGCAGGTCCACTCCGATGTTGCCGCCAATATCCAGGCGAAGGATTGCTCGCGCTGCTTCGATTGCTCCGGAAATCATCAGCTCGGCGGGCGGCGAGGGCCCATCGACGTCGATCAGGGTCATCGCTGGGGTCACGAAAGCCTGCAACTGCCCGCCCGGGAAGGGAATGATACCGCTCCTCGCTTCATCAATAAGGTCGTTCCATCCAGCCTCGCCAAGTTCGTCGTGACGGTTGGGATAGACGAGGCAACGGGCATCCAACCGCCGCTCCAATGGAGGAAGGACCCTTGCGACGCCCTCTACGATCCGTCCCGTCGGGCGCTTCCATGGCTCGCTTCCGGGAATGGCCTCTCGAGTGACCTCGATGGTTACAAGCGAACCCTGCGCTGATCGGCCAGCCCCTTGCGGGAGCAGATATTCGGTCCCGCTCGGGTCCTTGGCGATTGCATTGCGGCCGTCTTGCCCAATGTTCGTCAAGCGGACTTCAAGAACGGTTTGTGCAGGAATTGCACCCTCAAGCTCGATTCTCGCCTCTATGATGCGGCCGCTGTCCACAAGTGCCGAGCGCGCCTCGGCAATGCCGTGCTCGACCAGCCACTCAGGCAAGCGGACATCCTGCTGACTTCAGCAACACTCGAGTTTCGGCAAGCGGAAGTCCGACGACGTTTGAATAGCTGCCAGCGATATGGCGGACATAGACTTCACCATAACCCTGGAGCGCATAGCCGCCGGCTTTGCCGCGCCATTCGCCGTGACCCGCGTAATAGTCGATCTCCTCTTCGCTGAGGCGCTTCATCGCGATCATCGTCTCGACCAGCCGTTCCCGGATTCCGTCGCCGGGCACTGCAAGCGCCACACCGGTGAGAACCCGGTGCCGACGGCCGGAGAGAAGCCCGAGGCACAGGCGAAGGGTCGCCTCGTCCTCCACCTTGGGAAGGATTCGCCGGCCGACCGCCACGACCGTGTCCGCTGCGAGCACGAGCGCGTCAGGCTCCCGTTGAGCAATTGCGTCAGCCTTTTCCCTGGCGAGCCGCAACGCGTGCGCTCTTGGGAGCTCGCCGCTTGGGACGCTCTCGTCGATATCGGCGGGGACGATCGCATCGGGTACGACGCCAATGCGCGCAAGCAGGTCAAGACGGCGCGGGCTCGCGGACGCGAGGATCAGCCGCCGCATTATGGATAACCGGGCGGGCCTCCGCGGCCGGGCATGAAGCGATAGGTGATACGGCCCTTGGTCAGGTCATAAGGCGTCAGTTCGACGAGCACTTCGTCACCGGTAAGAACGCGGATCCGGTTCTTGCGCATCTTGCCGGCGGTGTGGCCGAGGATCTCGTGGCCGTTCTCGAGGCGGACGCGGAACATCGCGTTGGGCAGCAACTCCACTACCGTGCCGCGCATCTCGAGTAGTTCTTCCTTGGCCAAGCGATCCCTCTCTCTTCGGCGAAAAGTCGCGGAGGCTTAGCGGCGCGGGGGTGAAATGTGAAGGTGAAGCGATCAGGCGGGATTATACTTGGCGAGGAAAATCTCGAGGTGGCGAAGCCAGTCCTCAAGGTCGGCTGCGTCATTGAACCCGTGACCATCGTTCTTGTAAAAAACGGAAGTGACATTCGCATGGGCCTGCGTCAGTGCATCGACCATGTCGTGGCTCTGCTTGGGCGCGACCCGCTCATCCTGTTCGCCATGGCCAATCAGAAGGGGGACCTTGATTTTCGAAGCGTAAGTGAGCGGAGAAACGGATCGAAGGTCTGCGCCCGCGTCGCCGCCGACCTGAGTGCGCCAATCGCGGTAATAGCGGGTCGCGGTGAACAGCCTCCGGTCAGATTTCAGAAGGGCAGCCACATCCGATACGCCGGCGATGCTGGCCGCACACCGGTAGCGCTCAGGGTTTCGAACGGCTCCCCACAAGGCCGCGTAACCGCCGTAAGAGCCTCCGACGATGCACACCCGCTTCGGATCGATCTGGCCGGTACGGGCGAGCCAATCGACGCTGTCGTCGAGATCGTCCTGCATCTTTCGGCCCCACTGGCCGTAGCCCTTTTCGACAAAGTCTTTGCCAAAGCCGGTAGAGCCGCGAAATTCGGGCTGAAGGACAGCATAGCCGCGGTTCGCGAGGAACTGAACGATAGGATCATATTCCCAATGGTCGCGTTCGAACGGACCGCCGTGCGGCATCAGTACCAGCGGCAGATTCTTTGGATCGCGTCCCCGGGGCAAGGTCAGATAGCCGTGCAGCGGCAAACCATCGCGCGCGGTAAAGCTGACCCACGTCACCGGAGCCATCTGCGCGGGGTCGATGCGCGGATACGGATCGACCACCGGATGCATGGTGGACGTGGTGCGATCGAGCAAAAAGTAGCGGCCAGGGTCGGATCCTGACTGAGACCATACGAGGACGCGCTTCTTGTCGTCTGACCAGTCGACGGAGACGTTGTCGTGGTCGGGCAAAGCGCGGTCCAGTTTCGCCTGAAGGGAGCCGAAGTCCGGATCCATCCAGTGGATGTGGCGACGGTCATTTTCATATTCGACCCCGCCAATCTCGCCAGTCGCGGGAATATAGAGAACATCCCCGATATCGACGTCGGGACTTTCGAAGATCGGTGCGCCCACGGTTCCGGAGGCGACATCATATTTGTAGAGTCCGAAGCGGCCGCTCCGCTCGTTCGTCAGAATCCAGCTTTTGCCGCCCCGAAATATGAATTTGTCGACCGCCCCATCGTTCCCCTCGTCGACCTTGCCCTTGATCTTGCTCAGCTTCTCGTCGGCCGAGTCTCTGTACCAAACGGTCCATCGGCGATCGTCATACGCTACGCCCGCACGAACGACCCCCTGGTCGTCCGCATACCAGTCCCAGACATTGTCCTTGGGCTTTTCAACCAGCGTTGCCCTTCCGGTCGCGAGGTCGACCCTCTTTACCGATGGATAGGAATAATCATCGTCCTGCGAGGCAACGAGCGCCCAGCTCCCGGTCGGATCGGTATAAAGGACATCGCCAGCGTAGGATCCCGTGCTTCGCGGATCCACGATGCGGGATACGCCGGCATCCACGTCGATCGCGATCAATCGCAGGATCGGCGAGGGGAGGCCGCCAACCATGCCGAACGCCTCTACCGTGACCAGCAACCGCTGATTTCCCGCCCAAGTCACCGATGCAATATCCACGTCGCCAAGATTGATCGCTCGCTGAACCGAACCGGGGCGATCGGAATCCAATATCGCGAGAGTTGTCTTGCCCTGCGCGACGCTCCGCGCCGCAATGCGATGCCCGTCGGGCGACAGAAGAGGATGAGTGAGCACTGGCAGCGCCGCGAAATCGGCGATCGGGATCAGGGGCGGCTTTGGCTCGGCCGAAAGAGAGGAATGACTGGCGACAAGCAACATCGCCGCAAAACAGAACCTGCGCATCCCACCCCCTGACTCGGCGCGTGAGAGGCTAACAGCCGAAAAATGAAAGAAAAGACCGCGGTCTAAATTGTCAGGATCGTCGAGCCCGTGGTTCTTCGAGCCTGGAGTGCACGATGCGCCTCGGCGGCATCCCTCAAGGGAAAGCGCTGTTTGACCTCGACCTTCACCTTGCCGCTCGAGACCATGTCGAAAAGTTCGTTCGCGCTCTGCTCGAGCTGCTCGCGAGTGGCGATATAGTGGAACAAGGTGGGGCGAGTGAGGTAGAGCGAGCCTTTCTGGGCGAGCAGCCCAGGAGCGATCGGAGCTGGCGCTCCGGAAGCATTGCCAAAGCTCACCATCAGGCCGCGGACCTTGAGGCAGTCGAGTGATTTCATGAACGTGTCGCGGCCGACGGAATCATAGACGACGGGGAGCATTTCGCCGGCGGTGATCCGCTTGACCTCGGGAAGGAAGTCCTGCTTCGAATAGACGATTGGGTGAGCACAGCCGTGCGTTCGCGCGAGCTCGGCCTTTTCCTCCGTTCCGACCGTACCGATCACCGTTGCCCCGAGCGCCGCAGCCCACTGGCACATAATGAGGCCGACTCCGCCGGCTGCGGCATGGACGAGGATCATGTCACCCTCATGCACCGGAAAGACGGAGCGAAGCAGCATCTGCGCCGTCATCCCCTGAAGCATCATTCCTGCGGCCTGCTCGCATGAAATGCTGTCGGGCAGCTTCACAACCCTGTCTGCATCGATCAGGCGCACTTCGGCATAGCCGCCGATCGGGCCGGCGTAGGCCACTCGGTCGCCCTTTTTCACGTTGGTGACATCCGATCCCGTCGCCTCGACGGTCCCGGCTCCCTCAACTCCGGGCGTGAAGGGCAGCTGCTGCTTGTAAAGTCCGGTGCGGTGGTACACGTCGATGAAGTTCAGTCCGGCGGCTTCCTGCCGGATTCTGACTTGCCCGGGGCCGGGGTCGCCGACCTCCACTTCCTCCCACTGGAGGACTTCGGGATGACCAGTTTTATGGATTCGGATCGCGTGCGGCATGGCCGCGCTTCAACGACTTCCCGAAGCAAAAGAAAAGCCCCGCTGCCGGAATGACAGCGGGGCCTTCCTTTGTGTCGTCCAGGCGATCAGGCGCCCGCGTGCGCTGCGAGCGCCGCGAGCAGTAGCAATGCGACGATGTTGGTAATCTTGATCATCGGGTTCACCGCCGGTCCGGCGGTGTCCTTATAGGGGTCGCCGACCGTGTCACCGGTGACCGCGGCCTTGTGGGCTTCTGAGCCCTTGCCCCCGTAATTGCCGTCCTCGATATACTTCTTCGCATTGTCCCACGCGCCGCCTCCCGAGGTCATCGAGATGGCGACGAACAGCCCCGAGACGATGACTCCAAGAAGAAGTGCACCAACGGCCGCAAGTCCGTTCTGTTTGCCTGCAACCGCACCAATCACGAAATAGACGACGATCGGAGCGAGCACTGGAAGAAGAGACGGGATGATCATCTCGCGGATTGCTGCGCGCGTCACGAGGTCGACCGTGCGGGCATAGTCAGGGCGGACCGACCCGTCCATGATGCCCGGATTGTCGCGGAACTGTCCGCGCACTTCCTCGACGACCTGGCCGCCTGCGCGGCCCACCGCGGTCATTCCAAGAGCACCGAACAGGTAGGGCAGAAGAGCGCCCAACAGAAGGCCGACGATGACGTAGGGATTCGACAAAGTGAACATTGAATCGAGGTTGGTCGTGACTCCGATCTGGCTACCGAATTCTCGAAGGTCGGCCGTATAGGCGCCAAACAGAACGAGGGCTGCAAGGCCGGCCGAGCCGATCGCATAACCCTTGGTGACGGCCTTGGTCGTATTGCCAACCGCGTCCAGAGCGTCCGTTCGGGAGCGAACATCCTCCTCGAGACCCGACATCTCGGCGATTCCGCCAGCGTTATCGGTGACTGGACCATAAGCATCGAGCGCGACGACCATTCCGGCGAGCGCGAGCATTGCGGACGCGGCGAAGGCGACGCCAAGGAAGCCCGCCAGCTGGAAGCTCGCAATCAGGCCGACGATGATGACGATGGTCGGAAGTGCAGTCGATTCCAAACTGATGGCGAGGCCCTGGATGATGTTGGTCCCGTGGCCGGTCTGGCTCGCGCGAGCGATCGACTGGACCGGGCGATAGTTGGTGCCCGTATAATATTCGGTGATCCAGACGATGAGCGCCGTCACTGCCAGGCCGATCAGGCTCGAATAGAAGAGGTCCATCCCATTGAAGGCGCCGCTCACCGCTCCTGTCACAGCGCCGGTCGTGCCGCCGATCTGTGATTTGAGGTCGCCTTTGAGCGAGACCCAGAAAGCGGCATAGATTGCCGGAATGGCAAGGATCGTCGCCGTCCAGAAGCCCTTGTAAAGCGCGCCCATGATCGACCCCCCGCGGCCCAGTCGAACCATGTAGGTGCCGATGATCGAGGTGATGATGCAGACGCCGCCGATCAGGAGCGGGAGAATCATGAGCGGAAGGAGCAGCGCAGAGGTGCCGAGCGCGAGCGCTACCGAAACCATCGTGATCCCTACGGTCACGACATAGGTCTCGAACAGGTCGGCGGCCATTCCGGCGCAATCGCCGACATTGTCGCCGACATTGTCGGCAATCACGGCGGGGTTGCGCGGATCGTCCTCGGGGATTCCCGCCTCGACCTTTCCGACGAGATCGGCGCCGACATCCGCCGCCTTGGTGAAGATGCCGCCGCCAAGACGGGCGAAGATCGAGACCAGGGAGGCGCCGAGCGCGAGCGCTGTCAGAGCGTTCACGACCGCGCGGTCGTTCGGGGCATAACCGCCCGGACCGATCAGGTACAAGAAGAGCACCGCAATCGCGAGGAGAGCGAGTCCGGCGACAAGCAGTCCCGTGACCGCGCCGGCGCGAAAAGCGGTCGTAAGCCCCTTTTGCAGGCTTGCCCGGGCCGCTTCGGCGGTCCGCACGTTCGCGCGCACTGAAATATTCATTCCGATAAATCCGGCCGAGCCCGACAGGATCGCGCCAATGAGGAAGGCGACGGCCGAGAGCGGCTTCAGGAAGATACCGATAATGATCGCAACGATAATTCCGACGATCGCGATCGTCGTATATTGACGCTTAAGATACGCCGCTGCGCCCTCCTGGATCGCAGCCGATACTTCGATCATCCTTTGATTGCCGGGAGACAGGCTGAGCACCTGGCGGCTGGTGAAAATGCCGTACAGGACGGCGATGATGCCGCAAACGATCGCGACGTAAAGCAGGTTGGAACCGGAATTCATGGGTTGACGCTTCCCCGTTTTCTTTAGGCAGGCGGGCGCGGCCGCGGGAGACGCGGCGGCCCTTGAAACCGGCGGCTGTTTAGGGGGCGTTTGCGCGGCTTGCAACCGCGCGGACTGGACGGCTTATCGGATCACTAGGGCAACCGCCATTCCGCAGCCGAGACCGCTAAGGGCGATCAGCCACTGACGAAGCGGAAGTCCCGCGAAGCTCAATACCCTGGTGCTCAAATCCCAGCCTCTCCGGCAGATCGATCGGTTCGCCGCCGCTGGTCAGGAAAAGCGATGCCTTTCCAGCGGTCAGCGTACCAATTCGGCTTATCCTCGTACCTCTTGGTAAAGAAAGGCTTTCCGGATCGAACCTGGATGGAAGAGCGCCGAGGAGCGCATAATCGTCGCCCCCGGTTGCCGCGAACAAACGGGCCTCCAGGCTTGAGCCGCGGTCCCTGATGAACGCCTTCGAGAGCGGCAGACAATCGAGATCGATCGTGATTGCGCAGCCACTCGCCCGCGCCATCCGCTCGGCGTCGAGAAGCAGGCCATCGGACACATCCATCATCGCGTTGGCGAGAGGCGCCAGCACCTGTCCGGCGCCGAGCTGCGGAACTGGGCGCCGGTAGATCTCGACGAGGGGCCCCGTGGAGCGGGCTTCGGCTCGAAGCTGAGCCAGTCCGGCGGCCGCATCACCAACCGTTCCAACGAGCCAGAGACAGTCTCCCGACTTGGCACCGGAGCGGTCGGGGACGCGGGCGCCGGCTCGGCCGATTGCGGTCAGTCCGAGCACCCGAGGGCTTCCCCGTGGAAGAGCAATCGTGTCGCCGCCGATGAGCGCAAGGCCATAGCTTTCGCAGGCATGCTCGATTCCCGTCAGAAATTCGCGCTCCCAGTCTCCCTCGCCCGCCAGGGTCAAAGAGAGCAACGCTCCTGCGGGCGTCGCGCCTTTTGCCGCAAGGTCGGACAGGTTCACGGCAACGAGCTTCCAGCCGACGCTCGCCGGCGGGTCGGCGGGAAGGAAATGGACGCCTTCGGCAATGCTGTCGTGGGTGACGACCAGCCCGTCAAGGACCGCGACATCGTCGAGGAGGCCGCGGGCTTCCGGAGCAGTTGCAATTCGCCTCAGTCGGTCGATGACTTCCGCTTCGCGGATCATGGAGGTGAGCGATAGCTCGCAGCTACCCTCGCGGGAAGGCGAAAGCGTCTAGGCGGCGAACTGGTAGATCGCGGCCGCTGCAAGTCCGACTGCGAGCAGCGCAAGGACCCAGAAGCCGGGACCATGGTTTTCCACGTGCGACGGGTCGTTCGGGTCGGCCCAGAGTATCGGCTTGTCGTCGGGCGCAGTCATGTCGAGCCCGTCGATCGAACGGGTTTCGATATCGTGCTCGAACGCCTTGCCGCCCACCTCATATTCGACGCGCATATCGGCGGTG
Organism: Sphingomicrobium sp.; assembly: GCA_036265105.1. Lineage (GTDB taxonomy): Bacteria > Pseudomonadota > Alphaproteobacteria > Sphingomonadales > Sphingomonadaceae > Sphingomicrobium. The sequence continues at coordinate 38,403 of DATAPR010000012.1, forward strand.
TGGAACGGGGACATGCGTTCGATGCCGTGGGGATGCTCGGGAGGGTTTAGGGGATCCTGCGGGAGCGAATCTCCCAGAGCATCGACATTCTCCGAGTGCGCGAGAACCGGCACCCGATTGGTGAAGAGCCAAAGAATTCGCCCCACGATCGCCACTGCGACGAGCGCGCAGGCCGTCAGCCCGAATGTCCTCACATCCATGACCTTAAAAATAGCAGCCAAGAGTTAAGAGCGGGTTTCCTTCGAGATTGCGTCAAGCAAACCGTTCACGAAACCGCTCTCGCGCTTGTCATAAAAGGCATGTGCGACATCGACATATTCTGAAATCACGGAACCGACCGGAACGTCGCGCCGGGCGATGAGCTCGTAGGCGCCCGCGCGAAGGATCGCCCGCATCGGCCGATCGAGCCGTTCGAGAGTCCATCCTTGGGCAAGCCGGCTGCCGATCAATGAGTCGATCTCACTTCTGCGTACATTAACGCCCGTTACGATGTCGTCGAAGAAGTCGCGCTCGGCGTGATGATATTGAGCATCCTCGATCGTCGCTCCGAGCCGGTGCTCGTGAAATTCATGCAGAAGGCGGGGAAGGGGAGTGCCCTCCATCTCGTGCTGATAGAGCGCCTGGACCGCGGCGAGGCGGGCGGCTGAACGGGATCGTGAGCGCGTTGCTGCGGCCATCCCCAGGCGCTTAGCGGGCCTTTGGGGCGCTTCGCAATGTCGGGAACCAGCCGTGGCCTTTTGCAGCGCTCCCGATTAGCTGGGTCCGATGTACACGACCTTCCTCGTTGTCGATGATTTCCTCGACAATGCCGAAGCCTTGCGCGAGCACGCCCTAAGCCTTGATTACTCACCGCTTCAGGGGCAGTTCCCCGGCCGCAATTCGAAGCAGCGCGTCAACATCGAAGGTCTGACCGACGCGGTCAGCGGGATTCTCGGCGAGCACCTCGTCGCTGCGCCGCCGCCCCAGTCCCACGCAAAATTACGGCTAACCCTCGCAACCGACAAAGGCCGCGGCAAGGTCCATGTCGACGAGAGCCACTGGTCGGGCATCCTCTACTTGAGCCGGCCCGCGGACTGTTTCGGCGGGACCGAATTCTTCCGTCATCGGGCCACGGGACTCGACCGCTTTCCGTTCACGCGCGAGGAGCTCGATGCACATGGTTTCTCAACGACCGCCGAGGCTCACGCCGAACTGATCGAGCGCGACGGTACGGACGACAGCGCCTGGGAACTGCTGACGAGCGTTCCGATGCGCTTCAACCGGCTGCTCCTACTTCGACCATGGCTATTCCACACTGCCGGACCGGGTTTCGGAGACCGGTCCGAAAATGGCCGGCTGGTCTATCTGATGTTCTTCAACCGCGCGCCTTAAGGGTAACTGACTGTCAACGGCACTTCTGGCAGCGGAATGAACTCGTCATCGTCTCCCGGAATGAGCGGGAAGCGCATCGATTTCCAGTCATTCTTCGCCTGGTTAATCCGGTCACGGGAAGAGGAAACGAAGTTCCAGAAAACGTAACGGCGAGTGCTAAAGGCCTGCCCGCCCATCAGCATGGCGCGCGCCCCGGTCGGGCTTGAAAGCCGCGCTTCGTGGCCCGGCGCTAAAACATAGAGCGTGAAGAGCTCGAGCGAATGGCCGTCGAGCTCGGCTTCGCCGGCAACGAGCATGACCGCTCGCTCGTCGGCATCGGCTTCGATTGGAATCGCCCCGTCGGATCCCACTTCAATGTCGGCATAGATGGTGGGCGAGTCGCAGCGGGTCGAAGCGGTCCCTCCCCACAATGTGCCCATCAGAACGCGCGCGCTGGACCGTCCGTCGTCAATCAGCGGCAGCTCAACCTGAGGAACGTGATCGAAGGCGGGTTCGACTTCCTCGCGGCCGTCGGGAAGCGCGATCCAAGTCTGCATTCCGTACAGTTTTGGACCAGCCTTCCGGACGTTTTGCGGGGAGCGTTCCGAATGTACGATGCCGCTACCCGCGGTCATCAGATTGATCGCACCGGGCTCGATTACGGCATTCGAGCCGATGCTGTCGCGATGTTCGATCGCGCCCTCGAACAGATAGGTAACGGTCGCAAGATTGATGTGCGGATGCGGCCGGACATCCATTCCGCGCCCGGCCGGCAGGCGCGCCGGCCCGAACTCGTCGACGAAGATGAAGGGTCCAACCATGGTGCGCTGGCGCGAAGGCAGCGTTCGATTGACCTTGAAGTCGCCAAGATCGTGGGTGACAGGGCTTATGGTCTCAAGGACCGGGTTTTCGATCGTCGACATCAGTCGGTCGCCTCCTCGCGCCTCTTAGCCCAATGGCGCATCAAGTGCATCGTGCGAGTGGGCCAAGGAGCGATGAAAACGCCAGGACGCGGGGCGACCGGAACAGGGATTGCGAGCGGCCTTGAGAAGGATCGCGACCAGCCCCCGGGCGGGAAGCTAGCGGATCCGTTCGCCAGGAGCTTCGGCGCGAATCGACAGCGCATGAACCCGTTCGCGCATCAAATCGCCGATCGCAGCGTAAATCAGTCGCTGGCGCTCGACTCGGCTCTTTCCGACGAAGGCTCTGCTTTCAATCCGCAGAGCGAAGTGGCTTTCTCCTTCGGGATTGTAGCCGCCATGGCCGCGATGCTTCTCGCTTTCGTCGACAAGCTCGATCCTCGTCGGCGAAAGCGCCGAATTGAGCAAGCGAAGCATTTCAGTCGCGACGGGGCCGGTTCTCTGTGCGTCCATCGCCCTTATATAAATGCGTTCGATGGCAACGAAGCAATCCAGGATGCACGGGCGGGTCGAAGGGGCGAGGGCGAAATGCGCGGTCCCGGACTGCACCAAGCCGGGAGAGTTCAAGGCTCCGCTTCAGCCGTCCAATTTCGACGGACCGGGGAGCTGGCGTTTCCTGTGCCTCGACCATGTGCGCCAGCACAATGCCAGGTACAATTTCTTCGAGGGCATGAGTCCCGACGAGATCACGCGTGCCCAACATCCGCTTGCCGGCTGGGATCGACCGAGCCAGCGCTTTGCGGCGAACGGCGCCGATCCGCCCCCCAAATGGAGCGACTTTGCCGATCCCTTGGATGCGATCTCAACCCGCTTCGGGAACATTCGCGAGCGCTCGAAGCCATCTCGCTTTTCCGAGCCCGAGCGGCGTGCGCTCTCGGTGCTGGGACTTGGCGACGACGCAGATCGTCACTCCGTCCGACAGCGCTATTCGAACCTCGTTCGCCGCTACCACCCCGACAAGAACGGTGGTGACCGGTCGCGCGAAACGCGTCTGAGGGAAGTGATCGAAGCCTATCAGCTGCTCCGAAAATCGAGCGCCTTCATTTAGTCGCGCTCGGGAGCGCCCAGCGGGAAAAACGGGCGGTACTTTCGCCCCTCATCCACCACACGCGCCACGGCTGGATGCGCGAGCAGTCGTCTTCGGTAGGCGGCGAGCTTGGGGTTGTCGGTCCCGATTGGTTCGACCCAGTCGGCGTAGAACAGCGAGGGCGCCGCTGCACAATCGGCAAGAGTGAAGGAATCGCCGGCGGCCCATTCATCCCCGATTGCCCCCTCGAGCCAGCGATAGGCGATGCCGAGCCTTTCGCGGGACCGGGCAACGCCATAGGGATCGCCCGATCCTTGAGGCCGAAGCGCATCGCCGACGATGGCCTGCATGTTGTTCATCACATGGAGGTCGAAGAAACGGTCGAGGAATCGGACGCGCCGGCCGAGCGCACCGTCCGGAATCCAGCGGTTGGGACCGGCGTGGCGAGCCTGGAGATGTTCGATGATCGGTGTGGACTCGAAGAGCGCCAAATCATCATCGATGAGAAGGGGAAATTGGCCAAACGGCGAATGCCGCTTCAGTTCCTCGCCATTTGCCGGATGCTCGGGATCGAGCGGTCGATACTCGAAGGGAGTCCCGTCGGCCCAAAGCGCGATGAGAACCTTTTGCGTGTAACTGCTGAAGGGATGGCCGAAGAACTGAAGAGTCACCAAGTCCCCGCTTCGATTTTCGCACGCCGGTCCAGCTCGGCATCGCTCGGCGGCTTCATTTCGAACGATCCTTTCGGCACCCCTCCGGCAGGTTCGTAAGTCGCGAAAATAACCCCGCTGTCCGAGATGAAACGATCAATCATCTTCATCCCGCCCGGATGCTGGGTCCCGTCGAATATCGACTTTCCACCACCCAGCAAGACCGGGAAGGTCATAAGCAGAAGTCGATCGATCAAGCCGGCGGAAAGCAGCGGAGGATAGAGGGTGCTGCTTCCCTGGATGAGCAAGTCACGACCTTCGCTCTTTTTCAGATCGCCGACTGCTGCAGCCGTGTCACCCGACAGGCCAATGCTGTTGTCCCATGTCAGCGGCTCATCGGAATGGGTCAGCACATATTTGTTGATTCGCTGGAATCTCGCCCCGATCGGAATGTCCTGGTTGTAGGGCCAGTAAGCGGCGAAGATGTCGTAGGTCCGCTTTCCCAGCAGCAGGTCATACTCGGCCTCGATGACCTTGCCGAACGGGCTTTCCATGCTGCCGTCCCAGAATGCGAACGACCAGCCTCCGAGCGCGAAACCACCCGTCGGATCCTCTTCCGGGCCGCCCGGAGCCTGCATTATCCCATCGATCGACTGGAAGACTGCGCCCATCAGTCTACGCATCGGCAGTAGCGTCCTCGACTGCGCGATCGAGCGCCGCAATGTCGATTTTCCTCATCTTCATCATCGCGCCGAATGCTGCCTTGGACTTGGCGGGATCTCCCTCGGCCATCAACTCGCTCAGGCGCCTGGGCGTAATCTGCCAGGAGAGGCCGAAGCGGTCCTTGCACCAGCCGCAGACGCTCTCCTCGCCGCCATTGTCGACAATCGCGCTCCAGTAGCGGTCGGTCTCGCCCTGGTCGTCGGTCGCGACCTGGAAGCTGACGGCTTCGTCGAACGAGAATTCCGGGCCGCCGTTGAGGAGCATGAAGGGCATGCCAAGGATCGTCATTGTGACGACCAGGACGTCGCCGGTCTTGCCGTTTGGATAGTCGCCGGGAGCGCGATCGATCGATTCTATCCGGCTGTCAGGGAAGGTATCCGCATAGAAATGCGCGGCTTCTTCGGCGTTCTTGTTGAACCAGAGACAGGGCTGGATCTTCCTCGACATTCTTTCCTCCTCCTCACTCTTTGCCGACGAGCGCGAACTCTGCCCCCTGCGGGTCGGAGCCGATCACGATCCATTCGCCGGTCGGTACCTGGTGCGGGCCCATATGGATCGTTCCGCCGTTCCTCTCGGCCGCCTGTTTCGCCGCGGAAATCGATGGAACCCGAATATAATAACGAAAATGCGAGTGCTGACCGTCTGATGCGTTGAAGAGTGCGCCGAGGCGGACCCCGTGGTGGTCAAAAAAGCGATACTCGCCCATTTCGCCCATATCCATTGCTTCGCTGCTGCCCCAGCCGAACTGATCCCCGTAAAAGCGGCGGGCCGATTCGACGTCTGAAGTTTGCAGCTCATTCCAGCCGACGCGCTCGTTCGAATCGGGGGAGAAGACGTCGCTCCGTGAATCGGGATCGCTTGCGCGCGGGCTGGGCTTCATCACGTAGAACGGCGCACCTTCTGGGTCGGTGACCATCGCTACCCGACCGACATCGGGGATGTCGGTCGGTCCCATGTACGTCTTGCCGCCGGCCTGCTCGATGGAGGCTATCGTTGCGTCCACATCGTCGACGTTGATGTATCCAAGCCAGGTCGGCTTCGCGCCGTGCTTGGCCATCTCCTCGTCGATCGGGAGAAGTCCGCCGGCAAACTTGCCATCGCTTCGGCCGATCATCCGGTAGCCGTTCGGGAAATTCGACGTCGTCTCGATCCTCCAGCCCACGACAGCGTCGTAAAACGCCTTCGATCCGGCCGGATCGGGGGTCATCAGCTCGTACCAGATAAAGTCGCCGGCCGGATTCGGACCGGCCTGGTCCTGCTGGCTCATCGTGGACGTACTGTCAGTGCGGACGTCGGTCATTTCCTTGTCCTTCCGTGATTCGAGCTGGAGCTTGCCTTAGGCGGTTACCGGAGCAGCGGCGCTTGTGATCTGGGAGTCCCGCGCGGTGTCGACGATCACGTCGAAGCCTCCCCAGAACATCCTTTTGCCATCGAACGGGGCATCGCCGGACGGCTGCATCCGCTCGTCCTTCATGATCTTCTCCCACGCGGCGTCGCTGACCGCCTTGGAGGGCCACTCGATGAAGGCAAAGACGACCGTCTCGTTCGGCTCGGCTTTGACGGCCCGGCGGAAGTCCGTGACCTTCCCGTCCGGAACATCATCGCCCCACGCCTCGACGAGCCGAATCGCGCCATATTCGCGGAAAATGGCGGCGTGACCTTCCGTCATCTTGCGATACGCCTCCTTATTTTCGAGCGGCACAGGAGCGATAAAGCCGTTGAGATATTGCCCTGGCCCCTCGCCGGTTTCGACAATTGCATCGAAGCCACCGATGATCATTCTTCTGCCGTCAAAAGGCGTCTCTTCGGAAAGCGATTGCATCCGAGGATCGGCTCGAAACTTCGCATTCGCCTCATCTCGAGCAGCTCGTGAGGGATATTCGAACCAGGAGAGGACCACGGTCTCGTCTTCCCTTGCATCGACCGCCCGATGGAAATCGGTGACCTTTCCGTGCGGAACGTCATTTGCCCAAGCTTCGACCTGGCGCTGGACGCCATGCTCGCGAAAGACGTCGGCGAGCCGATCGGCGTGCTCAAGAAACAATTGCTTGTTGGCGGTTGGTACCGCCAGCGCAAATCCCTCGAAATAGGTCATGCAGGCTCTCCTTGCGGTTCGTGCTCGCGGAACGGCGCGAGCTGGTCCTTAAGCGCGCTCTGGAACGCGGGTCTCGCTTCTCCGCGCGCCACATAGTCGACCAGATTTGGCGTTTCGCCGAGGAGCCGTCCCCTGTCGGCCAGCCGAAGGACGGTGACCATCATGAGGTCGCCGATGGTGAACCGGTCTCCGTCGAGCCAGGGATTGTCTGCAAGCCGGTTGGATACGCGCTGAAGCTTCAGCCGGGCGAATTCATCAGCGCTGGGCTTTCTCAGCTTCGCCCATTCTTGTTCGCCGTAGAAACTGTCGAGAAGCACGCGATGCTGGACCGCGGGCTCGACGCTGTTGAGCGCTGCGTAAGTCCACTGGATCGCTCTGTATTTGCCCTGGGGGTCGCGTGGAAGCAGCGCTTCGCTTTTTTCGCCGATGTACTGGACGATCGCCCCTGTCTCGAAGATTTGAACAACACCGTCATTGAAGCAGGGAACCTGATCGAATGGCTGTTCCTTGAGGTAATCGACGGGCCGCTTGGCGCCGAGGAGTCTGACACGATAATCGAGCCCGGCCTCCTCGAGGGCCCAGCGAACTCGCAGGTCCCTGACAAGGCCCTGAGCGAATTCGGGAACCCAGCCAAAGGCGCTGATCTCGATTTGAGCGTTGGAATTAATCGGCATCGTCGCTGCTCCTTCAAATCGCAGTCGCGATTGCGTCCTGGACGGCGGTGGCGCCGGCCTCCGCGGCTGCCGGATCCATCCACATCATCTCGAAAATGTGCCCATCCGGGTCGGCAACGCTACGCCCGTACATCACGCCATAGTCCTGTTTGGGCGACGGATCAGCGGTTCCGCCGTTCGCTTCGGCGCGCTCAACTGCCGCATCGACCGATTCGCGGTTTGCGGCAGAAAGGCAGATCAGGACTTCGCTCGACCTGTTGGCATCGGCGATTGGGCGGGGCGTAAACTGGCGAAACTTGTCGTGCGTGAGGATCATCACGTGGATGGTCTCGCTGAAGGTCATGCAGGCCGCTGTCTCGTCCGTGAATCGGGGTTCATTCACTGCCCCGAGTGCCTCGAGAAAGCTGCGGGAGCGTTGCAGATCCGAGACTGGAAGGTTGATGAAGATCATCTGCGCCATGGGTCTGTTCCTTTCATGATTTCCGAAGTCCGGCGGCTCAGTTGCGAAGCGGCATGAGGGTGCGAAGACCGGGTTCCCGAAGCCAGAGGCCTGCCCACAGCGCGATGCCAAGATACGTTCCGAACAGCGTGTTGCTGAACAGCGGGCTTCCAGCAATCAGATGCGTCGCAACCGCGCCGCCGAGATAGCCGGTCAAAAGCACGGCACCGAGAATTGCGGTGCGCGGGATCGCGTAAAGCGCGGTGCACGACGCAAGGATGGTGCCGAGCAGCCGATAGAATGAGGGATCCGCGGGAATTCGAAGCTGCGGCGGAGTGTAGGCCGCCATCACCGAAGGGACGAGGAGCTTCGCTCCAGCGTCGGTACCCAGAAAGAGGATGGCAAGGACGCTCAGCCCCCAGCCGACCCTGGCGCTCAAAGTGGAGCGAGTGCCCGAGGCGCGTTGTCTGATCGCTGCAGTCGCCATTTCTTTTCTCCCCGATGCGACTCGATTCGCTTGCTTTTTGCGCTATGGAGTTATAAATAGCAACCATGAAGTTAGAAAAAATGACTAAGCAGGAAAGATTGGAGGAGAAACGACGCTACGACGATGCTTGCGGGCTTGCCCATGCGCTTGAGCTGATCGGCGACCGATGGGCGATGCTCGTACTTCGCGAACTCGCTTATGGGCCGAGACGCTTTTCCGAACTGAAGTCGGACCTTCCCGGGATCAGCGCGAATGTCCTCACCCAGCGCCTTACAGAACTTGAGAAGCGTGGGATCGTTCGAAAGACGCGGCTTGCGCCTCCTGCGTCTGTCCAGGTCTATGAAGCGACGAAATGGGGGCTTGAAGCGGCCCCGGTCATCGCCCGCCTCGGCAAGTGGGCGGCCCGAAGTCCGCTCCACGATCCTACTTTGCCGATCAGTCATGTCGCGATCATGATGTCGCTCCAGACGATGCTCGAACCCGAACGTTCAAAAGGCCTGAAGGCAAGGCTCGGCTTTCGCTTCGGCGAAGCAAGCTACGTCGCCGAACTCGCCGATGGCCGCCTCGAAATCGAGCGGCGCGAGATTGAAGGCTGCGATCTTGTCTTCACCGGCACGCCCGGGGAATTGGGGGCGGTCATCTACGGCGGGGCGCCCCTCGAAACGATCGTTCTTCAGGGTGACATTGAATTTGCAAGGCGTTTCGTGACGCTTTTTCCGCTCCCGCTAAAAGCAGACGCAGATTGAGGCTCCGACACGCTTCCCCTAAGGCATTTCCATTATGACTGACCTTTCCAACGTGCAGCCCGAGAGCCGTTCGGAGACGCTGATGGCCTCCCCCGACAAGCTGGTGAAGGTCCGAGAGGCGTTCGGCGTCGATTCGGACATGGAGATCCCCGCCTTCAGCGAGGCGGACGAACGAGTGCCCGACCTTGATCCAACCTACGTGTTCGATCCCAACACGACCCTCGCGATTTGCGCGGGCTTCGCCAAGAACCGGCGAGTGATGGTCCAGGGCTATCACGGAACCGGCAAGTCGACCCACATCGAACAGGTCGCGGCCCGACTGAATTGGCCGATGATCCGGATCAACCTTGATGCGCACATCAGCCGGGTCGACCTCGTCGGACGCGACGCCATCGTTCTTCGCGAAGGTCAGCAGGTGACCGAATTTCGCGAGGGACTGCTCCCGTGGGCGCTGCAGCACCCCGTTGCGCTCGTTTTCGACGAATATGATGCTGGCCGGCCAGACGTGATGTTCGTGATCCAGCGAGTGCTGGAAGCGGAAGGAAAGCTCACCCTCCTCGACCAGAATCGGGTGATCCGGCCCAATCCCTGGTTCCGCCTCTTCGCAACGACAAATACGGTCGGGCTCGGCGACACGACCGGCCTCTATCACGGCACCCAGGCGATCAACCAGGGCCAGATGGACCGCTGGAACATCGTCACCACGCTCAATTATCTGCCTGCCCAGGTCGAGGCTCAGATCGTGCTCGCGAAATCGGGCGAATATGACGACCCGGGCGGCAAGCAGATCGTCGACAAGATGATCAAGGTCGCCGAACTGTCGCGCCAGGGGTTCATAAACGGAGATATCTCGACAGTGATGAGCCCCCGAACCGTCATCAGCTGGGCTCAGAACGCGCACATTTTCGGCGACATCGGCTATGCCTTCAGGGTCAGCTTCCTCAACAAATGCGACGAGGCCGAGCGCCCGCTGATCGCCGAATATTACCAGCGCGTGTTCGGCGAAGATCTCCCGGAGAGCGTGGTCGGAAAGGCCTAGGTGGCCGAGCGTATAGACCTGTTCCGCCGAGCGCTCGCAGGCGCTTCGAGAGCGATCGCCAAGGACCCGGAAGTTGAAATCGTGTTCGCTTCCGACGTCGCTCCGGCGTCCGGCAAGACTGCCCGAGTTCCATCCCCGGGACCTGCCCTAGAAGCGAGGCTGGTGGCCGAAGCAAGAGGAGCAGCCGATTCCGCGGCGCTTCGCCTTCGTTTTCACGATCCCAGAGTCCACTCTCGAAATGCGCCGGCGGACATGGATGCCCGAGCCGTTTTCGACGCGCTGGAGACCGCAAGGGTCGAGGCGCTCGGCGCCCGGGCGATGGGGGGAGTACGCGAAAATCTCCGCCACCTCAGCGAGGCGCGTGTCCGAAGCGATGCGATCGTAAGAGCTCGCGATGCCGAAGAAGTGCCGCTCTCAACTGCGGTCGGGCTGATCGCCCGCGAGCGCCTGAGCGGCGAAACGCCGCCTCCTGCGGCGGCGGAGGGATTGAAGCTGGTTGCTTCGTGGATCGAGGAAAAGGCAGCTGCCGAGCTCGATGCGCTTGCATTGACGCTCGACGATCAGGCTGCGTTCGCGAAGCTATCGCGCCGGCTGCTCGAGGATCTCGATCTGGCTGCGGCCGACGAACCGGCGGAGGACGAACCGGAGGAGGGCGGTGACGAAGCCGAGGGCGATCAAGGCGGAAATGACGATAATGAGGATCAGGGGGACGACGGCGAGCCGGGGGGCGGCGACGCCGAGATGCGCGGCGAACACACCGAGGACCAAAAACCCGAGGGCGAACCGACCGAGGACATGGAATCGGGCGAAGATGAGTCCGCACCTGGCGACGAGCTCAGTGAAAGCATTTTCGCGGCGACCGGACGGCGCAACTCGGATCTCTCGCCACAGACCGACTACAAGGCATTTACGACTCGTTTCGACGAGATCGTCGAGGCCGAAGAATTATGCGACGAGGAGGAGCTGGGGCGCCTCCGCGCCTATCTCGACCAGCAGATGGGCGGCCTTTCCAACGTCGTCACGCGCCTTGCAAACCGGCTCCAGCGCCGACTTCTGGCCCAGCAGGCGCGAAGCTGGGATTTCGATCAGGAGGAAGGCCTTCTCGACGCTGCGCGTCTTGCTCGGGTCGTCGTCAATCCTCGCCATGCGCTCTCATTCAAGATCGAACGCGACACTGAATTCAAGGACACTGTCGTCTCGCTTCTGGTCGACAATTCAGGCTCGATGCGCGGGCGGCCGATCGCCATCGCCGCGATCTGCTGCGACATCCTTGCCCGGACGCTCGAGCGCTGCGGCGTCGCCACCGAGATCCTCGGGTTCACCACCAGGGGCTGGAAGGGGGGCCAGAGTCGGGAAGCCTGGCTCGCCGCAGGAAGGCCGCCAAATCCGGGCCGGCTCAACGACTTGAGGCACATCGTCTACAAGCGCGCCGACGAACCCTATCGCCGCGCACGCCGCAACCTCGGATTGATGATGCGCGAGGGGCTTCTCAAGGAGAATATCGACGGGGAGGCGCTGCTCTGGGCACACAATCGTCTGATCGCGCGGTCCGAGGAGCGGCGGATCCTGATGGTAATCTCGGATGGCGCCCCGGTCGACGATTCAACCGCGTCCGCCAACGGCGGGACCTACCTTGAGCGACACCTAAGGCAGGTCATCGAATGGATTGAGCGCCGCTCGAGCGTCGAGCTGATTGCCATCGGCATTGGCCATGATGTCACTCGCTATTATGCCCGCGCGGTGACCATCATGGATGCCGAGCAGCTCGCCGGCGCGATGGTCGAGCAGCTTGCAAGATTGTTCGATGACACATGAAAAGATGGGCCCGACGCAGCGATGCGCCGGGCCCCCCTCGTTACGCGACGCGAGGGAACAGTTGTCCGTTTCCGGACCCGACGAGGAAAAGGGGGAAAACCCCGTCGAATGAGGCCCTTATGCCCGATTCGCGGGGAATTGATGCTGAACGGCGGATGCAGCCAGCGTTCAGGAATTCCTGAACGAAGTCAGCCGCTTATGCGCTAAGGGAAGGGGCCTGCTCGGCGACCTTCTTGGCGACTTCGCGCTTCAGCTTGCGCGCCTTCTGGCTCAGTCTCTCGTCGCTGGTTTTCAAAAGCCAGTTGTCGAGGCCGCCAACATGTTCGACCGACCTCAGTCCGTGGGTCGACACGCGCAGCTTCACGCTCGTTCCAAGAGCGTCGGAAATGAGCGTGACGTTCTGAAGGTTGGGAAGGAACGTGCGCTTCGTCTTGTTATTGGCGTGGGAAACATTGTGTCCCACCTGCCGGCCCTTGCCGGTCAGCTCGCAAACCCGCGACATGGTGATCTATCCTGATTTTCTGGACGGGCCCTTAGGACCCGAAGAGGGCCGCCCGTTAGACGCTCGATGGCAATCCGTCAACGCCGAGCGAGCGAGTCGAACCGCAACCCAACAGCAATATCTGCGTTGGTCGCCCGAAGGGATTTTAGTCAAGACGATGCGCGCCGTCCTCTTTGTCCTGATTGTCGCAGTTCTTCTGGTCATCGCCGGAATCGCGACTGGCTTCCTCAACATCAACCAGATCCGGGGCGCAAAGGCGCCCGACATCGCCGCAACTCCCGGAGGAGTAACGGCAAAAGGCGGGCAGGCGCCGGCATTCGACGTCCAGACCGGCTCAGTGAAAGTCGGAACGAAGCAGAAGACCGTCAACGTGCCGACCCTCGTCGTTCAAAAGCCTCAAGCGAACCAGGCAGCGACCAACAACTCGATGTGACTTGGTGAACCGCCTCGTCTAGCTGTCTGGAGCGATGTCCTTTCCGCTCCCTTTGCCGATGCGCCGGGCACTCGACCTTGCAAAAGAGGCTGCCGTAGCGGGCGAGGTTCCGGTCGGAGCGGTCGTCACTCGAGGGGATGATCTCATCGCCGAGGCCCGAAATTCGATGCGCGGCACAACAGATCCCACCGCCCATGCAGAGATGGTGGCGATTCGGGCCGCAGCCTCCAAACTTGGCGGTTCGCGCCTCGACGAATGCACCTTGTGGGTCACCCTGGAGCCCTGCGCAATGTGCGCCGCGGCGACTTCGATTGCCCGAATGAAAGCGCTTCGCTTCGCCGCCGATGACCCGAAAGGAGGCGCGGTGGTCCACGGCGCACGAATCTTTTCACAGCCAACCTGTCACCACCGTCCGGACATTCTTGGCGGCATCGGGGACGCGGAATCGGCGGCGCTTCTCCGCGCCTTCTTCGAGCGGCGCCGCTAGCCTTATCCGGTGTAGGGAAGAACGCGGATCTCGACCCTACGGTTGGCGGCCTTTTCGCTTTCGCTCGACTCAGGATCGTAAAGTGGGGCCGTTTTTCCAAGGCCTTTGGACGCGATCCTCGCCCTCGAAACGCCGTGGGCAGAAAGATAGGTCGCTACAGCCGCGGCGCGCTTCTCGGACAGCGCCTGGTTCCCCTGCACGGTCCCCGAAAGATCGGTATGCGCAAAGACATCAACATAGGTTCGGCTGTGAGACTTCACTTCCCTCGCAATCTCGAGGAGTGTCGCGTCGAACTCGGGCTTCACGCTCGCACTCCCGCTGTCGAACGTCAGAGTCGCCGGGATCCGAATGACAACACCGCTCCCGACCTGGAGAACGTCGAGCCCCATTCCGGCCGTCTGAGTGCGAAGCTGTCCGTCAAGCTCGGCAATATATGCGGGTGCAGCTCCTGGACTGAGCGCCGGAATCTTCGCCGCTCGCATTTTCAGGGCGCGCGCTTTGTGACCGCCAATGACCTCGCTCGAGAGATAGGGTGCGTTGAGACCGAGCGGAGTGAAGGATGCGGGCCGAACGAGTGTCGGCGGAGGAGCCGTCGCGCAGCCCGCAAGGAGCGCAATAGAACAGCCAAAGATGGCCGCTTTGGCACTGCGGCGAAAATCCATTTGCTCGAGCTCCCACCCAGATGACGAACATCCCAAACTGGTGTGTAGCACGGCAAGTTCCGATGGCGAATCGACCAGCTTCTTGTGGAGGACTGCCGCCCGAGGCTACATTCGCCTCTTCACGCCCATGAGCGACCATTTAGTTCCCATCCCCTGGCTCGACGTCGTTTTGATCCTCGCGCTCGTCTTCGTGAACGGGCTCCTGGCTCTGAGCGAGCTCGCGATCGTCTCGTCGCGCGACGCGCGATTGCGGGCAATGGCCAGAAGCGGAAGCCGCGGCGCGGAGTGTGCACTTGAACTTGCGAGTGAACCCGGTCGCTTTCTCTCGACGGTCCAAAGCGGGATCACGCTCATCAGCATCATCAACGGCGCTTTTTCCGGCGCGAGTCTTGGAGAACCGGTCGCCGAGCGGCTCGAACTTGCCGGATTGACGCGGGCCACAGCCCATACGCTTGGCTACGGCCTCGTGGTGGTGATCATCACTTTTGTTTCGCTGGTCATTGGGGAGATCGTTCCCAAGCAGATTGCACTTCGGTCGCCCGAGCCGATCGCTGCCGTGATTGCCAAGCCCATGAAAGTGCTGTCGCGGATCACCGCGCCTTTCGTGTGGCTGCTCGACAGATCGAGCGCGCTGATCTTCAGACTGTTCGGCCTCGACCGCGAATCGAAAAACCAGGTCACCGCGGAAGAACTCCATCTCGTTGTTGCCGAGGCCCAGACTGCTGGAGTCCTTGAGGAAAGCGAACGGGCGATCATTTCGGGGATCGTTCGCCTTGCCGACAGGCCGGTGCGCGAAGTGATGACTCCGCGCACCGAGATCGACTGGATCGACGTTGCCTCCAGTCCCGAGGAAGTCCGCGAGGCGATCCTCGAGACAGCCCACACGCGAATCCCAGTCGCGGATGGCTCGGTCGAGAATATCGTCGGTGTGATCGAGATTCGCGACGTGGTCACAGCGTTGCTCGAGGGCCGCGAGCTCGACCCCAGGCAATTGTGCAGGAAGGCGCCGGTCATTCCCGACCTCATGGACGCGATGGATGCCCTTGCGGTTCTTCGCCACGCGGAAGTCCCGCTTGCGCTCGTCCATGACGAATATGGTCATCTCGACGGGATCGTCACTCCGGGCAGCATTCTTGCGGCGCTTGCCGGCACGTTCGCCCATGACATCGAGCAGGGCGAAGAACCGCCATTGGTCGAGCGCGAGGACGGGACATGGCTTGTCTCCGGCGCAGCCAGTGCAGATCTGCTCGCGGACCGGCTCGGAGTGGCCATGCCGACGGACCGGGATTATTCGACGGTCGCGGGCTTTGCCCTGTCCGTGCTCAAGCACCTGCCGGTGACGGGCGAGAAGTTCCGCCATGACGGCTGGTCATTCGAGATCGTCGACATCGACGGACGCAAGATCGACAAGTTGATCGCCTCGCGGCCAAGAAAGCGCCCAACGGAAAGCGAAGCTGCTGCAGTCGGCTGATCGGGATCGTTGCGGATCGCCCGCAATCTACAGTTTTCCGAACCTCTGCTCGAAGCCGTCGGTGTCATTGCGCGCAAGATAATCTGCCTGCTCGACCAGTCGGTCGCGCGTGATTCGTCCGCCAAATGCTCCGAGCTGCCGGTCCAGCCGATCGATCTCGATCGACGAGAGGCCCGCGATTTGGCCGAAATTGTAGAAGCCTGCTCCGTGAAGTGCCTCGGCGAACTTCGGGCCAACACCTTTCAGCATGCAAAGGTCGTCTCGCGGAACATCACCTTCGAGAGCGCGCCGCACGGGTGCCCGGATGATGTCGCCTGCAAGGTCGCTAGTCGCAGCTGCCGCCTCGCCGGCAATTCCGCGACCCTCGCGCGGCGCAACCCGTTGCATATGCGGCCGAATCGGGGCGCTGTCGGTCAGCTCGACGCGCTGCTTTGGACGCAAGACCAGGAAGGCGAGGATGGCAAGCAACGCTACTGCGAGGATGATCGGCGGCCAATATTCGTGAAGAAGGTTCATTCAGTTACCAGTTCCAATTTGCGTTGTAGCGACGACGAAGCTCTCGCAGATAGGCGACGAGCAGTCCCAAAAGAAAGCCCAGGACTGCGTCCAGCGCGCCCTCGAGGATCAGCGGCACGCCCGTCCCTCCCGACCAGCTCGTGCTTTCCACGCCCGGGAGGTCCCCGATGATCCGGTCAAGCTCGCTCCGCTGGAAATCGTCCGCTGGCCCGGAGAGGAGGATTGTGCGGGTTAGCGGGCTGCGGTGCAGGTGGCCGCTCACTTCCGGAATTTCGTTGTAGACGAGCGTGGCCCGGACGCTTTGCTCGACGCTCGCAGAGAATTCGTCCGCTCCGCCAAGGGGGCCGTGCCAAAGCGCCGCAAGTGCGATGCCGGCGAGGCTTCCGAGCGCGATCGCAGCAACTCTTCTCTTGCGCGATCGGAACGCGATTGCGCCGGCAACGATGCCGACCACGAGCCCGGCGCAGAAAGGCGGCCAGAAGTAGGACCAGAAGGCGTTCACGCTTTCTCCCGGCCAAGCTCACGCCACCCGATATCGCGGCGATGGAAACCGTCCGCAAAATCGATCTGGTCGATCGCGCGGTAGACACGGGCCCGGGCGTTTGCGAACGAATCCGCGACAGCCGTCACGGCGAGGACTCGTCCGCCTTTCGCGACGAGCCCGCGTTCGCCAAGTGCTGTTCCGGCATGAAAGACGGTCACGCCGCTGATCTGTTCGGCGGCCTCGACGTCGCGGATCGCTCCGCCGCTCGCCGGTGATCCGGGATAGCCGCGAGACGCGACAATGACTGTCATTGCGTGTTTGTCCGAGAGGAGCGGAGGATCGATCTTTGCAAGCCGACCAGTTGCGACGGCGTGGAGCAATTGCGCAAAGTCGCCTTCAATCAGCGGCATGACAGCTTCGCATTCCGGGTCGCCAAACCGTACATTATATTCGATCAGCTTTGGTCCATCCAAGGTCAGCATCAGTCCCGCGTACAGCAGTCCGCTAAATGGTGTTCCAGCTTCGGCAAGAGCGCGAGCGGTTGGTCGAACGATCTCGTTCATTGCCCGAGATTCCAGTTCCGCTGTCAGTACGGGGGCCGGCGCATAGGCTCCCATTCCGCCGGTATTGGGTCCGGTATCGCCCTCGCCGACGCGCTTGTGATCCTGAGCCGAAGCGAGCGGCAGTGCGGTTTCGCCGTCGACCAGCGCGAAGAGGCTCGCTTCCTCGCCTTCCAGGAATTCCTCAATGACGAGCGGATCTTCTCCGCAGGCCAGAACAGCCGCCTCGGCCTCTGACCGGCTCATGGCCACAGTCACTCCCTTTCCAGCGGCAAGGCCATCGGCCTTGATCACGACTGGAAGCGCGAAATCGTCGAGGGCCGCCAAGGCTTCGGCAGCGCCCGCGACCCTGACATAATCAGCAGTGGGGATGTGATTGGCTTTGCAGAGGTCCTTGGTGAAGCCCTTGGATCCCTCCAGCCGAGCCGCTGCGGCGCTCGGTCCAAACACGGGAATGTTCGCCGCGCGAAGTGCATCGGCGACACCTGCGACGAGCGGTGCCTCGGGGCCCACGACGACGAGATCGATCAGGTTTTCCCGGGCGAGCCCGACCATTGCTTCAGGATCGCAGGGGTCGCCGGCGATGCAGTGCGCCCATCTCGCAATTCCCGGATTGCCTGGTGACGCCACCAGCTTGTCCAGGCTCGGCGATTGCCTAAGTTTCCAGGCAAGCGCATCCTCGCGCCCGCCCGAGCCCAACAGTAGAATATTCATGGACTTTCCCGAAGAAGCACGTGCCGGCCTGTTAGCGAACGTCGTTCCCGGCGACAATTCACCTGCACTGTCGGTCTCAGAGCTCTCGGGCGCTCTAAAGCGGACGGTGGAGAGCGCATTCGGTCAGGTGCGAGTGCGCGGCGAGATCAGCGGATTCAAGCGCCACGCCTCCAGCCATTGCTACTTCACCTTGAAAGACGAGAACGCCTGTATCGATGCCGTCATCTGGCGAAGCAACGCGGCTGCGCTGGCTTTTCTTCCGGAGGACGGCGCCGAGGTCATCGCAACGGGTAAGCTCACGACTTATCCGGGCCGCTCCAAATATCAGATCGTCGTCGATCGGATGGAGATTGCCGGCGAGGGCGCTTTGCTCGCGCTTCTCGAAAAAAGGCGCAAGGCGCTGGCAGCAGAAGGTCTCTTCGCACCCGATCGGAAACGAGCTCTCCCCTTTCTGCCGCGGGTGATCGGAGTCGTGACCTCGCCGTCGGGAGCAGTGATCCGCGATATCCTTCACCGTCTCGAAGAGCGCTGCCCGACGCGAGTGATCCTCTGGCCTGTTCCGGTCCAAGGCGAGGGCGCAGCAGCCAAGATCGCAGCGGCGATCAGCTCCTTCCCGGCGGTCGAGCCGAAGCCGGACCTGCTGATCGTTGCCCGGGGCGGCGGCTCGATAGAGGACCTGTGGCCCTTCAACGAGGAAGAAGTGGTCCGGGCGGCAGCGCAATCGCTTATTCCCTTGATCTCTGCGGTCGGCCACGAGACCGATACGACCCTCATCGATCACGCGGCAGACCGCCGTGCGCCAACTCCGACTGCAGCAGCCGAAATTGCGGTGCCGGTCCGAAGCGAGCTCCTGAACCAGCTCGGCGAGCTTACCCACCGCGCGCGCCATTGCCTTGCCCGCAGCTCCCAGCGCTGCCGTGAGCGCTATGATCTGGCTATCTCTCGCTGGCCTGAGCCGCGGGCGATCTTTCAACCGATAGGTCAGAAACTGGAGGAGCTTGGCGAACGTCTGCCGCGTTCGCTTGGGGCGCGTGCGGGGAATGCCCGGGCCGACCTCAACCTTATTTCGGGAAGGCTGCGCCGCGAATTGATCGACCAGCGCATCTCTCGGCTTGCCGAGCGACTTGCCGCTGCATGGAAAATGGCTGAGCTTTCCCACCCCGAGCGACCCTTGTCGAAGGGGTATGTCCGGGTGACCAGCCGGGATGGGGCAACCTTGGCCCGCGCGCGCGATGCGCGCGTGGCCCGGCTGCTGACCCTTCGCTTCGGCGACGGCAATGTCGAGGCCGTGGTGGACGATGGAGGCACGACGAAGGTTGAGCGCAAGCCTCGTGTTTCCTACATGCCAAAGCAGCCGGGTCTGTTCGACCCGGCCGAGGAATAGATCCATGTTGATGAGCGGAAGCGGAAGGCCCGCGCGAATCCACTATCTCGGCGGCACGTTTCGACTTTTGAGCGACGGTGACCATGTCGTCTGCGCCGTCACCGGCGCACGAATTCAGCTTCATGAGCTTCGCTACTGGAGCGTTGAACGGCAGGAGCCCTATGTCGATGCTGCTGCGAGCCTGAAGGGCGAACAGGCCGCTGGCGGCCGCTAGACTGCCCGAGCGAGCGGGCTCGCGGCCGGGGTCAGATCGACGTGCAGATGTGCCGCGACGGCTTCGACCCACTTGACGACCATTTCGAGTTCTTCCTGATGCGCGGCTTGGGCCGCATTCTGATCCGCAGCCCGTTCCGCCTGGCCGTAGCCACGCTCGGAAAACTTGCTGTGACGAGCAAATATCGGACCTTGGACGATTTTTTCGAGCGCCGAGCTGTTCATATCGAGCTTGAACAGCCTTGAGATCCGCCGAAGAATGTTGCCGGGATCAGCGAGGAAGTCGGCGCTGTCAACCAGCATCACCCGATCGCCCATACGCCTGCGAATTTCGTCAAAATGGTGGACCTGAATCAGCCAGCCAAGCGCAAGCGCCTGCAGGTCGGTCAGCACAAATGTCTCCTCGGGTGAGTAGCCGAAATCGAGTGATGTCCAGCCAATTGCACTATGAAATATGCGGCGACCCCAAATTCTGCCCCACAATCCTCGACTAAGGATCGACCGAAGTAGCGGCCTCACGTCCGAGTAGAGCAGTACAGCGCGAGCCTCGGGCCTCGACTCGAGTATCGGTAAGGCCAGCCTGTTTGCGACGTTCGACGGCTTTACGACAATTGCTTCGCCCAGCTCGAACGGCCGCGCGAGCAATCGAAGGATCAGAGCCAACCGTTCCCGATTGGAGCGATCGTCGCTCCGAATGAACCGATTCGCCATGTTGATGAGAATGTCCGGCTCTTTGAGCGCGTGCGCGGGAACGTCGAAAGCCCTGGCCATCAACGTCGAGCCACAAAACGCGCTATGGAAAATAAAATGCAGCGGCGCCTGCGGACAATCGGCCGCCGCATCGGCGATTGCGGACGCCGGGAAGGTTGCCTTGGGGAACTGTCCGTCGAAGTGCTCGTCGCTCAGAAACATCAAATCGGCACGGCGATCGCGCGGAACGAACACAGACGTCAGCATCGAACCCGAAACGTCGAAAGTATGCGGTAGCCATCGCGGGTCCAGAGCGACCTCGCGCAGCGTCGGGTTAGCCAACTCGCTTGACCTTGATCCCATCCTTGCCCGGGCTCGAAAGCCAGAAACTGCCGAGGACTCCCCGCTTGACGGTCACTTTGGCGCCGGGCCGAGCGTCGAAACCGGGCCAGTCGTCGGTTTGAGTCCAAACGGACCCGTCACTGAGAGTGATCAGCCAGCCGCCGTCGGAATTGTGTCCCGCACTCTTGATCGCGCTGTCGATCTGGCTGACCTCGCCGTTGCTTCCAAAGAGGCCGCCGAAATTGGGAATCGAGAATCCGAACAGGGAGCGGCCGGCGGCCCGCGCTCTTTCCTTGTCGACCATGAACAGGTCCTTGTTGGCGATCGCCTGGTTCACAGCCTCCGTCTCGCGGTCGTAGCAGGCGAGTCGCTGATCGGGCGCCGGGATGTTCCGACAGGCCATCAGTCGCTGGACCTGCGCCGGAGTTCCGGCCTCGACCGTCTTCGCTTGGGAAGCGGTGCTGCCCGCGACAAACGCGAGCACGGCGAGCGCGAGCGTCGAATTTCGCATCGGATTTTTGTCCCTTCTGGTCGGCGCACACTAGGTGCCGGCTCTGATTCGGCGCAAGGGACGGCTGTTGCAAAATTGATACAGCGCATTGACAACTTACCCGTAACAAGCCGCGAAGCGTTGCAAGCCTCTCCTCGCTTCACCTATCAAAAGGAGCAGTTCGGCAAGGTTCTATTGTCGATCCACGGCAGCCGTGGCCCCGCGCTCGGCTAGTGAAGGGGAAGAATACATGAAGCTCGATTTCCGTCAGCGCTTGCTCGCAACGACGCTCCTGGTCGGCGCAGGCATGGTGGCCTCGCCCGCTTTTGCCGCGACGCAGCCGGCAACGCCGCCGACTTGCCCGCCGGGCGTCGCCCCCGGAACCAATGGATGTAATCCACCGGACAACAGTGCCATTCCAACGGCTCCGCAGACGATCGCTCCGCAAGTCGCGGCGCCGGTGCCGAGCACGAATGCTAATGGTGCGGCGACTACGGGCGCCCAGGAAATCGTTGTTACCGGTTCGCGCATTCCGCAGCCGAACCTCGAAACGGCCAGCCCCGTCACGACCGTGACCAGCCAGGAAGTGAAGCTGGCCGGTACGTCGCGCACCGAGGACCTCGTCAACTCGCTGCCGCAGGTCTTCGCGTCGCAGGGTTCGAACATCTCGAACGGTGCGAGCGGCACCGCCACAGTCGACCTTCGCGGCCTCGGTCCGAAGCGCAACCTGGTTCTCGTCGACGGCAAGCGCCTCCAAGCGGGCGATACCGGAGATCCGGTCGCCGACATCAACTTCATCCCGAGCGAGCTGATCAAGCGCGTCGATGTGCTGACCGGCGGCGCCTCGTCGGTGTACGGTGCCGACGCCGTTGCCGGCGTCGTCAACTTCATCATGGATACGACGTTCACCGGCTTCCGTCTCGACGGGCAGGCGAGCGTGTTCCAGCATAACAACAGCACCAACGCGTCCATTCTGACGGCCAACGCCGCCAAGGGGTACCTCCCGCCGAGCGGCAATACCGTGAACGGCGGAGCTCAGGATATCTCGGGCATGTTCGGCGCTTCGTTCGACGACGGGCGCGGCCATGTCGTCGCTTATGCGACCTATCGCAGCCAGGATCCGGTCCTCGAATCGACGCGTGATTATTCCTATTGCACGCTGGCAGCGACCTCGGCGGCAAAAATCGCAGCGGGCGCCAACAAGTGGGGCTGCGGCGGTTCGGCAACTTCGGCGAACGGCACTTTCCTGCAGTATGATCCTTACAGCTATGCCTTCGTCGGCGAGTTCCAAGTCAAGAACGGCAACCAGCTGGTTCCCGGATCGACGCCCTTCAACTATGCGCCGTACAACTACTTCCAGCGGCCTGACGAACGCTACAATTTCGGTACGTTCGCGGATTACGAAATCGCGCCGGGCGCCCATCCGTATATCGAAGCGATGTTCATGGACGACCACACGGACGCCCAGATCGCTCCGTCGGGCGACTTCGGCAACTTCGCGACGATCGCGTGCGACAACGCGCTACTGTCGGCGCAGGAGCAGTCGACGCTCTGCAACTCTGGCCATACTTTCGTTGGTCCGCTCAACGGTCAGCAGAATGTCCAGCAGTCGTTCACCTACATCCTTCGCCGAAACGTCGAGGGCGGCGGGCGTGACGACGATGTGCGTCACACCGACTATCGGGTCGTGGCCGGAATGCGCGGCGATCCGCTGCCCGGAGTTTCCTATGACCTTTACTACCAGACCGGTCACACGCTTCGCCAGGAGACCTACTTCAACGATTTCTCGGTGACGCGGCTCGGACGTGCGCTCGACGTCATCGACGTTCTGAACGGCGCCCAGGTTGCACCGGGCACTCCGGGAGCCACTCTCGAGTGCCGTGCGA
This sequence comes from Sphingomicrobium sp., assembly GCA_036265105.1. Classification (GTDB taxonomy): domain Bacteria; phylum Pseudomonadota; class Alphaproteobacteria; order Sphingomonadales; family Sphingomonadaceae; genus Sphingomicrobium. The sequence goes on from DATAPR010000012.1 coordinate 61,202, forward strand.
CGTTCACCGGGATCGACAGCAGCTGCGTACCCTACAACGTCTATCAGACGGGTGGAGTGACGCAGGCGGCGTTGGATTACCTCGAGACCCCGGGCTTCCAGCGCGGTTCGATCGACGAGAATATCGCGCACGTCGACGCGACGCTGGTGGGCGACCAGTACGGGCTCAAGACGCCGTGGTCCGACACCGGTGTCGGCCTCAACGTCGGTGCCGAGTATCGCAAGGAGTCGTTGGACTTCAACGTCGATCAGGCCTTCTCGTCCGGCGACCTCGCCGGCCAGGGCGGCCCGACGCCGCCGGTTTCGGGTCACTTCGACGTTCGCGAAGCTTTCGCCGAGCTGCAGGTGCCGATCATCGAGCACAACTTCATCGACGAGCTGAGCCTCGACGGCGGCTATCGTGTCTCGACCTACCATGTTGCGGCGAACAGCTTCAACACGAGCACGTACAAGATCGAAGCTCGCTTCGCTCCGATCAAGGACATAAGGTTCCGCGGCAGCTACAACCATGCGGTCCGCGCGCCGAACATCGTCGAGCTCTTCTTCCCGCAGGCCCTGGGTCTTTCGGGAACCAGCGACCCGTGCGCCATTCCGGTCGGCGGCGGCGCTCCGCCAGCGACCCTGGCGCAGTGCCAGCTGTCAGGAATGACTGCGGCGCAGTACGGCAATGTCGGCTCAAACCCGGCGAACCAGTATCAGGGACTGTTCGGCGGCAACCCGAACCTGCAGCCTGAAACTGCCGACACTTTGACCGCCGGTGTGATTGTTCAGCCGCGCTTCGTTCCGGGGCTCGCGCTGACCGCCGACTGGTTCGACATCAAGGTGAAAAACGTCATTGGAACGCTCGGCTTCCAGTCGGTGTTGTTCGGATGCTTGGGCTATGGCGGAGTTCCGGCGAACCCGTCGCTGTGCCAATACGTTCACCGTGGTCCCAACGGGTCGCTGTGGCTCGGAGAGAACTCGTACATCGTCCTGACCAACGTCAATCAGTCGGGCCTCGGACTTTGGACGAAGGGCTTCGATTTCAACGGCAGCTATGCACACCGCCTCGGCGGCATCGGCACCCTCAACCTGTCGTTCACTGGAACCTTGCTCAGGAAGCTCTGGAGCGCGGTTTCCAACGAGGATTGTACCGGCCAGTTCGCGGGTGTCTGCGGCACGCCAAATCCGAAGTGGCGGCACGTGGCCCGCGCCACGCTGACGATGCCGAACGGGTTGGGAGCATCGATCCGTTGGCGTTACTTCTCGCCTGTCAACGCGAACTCGTTCGCCGGACCGGCGGAAGAGCGGTTTGGTGCACAGAACTACTTCGACCTGACGCTGACGGCGCGGGTGCAGCAGAAGCTCAATCTGCGGCTCGGCGTCGACAACATCTTCGATCGCGAGCCTCCGATTGGCGGCGGCAACACCGGTGCCGGCTTCGGCAACGGCAACACCTTCCCGCAGGTTTACGACGCTCTTGGTCGCTACATCTTCGCGGGCGCGACGGTCGACTTCTAAGTCGAGCGGAGGGATTAAGGTCTGGGCGGGTCTCCTCGGAGGCCCGCCCTTCTTTTGTTGAGCTTGGCGCAAAAGCCTGAGACATTCGTCAGATGAGCCGAACGGCTGACGATCGACGGAAGCTCCAGGACGAGGCCGATGTGGCCGCGGCGGCTCAGGATTTCGCGCGCGCTCTTCAGCTGCTCGAGCAAGCCGTCGATGGACAGGAAGCGTCGGCGGAGCTTTGGACCAAGCTCAGCGCAATGCGCCGGGCAGCGGGTAACTTGCCGGGGGCTCTGAAAGCCATAGAGCGGGCTCTTGCTCTGTCTCCGCTCGATTTCTCGGCACTTTTGTCGCGCGCCATGCTCCTTGAACGGCTCGGCGATGTCCGCGCCGGTGAGGCATTTGTTCGGTCGCTCGCGCACGCCCCGGCGGACGAACGGATTCCAGCGGCGATGGCGAGTGCCGTCGCTCACGCGCGTCAGAGGGCTGCGAAGCATCAGGCGGATGTGGAAGCGCGCCTCAATTCGGCGATCCCGGCTGGTTTGGATCGATCGGAGCGAAGCCGCGTCGAACGCTTCGTATCCAATTCATCGCGGCGCACTCGGCACTTTCACCAGGAACCCACGGACTTTCATTATCCGGGGCTTCCCGAGATCGAAGTCCACGATCGTGAGGAGTTCCCTGAGCTGGGAATATTGGAGTCCGCGACTCCCGCAATCCACCGCGAGTTCGAGGCACTGATCGCCGCCGAGGCTGCGGAGATGGTGCCATACATCCAGTATCCCGAGCACGTGCCGCTTGCGCAGTGGCGCGAGCTGAACGGGAACCGGGACTGGACAGCCATTCACCTGCTTCAGAACGGGAGCCGGGTCGAAGCGAACGCACGACACTGCCCGAAAACCATGGAGACCATCGCAAAGCTTCCGCAGCCGAACGTACCGGGTGCATCACCGAACGCGATGTTCTCTCTGCTTGCGCCGAAAACGAGAATTCCTCCGCATACCGGTGTCGCGAATATGCGGCTTGTGTGTCACCTTCCGCTGATCGTGCCGCCCAACTGCGGGTTCAGGGTCGGAGCAACGACCCGCGAATGGAACGTCGGCGAGGCGTTCGTATTTGATGATACGATCGAGCACGAAGCGTGGAACGAAAGTAACGAATTGCGGGTCGTGCTGATCCTCGACCTCTGGGCACCCGCACTCAGCCCGGCTGAACGCATCGCGGTTGCGCGGGTTATCGCAGCGGCTGGCGTTGACTTCGGAAGCGGCTAGCTGATCCCTCGCAACCGATTTTGGCGAACGATATCAGTCCCGATAGCCCAGTCGCTCAGCCCAATCGAGCAGGATTGGAAGCCCCGGCTCCATTTGCTTGCGGTAGCGCTTCCAGCGGCCGCGAGCTGACTTTGATATGGGCTCCGTGACTTGGTCGTAGCTCGGGGTGGCAATCGTTCCGCGCTCCCGGGCGGTCTGCTGATGATCCAGCACGCGTTCGTCCCATTCGAGCCCCAGAAAGCCAATCACGGGCCTCAGCACTTCTTCCGGATCCTCGATGAGCTCTTCGTAGACGACCGTGCGAGTGTTGAGCTTCATCGCATCGCGCGAAGCAGTCCAGGTGCTCATCATCGCGTCGTAATAATCGGCGGTATCTCGAATATTGGCGAAGTTGACGACACCGAAGCTCTGCATGAACCCGCTCAGCACGACGTCGCACGGATGCCTCTGCGCGAAAATGATCGGAGCGCCTGGAAACATCGCCTGGATGAGCGGAGCGGCCGCCATATCGAGCGGAAACTTGTCCAGAACCAGGCCGCCGAAGTCCCTTGCGACGTGCTCGGAAACGCCGCGCAAATACGTCGCGCGCGCCTCCCTAACGAAGTCAATTGATGTGCCTGGAAGGTCCTTCACTTTGACTCCCAGTGAGGCCTTGCCGACGAGTTGTTCTTCCTCGAGCACCGCGATGTCCGGGTGCCCCATCAGGAACGTGTCGAGAAGCGTTGTCCCGGATCGCGGAAAGCCGACGAGGAAAGCAATCCTGCGCGGTGATGGCTCCGACAGCAAAGGGATCCGCGACGCCCACTCTGGAGTGATCGCTCGCGCGAGCTGGTGCTGTTCTTCGCGATAGGAGGCGGCGTTCTGCTGCCATTCTTCCGCGCTCATCGTGCGCATCGCCTGCTCGAGGCCCTTCTGGTTCATGATCGTGGCGGCCTCGAAGGCTTCGGTCACATTGCCAAGTGCATCGGCAATTCGGGCCCGAAGGCGATGCCAGCCGACCGGATTATCCTCGGGGTCGGATTGAAGCAGCAGGTTGTGCGCATCATCGAGGCGCCCTTGGCGCCGCGCGATCACGGCCGAGAGATAGCTCAACTTGTCCGCCCCGATCCCCGCCTCGATCGCTGCGTCAAGAAGGTTTGCGAGGGCGTCCAGCCGGTTATTGCGCTCGAGGACCACCCCGTATTGGCGAACCACGAGACTATCGGCCGGGGCGATCTCATAGGCGCGCTTGAGCACGGGTTCCGCTTCGGCGAAGCGCAGCTTTGCAACGAGCGATCGACCGATTCCAAGCTCGGTCGCGAGTGAGGGACCGCCAAGTCTTCGCGCGGTCTCGAATTCTGCGATGGCTTCATCGTGCCGCTCCGATTCGGCAAAAGCATGCGCAAGCAGAATTCGGGTTTCGGCATCTTCTGGGCGAGCCCGGGCAAGAGCGGAAAAATAGCCGACCGCCTGTTCGAATTTCCCCGCTTGCAACGACGCGGAGCCGGCATTGCGCTGTATCGCCAACTCATCCGGATTGATCGAGGCCGCTTTGGAGAGGGCCTCTCCCGCCTCTTCCCAGCGCTCCTTCGCCGCGAGAGCGTTACCGAGATTTGCCCATGCCTTCCAGTCGCGGGGCGCGGCGGCCGTGATCGCCGACCAGGCGTCTTGGGAAGCATCAAGATCCTCCGCGTCGTCGGCGGCCTCGCCTCTGGCTCGCCAAAGCTCCAGCGCTGCTGCGGACCGGATCGGGGGAGGCTTGGGCATTTCGAGGACATCGGTTGCGCGCCCGGCATCGACCAGCGCGCGCATCAGCATGAGTATGTAGCCCGCGTTCGCTGGCTCGGCCTTCGCTGCGAGGCGCAAATGCTCGATTCCCGACGCCGGATCACCGAGTCGGCAGTGGACCAGACCGAGCAAGTGATGCGCCTCGGGTGATTCGGTGCCCGAAATCTCCGACTCGGCGAGAATCCGAGCACGGTCGAAATTGCCGGACTGGAACGCTTCGATGGCCTGATTGAACTGGGAGTTCATGCAGCTGCTATCGACGGCTCGCCGGCAACCCGTCAACCGCAATGGCGGCGCGAGTCATTGCGGCCACACAAGAAGGCGATCGGCTTCTCTTTTGGCCGGCGGTGGCTATCCTATCGAGCATCGCCGTCCGCCGTTCAGCGCAGGAATGAAAAGACCGCAAATAGCAATGCCGATACCGATCTCCGTCTCCAAGTCGTGGAAGTTCGATGATGCTCTGGCTGCCTACGAGGCCGGTGAACGAGAGACGTTGCTAGCGCCGCTCGAACGCGCGATGGAAGCGACAGCAGGCGACCCGCGCTTGTGGCATCTCCATGGTCTCATTCTTCGCGAAATGGGCCGCCACGAAGAGGCGTTGCTGTCTTTGCGAAAGGCAGCGCAAATGGCGCCTGGCTCGGCCAGGATCGCGCACGCGTTGGCGCAAACGCTTCTCGAAGCCGGTCTTCCCAGCATCGAGGCCTTCGGACGCGCAATTCAGCTTGCGCCAGCCGAGCATGAGGTCATTTCCGGCCTCGCTGCTTCGTTCATTGCGGATGGGGAACCACAGACTGCGCTCGCGGGACTGGAGAAAATCGTCGGTCGATCTCCGCACTGGGTCAAGGGCCACGTCCTGCTTTCGCATCTTCGTTGGATGCAGGCCGATCGAGAGACGTTCACTCGCAGCTTCGACGAAGCGCTCGAGCAGTTTCCCGAGAACCTCGAGTTGCGACGTGAGCACCTGATCGCACTCATGCATGCCGACCGGCACGAGGAGGCTCTTCGGGCTATCGCCAAAGGCCGCTTGGCGATGGGAGAGCAGCCTCTTTTCGCGATCAACGAGGCGATGGCTCGATCTGAAATGGGCGAAACGGAGTTGGCGGAGCGTCTCTTCGAACCATTTGTCGACCATGACGACCCGACGCTTCATGTGCGCCGCACTCGACTGTACCTGCGCGCCGGACGACCCGAAGAGGCGGCACGGGTCATCGAGCCTTGGCTGAAGACGGCGAATGCATTCATGTTTTGGCCCTATGCGTCATTGGCTTGGCGGCAGACCGACGACCAGCGCTGGCGGTGGCTGGAGGGCGACGAGTCTTTCGTCGGGGTCTATGACATGGCCGATCGGCTGCCGCCTCTGGACGCGCTCGCGGCTAGACTTCGCAAGCTTCACACCGTGGGGGGCCATCCCCTCGGCCAGTCGCTTCGCGGCGGCACGCAGACCGACGGCAACCTGTTCCTTCATATCGACCCCCTGATCGTCCAGCTGCGTGAGGCGGTTCGCGCAACGGTCGCCGAGCATGTCGCCAAATTCCCCGCAAGCGACCCGGACCATCCGCTTCTCGGGCCAGCCCGGGATTCGATTGGCTTCAAAGGTGCCTGGTCCGTCCGGCTTCACAGCCACGGCCATCATGCGAATCATATTCACCCGGAGGGTTGGATCAGCTCCGCGCTCTACGTTGTCCTGCCGCCCGATATCGGGAAGGACGATGCGGGGATCCTCACGTTGGGAGAAGCGAAGACGTCAAGCTTCCCGATCGAGCTGCCGCCGATTCGGACCGTCGAGCCGAAACCGGGCCGACTGGCGCTTTTTCCGTCCTACATGTGGCACGGCACGCGCCCGTTCGGCGAAGGCGAGAGAATTACGATCGCCTTCGACGTCGCCCGCCGCGAACAGGGCGCAATGCTCCCGGAGTGACCTCCCGAAGGTTGCTCGCCTTTTCCAATGCGAGTAAACTTGGGAATAGAAATGCGAGGTGACCATGTCGAAGGCTTTGTATGTCGCTGCGGCTCTGCTGGTGATCCCAGCTCCTTCCCTTGCGCAGATCGTAATCGCTGATACGCCGCCGCCCGCGGCGACCACGAAGGCTGCAACATCGAAAAGTGATCTCGGCAAACTCGAGTGCCGCTCGCAGGATACGCTCGGTAGCCGGCTCCAGGCCCATCAGGTGTGCTTGACGAAGCAGCAGTGGTGGCAAGCCGAACAGGACAATAAGCGCAAGGTGGAGGAGCTTCAGGACCTCACCCCGACGCGCCCATCCAACTGATCAGCCGCCGGCGCTTTTTCCGTCTTACGTGAGGCACGGCACGCGCACCTCGCTCGCCGCGAACAGGGCAGAATGCTGCTCGAGTGACCTTCCAAAGGTTGCTCGCCTTTTTCAATGCGAGTAAACTTGGGGATAGGAATGCGAGGTGACCATGTCGAAAGTTTTGTATGTCGCTGCAGCTCTGCTGGTGGTCCCAGCTCCTTCCCTTGCCCAGATCGTAATCGGTGATACGCCGGCGCCCGCAGCGACCACGAAGGTTGCAACCACGAAAAGTGATCTCGATAAAATCGAGTGCCGCTCGCAGGACACGATCGGTAGCCGACTCCAGGGTCACCAGGTGTGCATGACGAAGCAGCAGTGGTGGCAGGCCGAACAGGACAATAAGCGCAAGGTGGAGGAGCTTCAGGACCTCACCCCGACGCGTCCGTCGGGCTGATCAGCCTCCGAAATTGCCAGCGAGCCCTTTCAGCTGGCTCACATAGTTTTGCCAACGGCCGCTTGAGCGGGAGTGAATCGGCTGGCGCACTTGCCAGACGCTCGCGGTCTTTACGGCGCTGCTCGAGCGGTAAAAATCGAGAAGGCCGTCTTCGCGTTCCAGCCGGAGAAAGCCGAGCACCCCGTCGATTACGCTCTGTGGCTCGCGGACAAGCTCCTCGTAATCCACATCGAAAATGTCGCCGGGGTAGAGTGCTCGCCAGTGCTCCATCAACCGGCGGTACTGTCGATACCAATGGGCAGCGTCATCCAGGTCGAGCGCGTAGGACATCGCGGGATCGAGGTGCAGGAAGTAGAGGGACAGGAGATTGTCGGGCCAATAGCGCCGCGTGTGAAGGATCCGCGCCGAGGGGAAGAGTTTCTTGATCAGCCCGATGTGCAGGAAATTGTCGGGTCTCTTGTCCGTCACGACAAGCTTCCCATCCAGTTCGACCGGAAGACCCCGCAGATAATATTCTCGCCAGCTCTCGATGGCCTCTGTGGGTGCCAGAGCAACCGAATGGGGATAATCGGGAATGCGTGCGACCAGTTGCGGAATGAGGTCGAGTTCGCCGGCGGCCAGAACCCGACTATGGCTTCCGAGGATCTGCTCGATCAGCGTTGAGCCGGACCGAAACATGCCGCAGATGAAGAGCGGCGAGGACCGTGCGTCACCGCTCGGGACCGGACTGTTGAACACGTCGACGAGCTGATCGACGAACTGCTCCGCCCGGGCACGATCATATTGGGCTCCGGACGCGGTGCGACTGGCAAGGTTAGCCGCGCGAGCCGCCTCGAAGGCCCGTTCATACTCGCATGCGGCGTCGAGCATTCCTGCAAGCGCAAAGCCGAGGTCCGCCTGCTCCGCGGCTGAAGTCCCGGGACTTCGAATGGCGCCGCGAAGTCGCTCGGCGAGTGCAAGGTCAAGCTTTTTGGAATGCGAAAGTCCAGCGAGCCTGGCGAGCGCAAGCCGATTTCCAGGATCGGCCGCGAGCGCACGGGCGTAGGCTTCCCGAGCGCCACTCCGATCGCCGAGGTCTTCTCGCAAGTTGCCAAGATTGAGGAGGGCAGGGACGAATGCGACATTGTTCGCGAGCGCCGCCTCGAGTTCGCGCACAGCCTCCTCTGGCTGTTGCAGATGATCGGAATAGATGACCGCGCGATTGAGATGCACTTCTTCGGGGTTGCCAACCTTGAGCGCGAGTGCCCTGCCGTAGGATTCGAGCGCATTGTCGAATTCGCGCGCCTGCCGCTCGAGCCAGCCAAGATTGTACCAGCTGTCGGGAAGGTCCGGCTTCAGAGAGAGGAGGCGCCTGTAGGCTGCCATCGCCTCTTCCACGCGTCCGGCGCGCCGCAGCTGCGACGCGGTTCCGAGCAATTGCCGCCAATCTTGTCCGACCACGTCCAACCGTAGCGCGATGCAAAGTTGCGCGTCGAGCTTTACTCGGCCGCTTCTCTGATCTGGCTTCCGGAGAGCGTGAGGATGAGCTGCCCATCACCCTCGTCGACCCGGACCATCGAACCGTCCGGGATTTCACCCGAAAGGATCTTGTCGGCGAGCGGGTCCTGCAGATATTTCTGAACCGCGCGCTTCAGGGGCCGCGCTCCGTAAACCGGATCATAGCCCACTCGGCCGAGCCACGCCCTCGCCGAGTCCGTCAGATCGAGCCGGATCTTGCGGTCGTCGAGCAACTTCTGAAGCCGAGCAATCTGGATGTCGACAATCGGCCCCATGTGTCCCGAGCTCAAACGGTGGAAGAGGATGATCTCGTCGAGGCGATTGAGGAACTCGGGCCGGAAGTGCGCACGGACCACCTCCATCACTTGCGGCTCTGCCTTTTCGACGGATTCGTCTTCGCCCAGCGAGGCGAGATATTGCGAGCCGAGGTTCGATGTGAGGATGATGATCGTGTTGGTAAAGTCGACGGTTCGGCCCTGGCCGTCAGTCAGACGGCCATCGTCGAGGACTTGGAGAAGAATATTGAAGACGTCGCCGTGGGCTTTCTCGACCTCGTCGAACAGCACGACCTGGTAGGGCCGCCGGCGCACCGCCTCGGTCAGCACTCCACCTTCCTCGTAGCCGACATAGCCCGGCGGCGCTCCGATCAGCCGGGCGACCGCGTGCTTTTCCATGAACTCGCTCATGTCGATCCGAACCATCGCGGCGGAATCGTCGAACAGGAACTCGGCGAGTGCCTTGGTGAGCTCGGTTTTGCCGACTCCGGTCGGGCCCAGGAACAGGAACGATCCGAGCGGACGGTTGGGGTCCTGGAGCCCCGCACGCGCGCGCCGGACGGCCGCGGACACGGCCTTCACCGCATCTTCCTGGCCGATCACCCTAGCGCCGATCGACGATTCCATCTGGAGGAGCTTCTCGCGCTCCCCTTCCATCATCCGCTCGACCGGAATGCCGGTCCAGCGTCCAACGACGGCAGCGATGTCCTGATCGGTAACTTCCTCTCGCAGCATCGCGCCTTTTGCGGCGGCCTGCGCATCGGCGACCTGACGCTCAATCTCGGGAATTCGGCCATAGGCGAGCTCACCCGCCTTGGTGAGATCGCCGGCGCGCTGAGCCTGTTCGAGCTCGATTCGCGCGGCATCGAGCTGCTCTTTGAGCTTGGCCTCGGCTGTGATTTTCTCTTTTTCGGCCTGCCAGCGCTGGGTCAGCTCGGCCGACTGCTGCTCAAGGTTCGCAAGCTCGTCCTCAAGTTTCGAAAGGCGGTCTCTGGACGCCTTGTCCTGCTCCTTCTTCAAGGCTTCGCGCTCGATCTTGAGCTGGATGATCCGCCGGTCGAGATTTTCGATTTCCTCCGGCTTGGATTCGACCTCCATTCGGATCCGGCTGGCGGCCTCGTCCATGAGATCGATCGCTTTGTCGGGGAGGAAGCGGTCGGTGATGTAGCGATTGGCAAGCGTCGCGGCGGCCACAATCGCCGCATCGGTGATCCTCACCCCATGATGGAGCTCATATTTCTCCTTGAGGCCTCGAAGGATCGAGATGGTGTCGGCAACGGTGGGTTCGCCGACGAAGACCGGCTGGAAGCGCCGTTCGAGCGCTGCGTCCTTCTCGATATATTTGCGATACTCATCGAGCGTGGTCGCGCCGATACAATGAAGCTCGCCGCGGGCGAGGGCCGGCTTCAGGAGATTGCCCGCGTCCATGGCCCCTTCGGCTTTCCCGGCACCGACCAGCGTGTGCATCTCGTCGATGAACAGGATGATGTCACCTTCCGCCTGCCGGACTTCCTCGAGAACGCCCTTCAACCGTTCCTCGAACTCACCTCGATATTTCGCTCCTGCGATCATCGCTCCAAGATCGAGCGAAAGGAGGCGGCGGTCCTTTATCCCGTCCGGGACGTCGCCGTTCGCGATTCGCAGCGCCAATCCCTCCACGATCGCCGTCTTGCCGACGCCGGGTTCCCCGATCAGTACCGGATTGTTCTTCGTCCGGCGCGATAGGACCTGGATAGTGCGCCGTATTTCCTCGTCGCGACCGATGACTGGATCGAGCTTTCCCTCGCGGGCGGCCTCGGTGAGGTCGCGGGCGTATTTTTTCAACGCATCGTAGCGGTCCTCGGCGGCCTGAGTGTCGGCGGTGCGCCCGCCGCGGAGCGTCTCGATCGCCGAGTTGAGCTTTTGCGGGCTCAATCCGGCTTTCGCAAGGACTGCTCCGACATCCGTATTCTTGGCGAGCGCCATCGCAAGAAGGATCCGCTCGACGGTGACGTAGCTGTCGCCGCTCTTCTTTGCGATCTGCTCGGCCTGGTCGAGGATCCGGATCGTGTCTCCATCCAGCGCGGGCGCCTGGGTCGCTCCGCTGCCGGTGACTGCGGGGATCTTCGCGACGAGCTGATCGGCCTCGCGCTGTGCTGTCTTGGCATCTCCCCCGGCGGCCTGGACCAGGCCGGCCGCCATGCCCTGCTCGTCGTCCAGCAGCGCCTTTAAGAGATGCGCAGATGCGATCCGCTGCTGGTGCTCCCGAACGGCGATCGTCTGGGCCGCCTGAAGGAAGCCGCGCGCACGGTCGGTGAGCTTTTCAAAATCCATTTATCACTACCCCTCTTTGCTTCGCCGCCGATATGGTGTTGCAGAACAGCAACACAAGGCCGAACCGCAAACCCGTCGCCGGACAAATGGCCGCCTCAAGACTTAGTGAGGCTGCGCCGAAGGCGTTCCTTCCTGGGGCGCGAGGCCGGCGGCAGGCGAAGGAAGTTGGACCGCGGGCGCGCTCGGCGCCGCAGTGATCGTCGGCGAAGCTGCGACGGGCAATCGGGCCGAGGTCGGCGCAGGGGCGCCAGCGGGGAGACCAGTCGGGGCGAGCGGCTGGCCGACGCTCGCAACGTCCTCCGGATGAACGATCGGGGGACAGTCTGCGGCAACCGCGGGATCCATGTTCCAGCGCCGGAACTTGATGCTGTCGACGTGGAAACGCAGGTAAGCATAGAATCCGAGCCCCGCGCTGTAGGCAGCACCATGCTCGGTATGGACTCCGCACAGGGTCCGCATCAGCGTTTCGCGAGTGATCGGCCTCAAGGGCACCATGTCGATTGCCGAATCGAGTTTATGAGCACTCTCAGGCGCGCCGCCGGCACATTTATTGAGCTGCGGATTTCGATAGACCGATACCGCCTCGACTGGTCCGACGGCGGGGATCACATAGTCTCGCACGTAGCGCAGCGTCTGGACCATGTGCGGCCACTCGTCGGACGGCGGCACCTCGAAGGGCTGGCCGCCGCATTCCTGCCATGACGTGGCCGTTCGAAGGAGAGTCCAGGTCGGGAGGATCCCGCCGACCTGGTTGGAAACGAGATAATCGTTGAATGCCTTCACCTGCGCCGCGCGCCACGGAGCCGCGATATACCATGAACGATAGCCCGGTTCGTCCTGCCCCGCCGTGATGTAGGGACCAACCGGGTCCCAGGCGCCCGGCTGCGCAGGTGCCGGCGATGCGGCCGTCGGAGTTTGGGCCGCCATTCCTGCGGGCGGGAGCTGAGCAGGAGCCGCCGAAGCAAGCATGAGAAACAGCAAAGCGAGGACCTTCATGAGAGAAATCATACTCCTATGTTGCGGCTTGAAAAGCGCCGAAGGCAGCGCGACATCGCATCTATGACTCAGCCCATCGAAGTGGATCTCCCGCACAAGCTCGGCAAGGACGAGGCCCGGCGCCGGATCGCCAACAACGTCCACAAGCTTCAGGAACATATTCCGGGCGGCGCGCAGGTGCAGTCGGGCTGGGCCGGCGACCAGCTTAATCTCGACGTCGCGGCGATGGGGCAGTCGGTGAAGGCGACGATCGACGTGCTTGAGGACAAGGTTCACCTCAAGGTTCTGCTTCCTCCGATGCTCGGAATGTTCTCCGGCATCATTCAAGGTGCCCTCGAGCGGAAGGGCAGCGTCCTTCTTGAGGATCACAGCCGCTAATCTCTCATTGCGGGATGCGCTTCGTGTCGGCAATCCATGTGAGCGCCGGGGCTTCGTTTGCGCCTGCAGCTGAAGAAGATCGGGAGGTTTCATGCGGCATTTCGCGGTGGTCGGGTCGGGTCCAGCTGGCTTCTACACTGCGGAGGCGCTGGAGAAGGCCTATGGGGATCGGGCGCGCATCGACATCCTTGACCGCTATCCTGTCCCTTATGGCCTCATTCGCTTCGGCGTGGCGCCCGATCACCAATCGCTGAAGGCGGTCTCGAAGCGTTACGACAAGGTTGCCGAAAGCGCCGGGGTCGATTTCATCGGCAATGTCACGATCGGCCGCGATGTCTCGATCGCCGAGCTGCTCGATTTTTACGACGCCGTCATTCTCGCCACCGGCGCTCCTCATGATCGAAACCTCGGGATCCCGGGTGAAGAGCTTGGGGGAGTCGTCGGCTCAGCCGAGTTTGTCGGTTGGTACAATGGCCATCCTGAATTTGCCGATCTCGACCCGCCACTTGGCGGCAGTCATGCCGTGGTCGTGGGGAATGGCAATGTTGCGCTCGACTGCGCTCGGATCCTCTCGAAGACCCGCCATGAATTCCAGGGCTCGGACATCGTCGGGCACGCTCTTGAGGCGCTCGACAATTCGGCGATCCGTACCATCACACTTCTTGGCCGGCGTGGTCCGCATCAGATCGCCATGACCCCCAAGGAACTTGGGGAGCTCGGGCATCTCGAGGCTGCCCGTCCCGTCGTTGACCTAGCAGACTTTCCACCGACCGGTGCCGACGATGCTCTCGAGCCCGGCCTTCGCAAATCGGTCAGTCTCCTCAGAGGTTTTGCCGACCTCCCGCAGGACAAACCCAAGCGCATGGTGTTCGATTTCTTCGCGAAGCCGGTTCGTCTCGAAGGAGACGGCAAGGTCGAGCGAGTGATCGTTGAACGAACCGAGCTCGATGCGAAGGGCGCCGCTCGCGGCACCGGAGAGACGTACGAGGTTCCCGCGTCGCTGGTGATCACCGCGATCGGCTATTCGACGTCACCTATAGCCGAGGTCCCGTTCGAGGGCGGAAGGTTCGTGAACGAAAAGGGCGTCATCGCCGACCGCCTTTACGCTGTCGGATGGGCAAGGCGGGGTCCAAGCGGAACGATCGGTACCAACCGACCCGATGGTTACGAGGTGGCAGAACAGATTGCAGCGGCAATACCTGCCGGAAGCGTCGGTGAACGCGAAGGCGCGCCGGCTCTCAAACGACTGCTTGAGAGCCGCGGGGTGATGCCGACCGACTATGAGGACTGGCGCAAGATCGAGGAAACCGAAGTCGCTCGAGCGCGTCCTGGCTCTCCTCGCGAAAAATTCGTACGGCACGAGGAATGGCTGCAGACGATCGGCCGTTGAGGCGCTTGCGCTCTCGGAAACCCCCATCTATCTAGCCGCGGCCTTGGCTCCCGCTGCGACTTCCAAGTCGCGACGAAAGCGGGTTCCGGTCGGGGAGTAGCTCAGCCTGGTAGAGCACTGTCTTCGGGAGGCAGGGGCCGGAGGTTCGAATCCTCTCTCCCCGACCAGCTTTTTCGCCATTTTTCAGTCGATATGGACAGGGGCCGAAGGTTTGGTTTGGGCTTCGTTCCTCGGTTTGGTCTGCAGTTGCACTGCCTTCGAGAACTTCCACAGATAGCCGCGCCAGAGGCGAGGGTTCGTGCTCTTCCATCGTGCTGCTGTCCTCGTGGCCGATGGATTGCTCGAGCGGTCGGAGGTCACGCGGAACTGACTTTACGTACGGAGAGCGCTGAGCACACAGAGTCTGCCTTCATCCGCTTCGGACCAATAGGCTGTGGTGCCGAGGGTCGGTATCGCCCCGATCAATCGTCCTGGTCCGGAACCGCACGCGGCTCGGCCCAGCTGGCGATCATTGTCGGCAGGAGCATCGCTGTCGCTTGAACTCCGAAGCCGAGCGCGATCCAGTCATTTGGCGAATGTGGCTGCCACCATCCGAGCAAGCCAGCGGCAGCGAGGTAAAAGCAGCCAAGCATCGTGAGTCCAGTCAGCAGGATGCCGGACAAGGCATAAGCGCGCATCTTCACCGTCATCTCGCGCTCGTCCAAGGGGTGAAGTGCACTGGGCACGAAGCGCGGACCGAAGATTCGGAGGAACGCCGCGGCTATGTAAGCGCCGTAAAACAGCAGCCATCCCACGATAAAAACGCGATCAGGCCGCTCTACCGTCTTCGCCATCAGAACGTATCCGGCGATCAGGGCGGCGAACACGGACAACGGGGTCCACCGCAATGTGCGGGGCTGCACCCTTCTGAACAGGACGCGGTCAAGCCGGGTTGCGTAGACAAGACGGTCCATTCTCGCGAGCAGAGTCATTGCGGCGCTCCTTCCGCCGCGGCGGCGCGGCGCAATGTGTCGGCGACAGGTTCGAAGGGCTGGAAGGCGAAGAGCAACTCGATCGGAACCGCGAAATAAGACGCGATCTTCATCGCGAGCTCCAGACTGGGCTTGTAGTCGCCGCGCTCAAGATAGCCGATCGTCTGATTGTTCACGCCGACCGCCTCCGCCAACTCGCGCCGGGACAGGCCGCGCTCTGCCCGAAAAACGGCAATACGGTTATACAGCATGGTGGTCATATCGTCGTGCTTTAGAAATGTATCATTGTGTGTACACAACAATCCGATGCGACGTCAACCGCGAATATTGGCCGCAGATTTCAGGTTGAGGCGAAACGATGTGACGCGGGGCGGGGCCTCACTCGGCTGCTACCGGAGGGCCGCTCTCATGGGCACCGCTTCCGACGAAACGGTGAAAAACGTGCCCGATGCGCGATTCAATCGAGATTGCGATCGAGAAGTAGGCTGGGACCAAGAGCAGAGTCAGCATCGTCGAAAAGATGAGACCACCGATCACCGTAACTCCCATCGGCGCCCGCCAGCTGGCATCACCGGTAATCGAGAGCGCGATAGGCAGCATGCCCGCGACCATTGCCACCGTGGTCATGACGATCGGCTGCGCCCGCTTGTGACCGGCTTCGCGGATCGCTTCATTCTTGGGCATTCCGTGGTTCATCATCTCGACCGCGAAATCGACGAGCAGGATCGAGTTCTTGGCGACGATCCCGAACAGCATGAGCAGCCCGATGAAAACCGGCAGCGAAAGCGGCTGCCCGGCGATGTGCAGGCCCAGCGCCGCTCCAAGCGGACAAAGCCAGAGCGAACCCATGTTGACGAACGGAGCGAGGAATCGCCGGTAGAGAAGCACCAGCACGGCGAACACGAGCAGGATTCCCGCGAACAGGGCAACGATGAAGTTTCGGATCATCTCGTCCTGCCACTTGGTCTGTCCGAGATTCAGCCGCGAAACGCCCTCGGGAAGGTTCTTGACCGATGGCAGCGCCTCGATCTTCTTCCATGCTTGACCGGTCACGAACCCTGGAGCGAGATCCGCTCCGACGGCGATACGGCGCTGCTGGCCAGTGCGCTGGATGCTGACCGGGCCGGCACCGAAGCTAATGTTGGCGACCGCCCTCAGCGGCACCGAGCCGCCTCTCGATGTCGGAACGGGGAGATTTTCGATCGTGGAAATGTCTTTGCGCTCGCCTTCCGCCAGCGACACCTGGATCGGGATCTGCCGGTCCGAGAGCGAGAACTTGGCGCTGTTCTGTTCGATGTCACCGAGCGTTGCAATGCGGATCGTGTCGCTGAGCGCGGCCGTCGTGACGCCAAGGTTCGCGGCGAGGTCGAAGCGCGGGCTGATCACGATCTCGGGCGTCGCGAGATCGCCGGCCACGCGTGGCGCCCGAAGCTCCGGCAGGCTCTCCATCTCGGCCGCGATCTTGTCCGCCGCCGCCTGGAGCGACGCTGGATCCTCGCCGCCGAGATAAAGCATGAGGTCGCGCGACGCGCCGCCCGGACCGCCGCCGTTCTGGCTTTGGAAATTCACCCGCGCATCCGGAATGTCCGCGAGCGCTGGCGCCAGCGCTCGCTCGAACTGCGTGCTGGTCACCTTGCGGTCTTTCTTCAGCTTCAGCTCGACCGATCCGCTGCCGACGTCGATACGCTCGAACGCGCTCTCGACGGACGGATCCCTCCGGACAATATTTGCGACCTGATCGATCACGGCCTCGGTTTGCTGGAGCGTTGCGCCGGGAGGCAAGTTCACCTGCACCGATGAGGTGTCCTGGTTTATCGACGGCTGAAACGTCATCGGAAGCGTGGCGATCAGAACCCCGGTAAGGACGAGAGCGCCTATGCCGATGGCAACCATAACGAGGCGGTGGTCGAAGCGCAGGCTCTTGATCTTTCGCCAGCGGCCCGGCTGTTCCAATGCATAAGCGTGGGCCTTTGACGTGTTCAATGACCAACTCAAAAGCTTCAGATAATTGTCCATCGCGCGGCCCGACGCATGCGGCTGGACGCCTTTGCCGCGCAGGAAATAGGCGGCGATCAGCGGCGTGATCATGCGCGCCACGAGCAGGCTCATCAGCACCGCAACCACCACGGTGAATCCGAACGCCTTGAAGAACTGGCCCGAAATGCCCGGCATCAGGGCCACTGGAAGGAAGACTGCGACGATCGACATGGTCGTCGCGAGAACGGCGAGCCCGATCTCGTCAGCGGCATCGAGGGCGGCCTGGTAGGCCGATTTGCCCATGCGCATGTGACGAACGATATTCTCGATTTCCACGATCGCGTCGTCGACCAGCACGCCGGCAACCAGGCTCATGGCAAGAAGCGACAGTCCGTTGAGGTTGATCCCCAACATGCTCATGAACCAGACGGCGGGGATCGCGGACATGGGGATTGCGAGAGCCGAAATGGCGGTCGCCCGGATGTCGCGAAGGAAAACCAGGACCACGAGGACTGCGAGGACTGCTCCTTCGACGAGGCCCTCCATCGCCGACTTGTACTGGTTCTTGGTATAATCGACAGAGGTGTCGATCTCCGAGAAGTGGACACGGGAATCGGACTTCTCGACCTTGCGCAACTCCTTCCAGACCTCGTTGTAGACTGAGACGTCGGAGGCGCCTTTCGCGCGTTGGACGTTGAAGCTGATCACCTGGTTGCCGTTCAGCTTCGCAAGATTCCGCTGCTCGGAATAGGCATCCTTGACCTGGGCGATGTCGGCGAGGCGGACGAAGCGGCTACCTCCAAGCGAAATCCGGGTTTGGGACAGGTCGTACGCCGTCGGGGCATTGCCCAATACTCGGACGGATTGCTCGGAACCGGCAATCTCGGTGCGGCCCCCGGCGGCGTTGATGTTCACCTGGCGCAGCTGCTCATTGACCTGCGCCGCGGTGAGGCCCTGCGCCTGGAGCGCCGCTGGATCGAGAATGACGCGGATCTCGCGGGTAACGCCTCCCTCGCGCGAAACGCCTGCAACGCCAGGAATTGCAAGCAGCTTCTTCGAGACGTCATTGTCGATATACCAACTCAGCTGCTCGAGCGTCATGTCGGTGCCTTCGGCGGCAATGAACACGATCGGCTCGGCGGACGTGTCGAAGCGCTGGACGGTCGGCTCAAGAATCCCTTCAGGAAGATTGGCTCTAATCTGCGAGACCGCGTTGCGCACGTCGTTGACCGCGCGATCGACCGGCGTTCCAATTTGCAGTTGCACGACCGTCTGACTGTAGCCCTCACTGACCGAGCTATCGATTTCATCGATGCCGTTGACCCCGCGAACGGCGGCTTCGATCTGCTGCGTGACCTGCTTTTCCATTTCCACCGGAGCCGCCCCCGGCTGGCTGACACCGACCACGACGACAGGGAACTCGATGTCCGGGTTCTGCGTGATGGTCATCTGGGTGAAGGAAACAATGCCGGCGATCATCAGACCGACGAACAGAACGATCGGTGCGACAGGGTTTCGGATGCACCAGGATGAGATATTGCGGAAATTCATGAGTTCTCGAACGCTACACGTTTATTGGCTGGTGGGAATAACGCTCTTCTGAACAAATTTCAGGCGGTCGGCAGGTCCGACGCTCTTTGTACGCCAATCGTATCGGCAGTCGACCGAGGTTTGAATCCTCTCTCCCCGACAATTCATCCCTTAATTTCAAAAGCCGACGATAAGGTCCGCGAGCACGCCTCGCCAGGAATGTTCGGGCGGCTCGGCTCACCCTCGAGCGGACAAAGTCACCTTGGCGGGCGCGGTTCTTCAACATCCAATGCCAGGACCGGAGCGCTCATAATCTGAGCAGCTTCTTAACCTTAACAACCTAAACTTTTGCGCATGGGCCTCGTCGCTCGATGCATGGCAATCAAGAACGCGCTTCCCCTGGGCTGCACGCTCGCCGCGCTGTGGCCGAGTTCCGCGGCTGCATCAGACCTGCGGCTGTTCACTCCTGATACTCTCGAAATCAACGGGGACGTTCGTCTCGTTGCGGTCGACGGCGAGAAGGGATGGCTCGACGGCGGGTTCGGCAAGCTTCGGTCGGGGAGCGGTGATGGTTTGAAGGTCCAGCCGGAGCTCGGCAACGTAGACCTCGTATGGCAGCCCCAATTCTCCTGGTCCTTGTCGGCAACGATCGTCGGCTCGCTAGAGGGCGGGGAGCGGACTCAGGCGGGGCTCAGTCAGGCTTATCTGACTTTCCGTCCGATGCGCAGCCGCAGCGGCGCCTCATTTACCGCCCGAGCGGGGCTCATGTGGCCGCCGATCAGCCTCGAACACGAGGGCGCCGACTGGCATGTCGCCGATTCGATCACGCCCTCAGCGATCAACAGCTGGATCGCCGAAGAAGTTCGTCCCGTGGCCGTGGAGGGTACTGTTGCGACAACCCTTGGTTCGAGCAAGCTCAGGGCGACAGCCGCGGTCTTCACAGCGAACGACACTGCCGGCGCGCTTCTGACCTTTCGGGGATGGACGCTTCAGGACCGAACGACCCTCGCTTTCAACCGTTGGCCCCTGCCACCGCTCGGCGATGACATAGCCAGTCTCCAGGCTCCGTTCACGCATCCCCTCCTCGACGTCCACGACGGCTTTGCGCATCGTCCGGGCTATTATGCGAAACTGTCCTGGCAGGCGCCCTTCCCGCTGCGAGTGGAGTTGTTCCGCTATGACAATCGCGCGAACCCGCAAGATATGAATGCAGAGCTTGAATGGGGCTGGAACACGCAGTTCAACAATCTGGGAATCGTCGCCAAGCTGGACGGTGGAACGGAATTGAAGGCGCAGGCGCTCGAAGGGCGCACTCGGATGGGATTTCTCGAGGACGGGCGGCGCTGGATCGATAACCGGTTCCGCTCGGCCTTTGTCATGCTTGAAAGGCCATTTGGACCTTACGGGATTTCCCTTCGAGCTGACGCATTCGGAACGCACAATCGGGGCAGTTTGTGGACCGATGAATATGACGAGCACGGGTGGTCGGCGATGCTCGCCGCAAAGCGTCAATTCGGCCCTATCACCGGTCTCCTCGAATTGCTCCACGTGGGGAGCGACAGCCCCGCCCGACAACTTTCCGAGGAAGACCCCCGCCAGCGGCAGACGCAGCTTCAGGCCGAGATACGAATGCATTGGTAACCATCTCGAGCGGCGTGAAATTTACTGTCTGCCGCTTAACCTATCCCGATGGTGCGCCGATTCTTGGTTTTCGCGGCAGGCTTGCTCCTGACCGCGCCTCTTGCGGCTGCGGTCCTGACTGTTCGAGTCGTCGACGCAGCTGGCCGACCAGTCAGAGACGCTGTTGTCACCTTCTATCCTTCCGCCGGGGCACGCACTCCAAGACCTGGCGGCCATTATGTCATCTCGCAGCAGAACCTGCAGTTTCATCCCTTCCTGACGATCGTTCCGGTGGGCGCCGACATCTCATTTCCGAACTTCGATAACACCAAGCACCATGTCTATTCCTTCTCGCCAGCCAAACGCTTCGAGCTGAAGCTGTTCGCAAAGGACCAATCGCGAACCGTCCATTTCGAAAAGGCTGGGGTCGTTGCTCTTGGCTGCAACATTCATGACCAGATGAGCGCCTTCATCGTCGTCGCCGACAGCGCCTGGACAGCGCGCACCAATGCGCAAGGCACTGTCGAGTTTGGCGATGCGCCCAATGCTCCAGGGCGGATAACGGTCTGGCATCCCTATCTTCGGGCACCGAACGGGACGATGCAGCAGGGACTTGCTTTGAATCAGCATAGTGCAAGCTTCTCGGTCCGCCTCCGGCCACCGCCGCCATCGATGCCGATGGATTATTGATGCGATCTTTTCGCTCGCTCAGCACGCGCCTCACCGTGCAATTCGCGCTGCTCTTTGCAGCAGCGATGCTCGCCGTCTCGGCCGCCCTTTCAACCTTCATCGCCGGGGCTGCGTCCCGCGAGGTGGAAGGGCAGCTTCAGTCGTCGGGCGCCGTCTACGATCGCCTTTGGGAAGAGCGCGCAAACGAGCTCCAGAACGCGGCTCAGCTGCTTGCCCGCGATTTTGGATTCCGGGCGGCGGTCGCGACGGGCGATCAGGCGACCATGCAGTCGGCGCTCGGAAACGCTGCGGCGCGCCTTAAGGTCAGGAGTGCTTTCATCGTCACCGCCGACGGCAAAATCACAGCCGTCGATCCGTCGATTCCCGCCGCCGAGACACGCCAGCTGTGGGATCCGCTCGACGAAGGACGCCTAATCGGCGTGTCGGTCCTCTCGGGACGGCCGCGCCAGCTCGTGGCCGCTCCGATCATGGCGCCCACTCTGATCGGCTGGGTCGTTTTCGCCGCCGATCTTGATCCTCGCGAAATGCGGGGGCTGGAGCGGCTGTCGGCGATCCCGCTCCACGCCGCTGTCCTTGCCCAGGCAAAGGGCCGATGGCTGGAGGCGGCAGGAAGCATGTCGGCGCTCAGTGGCGAAACGGCCTCGCTCGCCGAAAGTCATGTGCGCACCGGGGCGGCATTTGAGATGCGGGTTGCTGGCGAGAAGTCGATCGTGCTTGCAAAGCCGCTTCCCACTTTTGCGGACGGGCAGCGAGCGATCCTGCTCCTTGCTTACCCCAAGTCACAGGCACTGGCGGACGCGCGCAAGCTCCAGCTGGCCCTTGCCGCAATGACCTTCCTTGGCCTCTTGCTGATGGGTTTCGCGACCTGGCGCGCGGCTGGCAGGATTACCCAGCCGCTTGCTCGGCTCGATGAAGCGGCCGGACGACTTGCAACAGGCGAACATGTTCAGGTCAGAGTTCGCGGCAGCGATGAACTCGCCCGGCTTGCGACAAGCTTCAACGAGATGGTCGGAAAGATCGTCGAGCGTGAGCAGCGGATCACTCAACTTGCCTTCAACGACGTTCTCACCGGGCTTCCGAACCGCACCATGTTTCATCAGCAGCTCGAGCAATTATTCCGGGCGTCCGAGGGCAATGGCAGCCTGTTTGCACTTCACTGCCTTGATCTCGACCAGTTCAAGGCGATCAACGACACGCTCGGCCACCCCGCTGGCGACGCTTTGCTCGTCGAAGCCGCGCAGAGGCTCCGCCACGCCGCCCGTGGCAGTTTTGTTGGGCGCCTCGGCGGAGACGAGTTCGTTGTTCTTCAAAGTGTTGGGCCGGACCGCGGCGCAATCGATCGGCTCGCGCGCGACATCCTCTCGGCGATCGCTCAGCCGCTCACGATCGACGGCAACGAGCTGGTTCCATCGACCAGCATAGGAATAGCGATTGCTCCGGACGACGGGAATGACGGGGGCACCCTGCTGAGGAACGCCGACCTTGCACTCTATCGTGCGAAGGAGGCGGGCCGCGGGACTTACGCTTTCTTCGAGGAAAGCCTGAACCAGCGCGCGCAGGAGCGGCGGCAGCTCGAATCCGATCTGAGACTCGCGTTGGAGCGCGGCGAGTTCGAGCTTCATTACCAGCCCCTTTTCGATCTCGAGCAAAACCGGATCTGCTCGTTCGAAGCCTTGCTTCGCTGGAACCATCCCAAGCGCGGTCTTATCTCGCCGGCAGATTTCGTCCCGGTCGCAGAAGACACGGGTCTCATTGTCCCGATCGGCGCCTGGGTAATTCGCGAAGCCTGCGCCGAGGCCGCCGACTGGCCGGGACAGATCCGAGTGGCGGTGAACGTATCGCCGGTTCAGTTTCATCGCGGGGCGCTCCACGAAACGATCCTTCGTGCGCTGGCGACAACGGGGCTTGCTCCCAACCGCCTCGAAATCGAAATCACCGAATCCATTTTCCTCGAGGGCGGCGAAACCACTCTAAGACTGCTCCACGCGCTTCGCGCTATTGGAGTAAGGGTGGCGCTGGACGATTTTGGTACCGGCTATTCCTCGCTCAGCTACCTGCAGAGCTTCCCGTTCGACAAATTGAAGATCGATCGAAGCTTCATCCATAATCTCCTTACCCGTGACGGCGCGAGCGCGATCGTTCACGCGATCACCGAGCTTGCGAACGCGCTTGGAATCGAGACGACCGCGGAAGGGGTGGAGGAGACGGCCCAGCTGATGGAGCTTCGCGCTCACGGCTGCTCGTCGGTTCAAGGGTTCCTCTTTGCGGAACCCATGACCGCAGCTGATGTCAGCCAGCTGTTTCGTGACGACCGGATCGCCCTTTCGGACGTCGCCTGATCGCTCAGGCGATAAGAGAATGATCGATTTGCCTAATGGCTGTGCAGCCGGTCAGCGCCATTGCGACCCGCATTTCGGCCTCGATCAAGTTCAGAACATGTGCGACGCCAGATTCGCCGGCGGCGGCCAGCGCATAGGCCCAGGCCCGTCCAAGGAGGACGAAATCGGCTCCCAGGGCAAGCATCCTCACCACATCGAGGCCTGAGCGTACGCCGCCATCGACGAGGATCGGCAAACGTCCGCTTAAACTGTCTGCGATCGGGCCAAGCGCACGTGCGCTCGAAAGGACCCCGTCGAGCTGGCGCCCGCCATGGTTCGAGACGACGATCGCATCCGCGCCGCTAGCGGCCGCGTCGCGCGCATCATCGGGATCAAGGATGCCCTTGATGATGAGCGGCCCCTTCCATTGCTGGCGCACCCATTCGACGTCCTTCCAGTTTACCGAGGCGTCGAAATTCGCGTGGATCCAGGCCTGGAAATCGCTGAGCGGCGCTCGTCTGCCAACGATGGGCTCGAGATTGCCGAGGCTGTGCGGCTTGCCTCGAAGTCCGACGTCCCAAAGCCAGCCCGGACGAGCGAGCAGCTGAAGCATCCTTCGAAGACCGCCGCCGGCGGCTCGAGCATCGCGATATCGCGAGCCCGGAACGGCAAGATCAACGGTAAGGACGAGCGCGCCGCAGCACGCCGCCCTGGCCGCCTCGATCA
This sequence comes from Sphingomicrobium sp., assembly GCA_036265105.1. GTDB lineage: Bacteria > Pseudomonadota > Alphaproteobacteria > Sphingomonadales > Sphingomonadaceae > Sphingomicrobium. The sequence continues at coordinate 85,105 of DATAPR010000012.1, forward strand.
TCTCGGCAACAAAGCCGCGGTCCTTGACGAAATAGAGCTGATACCAGGGAACATGACCTGATGCCGCGACCTCGCTGAGCGGGCAGGCGCTAACCGTTGAGAGGACGAAAGGTATTCCAGCGCTTGCGGCCGCCCGCGCCGCCTGGACTTCGCCGCGCCGCGCATAGAGGCCAGCAAGACCGACCGGTCCAAGTCCGACGGGCATCGCCCAATTCTGGGAAAAAAGGGTGGTTCCAAGATCAATCGCCGAGACGTCGCGAAGCACTCGCTGCCTGAGCGCGATGGAACGCAGATCCTCGAGGTTATGCCTCAGCGTCACCTCGTCGTAGGAACCCCCGTCGAGATATTCGAATAGAAAGTGCGGAAGACGCGCCCTGGCGAGCTCGCGATAATCGGTCGTGCTGGCCGCCGGTTTGCTCAAGCTCTTCGCCGCACCCTTTTCACTGCGCGGGTTTGCCCGCCTGTCTCACCGCTTGCAACTGCCGCAGCGAGGGCCTCAAGCGTTTTGACGTGACTTCGAAACGCCGCGCGTCCGGTGCTCGTCAATTTCGCCCAGGTTCGCTGCCGCCCATCCGACGGACCCTTCCGGAGCACGATATACCCAGCCTCCGCGAGCGCCGCGAGATGTTTGGACACGACCGAATCGCTTGCGCCCGTGATCGTCTTGAGGAGCGCGAACTCGGCCTCCTGCGCCTGCGCGAGAACGGCCGCGATCTGAAGCCTTGCCGGCGGGTGCAGCACGGAGTCGAAGCCCTTCGGTACCTCCACCGTCAGGCGCCCATCTCGCGGACGAATACGCGCTGCCACAGCAGACTGCCGACGACCCCGATCAAAACTCCGGCGATTCCAAGAACAAGCGGAGTGACATGGTCATGATCGTCGAAAGCGCGCCAAACGCTGATTGCGTAGAGCGACATTTCGACCGCAAGGATCCCGACCGCGACAATCCTCGTCTTTCCGCGCCGATAGCCATTGATGAACATGCCCATCCGCTTCCGGTCCGAGCTGACGATCAGCGGAATGCTGAACAGAATCAGGATGAGAATCCCCATCCGGATTGGAAAATCGAAAGCAGGGCTCGCGACCAGCCCTCCCATCAGCAATCCGAACAGCCCGTGTCGCCACGGCGGGCAAGTTGCGGCCCTGGCCATCTGCATTTGCGCGTCGCGCTTGGCGTCGAGCGCCGACAGGGCTTCCGAATGATCCATCCCCGATTCCTTTCACTTTCCAACATGGAAAGCGATAGCCTTCACTTTCCACATTGGCAAGTGAAAACTTTCCGATATGGAAAGCCGCTAGGTCGCGAAACCTGGATCGAGGCGATAGGCCTTGCGCTTGAGCGCCGGCCACGCGAGGAGCTTCGCGGCAAGCTTCAATCCGATTGCGCCCTGCTGCGCGGCAATCTCGGGAGCGCCTTGCGGCGGATTGTTGATATTCTCCCCTGCGGTCAGCGCCATGATCTGCGCCTGGCAGGCGCGCTCGAGAGTATAGATGCGCATGAATGCTTCCCCGACCGTCTCGCCGACGGCAAGAGTTCCGTGGTTCCTCAGAAGCATCAGATTTTTCAAGCCAAGATCAGCGACGATCCGCTCGCGCTCGTCGAGGTCGACGGCAACCCCCTCATAATCGTGATAGGCAAGATCGTCCCTCACCAGCATTGCCGGCTGAGTCAGAGCAAGGAGGCCATCGGCCTGTGCGCTCACGGCCTGGCCGTGGGGCGTGTGGAGATGCATGACCGCATGGGCGTCCTCGCGCGCCATGTGCACCGCCGAATGGATGGTAAAGCCGGCCGGGTTGGTAATGAACGCGGTCGGCTCGACCGGATTGCCGTTGACGTCCACTTTGACGAGCGAGCTCGCCGTCACCTCCTCGAACATGAGGTTATAGGGATTGAGCAGGAAATGATGTTCGGGTCCCGGGATACGAACCGACAAATGCGTGAAGATGAGGTCGTCCCAGCCATAGTTCGCGACCACCCGGTAGGCGGCCGCGAGATCGACTCGAAGTTCCCATTCTGCCTCGCTGACCTGTCCCTCGAGTGACGGGATATCGAGCGTTTGAAGCGGCTCGGTGGTGTCCATTCCGTGGTTGATGCTTGCGACGCGGTTCATACGGGGACCTCCTGTCGATCCGGGTGCGCGGCAGCGAACGCCTCGATATTGTTCGCATTCTCCTCAGCCCGCAGCAATGTCGGGAAATCGTCGATCGGAACGTTGAAGCGCCGCGCATTGTAGAGCTGGGGCACGAGACAGATGTCGGCCCCAGTCGGCACGTCGCCGAAGAGAAACTTGCCGGCTCTGGGTTTGGCCATCGCTTCGAGCGCAGGCAGGCCTTCGCGAATCCAATGGGCGTACCAGCGATCGACCCCCTCCTGAGGCTGATGGAGCTCATTCTTGAGATATCTGAGCACCCGCAAATTGTTCAAAGGATGGATGTCGCATGCCACCGTCATTGCAAGGGCAACGACGTGCGCGCGTTCCGCCGCGGCGACGGGAATGAGCGGCGGAGTTGGGTAGCGAATGTCGAGATAGCTTATGATCGCTACACTCTGCGTCAGTCGGTGCCCGTCGATCTCCAGCATCGGCACGAACCCCTGCGGATTGAGCTCGCGATAGGCTTCCGACTGCTGGTCGCCATCAATGAGGTTCACCTGCCGCTTCTCATAGTCGATGTTCTTGAGGTTCAGCGCGATCCGCACGCGGTAACAGGCGGACGAACGATAATAATCATAAAGGATGATCCGGCTCATGGGCGGGTGCTTACTCTTGCGAAACGAAGGGCGCTATGACTTCCGCCGGAACTCGGATCGGCCGGTCGAGCGCCCTGTCGATAATCGCCCACTCGGTCCTTGAGCGAACGCAAACTCTCCCGTCTGGGCCTTTGAACTCCACGAAGCGGTCTGATCGAGCGCCCTTGGGTTCATTTCCGACCCAGGTCCTGGCCGTGATGATATCGCCCGCGTGCGCTGGGCGCAGGTAATCGATCTCATGTCTCACCACGACCCAATAATAGCTTTGTTTCTGAGGTTCAGAAGCAACCTGGTCCCAATGCGCCACTGCCACCTGCTGGATCCACTGCACCCAGACGGCATTGTTGACGTGGCCAAGCTCGTCGATGTGCTCCGGCCCGGCCGTCAACGACATTTCGAAGTCCGGCCTCCTCACTCACCCGTCTCGGTCAGGATAAATCCGTAAGTCTCAGCCACCTCGTGCAGCTTGTCCCAGCGGCCCGACTTCCCGCCGTGACCCGCGCCCATGTTGATCTTGAGAAGAAGCAGGCTTTCTCCAGTCTTCGTTGCTCGAAGCTTGGCTGCCCACTTTGCCGGCTCCCAATAGGTGACTCGCGGGTCGGTCAGTCCGCCGGTGATCAGCATCGGCGGATAATTCTGGGGTTTCACATTGTCGTAGGGCGAGTAGCTGCGGATGAACCGGAAGGCCTCGTCGTCGGTGATCGGATTGCCCCATTCCGGCCATTCGCCGGGGGTCAGCGGAAGCGTGTCGTCGAGCATTGTATTGAGGACGTCGACAAAGGGAACGTCCGCGACTGCAGCCCCCCAAAGCTCCGGATCTGAATTCACGACCGCGCCCATGAGCTCGCCGCCAGCCGAACCGCCGTTGATCGCGATCCGCCCGGGCCGGGTGAAATTCTCGGCGATCAGGCCCTTGGCGACGTCGACGAAGTCGCTGAACGTATTCGTTCTCTTGGCAAGCTTCCCATCGAGAAACCACTTATATCCAAGGTCATCGCCGCCGCGGATATGCGCGATGGCGCAGGCCCAGCCCCGGTCGAGAAGGCTGATCCGGTTCGAGTTGAATGCCGGAGGAATTGCAATCCCGTACGCGCCGTAAGCGTAGAGAAAGAGCCTGCCTTCCCCATTCTTCTCAAACCCCCGCTTGTAGACGATGGAGACGGGCACCCTTGCTCCGTCGCGGGCTTCGATCGTCAGTCGTTCGGTCATATATTGCGACGGATCGTAACCGCTTGGGATCTCCTGGACCTTGAGGACATGGAGCTCGCGATGTTTCGGATCATAGTCATAGGTCGTCGTCGGCGTGACCATTGAGGTGTAGCCGACCCGATATGCCGCGGGAGCGAACTCGGGATTGCCCATGAAGAAGGCGCTGTAGCTCGCCTCGCGGAACGGAATTGAGGTCTCTTCGCCGGCGTATGTGCGGAGCGACAACTGGTCGAGTCCATCGACTCGGCTGCTGATTGCAAGATGGTCGCGATAGGATATGATCGCGGTCAGATAGATCCGGTCGGACCCCTCGATTACCGTTTGCCATTCTTGCGGGCTCGACACGTCCGCACTGGCGAGGCGAAAGTTCACGTGATCGTCGTTGGTGTGGATCCAGAGTTTCTGGTGCGCGGCGTCGACATGATATTCCCGGCCTTCTCGCCGGCGTGAGATAAGAGTGAGAGGCTGGGATGGATCGAGGGCCGACACGAACCTCACTTCGCTCGTCGCATTGTCGCCGGTCGAAACCAGGATCAGGCTTCTGTCCTGCGTTTTGGCGACGCCAACCGAAAAGCCGAGCTCTTCCTTCTCCTCGTAAAGGGTGATGTCCTCTTCCGTGGGGGCGCCGAGCCGATGGTACCTTGCGCGATAGCTGCGCCAGTGATCGTTGACTTCGGTGAACACGATTCCGGAGCTGTCGCTCGTCCAGACCGGCTGGCCGATCCCTACCGTCGTCACCGTCTCGATATCCTTGCCCGCGGCAAGATCGCGGATCCGCAGCTGGAACCGCTCCGAGCCGTCATAATCGGCGAGAGTTGCAAGGAGCTTCCCGTCAGGACTGACTTCAAGGGCGCCCAGACGGAAATAATGACCGCCATGCGCCTCGGCCGGCTCATCGAAAATGAGTTCGTCGCCGCCGCCACCGTCGAGCGGCCTTCGATACCAACTCCGGTATTGGGCGCCGGGCTTGAATGCCCACCAATAAAGATGGTCGCCGTCACGGATCGGGACTGAGCTGTCGTCCTCCTTGATCCGCCCCTTCATCTCCTCGAACACTTGCTCGATCAGGTCTTTGTGCTGGCCTGACCAGCTTTCGAAATAGGCGTTTTCGGCGTGCAGATAGGCAAGAACATCGGGGTCATCGACCTCGGGATATTTAGGGTCGCGCAGCCAATGCCACGGATCTTCGATTGTGACGCCGTGGCGCTCGTAGCTGTACGGGCGCTGCTTGGCGGATGGCGGCTGGGGAAGGTCTTGGGGTGTGTTCATGGCGTGACCTCAACCAAGATGAGCACCGTGCGTCCAGCCTAAAAGCGCGCTAGAGGAGGCGCCATGTCCAGCTATGCAGACCGCCTCAAGGCATTACGCGAGCAACTCAAGGCCGAGAAGCTCGATGGTTTCGTTGTCCCTCTCACCGACGAGCATATGAGCGAATATGTCGGGAGCTACGCTCAGCGCCTCGCCTGGCTGACGGGCTTTCAGGGCTCCGCCGGATCGGCTGTCGTCCTTCCCGAGGAGGCGGCGATCTTCGTCGATGGGCGCTACACACTCCAGGTCCGCCAACAGGTCAGTCCAACCGAATGGAGCTATCAGTCGGTTCCGGAAACGAGCACGACCGAGTGGCTCGAGGAGCATGCGCGAGAGGGTGCGCGAATTGGTTACGACCCCTGGCTGCACACGCGCGACTGGGTGAAGAAGGCCAAGGAGGCACTTTCCAGTCGCGGCGCCGAACTGGTTCCGGTCGACCGCAATCCGATCGACGAAATCTGGAAGGATCGGCCGGAGGCCTCGAAGGCGCACCTCGTCGTCCAGCCCGACGAATATGCGGGCAAGTCAGCCGCCGAGAAGCGCACCGAAATCGCGGATTGGCTCGCAAAGCATCATGCCGACGCCGCGGTCCTGTCGGCCCTCGATTCGATCGCCTGGGCATTCAACATCCGCGGGCAGGACGTGACCCATACGCCCGTCGCACTCGCTTATGCGATCGTCCATTGCGACGGCACCGCCGACCTGTTCGTCGCGGGCGAGAAGATCGGGCCGGAAGTGCGCCAGCACCTCGGGAACGGAGTAAGGTTGCACGAGCGCTCCCAGTTCGAGACCGCGCTTTCCGAACTCAGCGGCAAAACCGTCGTCGTCGACCCGGAGCGGGCGGTTGCAGCGATCTTCGAGGCGCTTGAGAAGGCTCCCGCCAAGATCCTCGCGCTGCGCGACCCGACCATCCTTCCCAAGGCGCTCAAGAACCCAGCCGAGATCGCCGGTCAGAAGGCTGCCCAAACTCGAGACGGTGCAGCGATCGTCCGCTTCCTCCACTGGATCGACGAGGAAGCGCCCAAAGGGGAGGTGGATGAGCTGATCGCCTCCGACAGGCTCGAATCGCTCCGCCGCGAGAGCTCGGACCTTCGCGATCTCTCATTCGACAGCATCTCGGGCGCCGGCCCGAACGGCGCGATCGTTCACTACAAATCGAGCGAGAAGACCAACCGCAAGCTCGAGACAGGGACGCTCTATCTGATCGATTCCGGCGGCCAGTATGTCGATGGAACGACCGACATCACCCGCACCGTCCCAATCGGCGAGCCGAGCGATGAAATGCGAGATCGCTTCACCCGAGTGCTCAAGGGTCACATCGCAATCGCTACTGCGGTTTTTCCCAAGGGAACCCGTGGAAGCCAGCTCGACAGCTTCGCAAGGCGCCCGCTTTGGGAAGCGGGCCTCGATTATGCCCACGGCACTGGGCACGGCGTGGGCAGCTTCCTCGCGGTGCATGAAGGGCCGCAGCGCATATCGCCGGTGGGGAGCGCCCAGGCGGGCGGCGATGAGCCACTCCAGGCCGGAATGATCATCTCCAATGAGCCCGGCTACTACAAGACCGGCGAATATGGCATCCGCATCGAAAATCTCGTTCTGGTCGTAAATCGACAGATCGAGGGTTCGGAAAAGGAGATGCTCGGGTTCGAGACACTGACCTTCGCTCCGATCGACCGGCGGCTGATTGACGTTCAAATGCTCGATCCCGAGGAGCTCGTCTGGCTCAATTGCTACCATGCCCACGTCCTTGCGAAGATCGGTCCGACACTGTCGGGGAGCGATCTCGAGTGGCTTCGGGCCGCCTGCGCTCCGATCGAAGCGTGATGATGCAAGGCAAGTCGCTCTACGAATTTCCGATCCATCTCGGTCTTGGCGCCAAGGCGGTTTCGGAGCCGCAATTCACCGGCTTTGAGTGGTATGAGCAATATGGGGAGCGCCACTCCGACGATCTCGACGAGGGTCGACTCGTCAGCCTGCTCCGATTCGAGGAAAGTTGGAACAGCTGGGAGATCCACCCCGAGGGGGACGAAGTCGTCTGCTGCCTTCAAGGACATATGACCCTTCACCAGGAGCGGCCGGACGGCTCGAGGGAGAGCTTTGATCTGGGTCCGGGCGATTATGCCATAAACCCCCGCGGGGTATGGCACACCGCGGATGCGAAAGAGCCCGTGGTGGCCCTGTTCATCACGGTTGGAAAAGGGACCGAGAACCGTCCCCGCTGAGGATCCCGGCGGGGGAATCTGAAATTCTCGTCATGACGAATTAATTGATAGTTTAATTCGTTGACGATAAAGCGAAAATCACGGAGACGAATCGTGATTACCGGACTTCAACTTGCACTTGCTATTGTCCTGCTCGGCGGGATCATTTGGGCCGGCGACGCAATTGCGGGCGGGATCGAGAGCGCGCTCGGCGAGAAGCCGATGAGGGACCGCGACGCCTAGGGCTCGGTCAATCAGCCCTGATCCTTGTCTTTCGTGTCTTTGGTTATGCTCTCGCGCGCCTGCGCCTTTCGGCGCTTGAGGTTCTCGCGAAGCGCCGCTGCGAGACGCTGCTCCCGCTCCTTGTCTTTGCTTGTCATATGAGCGACATGGCCCGGCGCGTTGCGGGCCTGCAAGCGGGTTGACGCAGGTGGGGGCCGCCTTCATAGGCGCGCCTCCTTCGGAAAAAATGCTGCCGTAGCTCAGTGGTAGAGCGCATCCTTGGTAAGGCTGAGGTCGTGAGTTCAATCCTCACCGGCAGCACCATTTTTCAATAGCTCGGCGCGAAGAACGCTGACCATGAGTCGATCTCGATCGCACACGAAGACGCCATCAGACGAAGGTAAAATTGACTGTTTCGAACAGCTCTTCGTCGAATGCGTGATTTCGATACGGCCCATCCTTGTCGACGAAAAACAGGAAGAGATGAGCGGACCAGGAGTTCGGATTGGGGGTCATTCTCCCATGCGGATAATGACTAGCCTGGTACAGCACGGCGTCTCCTGCGCGCATCCCGAACGATTCAAACGGATCGCCGCCGAAATCGTCCGAAAGGGGATAGAGGGTGTCTGTGCGCTTCTTGCCGACTTGGAGGTCCCAGATTTCGCCGTCGCTGTAGTCGAGTGTCAGCGAGATTCCGTGTTGGCTAGACGGCCGGTCGGAATGAACCCTGCAGATGTCGCCCTCGCGATAGATGCGGAAATAATCGTAGGTCGGAAGCAACTCCCGGCCGAGAATCTGACCGATTGACGTCGTCAGTCCCCAGAGGAAGAATTCCATGGGCTGGAAGAAGCTCGACGAGACATCGAACGCGGGCCGCTGCAAGACTGCGGGGCGCACTTGCATCTTGCTAATGGGAATCGGGCCGCCGCCCGTCGCGGTCTTGAATCTTGCCATGAACGCCTGGGCGACCTCGCGCGGGACAAGCTCCCTTACGAGGGCGAAGCCATTCTTTTCGTAATCGCCGACGATCTCCATGCGACGGGTGCTAGGATATGCCAACGCGGCTCGCAATGCGGGGGAAAGCCGCTTTCCAAGCGCCCGGTTGAGGGCCTCGTCGCTTGCTTAAGCCGCTGAAGCTTTCTCGAATTCCCGTTCGGCCTCGATGAGGCTGTCTCCCCTCCACAGGCCCAAATTGCCGTTTCTCACCGCATAGCCGACCCCCATTACCGGATTGGTCGTTTCGACGAGGACGAGCCGGCCGCGCCGTTTCAGAATGCGGTGCGTTCCTGGTGCCATTTGATCAGCTCCCGATCCTGCCCGTCGCCCGAGCAGCCCGTTATCAAGGCCACCGATGCAAAGCGCAATTGCCGGTGATGAAGGAAGAGAGCACGCAGGCGGCAATCGCTTACAGGACTGGCGAGCTTGGAAATCGCACGTTAGCGCGCATTCCCATGCGCTTCTTTTCAGACAATGCAGCACCGGCCCACCCCAAGGTTCTCGAGGCCATCGCGGCCGCTAACCAGCTCGACACGGCCTACGATGGCGATGAATGGAGCCGTCGGCTCGACGGAGCCTTCTCCGATCTGTTCGGAGTCGGGGTCCGAGCCTTCTGGGTGACCACCGGAACGGCGGCCAATTGCCTTGCGCTCGCCGCGCTTTGTCCGCCCTATGGCTCCATTCTGTGCCACCGGGACGCGCACATCGAAGTCGACGAGGCCGGCGCACCCGCCTTTTTCACCGGCGGAGCAAAACTGGTGTTGCTCGATGGGGAGGGCGCGAAGGTGACGCCGGCCGCGATCGCGGACGCTTGCGGCGCGATCCGCAACGATGTTCATCAGGTCCAGCCGGCGGCAATTTCGATCACCAACGCGACCGAATATGGCCTTGTCTATCGCTCTTCCGAGGTCGCGGCGATCGGTGGCCTTGCAAGGAAGCTCGGCCTTGGTCTCCATATGGACGGGGCGCGGCTTGCGAACGCAGTTGCGTCGACCGGCGAGAGCCTTGCCGATCTCACCTGGCGCAGCGGAGTCGATGCCCTGTCGTTCGGTTTTGTGAAGAACGGCGGGCTGAATGCCGAGGCGCTAATCCTGTTCAGGACCGAGCTTGCCGACGAAATCGCGGTTCGCCGGAAGCGGTCGGGACACCTCCTCTCGAAGGGCCGGGTGCTCGCAGCGCAGTTGCTCGCGATGATTGAGGGGGATCTGTGGCTTCAAAACGCCCGCGCTTCGAACTCGGCGGCGCAAGTGCTTTCCAAATCGGCTTCGGATCGGCTGATCTATCCCGTCGAGGCCAACGAGGTTTTTCTCAAGGTAAGCCCCGATGAGGCAGCAAGGCTTCGCTCGATGGGTTTCGATTTCTACGATTGGGGTCCGGACGAGATCAGGCTGGTAACGAGCTGGGATCAAAAGGGAGCGGCGATTGAGAGCCTCGCTTCGGCCATCGCCGCCCTGTGAGCACAAGCATAAGCTCAATTTATCATTTCCGCGGCGCGATTGATTGGTCGACGCAGCGCCAAATCGCGTAATTCCGTCTTGGTGAAGCCGCGGCCATATCTTGGGGAGGGCGAGATACACCCAGCACCTCGGCAACACCCGCTAAACAGCGTAGTTCTCCCGTTCATCGTCTTCACGGCAATCTGGGGCTCGACCTGGATTGTCATTCGCGGCCAGCTTGGAATCGTTCCGCCCGAATGGTCGGTGACCTATCGATTCCTGATCGCGGCGTCCGCGATGGCGGCTCTTGCGAAATGGAAGGGCGAGAAATTGAGCCTCGGACGGAAGGCTCTCTCGGCCGCCGTTTTCCTCGGACTTGCGCAGTTCTGCATCAACTTCGACGCGGTCTACCTTGCCGAGCGCCACATCACCTCGGGCGTCGTTGCGACCGTTTTTGCACTGCTCCTGATCCCAAGCAGCTTGCTCGCATGGGCGTTTCTCGGCCAGCGTCCGACGACACGGTTTGTGTGGAGTTCGCTGGTTGCGGTTGCGGGAATCGCATTGCTCTTCGTCCACGAGCTTCAGGAGCACGCCTCGAGCGCCCGCCAAGTCGCTACGGGCATTGGACTGACCTTCTTTGGAATGCTTGGAGCTTCAACCGCCAACGTCGCTCAGGCGCGGCCAGAATTGCGGCGTTTTCCTTTGTTCGCGCTGCTCGCCTGGTCAATGGCGTCGGGCGCTCTCATCGACGGGATCATTGCGTTCGCCATGACAGGACCGCCGGTGCTGGATCCCCGCCCCCTCTACTGGCTTGGGCTGCTTTATCTCGCGCTTGCAGCATCGGTCCTGACGTTCAGCCTATACTATCCTGTCATCCGCAAAATCGGTCCCGCGAGGACCGCCTATTCGAGCGTCATCGTGCCGATCATCGCAATGGGATTTTCGACCTGGCTCGAACATTATCGATGGACGACGCTTGCCATCGCGGGCGCGGCTCTTGCTCTTGGCGGGATGGCGGGCGCACTCAGCCGCAACCGGACGCGGTTGTCGGCTCCGGACGCGGCCTGAAGCGTTTGGGGGCCGATGCCCTCGAACGTCATCCGCCGATTTGCCTATTCCCCGGACAGCGGCGACCTCTGGGTCGAGTTCACGACCGGCCGGCGCTACGTCTATTCGAATGTTCCTCTGGAAGTCGCCAATACCTTCCGCTCGGCCTTCGCGAAGGGCGTCTATTTCAATACCCGGATCCGCGACCGTTACCCCTGCCGAGAGGCGGCCCATGAACAGCAGCATCAGCAGGCAACTCAAAATTAAGCCTCAGGGGCGACAATCTGCGAATGGTCCCGATGCGCACAAGTTCGGTCTTCAAGAGCCGCTGGATGGCCCTGTTCTGGGCGGCCGGGATCATCTGGTTCGCCTATGATTTCGCCGGCTCGCAGCCACAGGCCAAGAACACCTCGGATAATGCGGAGCAATCGACCGACTCGACCGGAGCGCCGGTCACCAGCGACGACACGAAAAAGCTCTCCCAGGAACTGAACAGCTTCTAGCCGGCCTTGTCCCATTGGATCTGCTCGATATGCCAGCGCCGCTGCTCTTGGGTGGAACCGGGAACGTCGTTCACTCGGCGCAGGATTACGGTCGCTGATCGGCGAAAGCCGCTTGCTTGGAAGATCACCGGAACGTTCGTGTAGATCGAACCCGCCGCTCCTTCGGTCTCGCCAAGGGCGCCGATCTCGAGGTGCAGAGCGGGTCCGTCGAGCTGCTTGGCGAACTTTGCCGCAGCGGTCGCATCGCCCCACAGCCCTGCTGCTTCGAGGAAGCGCCTTTCTTCGATCAGCGCTCCATAATGCTGCACGACCTGACCAGCGGCCTCGACACTCTTGGGATCGATCGGAGCCCTGGGCTCGGGCAGGTTCGCCCGGTTTTCCGGTTCAGGCGCTCCAACAGCGATATTTTCCCTCGTGCCCCGCGGCGCGCTTGGCGCAGGAACGGCGGGCGTGGGGATATTTCTGACGGGCTGCCGGGGGTCCCGCTTCGGGCCGCACGAGGCGAGCGCGATCAGCGAAAGGACGACGTACGAATGGAACTTCATCGCGTTGCCTTCTTGCCGGAACCCGTCCTTCGGCGGTTCGTTCGTTTCGCCAACATAACAGGACAGAACAGGGAGAGTTTCCATGGCCGACGAAGATCGCGATGATGTGGAACGCGAGCATACGACCGTGGTTGAAACCGGAAACGGCGGCGGCGGCGGAGTGCTCGCGGTCGTCATCCTCCTCATTGTCGTTTTGGTACTCCTTTACGTTTTCAGGGCGGACCTCGGCCTTGGCGGCCACGGGACGAACATCAGCGTTCCCAACAAGATCGACGTGACGGTCAATCACTAGCCGGCGACACGCGCGGGCGGGTAGCGAGTCCCCGCCCGGGCGCGGGCGCGGCGCTCCGATGCGCCGCGCCCGTTTGTTTTTGTAACGCTAAGGCACTAACCGCTCAGCTAAGATGGGCGAAGCGCTCCGCTATATGACCGGTTTTGGGGGCCATTTCGAAAGCGAGGCGGCTCCCGCTGCCCTCCCCAAGGGCCGAAACTCGCCGCAGCGACCCGCTTACGGCCTCTATACCGAGCAGCTGTCGGGGACGAGTTTCACCTCACCGCGTCATGAGAATCGCCGTTCATGGCTGTATCGGCTGCGACCCAGCGCCGATCATCGTCCGTTTGTTCGTTATGATGGGTCACCTCTTTTCGGAGCTCCGCCTTCAAGAGAGCCGCTTGCGCCCAACCGGCTTCGCTGGGATCCGCCGAAGCTGCCGGAGGGCAAGGATTTCGTCGATGGGCTCGCGACCATGCTCCACACCCGCGCTCCAGACGAGCTCGAAGGCTGCGCTCTTCACGTTTACCGAGCGACGAGGAGCATGGAGGGGCGGGTTTTTGTCGATTCCGACGGTGAGCTCGTCATCGTTCCTCAGGAAGGGGCCATCGAGCTCCAGACTGAGCTCGGCCGGCTGGACGTTGCTCCCGGAACCATCGCAATTGTCCCGAGGGGATTGAAGTTCACAGTCCAACTCGCGGGCGAGGAAGCACGAGGCTATGTTGCCGAGAATTACGGACTTCCTTTGCGCCTGCCTGAACTCGGGCCGATCGGATCGAATGGGCTTGCGAACCCGCGCGATTTCGAGACGCCCGTCGCCTGGTTCGAGGATCGCGACGAGCCGACCCAGGTCATTCAGAAGTCGCTCGGCCATTTGTGGACGACGACCCTCGATCATTTCCCCTTGGACGTCGTCGCCTGGCACGGCAATTACGCCCCGTATCGCTACGATTTGGCCCGCTTTAGCGTGATCGGGACTGTCAGCTTCGATCATCCCGACCCCTCGATTTTCACGGTGCTGACGAGCCCGAGCAATGTTCCTGGCCGGGCCAATGCCGATTTCGTGATCTTCCCGCCGCGCTGGATGGTCGCCGAGGACACCTTCCGGCCACCGTGGTTCCATCGGAACGTGATGAGCGAATTCATGGGGCTGATCGTCGGCGAGTACGACGCCAAGGCGGGCGGCTTCGCGCCCGGCGGCGCCTCGCTGCACAACCAGATGACCGGCCATGGCCCCGACCAGGAGAGCTATGAGAAGGCCATCGCCGCTGAGCTGGAGCCGGCGAGGATCTCAGACACCATGGCCTTCATGTTCGAGAGCCGCTGGGTGATCCGCCCGACCCGCTGGGCGAGTGAAACGCCGCTGGCGCAACCGGACTACGACGAGGCGTGGCGGGGCTTCGCCAAGGCGAAACTCCCGCGCTGACTTGGGCTAGAACGGCTCGCTCCACGGTCGCAGGTCGAGTTCGTGCGTCCATGCCGAGCGCTTCTGGCGATGCAGGGCGAGGTAGGTCTGCGCGATATCGTCGGGCTTGAGGACCCGGTCCTCGGCCAGCCGCCGATCCAGGTCGGGGATGTTCTGCCGCGAGAACACGCCGTCGATCGAGCCATCGCAGATGACGTGCGCCACATGGATTCCCTTGGGGCCGAGTTCGCGCGCCGTGCTCTGGGCCACGGCTCGCAGGCCCGCCTTGGCAGCGGCGAAAGCGGCGAAGCCTTCGCGGCCGCGGACGCTGGCGGTGGCGCCGGTGAAGAACAGGCTGCCGTGGCCGCGCGGGACCATGGCTTTCGCGGCCTCGCGCGCCGCCAGGAACCCCGCGAAGCAGGCCATCTCCCAGACCTTGTGGAACACCCGCGAGGTGGTCTCCTCGATGGCGAAGCGCACGTTGGCGCCGATGTTGAACACCACCACCTCGAGCGGGCCAAGATCGCGCTCGACGTCGGCGAACAGCGCGACGGTCTCTTCCTCCGACCGCGCGTCGACACCCTTGGCGTGGACGACGCCGCCCAGCGATCGGATCTCTCTGGCCAGCGCTTCGAGCTGGTCGAGATGGCGCGCGCGGCGGGTGATCACGGTCTCGAAACCATCGATCGCGAAGACCTTGGCGATCGCCCCGCCGACGCCGTCGCCCGCGCCGATCACCAGACAGACACCCTTCGATTCCAG
>DATAPR010000013.1:0-2166 GCA_036265105.1 Sphingomicrobium sp.
GTTCAGCGCTTCGAGGTCGGAAATATGTCCAGTGCCCAAGCCATAGAGAAATCCGGTGCACCACAGGGCCAACGCATTGGCGCGGCCGTTGAGCGGCTGTTCGTCGTCCGGCAGCAAGGGCTCGAATTCCATGCCTTGCTCACCAAAGGACGTCGCGGTTGCGGTAAAGACCTTTTCGATCATGGCCGCCGCTTCGTCGGTGAGCGCCGCGCCATCCGGGAGGATTTCATTGACCCAATCCTGCATCTTATAGGGCGACATCGAACACAACGCGCCGCACAACGAACCGTGCGCCTCGGCGGCATCGGCGAGACTGCCGGCGGTCGCCAGCACGTCTTCAAAGTCCTTGAATCGAATTTCCGAGATCATGACTGCCAATAATACCGTAGTACGGGCGGACGCCGCCCTTTGCATTGCGCTAATTCGCGCTCTATATTGGGGGCCTATGAACGAAGCCAACCCCAAGTCAGCCGTCGAACTGGAGCTGAAGCGTCTCGAGAAGCGGCTCGAAGACCTCATCGTGACCGTCAGCCAG
Source organism: Sphingomicrobium sp. (assembly GCA_036265105.1). Lineage (GTDB taxonomy): Bacteria > Pseudomonadota > Alphaproteobacteria > Sphingomonadales > Sphingomonadaceae > Sphingomicrobium. The sequence continues at coordinate 536 of DATAPR010000013.1, forward strand.
ATCAAGGAAGAGAACCGCGCGTTGCGGCAGCGTCAGGAAACGCTGACCTCCGAGCGCGCCAGCCTTCTGCAGAAGAACGAACAGGTGCGCGCGCGGGTCGAGGCGATGATCGGTCGATTGAAATCGATGGAGCAGGCATGAGCGACAATCAAGCGAGGGTGAGCGTGCGGATACTCGAGAAGGAGTATCACATAACCTGTCCGATCGAGGAGCGCTCCGACCTCCTGGATTCGGCCGAATTCTTGAACATGAAGATGCGCGAGATCCGGGATAGCGGCAAGGTGGTCGGCTTGGATCGCATCGCCGTCATCGCCGCGCTCAACATGGCGAACGAATTGATTCGTTTCCGCAACCGTGACAGCAATCTCGAATCCGACGTCGGAGGACGCTTGCGAATCCTGCGCGAGCGCGTAGAGTCGGCTTTGGAGAAGGGTCAACAGCTCGAGCTTTGAGACGCCATGGGCGCCGCTCGGGATACCCTCCTCGGACGATTAAGTTTGGCGCTGCCTGCGGTGTTCGATGCGGATCGAGTTACCTCTCGACCCTAAGTTTGAAACCCCAGGGGCCATTGCTTGCTGGCAACATTGTGCAAGTCCGCCTCGAGCGGAAAGCCTTAAGTGCCGCAGTTAGCCCCACCTGTTGCTCAGGTCGGGAGCAACGGTCCAAAACGGCATTCGCGGGTAGCGCCATCTCCATTCGATGAAAGTCCCGTTACGAAAACATCTGCGCGCCCAGCGGCGCTCCTTGAGCGCCGCCGATCACGCACACCGTTCGAGGTTGGCCGCCCGGGCGGTCGCCCGACTGCCCATGTTCAGAGCCGGCAAGCGCATCGCACTGTACTTACCCTTCGACCGGGAGATGGACACCGCCGCGTTGATCGCGGCGGCGCGCCGCCGCGGCATGCGCTTGTTCGTGCCGGTTATCGTCGACCGGCGCCATAGCCGGATCCGCTTCTATCCTTTCGACGGCAAGACCCGGCGCGGCGTATTCGGGATCTCCGTCCCCTCGTCGCTGGCTCGCCCCACCGCGTCTCGCTGGCTGAACCTCATCGTCATACCCTTGGTGGGCGTTGATGCTTCAGGACGGCGATTGGGCATGGGGGGCGGATTCTATGATCGAGCGCTGGAGTTTCGCCGCCGCCGGCGCCACTGGCCGGGCCCACGTTTGGTCGGGCTCGCATTCGATCGTCAGCGCACCGACGCGAGCTTCGCAGAACCGTGGGATCTGCGCTTGGATTCGCTCGCGACGGAATCCGGACTTAAGCACTACTCGAGAGGCACCCCATGAATCATTGGCTACTGAAATCGGAACCGGACAGCTTCAGCATCGACGCGCTGGGACGAGCGCCCAAACAGACGACGACGTGGGATGGGGTGCGCAATTTCCAGGCGCGCAACATGCTGCGGGACTCCATGAAAAAAGGCGATCTGGCGTTTTTTTATCATTCCAGCTGCGAAGTTCCCGGGATCGCGGGCATAGCCAGCATCGTAAAGGAGGGCTACCCGGATAAGACGGCGTTCGATCCCAAGCATCATCACTACGATGCCGATTCCCGGGAGGATGCACCGCGCTGGTTCGTGGTGGACGTGAAGTTGGTCCGCAAGTTCGGCCGCATCATCACGCTCGATGAG
>DATAPR010000014.1:0-4457 GCA_036265105.1 Sphingomicrobium sp.
GGGTGTGCGACGCGGCATCCGCAGCAAGGTCGCCTCCAATACGATGGTAGCCTGCGGCGTTCCCGCAGCATCGTTTTCGACCTGGAACTTTCGCAGGTTCGACAACAGCAGAAAATCTGTCGCTAAGGTCTGGCGGGTCGGGGCGACCACCGGAAGGCGCCCGGTATTTTGGAATGACTGAATCAGCAAGAGCTGGACCATCGCCGGGGCGGTGTCGGTCCATTCGACATCAGCGTAATATTCAACTCGAAACGGCCCGTTCATCAAGGCGATGCGCGAGGTATCGATCTGACGTGCAGCGCTGGGTTCGTCGACGACCAGCGACCATTTGAGGGGAGCAAGACCACGCGGTAAATTCGTCACCGGTGTCAGAGTGAATTGGCGGGGCGGCGTCCCGCCTAACCCGCAGGCGGTGACGGCCGCCGCCAGAGACCCCGCGATCAAGGCGGCGAGAATGCGCCGGCGGCTGGCCTGCCGGGCACTCGCCGTCTCTGGCGTCATTTGAGCTCGACCCCCTGGCCCATCTTGTTTCCAAAGATGAAGCGAGTGGGGTTGCGTTCGAGACTGTCGAGAACCGCTGTCGCCTTGTTGACGGTGGTTCTCGCGTCGATGATCAGCGCCGTCACATCCGGCAATGTGCCATCCATGAAATTGCGGATTGGAATACGGTTCGTTGCAACTACTTGATTTAACTGATCCATCAGCTTGTTGACGGTGACCGTGGCCTCACGGAAGTTACGGAGCGTCGCCCGGATGTCATCCCGATTATCTTGCACCACGCCGTCGAGATGCTTTGTCAGCTGCCCGGCGCTGGCAACCGTACTCTGAGCCCCGTCGATCACCGGACCGAGAGATTCGGCATCCGCCTGCAGCGTCTTCATCGCCGATGCCGCGCCCTCGAGAAGAGAATGTATCGCGGCCTCGTTGTCGGGTGACAGGATCGCCTGAACCCGGTTGAGAACCGCCGTCGCCTCCTTGATCAGGGTCGGCAGATCCTTGGCCGCAACGTCGAGCGAAGACATGATCTGCTGCGTCGGCGACGGCACAGTCGGAATCTGGTAATAGGGCAGATCGGTCTGCTCGAGCTTTATCGGCGTGCCCGGAAAGAAATTGAGCTGGACTACCTGCTGCCCGGTCACGATGCTGGCACTTTCCAGACGAGCGCGCAGGCCCGCGTCGATCAATGACTTAAGCAGTTCTACCTGACGTTCGGCCGGAGGGGACCATCTGACGATCACACTTGGGCGGATTTCAATGATGACCGGGATTTCGAAACTGCTGTCCTTGGGGTCGTAGCGGATTCCGACGTCGAGGACCCTGCCGAGGGGCACCCCGCGGAATAGGACCGCTGAGCCTTGCGTCAGGCCATCTACCGACCCTTGGAAGAACACGACGAATTTGCGCGTCGTCTCAAAGAAAGTGAAGCTGCCGAAGACCAGCGCCGCCGCGACGAGCAACGCGATCGCGGTCAGCACAAACGCACCGACCAGTTTGGGATTGGCGCGCCGGCTCATGCGAGAACTCCCTGGTTGGCTGGGGTTTTTCCTGCAGCGACGACTACACCTCGCCTGAGGAAGCGTTGGACTTTCGGGTCCGGGCACTCAGCGAGCAGCTGCTTGGGGGCACCCGAGGCGATCTGCGTCTTGGTCTCGGGATCGAGGAAGACGCTGTTGTCGCCAACCGCGAAGATGCTCGCCAGCTCATGAGTGACCATGACGATCGTGGCGCCGAGGCTGTCGCGCAGCTCGAGGATTAGATCGTCGAGCAGCCGGGAGCTGATCGGGTCGAGACCCGCCGAAGGCTCGTCGAACAGCAGCACCTCGGGCGACAGCGCCATCGCGCGAGCGAGACCGGCGCGTTTTTGCATTCCGCCGCTGATCTGTGAGGGAAAGTAATCCTCGAAGCCGGCGAGCCCAACGAGAGCCAGGTTCAAGGACGCCAGGTCGGCGATCTCTGCGGGCGACAAATCGGTGTATTGTTCGAGCGGGAGCGCTACATTCTCGGCCAAGGTCATCGAGCTCCACAATCCACCGGCCTGGTAGGTCACGCCGGTCTTTCTCAGAATGGCATCGCGCCGCTCTTGTTCGGCGTCCCAGAGGCTTTCCCCCGAGAACAGCACTCGTCCGCGGGCGGGCACCTGCAGCCCGACCAGGTGGCGCAGCAAGGTGCTTTTGCCGCAGCCGCTGCCGCCCATGATGATGAATATGTCGCCTTTGCTGATCGTGAAGTTGAGGTCGCGCTGAATGACGAAATCGCCATACGCCATCGTCAAATCCTCGACTACGATATGCGGCTCGCGGGCTGCGTTGGTTCTTGCGTCGCTCAAAGCTGAAGTCCCCGGGCGTTCAAATCTTCAGAGTCGTGCAAATGACGGTGGCGGTCGCATCGATGACGATGATCAGCACAATGCACACGACGACCGCAGAGGTGGCGGCGGTGCCGACCGCAGCGGCGCTGCGCTGGCAGCGCATTCCGCGCCAGCAGCCGACGATCGCGACAACGGCGCCAAACAATACTGCCTTGACGAGGCCAACCGCCCAGTCGTTCATCCCGACCGCACCGCTCGTCTGGTTGTAATAGGTGATCGGTGCGATATCGAGCATCAACCAAGCAATCAGCAATCCGCCGAGGATGCCCACGATATTGGCGAAAACCGTCAGCAACGGCATCATCAGTGACAATGCGACGATACGCGGCACGACCAGGAACTCCATCGGCGGGATGCCGAGTGTCTGCAACGCCGAGACTTCGTCGCTGACCTGCATCGTTCCGAGGTTGGCGGCAAACGCCGCGCCGGTGCGCCCGGACATCAGGATCGCGGTCATCATTGCCCCCATCTCGCGCACCATTGCGACACCGACGAGATTGGCGACGAAGATCGCCGCGCCGAACTGCTGGAGCTGAATGGCGCCGACAAAGGCGAGGATGAGGCCGATCAGAAAGCTGATCAGAGCGACAATCGGCAATGCGCTGGGACCGCAATCCTCTATCGCCAGCATCAGATCCGAGCGTCTGAGGCGTGCCCTGCCGACGAGCATTCGGCCGATCCCGATGATCGCCTCGCCGAGAAAGGCGACAAAATCGGCTGTCGTCTCAAAAAAGCCGAGGCTGCTCTGGCCGACCCGGGTAAGGAGGTCAGGCTGTTGCTGCGTCCGCCTCGCCCCTTGCCGTTCGGGGACGGCGCGGGCGAGGCCAACCAGCCTTTGAACGCCGCCCGGGAGGCCCGAGCGATCGACCGCGATCGCTCGCTCTGCGGCGACCGCCTCGAGCTTGTTGAGGAAATTAATCAGGACGTTGTCCCAAGCTCCAAGCTCGCGCGAATCAAACGAGATCTTTGTCGGGCTCGGGGTCTCGCTCAGCCGACGCGACAATTCGGTGGAAGAGCGGGCGCCGCTCGCCAGAACCCACTCCCCGAACAGCCTGACGCGAAGCTCGCCCACGGTCAGAAGATCGGCTTCCCAACCCTTGAGCGCGGCACTCGCCGACCCTTTTCCTCTCGGGCTCACAGAAACTTGGGTCACAGCAACCATGTGATCATCCGTCATTATTCGTCATCGATGATCCCGCCGAAGTTGATACGACCGCCATTCGCCAACTCCCGGTCGGGGGTATTCTGTGGGATATCCTAAACGCGTTTCCCTTGGCTGTCGCGAAACCGAAGAGGACTTCACGCGGAAATCGGAGTGTTGATAATAAAGGGCTTTTTCAGGCAAAAAATAGGCCCCAAGACGATCCGATGATTTATAACTCAATGCCCAAGCACCAAGTCTATGACCTCTCCCTCACCGGGTGAACTTCACGAGGTAGCCTGAAACCGAAATACCAGCCACGTTTGAGAAATAAAAAGTGGCGTTTGGATGCAGCATCATCGTCAGCGGAGCCGTAAAAGCGAACATATCGGTGTTGGGTGTCGTGTTTGCCGGTTGCGGTCTGCCGCAATCGCCGTCAACTGCTCGCGCTTCGCAGTGCCCAATACCACACATACCTGTTGTGCCATGGCCCCCGTCCCCAACGCCATGGTCAGTATCGCATATCCAGACGCGCTCGTGAATCCTCTGAATGACTCTGAGGACTAGAGCCATGTCAGCCGCCCCGGTATTTTGCACCCAACCGAACGGCCGCTAAGGAAGGTCTGAACAAGGCTTGGCGTAAGGATGAGGGGCCTGGCGGTTGTTCACCGGCCACAGTACGGGGTGATTGGGGCGTGCTGGTGCCGTTTGGGGTGTCTGGACACTTATCGGCCGGGTTGCGGATATACTACGCCCCTTGGCAGCGCAATAGAGGCCGGCGCACCATGAACAGATTGGCCAGCGCGCAGGTCACGAGCAGGCGATGCGTGTTCTTCTTCAGCCCGCGATAGCGCACTTTGGCAAAGCCGAACACCCGCTTGATGACCCCGATCGCATGCGACCCGGGCCCGCACTTTCGCGGATCCGGGCGAGAGCCCATGGCTTTGT
>DATAPR010000015.1:0-2899 GCA_036265105.1 Sphingomicrobium sp.
CGCGCCGAGCCGAAGGAGCGACCTACAACAGTCCTTATCATGTTTATTTTCGAGCTCGAGGGCGACAAGATCGCGCGAATTCGTGAGTACGACGACACGGCGCGCGTTTTCGACACGTTGCGCGCTGGGGAACGCCGACAACGAAGGTCACTTCGGCTGCTGGCGAATTAGATCGATGAGCGCTCGCAATCGGGCCGACATATTGCGGCGGCTCGGATAATAAAGGCAAAGACCCGGATAGGCCGGTGACCAATCTTCAAGGACTGGCAGCAAGAGACCAGCCTCGATCGTATTCGTGGTCGAGATGTCGGACAGGTAAGCCAAGCCTTCACCGGCGAGAGCGGCCTGAAGCATCAGCTCCTCTTCATCGAGAGTCAGTTGGCCCGGTACGTCGACCGTGATGATTTCGCCGCGCTTTTCAAACTCCCAGCGATAGATCGCACCACTTCCCATACGCCGGCGAATGCAGCGATGTTTCGCCAGGTCAACCGGCGTCTTCGGCCGGGTTCGCTCTTCGAAATAGGCGGGCGAGCCGACGACGATCGAGCGGATAGGGCCCGTGATCGGAACTGCGATCATGTCGGGCGGCACAAACTCTTCAAGCCGAAGGCCGGCGTCGAAGCCCTGGCCGACGATGTCCACCATCGCAGCCTCGGTCACCATGTCGACCGACACCTGCGGATACCGTCGCATGTATTCAAAGATCAGCGGCGACAGGATCATGCGCGCGGCGCCGTGCGTGAGATTGAGGCGCAGCACCCCGCCGGGTTCGGCACGGTGCTCGTCGATCCTCTCCATAGCCGTTCGAATCGCGGCCAGGGCAGGGCCGATCTCGGTCACGAACTGCTCACCTTCGGCGGACAGGGCAACGCTGCGCGTGGTGCGGTTGAACAAGCGAACTCCCAACCGCGCTTCCAACGCCGCGACTGCATGGCTCAGCGCCGACGACGACATCTCGAGCTCGCGAGCAGCAGCCCGGAAGCCGCCGTAGCGGGCAACCGCCACCACGGCTTCGAGCTCTAGTTGGCTCGGCCTCATTGCGCGATTTGTCGCATCAACCTGTGCCACTTTGATCGGCTTATCAGACCAGTAGCCGGCTGTCATATCGGCATCACAGCCACGGAGGCGCGAAATGCGTACAATCGACAAGATCTACATCGACGGCCAATTCGTCACCCCGCACGGACAAGAAATGTTCGACCTGTTCAATCCCGCCACCGAAGAAAGGATCGGCCAGGTGCGGTTGGGCGATGCGGTCGACGCCAAGGCCGCCATCGCTGCGGCGAAGCGCGCGTTTCCAACCTATTCGCGCACTTCGAAGGCCGAGCGGATCGCTTTGCTCCGCAGATTGAATGACGCCGTTCTCTCGCGCTCCGAGCTACTCACTGCGGCCATGATCGAAGAATATGGCGCCCCGCAGTCCTTCGTGGGCTTTTCCAGCGCGCACGCGGCCCAGCTTTTCCTCGACATGGCCCAGACATTGGAAGACTTCGAATTCACACAAAGCGTTGGCGGAGCGGAGGTCACCCTACAACCAGTCGGAATCGTTGCCGCCATCAGCCCTTGGAACAGCAACTTCGGTTCCATCTGCGGCAAGCTTGCCACGGCGCTCGCTGCGGGTTGCACCGTCGTCATTAAGCCTAGCGAGATGAGCGCGATCCAAACTCAGGTACTCGTCGAGGCCCTGCACGAGGCTGGCGTTCCCCCTGGCGTGTTCAATATCGTCAACGGTCGCGGCGACGCTGTCGGCGCCGAGCTCGCCTCGCACCCTGACATTGCCAAGGTGACCTTCACCGGCTCGACGGCAGTGGGCCGGTCCATCATGCGCTCGGCATCCGAGACGATGAAACGCGTTACGCTGGAGCTGGGCGGCAAGGGACCAAACATCATCCTCCCCGACGCGGAACTGGAGAGCGCCATCTCGACGGTCGTTGCGGTCGGCTTCATGAACAGCGGGCAAGCATGCATTGCTGGGACCCGTGTCCTCGCACCGCGGTCTCGGCTGCCCGAGATCCTCGAGCTGCTCAAGACAGCGGTCAGCGCGCTCAAGGTCGGCGAATCCACCGATCCTTCGGTGAGCATCGGGCCAATGGTCAGCCGGAAACAGTGGGACCGGGTACAGAGCTACATTCATCTGGGTCTCGAAGAAGGCGCCGAGCTACTGGTCGGCGGCGAAGGGCGCCCGGCTGACCTCGAGCGAGGCTGGTTTGTGCAGCCCACCGTCTTCATCGGCAACAACGACATGCGTGTCGCTCGCGAGGAAATTTTCGGCCCGGTGCTGTGCGTCATCCCTTATGATGACGAGGACGAGGCGATCGCCATCGCCAACGACACCAATTACGGCCTGCAAGCCTATGTCGAGAGCGCGGATGTGGCGCGCGCTCATCGGGTTGCTGAGCGGTTGGAGTCCGGTCGCGTGGTGATCAATGGCGCGCCGCACGCTCCTCTGGCGCCCTTTGGGGGGTTCAAGCAGTCCGGAATAGGACGCGAATACGGCCGCTTCGGGCTGGAAGCTCATCTGGAGGTCAAGGCGATTCTCGGCTGACGCGGCGGAAGAGCTTGAATGGGATTGGGCGCCGTCCTCGGGAGCGGACATTCACGACAACGGATTTTATGTAGGATCGGGCTCAGCGCGCCGACTTAGCCGCACCCTTTGCGCTATCGACGCGCCGCATCCTCCACGGCGAGAAACCGTCCGTAGCCGATCGTCCGCGTACCGTACGGAAGCGCCTCGATAATATCGACGAACCTCGCATTCCAGCGGATATCATCGGTCCGATATGCCCACCGGCTTGAGCGTCCCGACACATAGGTGACACATCGTTCCGGACACATGGGTAACACCTCCCCCATGCAGCTGCATGGGGGAGGTGTGGATGCCGTGGAAGGAGTGTTCGGT
>DATAPR010000016.1:0-6966 GCA_036265105.1 Sphingomicrobium sp.
TCCCGATGCGGACGAGGGATTGATCAACCGCGCCTACGTCTTCTCGATGAAGGCGCATGGGGATCAGCAACGCGCTTCCGGCGATCCCTATTTCAGCCATCCGATCGAGGTTGCCGGGATCCTCACCGACCTCAAGCTTGACGACCAGACTATCGCGACGGCCATCCTCCACGACACGATCGAAGATACCGTCGCGACACCCGAGGAGATCGAAAAGCTGTTCGGCAAGGACGTCGCAAGGCTCGTCGACGGCGTGACGAAGCTCAGCAAGATCGAAGCCCAATCCGAGAACGAGCGGGCGGCGGAAAATCTGCGCAAGTTCCTCCTTGCCCTCAGCGACGACATTAGAGTGCTCTTGGTGAAGCTTGCCGACCGGCTCCACAACATGCGCACGCTCCATCACATCCCTTCCGAGGACAAGCGCCGCCGGATCGCGCGCGAGACGATGGATATCTACGCGCCGCTCGCCGAGCGCATCGGCATGTACGAGATGATGACCGAGATGCAGTCGCTCGCCTTCCGCGAACTCGAGCCCGATGCCTACGCATCGATCACTCGGCGCCTCAACCAGCTAACCGAAGCCGGGGGAGATCTCGTCAACCGAATCGGCCTGGGTCTCCAGCTCTATCTCGCCGACAACGGGCTCGAGGCAGAGGTGACCGGGCGCCAGAAGCATCCCTTTTCGATCTGGAAGAAGATGGCGGAGCGGCACATCAGCTTCGAGCAGCTCTCGGACGTGATGGCCTTTCGGATTATCGTCTCGAGCGAGGCGGACTGCTACCGGGCATTGGGACTGATTCACGGCCGCTGGCCGATGGTCCCTGGACGCTTCAAGGATTATATCTCCACTCCCAAACGCAACGGCTATCGATCGTTGCACACCTCGGTGATCCACGATTCCAAGATGCGGATCGAAATCCAGATTCGCAGCCGTCAGATGCACGAGCAGGCCGAACGCGGCCTTGCTGCGCACTGGGCCTATAAGGAGGGCAAGCCCGGTGCCGACATTCATGTCCCCTGGGTCGACGATCTCGTCGAAATCCTCGAGCATGCCGAAAGTCCCGAGGAGCTGCTCGAGCATACTCGAATGGCGATGTACCAGGACCGTATTTTCGCTTTCACTCCGAAGGGAGAGCTCATCCAGCTTCCCAAGGGCGCCACTCCGGTCGACTTCGCTTATGCCGTTCACACTGACCTTGGAGATCGCACCGTCGGGGCGAAGGTCAACGGACGAGTGGTCCCGCTTCGAACCATGCTCGAGAATGGCGACCAGGTAGAAATCCTCGCCTCGGAGGCCCAGCACCCGCAGCCTTCATGGCTCCGCTTCGTCGCAACTGGCAAGGCGCGCGCCGGAGTTCGCCGTTTCGTTCGCCACAAGGAACGCGAGGAAACCATAGAACTCGGCCGAAAGATCTATGACGAGATCGTTCAGCGGCTCCCGGCCGAGCTCGACAAGGATGCCCAGAAACGCGCGCTCAAGAAGCTGAAGATCGAGAATGCGGACGAGTTGATGATCGCAATCGCGCGCAAGCGCGTCAGCGACGAGGCGCTGATGGAAGCCTTGGTGCCCGGATCAGCGGGCGGCGATGTAGCGGCACGCCCGATCGGTCAGAAGAAGGCGATCTCGATCAAGGGACTGACGCCTGGCGTTGCCTACCATCTCGCGCAATGCTGCCATCCCATCCCCGGCGACCGGATCGTGGGCCTGCGTCGCGAGGACGAGGAGATCGAGGTTCACGTGATCGGCTGCGACACGCTTGCAAGCGGGATCGACGCCGACTGGCTCGATCTTGCCTGGGGCGAGGGCTCGGACGGAGGCGCAGCGCGGCTCGCGGTCATCCTGCGCGACATCCCGGGTGCGCTTGGCACCATGTCGGGCATTCTCGGCGCCAAGCACGCCAACATCATCAACCTGCAGCTGGTCCATCGCGACGGCAGCTTTCAGACCTTTCACCTCGATATCGAAGTGCACGACCTTGCCCACCTTCACGCGATCATCGCGGCACTGCGCGAAGCCGACCCGGTCAGTTCGGTCGAACGGATCTAGACCCGGGCGGACTCGCGCTGCTGGCGCGCATGCGCATCGCCGGCAGCAAGGACCGCGAGCATGACGAGGTCCGACGCGCTGGCCGTCATCGGAGCGATCTGAACCGGCAGTTCAAGTCCAAGGATATAGGGCCCAAGGACGCTTTCGCCGCCGACCGCCCGGAGCAGCTTTGCCGAGAGGCTCGCCGACTGAAGGCCCGGCATGACGAGAATGTTCGCCGCTGCGGAGAGGCGGGTGAAGGGATAATATTGGCGCTGCATGTCGTAGTTTAGAGCGACATCCGGGGCCATCTCGCCTTCATATTCGAAGTCGCAATGGAAGCCGTCGAGCAACTTCACGGCCTCGCGCAATCCCTCAATGTGCATTCCTGGCGGATTGCCGAAAGTCGTGTAGCTGGTGAATGCCACGCGCGGTTCGAGACCCATCCGCCGTGCGAACGAGGAAGACCGCATTGCGATGGCCGCATATTGCTCGGCGGTTGGACGCTCAGTCACAGCTGTATCAGCGATCAAGACAGTGTGACTTCGGCTGACGATTACGTTGATTCCGAATGGGGTTGCCTCGGGCTCGTCGTCAATCACCGTACGGACCTGCTTTAGCGACTGGCTGAATGGCCGCGTTGTTCCAGTGATCATCGCATCAGCTTCGCCCAGCGAAAGCATGGCAGCGGCAAAATAGTTGCGGTCCTGATTGACCATGCGCTCGATCTCGCGGCGAAGCAGTCCATGGCGCTGGTGCTTTTCATAGATGAAGTCGACCGCGCGCCCGACGAGCGGTGAATTGCGGCTGTTGAGAACCTCATATTCCTTGGGGTCTTCGACTCCCATTTCCTTCAGCAGGTCAAAGACCTCTTCCCGCCCAACAAGGACCGGCGTTCCGTAGCCCGCCTCCCTGAACGCGATCGCGGCGCGCAACACGTTCGGCTCCTCGCCTTCGGCGAACAAGACGCGCTTGGGATTGAGCCTTGCATTCTCGTAGGCCAGACTCATCACCGCGACGGTCGGGTTGAGCCGTGCCCGCAAGTGCTGGCGATAGGCTTCCATGTTCGCGATCGGCTTTTGCGCGACCCCGCTCTGAACCGCAGCTTCGGCAACAGCGGAGGCAACCACCTCCATCAGGCGAGGATCAAAGGGCGCCGGGATTATATAATCGCGCCCGAAACTCTGCGAGCGCCCGCCGTAGGCGGCCGCAACTTCCTCCGGAACCGGCTCTCGGGCAAGCTCCGCAAGCGCTTCGGCGGCGGCGATCTTCATCGCTTCGTTGATCGCTGTCGCGCGGACGTCGAGCGCGCCTCGGAAGATGAACGGGAAGCCCAGCACATTGTTGACCTGGTTGGGAAAGTCGGAGCGACCGGTGGCGATGATTGCGTCCGGCCGAACCTCGGTCGCATCGGGCGGCCAGATCTCGGGGTCGGGATTGGCCATTGCAAAGATGATGGGCTCCTTCGCCATCGACTTCACCATGTCTTTGCTGACAACATCCGCGGCCGATAGTCCCAAGAAGACGTCGGCGCCTTCCAAGGCTTCGGCCAACGTCTTCTTGTCGGTCTCTACCGCGTGCGCGGACTTCCACTGGTCGAGGTCGGTTCGCTCCTTGCTGATCACGCCCTTGCGATCGCACATGATCACATGATCGCCCCTGACGCCCATCGCCTTGACGAGCTCTGTGCAGGCGATTGCAGCGGCGCCCGCGCCGTTCACAACCACCTGGATCTCGGAAAGCTTTCGATTGGTGAGAAGACAGGCGTTGATGAGACCCGCTGCAGTGATGATCGCGGTCCCGTGCTGGTCGTCATGGAAAACCGGAATATTCATCCGCTCTCGAAGGGTCTGCTCAATGATGAAGCAATCGGGCGCGGCAATGTCCTCAAGGTTGATGCCGCCGAAGCTCGGCTCGAGTAGCTCGACGGCGTCGATGAAGCGCTTGGCGTCCTCGGTCTTCACTTCGATATCGATCGCATCGACGTCGGCGAAGCGCTTAAACAGCACCGCCTTGCCTTCCATCACCGGCTTGGAGGCAAGCGCTCCAAGGTTACCGAGACCAAGGATTGCCGTTCCGTTCGAAATGACGGCCACCAAATTCCCCTTGGTGGTGTAATCGTAGGCCGAGGTCGGATTTTCCGCGATCGCTCGAACAGGAACCGCAACACCGGGCGAGTAAGCGAGGCTGAGGTCGCGCTGCGTCGCCATCGGCTTCGACGCGATGATCTCGAGCTTCCCGGGGCGTCCGTGCGAATGGAAGTCTAGCGCCTCGGCTTCGGTATATCTAACGTTGCTTTCCGACATTGAGCCGCGCCTTAGGGACTGCCCTGCAAAGAGTCACGACCGGTCCGAATCCGGAGTCGATTGCAGCTCGCCGAGCGGCTACCAATCGCCAATGGCCCGAGCCGATGCTCCAACCCCGATGATGGTTCAGTACCGGCGCCTCAAAGACGAGGCGGCCGACGCTTTGCTCTTCTACCGGATGGGGGACTTCTTCGAGCTGTTCTTCGAGGATGCGAAACTGGCCTCCGCCTGCCTCGACATTGCCCTCACCAAAAGAGGCGAGGACGCCGGAGAACCGATCCCGATGTGCGGAGTCCCGGTCCATTCGGCAGAATCTTATCTCGCGCGGCTGATCAAGGCCGGCCACCGAGTAGCGATCGCCGAGCAAACGGAGAGTCCGGCCGAGGCCCGCAAGGCGCGGGGTTCCAAGGCTCTCGTTGAGCGTGCGATCGTCCGTCTGGTTACCCCCGGAACACTGACCGAGGAGACATTGCTCGAGCCCTCGTCAGCCAACTGGCTCGCCGCAGTCGGACGAGCTGGCGAGGAATGGGCAATCGCCGCCGCCGACATATCCACCGGCCGCTTCGAGCTCGCAAGCTGCGGCCCAGGCGAGCTTGCAGCCGAACTCGCGCGCCTGTCTCCGGCCGAAACGATCGCCGATACGCCCGTGCCGGGAATAGGGGTCTCCGCCGGCAAGGGTGGGTTCGACAGCAGGCTTGGTGAGCGAGCCCTGAAGAGCCGGTACGGCCTCGGGACGCTCGAGGGACTTGGCTCGCCGTCGCGGGCCGAGCTCGCCGCTGCGGGCGGACTTCTCGCTTATCTCGACGCGACGCAGAAGGGATCGGGAGTTCTGCTCGAGGCCCCCCGGCGAATTAGCCGGGCGGCATACATGGCGATCGATTCAGCGACGCGTGATAGCCTCGAGCTGACCCGCTCGACGGGCGGGAGCGTCGCAGGAAGCCTTCTCGGCGAGATTGATCGCTGCGAGACCGCCGCCGGACGCCGACTCCTCAGCGAAGACATTTCCGCGCCCCTCACCGATCGGATCGCAATCGAGGAACGGCTGGCCCTGGTGGCATGGCTGAACGAAGATTCAATCCGGCGCCAACGCGTCCGAAGCGCGCTTAAGGCGATGCCCGACTTCGCCCGCGCCCTCGCCCGGCTGGCGGCGGCTCGGGGCAGTCCTCGCGACCTCGCGTTGCTGCGCGACGGACTTGCCGGCGCAGCCGAACTTCGGCTCGAACTGGAAAGCGAGCTCGAGAGGCCAAGACTTCTCGATGCGCTTTTGCCGCTGCTTGGTGGTCATTTAGCAATCGTCGATCGGTTGCACGTCGCGATCGTTGAGTCCCCGCCAGTCGACTCATCTAAGGGAGGCTACATCGCTCAAGGCTACGACGCCAACCTCGACGCGCTTCGCGAAACCGCTTCGAACGGCCGGCGTGCAATTGCATCGCTTGAATCGCGCTACCGCGACCTGACTGGGATTGGTTCGCTGAAGATCCGCCACAATTCGGTCCTTGGCTACCATGTCGAAGTTTCGGCGAAACAGGCCGACAGGCTGATGGCACCCGACAGCGGTTTTACGCATCGCCAAACGCTTGCCGGCGTGGTGCGCTTCAATTCGCCAGAGCTGCATGAGGAAGCGGGCCGAGTGATCGAGGCCGGTGCTCGCGCGCTCGAGGCAGAAGCAGCTCATGCCGCTGAGCTCATTGAGCTTGCGCTCGCGAAAGCTCCGCAGATTATCGCGAGCGCCGCGGCGATCGCGCGCATTGATGTTGCTGCGAGCCATGCGCACCGAGCGGCGGAAGGCGGCTGGGCGCTGCCGCAGCTCACCGAAGAGCCGTGTCTGGAGATCGAAGGGGGGCGCCACCCGGTCGTCGAGGTCGCGCTGAAGAAGGCGGGGAGCCGGTTCGTTGCCAACGACCTCTCGATCGGCAGGAACGATCGCCTGTGGCTGATCACCGGACCCAACATGGGCGGCAAATCGACCTTCCTTCGCCAGAGTGCGCTGATCGCCGTATTGGCGCAGGCCGGAAGCTTCGTTCCGGCCGCAAGTGCAAAGGTCGGTATCGTCGACCGGCTGTTCAGCCGTGTCGGAGCGTCGGATAACCTTGCCCGAGGCCGCTCGACCTTCATGGTCGAAATGGTCGAGACCGCGGCCATTCTGAACCAGGCGACCGCGCGCTCGCTGGTGATCTTGGATGAGATCGGCCGCGGCACGGCGACGTTCGACGGGCTCTCGATCGCCTACGCCTGCGTCGAGCACTTAAGCGCCGTCAATCGATCGCGGGCGTTGTTCGCAACGCATTTCCACGAGCTGACGGCCCTCTCGGAGACGCTGCCTCGGCTCGTCAACCTCACGATGCGCGTCACCGAGTTCAAGGGAACGCTGGCGTTCCTGCATGAGGTTGTTCATGGCGCGGCGGATCGCTCTTACGGCATCCAGGTGGCGAAGCTCGCGGGGCTGCCGTCGTCGGTGGTCAAGCGGGCGCGCCAGGTGCTCGCGAGCCTCGAAGCCTCGCGTTCGAGTGGCTCACTCGACGCGCTGCCGCTGTTCTCTTATGAGCCGCGCGAGCCGCCTGCGGCGCCTCCGCCTGACGAATTGCGCACGATGCTCATCGCGCTCGATCCGGACGCGCTCACGCCCCGCGATGC
>DATAPR010000017.1:0-3662 GCA_036265105.1 Sphingomicrobium sp.
CCCCTTGCTAGGGGCCGCGCCAACCGATGGGGGCGTCCGGCGTAAGCCGTTTTGGCGCCCCGTTTTTCGCATCGGGGCAATATTCCGTTTCTGGAGCTTTTCGCGCGTGGAGACATCCGGCGGCATTCGGGCCAGCTTAGCGGGGCGCTATGCTTCCGCGCTCTTCGACCTTGCGCGCAATAAGCGGCAGATCGACAGCGTCAGCAGGAGCCTCGATTCACTGAGCCAGGCGCTCCTCGATTCGAAGGATTTCAGCGAGCTCGTCTCGAGCCCCCTCGTTTCACGCGAGGAAGCCGGAAAGGCGCTCGGCGCGCTTGCTCCAAAGCTTGGTCTCGATCCGGTTACGACGAACTTTCTCGGAGTCCTTGCCCGAAACGGGCGAAAGAAAGAGCTTCTCTCGGTTATCGGCGCATTTCGCCGCCTCGCCGCCGAGCATCGAGGCGAAGCGACCGCAGAGGTGGTGTCGGCTCGCCCGCTGAGTGACGATCAGCTCGCGAACCTCCAGGAGCGGCTCCGCGCCCGCGTCGGTCGCGATGTCAACATCGACGCGACCGTCGATCCGTCGCTGCTCGGCGGAATGATCGTGAGGCTCGGAAGCCAGCAGATCGACGCCTCAATACGAACCAAACTCAACCGTCTCGCCCAGGCGATGAAAGGCTAAGCAAGAACCATGGACATCCGCGCCGCTGAAATCTCCCGCGTCATCCGCGACCAGATCGCGAACTTCGACGCCGAAGCGCAGGTCTCCGAAATCGGGACCGTGCTCTCGGTCGGCGACGGAATCGCCCGAATCTACGGTCTCGACAAGGTCCAGGCCGGCGAAATGGTCGAGTTCGACAATGGCGCCAAGGGCATGGCTCTCAACCTCGAGGCCGACAACGTCGGCGTCGTCATCTTCGGATCGGATGCCGAAATCGAAGAAGGCTCGACGGTCAAGCGGACGGGCGCGATCGTCGACGTTCCGATTGGCAAGGGTCTGCTCGGGCGCGTCGTCGACGCCCTGGGCAATCCGATCGATGGCAAGGGACCAATCGAGTTCACGGAGCGCCGCCGGGTCGAGGTGAAGGCGCCCGGAATTATCCCGCGCAAGTCGGTTCACGAGCCGGTCCAGACCGGCCTCAAGGCACTTGACGCGCTCGTTCCGATCGGCCGCGGCCAGCGCGAGCTGATCATCGGCGACCGCCAGACGGGCAAGACCGCGGTCGCTCTCGACACTTTCATCAACCAGAAGGAAGTGAACAAGTCGGGCGACGAAAGTCAGAAACTCTACTGCATCTACGTCGCGGTCGGGCAGAAGCGCTCGACCGTCGCTCAGATCGTTCGAGCGCTCGAGGAAAATGGCGCGATGGAATATTCGATCGTGGTCGCCGCGACCGCATCCGAGCCGGCACCGCTGCAATTCCTTGCGCCCTATACCGGCTGCACGATGGGCGAGTATTTCCGCGACAACGGAATGCATGCGGTGATCGTTTATGACGACCTGTCGAAGCAGGCGGTGGCATACCGCCAGATGTCGCTTCTTCTTCGTCGTCCCCCTGGCCGTGAAGCCTATCCAGGCGATGTCTTCTATCTCCACAGCCGCCTGCTCGAGCGCGCCGCGAAGATGAACGAGGATCATGGCAACGGCTCGCTGACCGCGCTCCCCGTCATCGAGACCCAGGCCGGCGACGTCTCGGCCTACATCCCGACCAACGTGATTTCGATCACGGATGGGCAGATCTTCCTTGAGACCGACCTTTTCTATCAGGGAATTCGGCCTGCGATTAACGTCGGCCTGTCCGTCAGCCGCGTCGGCTCGGCCGCGCAGACCAAAGCGATGAAGAAGGTCGCCGGCTCAATCAAGCTCGAGCTTGCGCAGTACCGCGAGATGGCAGCGTTCGCTCAGTTTGGATCAGATCTTGACGCCGCGACGCAACGCCTACTTGCCCGCGGTGCTCGCCTCACAGAACTCCTGAAGCAGCCGCAGTTCAATCCGATGCCAGTCGAGGAACAGGTCGTCTCGATCTTCTCCGGCACTCAGGGCTTTCTCGACGGCGTCGATGTCAAGGACATCGTTCGCTACGAAGCTGCGATGCTGAGCTATCTCCGCTCCGACAAGCCGGAGATCCTCGCCAAGATCCGCGACAGCAAGCAGCTCGATGACGAGACCGCTGCCACGCTCAAGGGCGCGCTCGCCGAGTTCGGGAAGACCTTCGCCTAAATGGCTTCGCTCAAGGCCCTCAAGATCCGCATCGGCTCGGTGAAGTCGACGCAGAAGATCACCAAGGCTCTGAACATGGTCGCGGCATCCAAGCTTCGTCGCGCCCAGCAGAATGCGACTGCGGCACGGCCATATTCGACGAGGATGACGGAGGTGGTCGCGAGCCTTGCCTCGCGCATCACACCCGGGCCGCAAAGTCCGAAACTCTTGATTGGCACCGGCAAGGATGAGGTTCACCTCATCGTCGTCGCAACGGGCGACAGGGGCCTTGCCGGAGCATTCAACACCAATATCGTTCGCGCCGCCCGTAGAAGTGCCGACGAGCTGATCTCCCGGGGCAAGACAGTCCTGTTCTACATCGTCGGTCGCAAGGGACGGCCCGTCATCCAGCGCCTCTATCCACGCTCGATCATCGCCCAATATGAAACGGGCGAGATGAAAAATCCGTCCTACGGGGACGCTCAGGCGATCGCGAAGGATCTGATCGAGCGCTACATCACAGACGGCATCGACGTCGTCCACCTCGCGTACGCGAACTTTCGCTCCACTCTCGTCCAGGAGCCGACGGTCGAGCAGATCATTCCAGTCGCGCCGCGGGCGGCAAAAGAGCCGGGACATGCCGTTGCCGGCCACAAGACGGCTGCGCCCGCCGCAGTCGAGTATGAGCCCGACGAAGAGGAGATTCTCGCCGATTTGCTGCCGCGGAACATCGCGGTTCAGATCTACCGCGCTTTGCTCGAGAACCAGGCCGGTTTCTACGGCTCGCAAATGACCGCGATGGACAATGCGACCCGGAACGCGGGAGACATGATCAATCGCCTGACCATCCAGTACAACCGCAGCCGTCAGGCCGCGATCACCACCGAACTCGTTGAAATCATTTCGGGCGCCGAGGCGCTCTAAGCGAATAGAAGGCAAGGAAGAAGAACATGGCCACCGCCGCCGACACGAAGCCCAAGCCCCGCGCCAAGAAGGTCGCCGCCGCCGACACGACGCCGAACGTCACCTCGCCGAGCAATCTCACGGGCCGCGTCAGCCAAGTTATCGGTGCCGTCGTCGACGTGGCATTTGAGGGCGAGCTGCCGCCAATCCTTTCGGCGCTCGTGACGGACAATGGCGGAAACCGCCTGGTCCTCGAAGTCGCGCAGCACCTTGGCGAGAATGTCGTTCGCACAATTGCGATGGACTCCACCGACGGTCTCACCCGCGGCCAGGTGGTCAATGCGACCGGCTCCCAGATCCGCGTTCCCGTCGGCCCCAAAACCCTTGGCCGGATCATGAACGTCATCGGCGAACCGATTGACGAACGCGGCCCCATCGGCAGCGACATGACCGCTTCGATCCACGCCGAGGCCCCGCCATTCGTCGACCAATCTACCGAAGCCGCGATCCTCGTGACTGGCATCAAGGTCATCGACCTCCTCGCGCCTTACGCGAAGGGCGGCAAGATCGGCCTGTTCGG
>DATAPR010000018.1:0-1850 GCA_036265105.1 Sphingomicrobium sp.
TGTTTGGTTTGGGCTCTGTGGTAGCCGCGTCCTGCCGAGCGCACCGGATCGCCAGCGCCAGAGAGGATGAAAGCTGGCGTTCGTAGGCGCGCGACCTCGGCGTCGGTCGGGTGAGTAGGCCGATTTCGTCGCGAGCGAAGCGGAGAGCGCGCGTCAATTCCCGCAGGCGGCTTCAAAGGGACTGGCCGACGCTGGGGCTCGAGACCGAGCCCAGCTGACGACCGCTTACCGCTCGTCTAATCGTCGATAACTGCGATCGCCTCGATCTCGATCATCGCGTCGGGATCGGCCAAGCGGCTGATCTGGACCGTCGTAGAGGTGGGTGTCGCCGGGCCGAAATACCGCATCCGCATGTCGGGGTGCTTGGCGAATTCTTCGTAGTTTGTGACAAAGGTGTTGGTCTTGACGATGTCGGCGAGAGTGGCGCCGACGGCCTCGAGGCAGGTCTTGATGTTCTCCCCGACCTGCTGGATCTGGGCGCGCATGTCGCCCTTGCCGACGCAATTCCCTTGAGCGTCGCGCGCCAATTGCCCGGCGAGGAAGATCATCTTCCCGGTCCCGCTGACGGTAACGACTTGGCTGTACCTCGCCTGGCCGTCGACCATGCGGACATGGATGCCTTGTGGCTGAATCTTCTCGCGTTTGATCGCCATTGTGTCCCCTTCCCTATAATGCGACCCGAAATCATATGCCGCGCACCTACAAAGGGCGCAAGGCCCCCGCTCCCGCCCTTTCGGATCTTGCTATGACAAGCTGACTGCGGCGGCTCCGCTCCTAGATCCGGCACGACCAGTATCCCGGAGGAGGCGCCGTGACTCGATGGCCGAACGCTAGTCCACGAACTCCGGGCGCTGCATAGAGAGGCTCGAAGCCTGCACTTAAATATATTCGCGAGCGACACGCAAGATTCGCTGGATTAATCTCAATATCTAAACGGAACCCGGCTTCGACTTTCAGTGTTCCGATTTCAAAACCTTTATATGTTCGAGGACAACTCGCGCGCCTTCGCGGGAGCCGACTCTTCGCCCGTCATGAGAGGCGCGATCAATGTGGCAGCACCTGAAAATCACGCGGGTAACGCTTCGGGAGGATTGAATGGCCAAAGCACCGGAACGCACGCGAAGGCGCCATGTGCGCGAGAAGGCCACCATCGATCACCTGGTCCAGGACGTGTACAAGCCAAAGCCGGCTGAGAAGGAACACCATGAACACAACCCAACCACGTCCAGCGGCTCGCCGGTCGAGGATCAGGTTCGCAAGGAATGGGATCCCCGCAAAGGTGGCCTGCCCGTGTTCTGACGAAAACCTCTTTTACACGATCGATACCGGGAGATGACGGAACGCCCGCGGGTCCCGCAAGCGATCGTTCGCAGCCGATACGGCGACGGCCGGACGCGCAGCGGATGAGATCGATATCGCCTGCTGCGCGACGGTCGCCTACTCATCCGAGGACCTCGCTCACCCGGTTGAAAATCTGCTCGATGGAAAGTCCGGCCCGGGAGGGACGCGCTGGGTGAGCGCTCGTCCCGACACGGCCGAACACATCGTGGTGGAATTTGACCAGCCACAGGCGATCTCGCGGCTCGTCTACGAAGTCGAGGAGACGAGGCGCGAACGCACCCAGGAGGTGCGCGTGGAAGCGTCGGACGATGGAGGCCCGCACCCTGAAGAGCGTAGCCGGCACCCGGGTGGCCGACTTGTCTGGAATCAGCACACACGCTTGAACCTGGGCCTAGTTCGCAGCTGACTCGATGCTGAAGGGAATTGGATTCGAACTTCTGGTCTTTACATGGATGGCGCTGGTGCTGGCCAAATGACCGCAATTTATAGGGCCCGCGTCTCCGAACGAC
>DATAPR010000019.1:0-41561 GCA_036265105.1 Sphingomicrobium sp.
GAAAAGAAGAAGGAAGAGAAACGTGGCGAGCTCAGCGCTGGAGCGGACGGACGGGCAGGCGATCAACATCGTCGCGCGCAATTGCGGCTCGCTGGCGATCGAATGCAGCGACGTCTCCGGCTATGTCACCGGCGTCTCCGAGCGCATCTCCTCGCATCTGCGCACGCTCGATGCGCTGGAGGAAGTGACCAGCCGCCTGCTCTTCGACCAGGCGCGGGTCGCCGAATCGACCGATGAGGCCCGAATCCTCGCCGAGCAGGCGCGCGAGAAACTGGGCGAGGGCAGGGCGGCGATCGAGGATACGATCGCCATTTTCAGCGGCCTCACCGATCTCGTCGTCCAGCTTGGCGCGCGCATGGCCGGCTTTGCCGAGGCGATGAGCCGGGTGCGTAACGTTTCGTCGGCGATCGAGAATATCGCGCACAAGACCAACATGCTCGCGCTCAACGCCACGATCGAGGCGGCGCGGGCGGGGGAGGCGGGCCGCTCGTTCGCGGTGGTGGCCGCCGAG
Source organism: Sphingomicrobium sp. (assembly GCA_036265105.1). Lineage (GTDB taxonomy): Bacteria > Pseudomonadota > Alphaproteobacteria > Sphingomonadales > Sphingomonadaceae > Sphingomicrobium. The sequence goes on from DATAPR010000019.1 coordinate 512, forward strand.
GTGAAGAAGCTCGCCCAGGAAACCCGTTCGGCGACCAGCGAGATTGCGTGCACCATCGCCTCGCTCACCCACGAAGCGACTGCGGTGACCTCCGAGATCGAAAGCGGCGTCGAGCGCAGCCGCGTCGCCCAGAGCGGCTTCGCCACCATTACCGAACGGGTCCGCGACGTGGCCGAGATCGTCGGCATGGTCGACCGGCAGACCGAGGGCATCGCTCACTCGACCAGCATGATCCAGACCAGCGTCGACCGGGTGAAGGCGGGGCTCACCGACTTCGCCGGTGACGCGCGCGCCAACGGCAGCGAGCTGCTGACGGCCCAGAAGCGTCTCGGACATCTCGAGATGCTTTCGAATACGATGCTCGACACACTCGCCAATTCGGGAGCCGAGATCGACGACACCCCGTTCATCCTCAAGGCGCAGGACGCCTGTCGCCAGATCAAGAACGCGATCGAACGAGCCATAGACGCGGGGGAAGTCAGTGCCGAGGACGTCTTTGACCGTGACTACAAGATCGTCGAGGGCTCCAACCCCGTCCAGTACGACGTGCGCTTCAATGACGCGGCTGACCGCCTCGTGCGCCCGGTCCTCGACCGAGTGAAGTCAAGTGACAGCCGGATCATCGGCTCGGCGATCGGCGACATGAATGGCTATTTGCCTACTCATCTTAGCGAGCGCAGCCATCCGCAGGGTCCGGACCCAGTCTGGAACGACGAGCATTGCCGCAACAAGCGAATTCTCATCGACGATACGACGCGAACGGCTCTGGCGAGTGAAAAGCCAGCGACTCTCGCAACTTACCGGATGGAGCTCGGTGACAAGTTCATCCCGGTGAAGAACGTCTTCGTGCCGCTGTGGATCAAGGGGCGCCGCTGGGGAAATTATGAGCTCGCCTACAGGGACGATTGAGTTGGTAAAAGCTTACTTGCCCATAAACCTCGTCTTTACGCCCTTGCGTTAGGACCCCTCTCATATGGCTTCGCCTCAGACAGTATCGGACGAGGGGACAGGAATGGCGATTAACCGGTCAGTCGATCCAATGCCCCTCAGCGTTGCCGCGACCCAGCTGGCGCGGGTCGCCGGCGAAGGGTCCGCGCGCCATCTCCATCTCACCGCCCTTCTGGAAGGGGTCGGCCGGCATTCCGGACGCGATATGGCCGATGCCGTTCACCTCCTTTGCAGCATTCATGGTCATTACCCGGGGCTCGTCGAGATCGCCCTCCAGCGGTGCCCCAAGGGGCCCGTTCGAGATTGGCTATCGCATGCTTCCGATGCTTTCGAACGCGAGCGGCTCTATCTGGTCCGACTAACTTCGGCGGTAGGCCCCTTGCCAAGCACTCCAGGAGCCGCGGAAACCGAGTCTGGCCTCGTTGCCGCGCGCCACGCGCTAGAAACTCTCGCAACATCTGAACGTGACGGCTGCGCACTGGGCGCCGCTACCGCCTTGGTGTGCGACTGGTGGCCCATCCGAAGGCTTCTCGATCGGGCCGCGGCGCGCGCTGGAACGGATGCTCCCGCGCCGTCCCTCCCGGACGAATCCTCGGTAGTGGCAATTGTCGATAGTGCCGCCGTTAATCCGGGGTGCTCGAGGGCGCTCGCATTTGGCGGTGAGCAGTTGCTGCTTCAGCACCGAGCCTTGTTCGACCTGTTGGAAGCCAGAGCCGAAGCCCGCGGCGAATATTGAGCGTTGCTCGTCCCGAAGGACGAGCTCTCCGGAGACCAACTAGGCCGCTTTTGCCAATTCCTGCTCTTCCTGCTCGACCGCGGGTAAATCCGCAGCCGCCGAAGTCTTGGGCTTGGGAAAGAAAAAGCGGGACGCGAGGACGACCGCACCGAGCGCGAAATAGCCGCCGATCGCCCAAACAGCGCTATACAGCACCATCGCCGCGAACGGGATACGCAGAAGCACCGGGTTGAACCCAAAGTCCTCGCCGACCGCTTCGCAAATGCCCAAAATGGTGTGGGACCGAAGGGGCAGGGCGACCTGATTCTCGTGCGCTTCCATTGTTAAAACTCCAATTGGCAATTCGTTGTGCTTTCTACTGAGCAAGACTCATGCCAAAACATAAAACCTATAATTATCAACGTTCTGCGGCTGACGTTCAGGCGGGAGTTCGGAAAATCCGCCACCTCAGCGGCGCACAAGTTGGGAATTTGCGCCTCATGCTGCAAGTGCGATTGTGCAGTGCAGCATTGATTATCGACGAATGGATGCAAATCTAGTACGGGACGCCTCCTGACTGGGGGCTTAAGGAGCTTCGATCCGATGATGCGGATCATGATGAAATCGAAGATTCACCGGGCAACGGTGACCCAGGCCGACCTTCATTATGTCGGTTCGATCACTCTCGATGCGGCGCTGATGGAGGCCGCCGACCTTCTGGAAGGCGAGCAGGTCGCGATCGTGGACATCACGAACGGCGCGAGGCTCGAGACCTATGTCATTGCCGGCGAGCGCGGCAGCGGAGTGATCGGAATCAACGGCGCCGCGGCGCATCTTGTGCGGCCGGGCGATCTCGTAATCGTCATAAGCTACGGTGCGATGGAAGAAGCTGAGGCGCGCGGCTTTCGACCAAGGATTGTCCATGTCGACGACAACAACAGGATTGTGAAGCTTGGAAACGACGCTTCCGAGCCCGTCCCCGGGACAGATCAGATCAGGGGCGCCCTGGTGGCTGCGAACTGACGTCACCGGTCGTCAGGACCCGCCACGGCGGCGGCAGATAATCCGTCGACATGTAATAATAGAAGTCGCAGCGACCGGCGTCGTCACGGTTGATTCCCTTGGCAATTCCAAATGCGACATCGCCGCTGAACACTGGGCCGCCACTGTCACCAGGGATGCATGACGGCCCTTTGACGGTGACCCAGGTCGGTGAGCAGGGGCCGCCGCAGAGTTCGCCAGGCGGCGCGTAGTCGGTGAGTTCGACAGTTGCGCAGCTGTAGCCGGAGCTTTCGCCATAATGGCAGACGAAGTCGCCTGCGCGGGTGCTTGCAACGCTTCGCCAAGTTTCGACTTCCCGGAGCGATCCCGCGCCGCGATTGGCATAAAAGAGCGGATCAGGAGAATCAGCGCTGCCGTTGATCTGCACGTCCCGATAGGCAAGCCCCCAAGATCCGATCATCGGCAGAATTGGACTGCGGTTCCCGTCGCGGTCGATAAAGGTCAGCTGATCGGGGCAGTGAGCGGCCGTGGTGATCGCGTGAACCTCGCCGTTGGTAACGACGAAACCGCTCGTGCAGCGATTTTTGCGGTTGGTAAGGACATTCAGTCCATCGACCAGGCCGCCGCCGGTGATGCTCATGTCGGTTTCGTTGAGCGAATTGGTGACGACTCGAACCGGCACTCCGCTGAGCTCGCTGGCTCGTGCGCGGATCGTGTCTATGCCAAATCTCGCTGCGTCCGCCGGCGTAATCAGGAGGACGACTTCACCGGTCCGCTGGTCGTATCCGGCTCCTCGGGCGCCCGGTAGATCGCGCCTGAAGTCGATCAGGTGCCGGCGCATCGCGGCCACGGCCTCAGCATGCGTCGACCTGGCGCCGGTCCGGAAGACGATTGGGACGCCTGCGGCGCTTCGCTCCGCGACCGGCTCGGATCCGGTCAGAAGGACAATGATCCGATAATCCGGCGAATGCTCGATCGAGATTCCAGCGAGACGCTCCGCGAACTCGCTGGCGATCGAATTGGTGGCAGCGACACTCTCCTCTTGCGCCTTCAGGCGGCGCAGCGCTTCCTGCGGAGTCACTCGAAACTGGGCCGCATACTGGATTGAATCTTCGGAAAGCGCCTGTTCTCGAGTCTCTACGGGCTCGGCGAGCGCGGCCCGAGCAAGGAAGAGCAGAAGTAGCGCAAGAATCCACCGCATCGACAGACGCCAATCCTATTCCCATGTTAGATGGCAAGCGAAGGAGATGCTCATGCAGCAGGATGCCGCCACAAAAAGCTTCGACCTCACACCGCCGACGACGGAGCAGTTCAACTCCCTCGCTGCCGACCTCAACGACGAGGAGCGCCACGTGCTCCTCGAGCACGGGACTGAAGCGCCCTTCTGCGGGGTGTTCCTCCAGGAGAAGCGGCCCGGAGTCTTCACCTGTCGGCTTTGCGGCCTTCCACTCTTCCTGGGCGGGACGAAGTTCGAGAGCGGCACCGGCTGGCCGAGCTTCACCCAGCCGTTCGATGAAAGTCATCTCAAATACATTCGCGACGATAGTTACGGAATGATCCGAACGGAGATCGTCTGCGTGCGCTGCGGAGCGCATGAGGGGCACGTCTTCCCGGACGGCCCGCCGCCGACGGGACAGCGCTATTGCATCAATTCGGTCAGCCTCGCGTTCACGCCGCAAGGAGAGCGGTTGCCCGATAAGCTTGGGCGGGGCGCCCCCGAAGGTGAACCGGTCGAAGGATAAGAGCGAAAAAATGGTTGAACAGCGCTCCGCGCCCCCGCGGACCCCGCTTTTGCTGCTGTCGATCCTCATTCTGGTTGCCGCGGTGATCGGCGGGGTCGTGGCCAGAATGCTTCCCATCGGCTCAAATACCGATACGCCCGGTCCGCGGACGCTCGCCGTGCCGGGCGAGGACAGCCTGTCTCCGCTTGTCGCGAGGACCGCGCCAGCAGTCGTGAATATCGCGACGCTTCAGTCCTCGCCGGCCCAGCAGAACCCGTTGCTTCAAGATCCATTTTTCCGCCGATATTTTGGAATTCCGGACGCGGCGTTGCAGCCGACCATGGCAGCGGGATCTGGAGTGATAGTCGACGGGAAGAACGGTCTCGTCATCACGAACTTCCATGTCGTCCAGAATGCCCAAGAGGTGGAAGTGGGATTGAAGGACGGAAGGAAGCTTCCCGCCGATCCTGTCGCCCTCAATCCCGATCTCGACATCGCGGTTCTGAAGATCGACGCCAAGAACCTTCCGACACTCGAGCTCGGCGACAGCAACAAGCTCCTGGTCGGCGACTATGTCGTTGCCATCGGCAATCCCTTCAACCTTGGCCAAACCGTCACCAGCGGCATCATTAGCGCACTCAGCCGTCCGCTTGGCCAGAGCGATTCAAGGCGCTTCATCCAGACCGACGCGCCGATCAATCCGGGGAATTCGGGCGGTCCTCTCATCGATCTTCACGGGCATGTCATCGGGATCAACTCGGCGCTCTTCAGTCCAAGCCAGAACGAAATGTCGGCAGGCAATATCGGGATCGGCTTCGCGATCCCGAGCAACGACGTGAAAAAGGTCCTTGCCCAAGCCGAGGGGCGGATACCGCAATAAACTCAGAGCTTGCCGTTACGACCGCGAACCGAAGGGAACTTGCGCGTTAAGGGCGACGTTGGCCGATCGAGCGTGGGAGCTCTCGCGTACAGCGCGTACACGGTGCCCCATGACCGATGAACTGACTGATCTTGAAGAACAAATCGAGCGATGCCGAAGATTGAGGGACTTTCTCACCGATGAGGAGATGCGCGAGGCCCTCGAAGACCTTGCCGAGGATTATGAGGCAAGACTAAGGGGGCCAAGCGGCAAGAACGGCGAGGGATTCATGCTCCGAGACAGGGACTGACAGACCGTCGGAGCCCAGCCGCTGGAGAGACGTGAACCGGGATGAATTCCAGGCGTCAGCAGGCCATCGAAGAGTTCAGGCAAATTCTCAAATGGATCGTCGTGGTCGCGGTTCTGATGGTCGCGGGCGCGCTCTTCTACCTTTATGTCACCGGCGGTCTCGACGTTAATACGGTGATCGCGACGACGCTCGGAGTGTTCTTTTCGATCGTCCTTGGATGCGGCCTCTTCGCCGCTGCCTTCTTCAGTGACAAGAGCGGGATCGACCAGCAAGTGAGCGATGCCACGCGTGAAGAGCGCGAGCGCGGGCGAAGGTGAAAGAGGAGCCGAAGCCCCGCCGCCTAGAGCAAGGGGAAGGCTGGCGGCAGGGCTCCTACGCAAGATCGCATGCCTGCCTGGCCACAGACCGCGATGGTGGCAGCGCCGCCAGAGCTCGCTAAAGTCAGCGACGCTACCGAAGACTGATTAACCCGCGTCCAGTTAGCGCGGCGTGACGAGAATTGGTTAAGGCCGCGGCTGCCATGAATCTTGGATTATCCCGAGCCCGGATGAGTGCCGCCCGAACATTCGAGCACACATTTCGGCTGATCCGATTCTCGCTTATGGTTGTTCCCATCGGGGATGGGGGCAATTCGTGGGATCATTCGACTATCTGTTCAGCTTTTACGGTCTGCTGCTCGGAATAGCCGTCGCCAACGTCGCGATCGGCTTTGCCGACATGTGGCGCGACTGCGAGAAGATCGAGGTCGGAACCTGCCCGCCGCTCGTTGCTTCGAGCGTCCTTCTGGGCGGAATGAACGTCTGGATGCAGATGTGGCTCGCTCGGCCCTATGCGACGGTCAACGGCGTCCAGATGCTTGCAGCCGCCGCGATCTCGCTCCCTTACGTCTTCGTCAGCAGGGCGATCTTTCCGGGTCAGGAGTCCAAGCCCGAGCGATCGCTCGAGGAGCATTATCTCAAGCATCGCAAGATGATCCTGATCCTGATCGCCCTCCCTTCGGCGATTTCGGTAGCCTCGCACGCCACGCTCGACCATTTTCGGTACAAGCCATGGGAAGTGTGGTGGGCGGCCGCGCGGATCGTCTTGCCCCTGCTCCTTTTGTTCTTTCCGCAGCGGAGAGTTCAAAGAGACGGGCTCATCGCGCTCAATTTGACGCAGCTGCTCGGGCTATTCCGTTAGGCTCTCGACTGTCGCGTGCGAACGCGCACGCGGTCGTCCCGGGCTCCTCGAGGCGCTCGATCGTTACGGGTATCCGGCAATAGCGGGGCTGCAGGTCTGCAGCGCCGACTTCACTTACATTTGGCGAACTTGCCCTTTGCGTCGCGGCAGACTTTCGCCTTGGCCGCCGGGCACTTGATGAACTTGCCCTTCTTGTCCCGGCACGGGGCCGCCGCCGAAATGGGCACTGCGGATCCGGCGATCAGACTGAACGCACACATGGCGAGCATCAGTTTTTTCATGCTTTCCTCCCTCAAGGAAGCAAACAGCATTACGCCCGTTGCTGCGCGCGGCCAATGCCGGAAATGTTACAACAGGGTAGCGTTTGGGTGTCGCCGAAATCTCGCCGGTGGGAATGCCGGGCCGTTTCGCAGCTCCGCGTTCTTCAGGCCGCTTTCGAACTTTCTTGGTCCGATGCTCCTATCTCGCCGAGACGGGCCTGGAGGCTCATTTCGTCGATGCTGTCGAGCGGCAGCGCGAGGAACAGCCGGATCCGACGCTGCAGCGCATGATAAGCATGGCGGAACGCGCGATCCGAATCTTCCTCCCCGGACCCCGCGGGGTCTTCAATTCCCCAATGGGCGCTGATCGGCTGACCAGGCCATACCGGGCAGGTTTCGCCAAGCGTCTCGTCGGCAAGTGTGAAGACGAAGTCGAGCCGAGGGGAGTCTTCCCGCGCGAAATCGTCCCAGCTTTCCGGCCGGATCTGGTCCATTGGATATTCGAGCTCACCAAGCAGGACAGCCGCGGCCGGGTGGATTTCGGAATCCGGATGGGATCCTGCCGAATAGGCATAAAACCGGTCAGCGCCTTCCTTGTTGAGGATGGCCTCGGCCAGAATTGAACGCGCCGAATTGCCGTTACACAGGAACAGCACGTTGTAGATCTTGCTCATGGCACCTCCCGAAGTCCCTTTCGGTAAGGCCCGAGTGTGACGGTTGTGGGACAGTCGTGTCCAGGCTGCCGAATTCGATGATTCCGCGCTCGCTCTGCTGAGCCGACGTCGATTTTGAGCTGCGAAGTGCAACAGGCACCGGCGAGCCGGGAATCTGAAACCGATCCCTCACTGCAGCCGCAATCAGAAACGGCAGGTTTCGGCCATTTTTTTGGAACAAGTGTCGCCTATTCGACGTTTCCGCAAATGTCTCCACTCGTTGTGCCACCGGATAGCGAATGAACCAGGAAGAACTGGAAGAGCAGATCGATCGCTGCCGGCGCATCGCGAGCACCATGACCGACGACGAGGTGCGTCACTCGCTCGAACGGCTCGCAAATGAATATGAAGCCCAGCTGCCACGCGGCCGTCGAAGCTTCATGCTCTCGGCCCGGCCGCAGAGCCATTGACCCGCTAAAGTCCTTTCGATCCGCGCGGTTGACGAACGTCAATCTTCGGAACGGCTACGGCTGATCGTTGAGTTGCCATGCTAAGGCCGGGCCGGGACTCGCCTCTCGGTAGCACACTAGAGCGGGTGTCCTATGTTTGGACCGCCCGCTTTCCGGACCCCCCGTCAAGAAAGCGGGCGTTCCTTTCGCTTGGCATCGACGCTCGTAGGTTAGCGGCGCCCGCGGCGGTCGCTTTCTTAAGGCACGACCGTTCCTGATCTCTCAAAGTCCGCTCCCACTACGGATGATCCGCTCGTAATCGATGCGGATCGATACCCAGGAGCCGACCAGCGGGATGCCGTTCCTGCGCGGAGGACGGATCCGGAACTGCCATGCTGCCTGTCGCACAGCGCTCGCGAGATGCGAACCTGGTGTCTGGTCGAGTTCGACACAATCCTCGACGCGGTCTCCAGGGATCGTCTTGCAGGCGATCAAACCATAGCCGTCGGGTGCGTTGGCCGGGATGTAGCCACCGATCTCGGCGTCGGTCGGATGTCGGGCCCACTCCGCTGCGTAAAGCACCTCGCCGTGGGGACCATGACCGACAACCTCGGAATCGCCCGCACTGCCTGAACTGGCCTTGGGAAGGTTGCCAATGTCGGAAGCTGCCAATTCGTCCTTGCTCATTTCGATCCACGGAGTCGACTTCGAAGGCGGCGGAGTGATCGTCGGCTTGACCGGAAGAACGATCGGCGGCTTGGGAAGCGGCGTGGCCTTGGAGTGAGAGACTAGCTTCTGTTCGACCCTGGTATTTGTCTGCGACTGGGCGCTGTGACTTTCGGGAAGAAAGTCCACCACAAGGGCCTGGCTCACCTTTCGAGCTTCGGGCGCGAATTTGCCAAGCGTCAGAAGCATGAGGAGAAGCAGTAAATTGACGCCAAGCGCCAATCCCAGCCCGGAGGCGCGGCGCCGAAGCGGCGGGCGCTCGTAGGGCGCGGTGGGGCGGTAGGTGGCCAAAAGTGAATCTGCGTCGCGTGCGGGGTTTTAAGCCTTCAAAACTTGAACCGTCGGTGAAGCGCTCGCTTTGAGCTCAACCGAAGGCGAAATCCATCGCCTCGCGGGCTTTTGCCAGAAATGTCAGAGGCAAGGCAAAGCCGCAAGCTTTGTCCCGTCAAAGTCTTCCCTTGCTTCGCCTGGGCAATAGTCGCACTGCCGTTCCAGGCCCAACGCCCGGTTCGCGTGCCCTTGCGAAGGAGATTCGCGATGAGTCTTTTGGACGGAATCCTCAATCAGGTCTCTGACAATTCAACGATTGAGAACCTTGCTTCGAAGGTCGGTCTCAGTCCCGACCAGGTGGAGCAGGCGATTGCTGCCCTTGGCCAAGCTCACACCAGCGAGGGGGACACAGTCGCAACGGCTGCCGACCAGACCGGTCTGCCGCCAGACAAGCTGCAGGAGATCGTCGGCCATATAGGCGGCGAGGGGGCGCTTGGACGCTTCGCTTCCTTGCTCCAGCAGGACCAGGGCGGAATCCTGGGATCGGTTTCGAAGTTCATCTAGAAATCTGGCAAGAGCGCCCGACGTCTTTGGTTCCGGGGGGCATTTCCCGGCGGCTCTTGAAAGTACAGGGAGGAAAAATATGAGAAGATTTCTGTTCGCTCTGTCGGCGCTCGCGGCTTGTACGGTCGCCTCCAGCACCCCGGCTGTCGCCGCGGCACGAAACTATGACTGCTCCAAACCGGGCAACGCCAACAAGGCCGCGTGCAAAAATGCCGCGAAGCAATCTGCCAAACCGGCCAAGGCTGCGCCGGCACCAAAGGCCAAGGAAGCCAAGGCCGCTGCTCCAAAGCCCACTCCAGCGAAGGCCGCCCCCAAGCAGGCCGCGGCGACGAGCGAGCGGCATTACGACTGCTCGAAAGCCGGCAATGCGAACAAGGCGGCATGCAAAGGAGCCAAAACTGCGGTAGCCACGGCCGCTCCGAAAGCCGCTCCGGCAAAGCCTGCACCCAAACCAGCCGCGATGCCGAAGGCGGCTCCGAAAGCGGCTCCAGCTGCAACCTCGGCCGATAACAATATCGCTGCTGGCGCAATCGCCCAGTGCAAGGATGGGACCTACAGCCACGCCAAGAACCATCGCGGCGCCTGCTCGCGGCATGGCGGTGTTGGAAAATGGTTGGGCTGAACGCCCGATCGAAAGGAACCTACTTCGGCCGGGTAACGTTTTGCCACGCTGATATGGACGACAAATCGATCAATCTTTGGCGCCAGATCGAAGGCGCCCGTCGAGTCGGGAAGCGTCAGGTGGGCAGGGTGCGGCCCACCGCGGCGCCGACTCGCCCAGCTGCCGGACTCTAAGGGTCAGGATTCCGGCGGGAGCCTAAGCTTCCTCATCCGGCGCAGACTCGGCCGCCTCTCCCGAGAGCCGCCTTCCATATCGCTCAATAAGCTGAAGATGCACTCTTCGGACTGCTTCGTCCGTCGCTCGTCCAGCCGCCTCACGCTCAGCGTTGATGCGCGCGAGATAATATTCGCGATCGCTCTTACTCATTACCTTACCCCGTGCCCGGGCAGCCCCGCGCTACCGAAAAATCAACTGTAACAATGGCTTATTGGGAGGATGCTTTCAATAACGAATGTTAGAAAGGCGACACTTCGCGCATTTGCTAGGCGCGGTGGGCCGGAATCCTCGCAACTCGGCGATCGCGATCCCAGATTTCGGTTTCGAGCGGCCGCTGCATCGAGCGCACTGCGAAAACAGCCTCGTCGTCGTTGGCGGCTTCGATCGTTCGGTTGCCGGATATCGAGCCTCGCTCGTCCACGCTGTAAACTTGGTAGGTCTTCATCCAATCGTCCTAAATGAAGCGAAAAACGACGCCTAGCTACCGTTGGTTTATTGGGATTTCGAAGACGGGTCGGCTCGGGCCAATCGGGCCCTGAAGCCATCCTTTCGAAGATTTCGCCCTTCAGTCGTCCATTGCTAAGGAGAAGATCTCACGAAACTGGGGGCGACGGCTATGTTCAACGGCTGGGAGAATTTCTTCCTGATGGCCGGCGGGGCCGCGGCCGTCCTGATCGGCCTCATCTTCGTCGTCATCAGCCTGTTGCAGGACCGCTCACGCTCGCAGGTGCTGGCCGGATCAAAACTGTACATGGGCCCGATCGTATTGGGTGTCAGCTTCGTACTGGCGCTGAGCGCTGCGGCGCTGACGCCGGGGATCACCCGCTGCGAATTCGCGGCCATCACCGCAATTATCGCGCTTTGGGGCCTGGTCCGCTCCGCCATCTCAATCGTCGGGATCGGCCGGTTCACGAAAGTGCACTGGACGGACATATGGTTCTACGGGGTCTATCCGAGCGTCATCTATCTGGCGTTTGGAGCTGATGCATTCGCTCTCTGGATGAGCTGGTGGTGGGCTCAAAAGGCGCTCGCAGTCATTATCACTTTGGGGCTTCTCCTCGCCATTCGCAACGAATGGGACCTGATCACATGGATTACGCCTCGCGGCGAGCATGACGATAACGAGCTGAGCTGAAATCGGCCCTCGAAGCCCGAGCCTCAACCGTAGCCGAACAGGCGCATCGAGAAGTGCGAGACGGGATCAGGCTCCCAATAGGGCACCATGAAGATCAGGAGCTGGGCGATAAGCAGCGCAATCGTGGCGCGCCGGCCGCGCACGAGGAACAGCGCCAAAAAGCAGCCCTTGATGACGATATTGTAAGGGATGAGCCAGCCCCAGAAAAAGGCCGGGCGGTGCACGTGGACATCGACGAACCAGGCGCGGTTGGCATAGAAATCGACCAGCTCTGCTGCGAACAGCATGCCGATGACGAACTTTCTTCGTGCGGCGAAATAGGCGCGAAGATGGGAATATTGGCCGCGATCTCGGGGGAAGATCACCGCTGCGGCGAGATAATAGAAGGTCGCGAGCAGGATCGGGGCCCAAAGGTCGCCGAAGTCGAGCGAAATTGTTCGATCCATGCTCCAGGTGTCGACCCAGGTGGCGACGATCAGGACGAACGTTAGGAGCGCGACAAGCGCTGTCTGGGCTTCGAGTTTCTTGAGCGCGTGGGCGCGCACCATGCCGGCAAAACCGCTCAGCAGCTCGGCGACGCCGAGACCCAGTATCAACCCATAAAAGGCAAAGAAGAAGCTGAACCTGTCCAAGTCGGCCCCCCGACTGCTTGGGCGAGCGTGTCAGAGGTTGGCGGATCGGGCAAGTATCGAGCGCACGCTTGGGAAAGCCATTGCGTGCGCGGGAATCGCCGGAGACCTATTTGTCGAAGACGGTCTCTACCTACTGATCGAGGAATGAGCGCATTTTTCGCGAACGGCTCGGATGTTTCAGCTTTCTAAGCGCCTTCGCCTCGATCTGCCGGATACGCTCGCGAGTGACGCTGAACTGCTGTCCCACCTCCTCCAGCGTGTGATCGGTATTCATTCCGATGCCGAAGCGCATTCTAAGCACGCGTTCTTCGCGGGGGGTCAGGCTTGCAAGGACCCGGGTAACCGTTTCCTTGAGGTTGGACTGGATCGCTGCATCGACCGGGATGACGGCATTCTTGTCCTCGATGAAGTCACCAAGGTGGCTGTCCTCCTCGTCGCCGATCGGCGTTTCGAGGCTGATCGGCTCCTTGGCGATCTTCAAGACCTTGCGGACCTTTTCGAGCGGCATCGAGAGGCGCTCCGCGAGCTCCTCGGGCGTCGCTTCGCGGCCCGTCTCATGGAGGAACTGGCGGCCTGTCCGGACCAATTTGTTGATCGTCTCGATCATGTGCACCGGAATTCGGATGGTGCGCGCCTGGTCGGCGATCGAGCGCGTGATCGCCTGCCGGATCCACCATGTCGCATAGGTCGAGAATTTGTAGCCGCGGCGGTACTCGAACTTATCGACCGCCTTCATGAGGCCGATATTGCCTTCCTGGATCAGGTCGAGGAACTGCAGGCCGCGGTTGGTGTATTTCTTGGCAATCGAGATGACGAGACGAAGATTCGCCTCGACCATTTCCTTCTTGGCGATACGTGCCTCGCGCTCGCCCTTCTGGACCATGTTGACGATGCGCCGGAATTCGCTGAGCGAAGTGCCGGTCGATTGGGCGATATCGGCGATCGCGCTTCGAATGCGCTCGATCGTATCGCCTTCGGCGGCAGCGAAGGCTGCCCATTTCTTGTCGATCCTCGAAACGTCCGCGAGCCAGTTCTCATCGAGTTCGTGCCCGGTGTAGGCATCGAGAAACCCCTTGCGGGGCACGCGGTGGCGCTCGGCGAGGCGCAGCATCTGGCCGCCAAGGGCCATCAAACGCTTGTTGTAGGCGTATAGCGCTTCGACCAGATACTCGATCTTGCTTCCGTGGAACTGGACGCTTTCGACTTCGGAGGTGAGCTGCTCGCGCAGCTTCTGGTACTTCTTCTCGTCGGCCGAGGGGAAATCGCTTCCCGTGCCGAGCGCGTCCATCCGCGACGACTGAACCTTGGAGAATTTCTTGTAGATCTGGGTGATCGTCGCGAACTTCTCGAGCGCTGATGGCTTGAGGGTCTCCTCCATCTGCGCGAGCGACAGCGTGTTGTCGTCGTCGTCGTCCTCAGCCTGCTGCGGCCGGGCACGACGCTCGACCATATCGTCTTCCTCGTCCGGTTGAGCCTCAGGCTCCTCTTCGACGTCCTCTTCTTCCTTGATTGAGGGCCCAGCGACCTTCTCGCTGATCTCGCCTTCGCCGCCTTCGCCTTCCTCGGTCTCGTTGAGCTGCTCGGCGGTCGGGCCCTTCGACAGCATCGCTTCGAGATCCATGATCTCGCGCAGCTGCATCCGGCCCTCGTTCAGGGCATTCGACCATCCGATGATGGCGGTGAAGGTGATCGGAGATTCGCAAAGTCCCCAGATCATCGTGTCACGGCCGGCTTCGATCCGCTTGGCGATGGCGATTTCGCCCTCTCGCGAAAGGAGTTCCACCGCCCCCATCTCGCGAAGGTACATGCGAACGGGATCGTCGGTCCGATCGGTCGGCTCTTTCTTGGTCGCGGCCGCGGGCCGCGGGCCGCCGTCATCGAGAGGATCGACCTCGTCTTCGGTGCTGGCCTCGGGCTGAGAATCTTCCTCCTCTTCCTCGTCCCCGCGATCCTCGCTCTCGACGATCTGGACACCCATGTCGTTGAGCGCGGACATGACATCCTCGATCTGCTCGCTCGACATCTGGTCCTGGGGAAGAGCTTCGTTGAGCTCATCATAGGTCAGAAAGCCGCGCTTTTTCGCTCGCGCGATCAGCTTCTTGACCTGCGCGTCGTTGAGATCGATCAGCGGGGCATCGCCCGCTTCGGCCGTGTCGACTTCAGTTGCTTCGTTTTTCGCCATAAGTTCCGCTGCTTAGTCGGTGCCAGCGAGCTGCGCCAGCCTCTGCCTCAACCCATGCCGCGCCGTGATTAGGCGCTGCTGTTCCTCCAAGGCTTCGTCCGTGAAATCCCGCATCAGCCGTTCCGTTGCATCCTCGAGGGCCTTGTCCACTTCCTCCGCCGCGGCGACGATCTCGACGGCAGCCGCCAGATCAGTTCGGGCGCGGTCCGGATCGCTGTCGCGGCGGGTGAAGGAAAAGCCCATGGTGCTTGAGGCTTTCGGGCCCGTTGCTCCATCGCCGCCCAATATGGTGGCGAGAGCCTCTCGATCAAGCGTGGTGCCGGAAAAGGCCGCGTTGACGAGATCGTCACGCATCTTGGCGGTCGATATGTCAGCGATATCAATGGCAGCGAGCTGTTCGCAGTGAGCGGGAAGCTCTTCGGGGTAGTTGGCAAATCCAAGGATGAGAGCGCGGGCCGTGGGGGCGTCGATTCCCGCCACCGCGATGGCCTTGGCGTTCGACCCGACGGGCTGTTGGGGCGGAACGAAGCGACCGTTCTTGAAGCTGCCGCGACGCTGCGGGGAAGCGAACGAAGTCGCGCCGACGGGTCTTCGCTGCTCGTAGAAGCGACTGAGCCAGTCCTCCCGGTACATTCGAGAGAGGTCCGCGTGTCCGATCTGCGACGAATGGTCCAGAAGGCGCTGTTTGAGGCCAGCCCAGGCTTCCGGCGTCCTCAAGGGTTGAGCTTCGAACTCGTGCCGCCAGAGCCGGGAGTCGAGGGGTTCGGGATTATCGATCAGCGCTTCGAATGCCTCGCGCCCTCCCGCTCTGACGACGTCGTCGGGATCCTGGCCGGAAGGAAGTTCGACAAAGCGCAAGGTCCGATCGGGCCGGATCAGCGGAAGCGCGCGGGCAGCGGCTCGGATCGCGGCCTTTCGGCCTGCGGAATCGCCGTCGAAGCAGAGAATGGGAGACGGATCGAGGCGCCACATCCGCTCGAGCTGGGCTTCGGTGACAGCAGTACCGTTGGGCGCGACGGCCTCGCAAATGCCGGCCCGATCGAGCGCGATCACGTCCATATATCCCTCGACAACGATGAGACGCCTGGACGCGCGGCTTGCGGGAGAAGCTCGATCGATATTGTAGAGCGTTCGTCCCTTATCGAACAGCGGCGTGTCCGGAGAGTTGAGATATTTGGGTTCGCCCTCCTTCAGAATGCGGCCGCCAAAACCGATCACGCGCCCTCTCGCATCGCGGATCGGAAACATCAGGCGACCTCGAAACCGGTCGTACGTGTCGCCTTGATCGGGCTTGATGAGCATCCCCGTTTCAACAAGCTTGTCTTCGCCGAGCCTTTCGAGAGCGCGCTTCAGACTGCTTCGGCTATCGGGTGCGAACCCAAGGCCGAAGCGCTGGATCGTGTCACTGTCGATGGAGCGGCGCGCTAAATATTCTCGCGCCTCGGCGCCGCCGAGCCCCTGCAGCTGCCCGGAATACCACGCCGCGACTTCAGCCATGACGTCAGTCAGTGAAGCTGCGTGGTCGGCGCGTTCCTTCGCTTGCGGATCGGGAGCCGGAACCTCCATTCCTGCTTTGGCTGCGAGTTCCTTGACGGCATCCATGAAGGGCATTCCGCGGTGATCGGTAAGGAAGCGGATTGCGTCTCCATGGGCTGAGCACCCGAAACAATGCCAGAAGCCCTTTTCATCGTTGACCGTAAAACTCGGGGTCTTCTCATGGTGGAAGGGACAGCAGGCCTTCCACTCGCGTCCGGCTCGGATCAGCTTGACCGATGGCGAGATGACGGCACTGAGCACGGTCCGAGCGCGCAGTTCATCGAGCCATTGGGGTGAAAGGGTCACGGCAGACGACCCTATGCGCGAATCGCCGCCCTGCAAGACGCAGGATACCACTTATCCACAGCAGCCCGACGCAGATGCGCGATTATTTGACCGAGAATCCCATGGCGATTGCGGCTAATCTGTTTCGGTTCCGATACAGAGCGGCACAAGATCGCTGACGCGGAACGACCATGGAGGGGATATGCTCAAGAAAATCAGCGGACTTGCCCGCGCCCTTTATATCATTCTCGCGGTTGTCGCCGGCTTTGTTGCACTCGGCATGATGAACGTGGCGTTGGTGCTTGTCATACTCGGCTTGCTTGCCGGCATTTCGATGCCGAAAGACAGAATGGTGCTCGCCGCGGCGTCGGTGATCGCGTTGCCTGCCGTTGGAACGGCGCTGGGTCACATCCCGACAATTGGAGCCCAGCTCAATGCATTGGCCGGCAACCTTCAAATAGGCGTTGCCGGCGCGCTCGCGAGCGCAACGGCAATCTTCCTTTATCACCTGGTGATGGAAGGTCTGACGGGGGTGATCGGCGGCATGGCCGGAGCCACCGCTCCAGCGGCCAGATAGAGGGTCATTGACGTTTCGGCTCCGCCGCTCGCTGCGGCGGGGCCTTTTTAAGAGGTCACTTAAGAGAGCGCGGCCCTGACGAGGCCGCTCGCCCGTGCCGGTTCGATACTTGCGCCGAGACGCTCTTTCACGAGCGCCATGACCTTGCCCATGTCCTTCATCGAGGTTGCGCCGGTCTCGGCGATAATTGACCGGATCTGGGTCTCGGCCTCGGCGTCGTCCAGCTGCCGCGGCAAGAAACGCTCGATAACGACGATTTCCGCTTCCTCCGCCTGGGCGCGGTCGTCGCGCCCACCCTTGCGATAAAGGTCAGCGGATTCGCGGCGCTGTTTGATCAATTTCTGAAGCACTTCGGTAACCAGCGCATCGTCGTCCTTGGGAGCCCCGCCGGTTCGCGCCTCAATGTCGCGGTTCTTGATCGCGGCCGAGACGAGCCGGAGCGTCGCTGTTGTCTCTTTGTCGCGGCCTTTCATGGCGGCAATCGTCGCGGTCTTGATGTCGTCCCGGATCATCGCTTTGCCCTAGCGCCGCATTTTCACGCTGACCAGCGTTGACCGGGGGGCATAAAGCGCATAGCGGGAGTGCCTTAGCGACATCGCTGGAAAACCTTGAACGGAAGGCACTTTCGCCCATGGCCGAAGTACGACCCATGCACGCGCCCCGGCCTGAGGGTGCGACCGGAGTCGTCGTGTTTTCTGATGGCCGGATCGTCTGGGGCGAGGGCTTTGGCGCCGAGGGCGAAGCCGTTGGTGAACTCTGCTTCAACACGGCGATGACGGGCTATCAGGAGGTGATGACCGATCCCTCTTATGCGAGGCAGGTCATCGCCTTCACGTTTCCCCATATCGGCAATGTCGGAGCGAATGAGGAAGACGTCGAAGCGGGCGAGGCGCACGCGCTGGGCTGCCTCGTGCGCGAAGTCGTCACCGAGCCAAGCAATTACCGCGCGAACCAGGGCTTTGCCCAATGGATGAGCAACTGGGGGCGAATCGGCATCGCGGGCATCGACACGCGCGCTCTTACAAAGCTGGTCCGCGAAGAGGGGCCGCCCACAATCGCGATCGCCTATCGCGAGGATGGCCAGTTCAATCTCGAGGCCCTTCAGGAAATGGCGGCTGCGTGGCCGGGTCTTGAGGGGATGGACCTTGCAAGGGACGTCAGCCGGCTTCAGGTCGAGCGCTGGACCGGGGGCCGATGGCAGTGGGTCAAAGGCTATGAGCTCGGCGCCGATGACGAGACCAGGCCGCACGTCGTCGCCGTCGATTATGGCAACAAGCGCAACATCTTTCGACTCCTGGTCGAGGCCGGCGCGCGGGTGACAGTCGTGCCGGCAACCACGAGTTTCGAAGAAATCATGGCCCACGAGCCCGACGGTTTCTTCTTGTCGAACGGACCGGGCGATCCTGCCGCGACCGGCAAATACGCAGTGCCGGTGATCGCGCAGATGCTGGAAACCGGTAAACCCCTGTTTGGCATCTGCCTTGGACACCAGATGCTCGCCCTCGCGGTCGGCGGGAAGACGAGCAAGATGTTCCAGGGACATCGAGGGGCAAACCATCCGGTTCAGCGCCTGTCGGACGGTCAGGTCGAGATTACCAGCATGAACCACGGGTTCGCGGTCGAGCGCGAAGGGCTTCCCGACAACGTCAGGGAAACGCACGTATCGCTGTTCGACGGCAGCAACTGCGGCATCGAGCTCACCGACCGGCCGGCCTTCAGCGTTCAATATCACCCCGAGGCAAGCCCCGGCCCGCAGGACAGTTTCTACCTGTTTGAGAAATTCGTCGGAGCGATGAAGTGAGCGCGGTCTTGCGGGCGGATCCAGTGAATGCAGAGGAGGGGCCGGATGCCGGCGAACCCTTCTCAAGCGAGGTGTAATCATGCGCCTCACGGCCGTCGTCCTCGTCACTCTCTCGCTCACCGCGTGCGTGACTCCGCAGATGCACACCGATTCCCAGCTGAACGCCGTCGCGATCGGATGCGGGCTGGCGCTTGGTGAGCTGATGCAGGACGAAAGCGAAAAGAAGCTTTTGTTGATGATCCATCAGAATCCCAGCGCCAGGCAGCGCGTGTGCGTCGCGAAATGGGCCCGCAGAAACGGTCTCACCGCTGTGTTCGTCAACATGCAATTCCCGCAGGCGCCAGCGACGTGAGCGAGCGGGTTTCGATCAGCGGACCGATCGCCTTGGCGATTTCACTCAAGTTCGCGGCCTGGGGTCGCAGCAATCCAATTGGAAAGTCATTCGGTCACTGATGCCAAAGCGTACGGACATTTCTTCGATCCTCATCATCGGCGCCGGCCCGATCGTCATCGGCCAGGCGGCAGAGTTCGATTATTCGGGAAGCCAGGCGGTCAAGGCGCTGAAGGCGGAAGGCTATCGGGTCATCGTCGTCAATTCGAACCCCGCGACGATCATGACTGATCCCGAACTCGCTGACGCGACTTACATTGAGCCCGTCACGCCCGCGATCGTCACGAAGATCATCGAAAAGGAACGACCCGACGCCCTTCTTCCAACGATGGGCGGACAGACGGCGCTCAACACGGCTCTGGCGCTTTTCAAGGACGGGACTCTCGATCGACTTGGAGTGCAGCTGATCGGCGCCAACGCCGAGGCGATCGAAAAGGCGGAGGACAGGCTCAAATTCCGCGAGGCGATGGACAAGATCGGGCTGGAAAGTCCGCGTTCGGCGATTGCCCACAGCCTTGAAGAGGCGCTGGCCGGTCTCGAGCACGTCGGTCTGCCGGCGATCATCCGTCCGAGCTTCACGCTCGGCGGAACCGGCGGGGGCATCGCATACAACCGCGACGAGTTCCTCCAGATCGTGGCCGGCGGGCTGGAGGCAAGTCCGACGACCGAGGTTCTGATCGAGCAATCGGTGCTCGGCTGGAAGGAATATGAGATGGAAGTCGTGCGCGACCGCGCCGACAACGCCATCATCATCTGCTCCATTGAAAACGTCGATCCGATGGGAGTCCACACGGGCGACAGCATCACCGTCGCGCCGGCCCTGACCCTGACCGACAAGGAATATCAGCGGATGCGCTCCGCTGCGATCGCTGTGCTTCGAGAAATCGGCGTCGAAACTGGGGGCTCAAACGTCCAGTTCGCGGTTGACCCGAAGAGCGGGCGGATGGTCGTCATCGAGATGAATCCGCGGGTGTCGCGATCCTCGGCTCTGGCTTCGAAGGCGACGGGATTTCCGATCGCCAAAGTCGCGGCGCGTCTGGCCGTCGGATACACATTGGACGAAATCGCCAACGACATCACCGGCGGGGCGACGCCGGCGAGCTTCGAGCCGACGATCGATTATGTGGTGACCAAGATCCCGCGCTTCGCGTTCGAGAAATTCCGCGGTGCGGATGCAATCCTGAGCACGTCGATGAAATCGGTCGGCGAGGTGATGGCGATCGGGCGCAACTTCGCAGAGAGTCTGCAAAAGGCGCTGCGCGGCCTGGAAATCGGACTGACCGGCCTTGACCGGATTCGCGAGCTTGAAAATGCGGATCCGGCGACAATCGAAAGCGCCCTCGCCAGACCCACTCCAGACCGGCTTTTGGTCGCTGCGGAGGCCCTTCGGCAAGGATTTACGGTCGAACGGATCAACGAGATTTCGGGCTTCGACCCCTGGTTTCTGAAGCGGCTGGAGGAGATCGTTCGAGCGGAAGAAGAGCTGCGCGTAAGCGGGCTTCCGAACGATCCGCGGGCGATGCGACGGTTGAAGGCGATGGGCTTTTCGGATTCCCGTCTCGCCCAGCTCTCGCTCCGCTCCGCACATGTCGAGCGGGAGATGAGCGAAGCCATCGCGGTCGGGGGCTCGGGCGTGGTTCACAGCGCAATGCGCGCGATGACGGGCGGAATTACCGAGGAAGAAGTGCGCGGGCATCGCCTCGGGCTCGGCGTCAGGCCAGTGTTCAAGCGCATCGACAGCTGCGCTGCCGAGTTCGACGCCACCACGCCCTATCTCTATTCGACTTACGAAGCGCCGCTGTTCGGCGAGCCGGTCGACGAAGCGGAAGTCTCCGAGCGCCGCAAGGTCATGATTCTCGGCGGCGGTCCGAACCGAATCGGCCAGGGAATCGAGTTTGATTATTGCTGTTGTCATGCTGCGTTTGCGCTGGGGCGCGACCGCAATGGGGAGACCGGCGCTGGCTATGAGGTCATCATGGTCAACTGCAATCCCGAGACCGTTTCGACGGATCCGGATACCTCCGATCGCCTCTATTTCGAGCCGCTGACGATCGAGAATGTGCTTGAGATCGTTCGCCGCGAGCAGGATAGTGGAGAGCTTCTGGGCGTGATTGTTCAGCTCGGTGGACAGACCCCGCTCAAGCTTGCGGAAGAACTCCAGTCCGCCGGCGTACCCATCCTTGGAACCTCCCCCGACAGCATAGACCTTGCCGAAGACCGCGAGCGCTTCGCGTCGCTCGTCCAGCGCCTCGACCTCAAGCAGCCCTCGAACGGAATCGCTCGAAGCCGCGACGAGGCGCTCAGAGTTGCGGAACGGATCGGATATCCGGTGCTGTTGCGGCCCTCCTACGTACTCGGGGGCCGGGGCATGGAAGTGGTCGAGGGGCCGCAGCAGCTCGAACATTATATTGCCACGGCCGTGCAAGTATCGGGCCGGAGCCCGGTTCTCATCGATCGCTATCTGCGCGACGCGATTGAGGTCGACGTCGATGCAATTTGCGACGGTGTCGACGTCACCGTCTGCGGAGTGCTCCAGCATATCGAGGAAGCAGGCGTTCATTCGGGAGACAGTGCCTGCTCGATCCCGCCCTACAGCCTTGAAGCCGACGTGGTCCTGGAAATCGAGCGGCAGACCCGCGAGCTCGCCCTCGCGCTGAAGGTCCGCGGACTCATGAACGTGCAGTTCGCGGTCAAAGACGGCGCGGTCTACCTCATCGAGGTGAACCCCCGTGCTAGCCGGACGGTGCCGTTCGTCGCCAAGGCGATCGGGACACCGCTTGCGAAGATCGCGGCCCGGGTGATGGCGGGCGAAGCGTTGAGCGGCCTCGGCGGGGTCCGACGGATCGACAATTACGTCGCCGTCAAGGAGTCCGTCTTTCCGTTCGCGCGCTTCCCGGGCACGGATCCCGTGCTCGGACCGGAAATGAAAAGTACGGGCGAAGTCATGGGAATTGATACCAATTTCGATATTGCGTTTGCCAAGGCGCTGCTCGGAGCCGGGATGGAGGTGCCGCAAGGCGGAACTGCCTTCGTTTCCGTGAAAGACTCCGACAAGGACAATATCGTGCCGGCAGTGGAGAAGCTTGTGGAGCTGGGCTTTTCAATCATCGCCACCGGTGGAACCGCGGCGCACCTGCAGTCGAGGGGGCTTCCGGTCGAAGTTGTGAACAAGGTCGCTCAGGGGCGCCCGCACATCGTCGACAAGCTCCTCGACGGCGATGTCGATCTCGTCTTCAATACGACCGAGGGCTGGCAGTCCTTGAAGGACAGTCATTCGATCCGGGCGACAGCCCTTGCCCGCAAGGTCCCCTATTTCACAACCGCCGCTGCGAGCCTTGCCGCGGCACGGTCGATCGAGGCCGTGCGCGGGCACGCGCTTGAAGTCGCCTCGCTCCAATCCTATTATTCCGCAGCTTAAGAGACAGCTTCCAACGAAAATCTGCGACTGGTCCCGCGCGCTTCATGACGGCGCGCCCAGGCAGAGCATTGAAAAGGGTTTATCATGGCGACTGCCGAAAAGGTGCCGATGCTGGCGGAGGGCCATCGCAGGCTCAATGACGAGCTGAGACGGTTGCGGATCGAAGAGCGGCCGGCGATCGTGGAAGCAATCGAGGCTGCTCGTGCTCACGGCGATCTCAGCGAAAATGCGGAATATCATGCTGCCAAGGAGCGCCAGGGTCAGATCGAAGCGACGATCGCGGATCTCGAAGACAGGCTGAGCAGGGCGATGGTGATCGACCCGACGACGCTGTCGGGCGACAAGATCGTTTTCGGGGCTACCGTCAGTCTGCTCGACGAGGACGAAAAGAAGGTGAAATACCAGCTTGTCGGCCAGGGCGAGGCGGATGCCGGACAAGGCCGCATCAGCTACAATTCGCCGCTTGGACGGGCGCTCATCGGGCGCCAGGTCGGGGACGAGGTCGAAGTCTCGACCCCTTCGGGTGACCGCTATTACGAGATCAAGAAAATAGAATTCCTCTAAACCTCGTGGATCGCCTTACCCGCAGCGCCACGAACATCATCGCCGCGATCACCGCGCTTGCGTGGCTGATCGCGCTCGCGACCGGCCAATCCGATCGCGCGGCCTATGCGATGGGTTTCATTCCGGCGCGGTTGAGCGGCGTCTCCACATCCTTCGCGGCTGTTCCGGCGATCCTTACGCCGCTGAGCGCGACTCTCGTGCATTCGGGGCCGATCCACATCGGCTTCAATCTCCTCGTCTTCACATGGTGCGGGGCTGCTATCGAGCGAATTCTCGGCAAGACCGGCCTCATTCTTCTCTACCTCGTCGGAGCCTACGCAGCCGCGCTCGCCCAATGGGCAACCGATCCGACCAGCATCGTTCCAATGGTCGGAGCGAGCGGCGCAATCAGCGCTGTCGTGGGTGCCTTCGCGCTGAGCTTCGGGCGCGCCAAGCGAGTGAGCAAATCGCCGGCGGTCAATCGGTGGGTCAACGTCGTCTGGCTGCTCGCGGCCTGGATCGTCCTCCAGATGATGACGGGCTGGCTGGCTGGCGAGCAGGGCTATCTGCTTGCTACCCCTGCGCACGTCGGCGGCTTCGCCGCAGGATTGCTTCTCCAGCGACCGCTGCTGCTTTGGAAATACAGGAAGGCCTAGCCGGCCGATTGTCTCGGACGCGCGATTCCCGCGATCGTCCCCTCCATGTCCGGCTCGAGCAGCCGATGGAGGTGGACGACGACATATTTCATCTCCGCGTCGTCGACGGAACGCTGAGCTGCGCCGCGCCACGCGTCTTCCGCGGCGGCATAGCTGTCATAGATGCCGACGACGTCGATCGTACTCAGATCGAAATCGAGGGTGCGCGGGTCCTTGACCCGTCCGCCGAAGACCAGATGAAGCTTGCTCATGGCCGCTCGCTATCCGATTTGGCGCGCTGCGTCAGCCTTTCTCGGGATTTCGCGCCGCTTCGAGTGCCGCATTGGCCGATGCCTTGGCGGCATCGGCAACACCCTCGAGGAGATTGCGAACCGTCTCCTCCGCCTTGCCGCGCGTAAGGCCGAGCTCGTCCAGTCGCTCGGTGCCCTTGTCTCTTGCCGCATCCAGTGCGGCTCGCGCCGAATTCTTTACCCGGCGCGCGGTCGGTCGGACCGCTCGAACTTCCGCTTCAGTGCTGGGCAGAAGGGCTGCGATGAGCGCGCCTGCGGCAATACCGCCGGCAAGCGCGAGCAACGGTGCCTGGCCGAGCGTGTCGACGGTTCGGTCACGAGCATCTTCATAGGCTTCGATCGCGCGCCGGCGAGCGTTTGAACTTTCCGACTCCTCTGGAGTGGAGCTAGCTGTGCCTTGGTCGATCATTCGGCTGCCTCCGTACTTTCCTTCTGAGGCGCCTTTCGGCGCTTTCGTGATTTTCCCTTCGCTCCGTCGAAGAGCTTTCCGGCGAGATCGATGAGCGGCTCGCGAGCAAGGAACATGGTGATTGCCGCGACCACTCCGCTTGCGGCAAGCGGACGAGCCTTGACGGCGTCCACCGCGTCCTCGGCGAAGTCGGCGCCTTTCTCCTTCGCGCCTTGCCAGGCGCCGCGCGCCAGCACCTTGGGGCTGAGGCGCTCCTGAAGCTCGTGAGCGCTACTCATCAGGCGTGAACGTCGCCGCTCGGCCTCGCTTCGCGCGGCGGCGATCTCCGGGCTGTCGCTCACAACACCCGCCTCACGCGCTCAATGCCCCACCACACAAGGCCGCCTCCAAGAGCTGCAAAAATGAGCATACCGATCAGTCCCGCAAGAAGAGGCCCGAGGAATTTGGCCAGGGCCATCACCACTCCGACTGCGAGCGCGGTAACTGCGGCAAGCGCCAGGATGAAAGCGACAACGAAAAGCGCCGCCGGAAGGGCCAATGCCTTGGCCTTTTCAGCGGCGATCGCTTTTGCAAGGTCAAGCTCGGCACGCCCGTAAGCCTTGCCCTCTTCGACCAGCTCCTGGACGAGCTCGCCGATCGGGCGCTCAGGTGGGGCTGGTGTCTCCGTCGGAGGCTTCAGCATCAATCCTCTTCGTCTTCGTCCCTGGCGAGGCCGGTCTTCAAAAGTCGCGCAACGACGAACCCGACGACCGCTGCACCGGCAAGAGCGATTCCGGGGCTGTTGCGAACAAAGGTTCGCGTATCCTCGATCAGCTCGTCCGGATCCTTGTCTGCGATTGCACTGGCGACATTTTCGATCGCTCCGGCCGCGCGGCGGGCATATCCGCCATATTCTTCACCGAGCCGCTCATCGATTCCCGGCGCTGTGTCACCGACCATTTTGGCGACATTGGCCAGCGTTTCGGACGTTCGCTCGAGACCCTGACTGACAAGTCCGCGTGCTTTGTCCCCGGCCTGGCTCGCAAACCGTTCACGCCCGCTTCGGAGCCGTTCGGAAAGGCCGCCCTCGGCGCTCCCGCTTCCGACAACGGGTCGCTCTGCATCGCCTTTGGGCACGGCAATCTCCTCTTCACCGATGAGCGCAGTGTCACCCACTGTAATCGTTTGACCACCCTGATCGCGTCCGGTTGGATCGATCGCAAGAGCGCCGGAATTGGCGCCTTCAACCACCTCGTCGGTACCCTCTGGCAAGTCGACGATTTTCTGATCAGCCATCGCGGTCCTCCTTTTACGCATCAACCCTGTGCCGACGGCGTTCGTTCCGGGACATGGAAGCGAAAGTTGCACGCCTGAACGCGCCGTTTTAGGCGCAACCTTACGATCATATTGTTACGCCCGCGCAAGAAGGAAAGCCATGACCGCGATCGTCGACGTTCACGCCCGCCAGATCCTCGACAGTCGCGGCAATCCGACTGTGGAAGTCGATGTCACTCTTGAAGACGGGAGCATGGGGCGAGCCGCGGTCCCTTCCGGGGCCTCGACCGGTGCACATGAAGCGGTGGAGCTGCGCGACGGGGACAAGAGCCGCTGGGGAGGGAAGGGCGTCTCCAAGGCGGTGCAGGGCGTGAACAGCGAGATTGCCGAGGCCGTGGTCGGTCTCGACGCCGAAGACCAGGCGGCTCTGGATGCCGAGCTGATCGCGCTCGATGGGACGGAGAACAAGGGACGCCTCGGCGCCAACGCGATCCTTGGAGTCAGCCTCGCAGCCGCAAAGGCCGCGGCCGATGCCCTCGGCCTGCCGCTCTATCGATACGTGGGCGGCGTCGATGCAAATCTGCTTCCGGTGCCGATGATGAACATCATCAATGGCGGCGTGCACGCCGACAACGGAATCGACTTTCAGGAATTCATGATCATTCCGGTCGGCGCGCCGACCTTTGCCGAGGCGCTGCGGTGCGGCGCCGAGATTTTCCATGCTCTCAAATCCGCCCTGCACCAGTCCGGACTGTCGACCTCGGTCGGTGACGAGGGCGGCTTTGCGCCGAAGATCGCGAGCGCCAATGAAGCCCTCGATTACATCGAGAAAGCGATAACTGCCGCCGGCTACAAGCTTGGAGACGACGTGCTGCTCGGTCTCGACTGTGCGGCGAGCGAATATTTCAAGGATGGATCCTACCAGATGGAAGGCGAAGGCAAGACATTGTCGTCGAGCCAGAACGCCGAATTCCTGGCCGAGCTTGCGAGCGCCTATCCGATCGCCTCGGTCGAGGACGGAATGGCGGAGGACGATTGGGCGGGCTGGAAGCAGCTGACCGACAGGCTTGGTTCGCGCATCCAGCTGGTCGGCGACGATTTGTTCGTCACGGACGTGAAGCGTCTCAAAAAGGGCATCGATGAGGGCATTGCCAATTCGATCCTGATCAAGGTCAATCAAATCGGAACCTTGACCGAGACGATCAACGCAGTGCGCCTCGCCCAGACCAACGGCTATACGGCGGTCATTTCGCACCGCTCGGGCGAGACGGAGGATTCAACAATCGCCGACCTCTCGGTCGCTCTCTCCTGCGGGCAGATCAAGACCGGGAGCCTGGCGAGATCGGACCGCACCGCAAAATACAATCAGCTATTGAGAATCGAGGAGGAACTGGGAGATACGGCACGATTTGCAGGACGTGCCGCGATCAAGTCCTATCGGCCGGCCTGATCCACAGATTTATTCTCGAATTATCCACCAAACCATTCTTTTTGCTTGCGTTGCTGACTCTTCCGTGATTCTTTGGTCGGCGAGATGGGGGGAGCTTCCAAGAGACTGGGATTGATCCGCCGGGCAGCGGCTCCGGCGCTCGCTCTGCTGATCGTCGGCACATTTGCTGGACATGCGATCGCCGGTCCGAACGGAATCCTCGCTTGGGGCGGCTATCATCGAGCACTCGTCGCGCGGCAGGCCGAGCTCGCTCAGCTCGAACAGCAAAAGGCGCAGTTGAGGCATCGCTCCGACCTCCTCGACCCGCGCCATGCCGATCCCGACCTCGCCGACGAGCTCACTCGGAAGGATCTTGGAATGATCCGCCCGGACGAGGTGATCGTTCCGCTCAACTGACGAGCGGTTGCCGGTTTTCCAAGCGCCTCCTATAGGCGGGCCCGCTTCCAGTTTGAGAGAGACAACCGTGGCGCGTCCCGCGAAGAAATCCGTCGTTTCAGCTGCTTCGAAAGCCCCCGAGCTCGAGCGACCGCCTCAGTCCAAGCGCTACAAGGCGTCCAAGGACGAGTTGCTGACACTTTACCGCGAGATGCTCCTCATTCGCCGCTTCGAGGAGCGAGCGGGCCAGCTCTACGGCCTCGGGCTGATCGGCGGCTTTTGCCATCTGTACATCGGCCAGGAAGCTGTCGCGGTGGGTCTCCAGTCGGCGATGACGGTCGGCAAGGACAGCGTCATTACCGGCTACCGCGATCATGGGCATATGCTCGCCTACGGTATCGATCCCAAGGTCATTATGGCCGAGCTGACGGGCCGCGAAGCGGGGATCTCGCACGGCAAGGGCGGATCGATGCACATGTTCAGCGTCGATCACGGCTTTTACGGCGGACATGGTATCGTTGGCGCCCAGGTTCCGCTCGGCACGGGGCTCGCCTTCAAACACAAATATGCCGAGGACGGCGGTGTATGCCTCACCTATCTCGGTGACGGCGCGGTCAATCAGGGACAGGTCTACGAAGCGTTCAACATGGCCAAGCTTTGGGACCTCCCGGTCATCTACGCGATCGAGAACAACCAATATGCGATGGGGACGAGTATCAAGCGTTCGTCCTCCGAGCCGCTCCTCTACCGGCGCGGCGAGGCTCATCGAATTCCTGGCTTTCAGGTCGATGGAATGGACGTGCTCGCGGTTCGAGGGGCAGCTGAAGTCGCGCTCGAATGGACGCGGGGAGGCAAGGGGCCGATCATCGTCGAGTTCCTCACCTACCGTTATCGAGGTCACTCGATGTCCGATCCGGCCAAGTACCGCACTCGGGAGGAAGTTCAGGACGTGCGCGAGCACCGGGATCCGATCACCCATATTGAACGCGACCTCGAAGCGATCGGTGTGAAGGAAGACGAGCTGAAGGCGATCGACAAAGAGATCAAGGACATCGTCGTCGGTGCTGCCAAGTTTGCCGAGGATGCGCCCGAACCCCCGCCGTCCGAGCTATTCACTGATGTTCTGGTGGAGAGCTACTGATGGCGACGGAACTCAAGATGCCCGCGCTGTCCCCAACGATGGAAGAGGGGACCCTTGCCAAGTGGCTCGTCAAGGAGGGCGATGACGTAAAATCGGGGGATATTCTCGCCGAGATCGAGACCGACAAGGCGACGATGGAGTTCGAGGCGGTCGACGAGGGAAAGATCGCCAAGATCCTGGTTCCCGAAGGCACGGACGGCGTGAAGGTGGGACAGCCGATCGCCATTCTTGCCGGTGACGGCGAGGACGTGAGCTCACCCGCCGTTGAGGAGATCTCGGACACGAGGGAGGCGCCGAAACCCGCTTCTTCGGAGACCCCGTCGATTCCCGAGCCTGAATCGCAGCAGGAAGAAGCAACTCCAACGCCGAATGTTTTCGAGACAGCAGCCCGCGATCTTGTGGCGGACGTCGCTCGTACGCACGACCAGCCCGAGGTTCCCGAAGGCACGCCACTCGTAAACATGACTGTCCGAGAGGCCCTTCGCGATGCGATGGCGGAGGAGATGCGCTCAGACGGGCGCGTGTTCGTCCTCGGCGAGGAAGTTGCCGAATATCAGGGTGCCTACAAAGTGACTCAGGGCCTGCTCGAGGAGTTCGGGCCCAGGCGCGTCGTGGATACGCCTATCACCGAATATGGCTTCGCGGGTCTGGGCACCGGCGCGGCGATGGGGGGCCTTCGTCCGATCGTCGAGTTCATGACCTTCAACTTTGCGATGCAGGCGATCGATCACATCATCAATTCGGCCGCGAAAACCAATTACATGTCGGGTGGGCAGATGCGCTGCCCGATCGTATTTCGTGGGCCGAACGGAGCGGCTGCCAGGGTCGCCGCTCAGCACAGCCAGAATTACGGCAGCTGGTATGCGCATGTGCCTGGTCTGATCGTGATCGCGCCGTACAGCGCTGCTGATGCAAAAGGCCTGCTGAAAGCAGCGATCCGTACCCCGGATCCGGTCGTCTTCCTCGAGAACGAGCTTCTTTACGGCCAGCATTTCGACGTGCCGCAGATGGATGATTATGTGCTTCCGATCGGCAAGGCGCGGATCGTTCGCCCCGGCAAGGACGTCACCATCGTCAGCTATTCGATTGGTGTCGGGGTCGCACTCGAAGCCGCGCAGGAGCTGATGGGCCAGGGGATCAATGCCGAGGTGATCGACCTTCGAACGTTGCGTCCGCTCGACAAGGCGACTGTGCTCGACAGCCTCAAGCGGACCAATCGCATGATCGTGGTCGAGGAAGGCTGGCCGGTCTGCTCGATCAGCTCTGAAATCATTGCAATCGCAATGACGGAAGGGTTCGACGATCTCGATGCTCCCGTCCTTCGCGTGACTGACGTCGACGTGCCGATGCCCTACGCCGCCAATCTCGAAAAGCTGGCGCTCATCAAGGCGTCCCAGGTCGTCGAGGCGGTCAAGGCGGTCAGCTACAAATAGCTCATGCTGGGCGCCGATCTGGGTCTGGCGCTGACTTACGTTCCGTTGCGAAATCGCGGGGCGCTCGCGGCCCTCTTCGCCATCGATCGGGCGATGGGCGACGTCGTTCGGACGACGAAGGAACCGATGCTTGGGCCGATCCGGCTGGCGTGGTGGCGCGAACGCCTGGAAGAGCTGGACGAAGAGAACGGCGCCCCGGCGGAGCCGCGACTACAGGCGGTTGAGAGGGAGCTTCTGCCTCGAGGGATCAGCGGGCACGATATCGCCGCCATCGAAGGAGGGTGGCTTCGGCTTTTCGACCCGTTTCCCTGGAGCGTCGAAACGAGCGAAGCAATCTGGCTTCGGGGCAATTTGCTCTTTGGTCTGGGCGCGCGCATCCTCGCCGCTCCGGGCGGGCAGATCCAGACTGCCGGGGGGCTGTGGGCTCTTGTCGATGTCGCTCGGCATTTGAGCGATCGGGAGTCTCGCGAGATGCTTCTCAATCAGGCCCGGGCTTTTGCAAGGGAACTTGCGGGCATCAGCTTCGCCTCGAAACTTCGTCCGCTCTCCATGTTGACGGCGCTCGCAATGCGCGACTGCAGGCGGGCCGAGCCCTTCGAGGCCGAAGGGACGCCTCGCCGCGTTGCTGCAATGTTGCGACATCGCTTCTCCGGCCGGCTTCCGCGGCCAGCGCGGACCTAGAGCGGGTCGCCAGCGACAGGGACGCTTCCAATCCCTGTCACGCGGGCTCGCGAACCATCAGCCCAAGACACCACTCCGCGAATTTTTCGCGGGCCCGATCGGTGTAAGCCTTCTTGCGTTCGGGACGTTTCCAGCGGCCTTCGATCGCCGGCATCAGACCGAAATTGACGTTCATCGGCTGAAATGTCTCAGCCCTGGCGCCCCCAGTGATATGGGCGAGAAGGGCGCCGATCGCGGTTTCGACCGGCGGCAGGGGCATTGTTTCGCGCCGAAGCTCCGCACTCGCGAAGAGCGCGGCAACTAGGCCGATTGCTGCGCTTTCCACATATCCCTCGCAGCCGGTGATCTGGCCAGCGAAACGAACCTTGGGGTTCGATCTCAGCCGCAATTCCTGGTCAAGCAAGGTCGGGGAATTGATGAAGCTGTTCCGGTGTATTCCGCCAAGACGCGCGAACTCGGCGTTTTCCAGTCCCGGGATGGTTCGGAAGATTCTCGTCTGTTCGCCGTGCTTCAGCTTGGTCTGGAAGCCGACCATGTTCCACAAGGTTCCAAGATCGTTGTCCTGGCGAATCTGGACGACCGCGTAGGGCCAGCGGCCGGTTCGCGGATTGTCGAGTCCCATGGGTTTCATCGGGCCGTGCCGTAGAGTTTCAGGTCCGCGCTCGGCCATGACCTCGATCGGCATGCAGCCCTCGAAATAGGGCGTGTCCTGCTCCCAATCGCGGAACGGCATCTTCTCGCCGCTCACAAGATTCTCGACGAACCTCTCGTACTGAGCCTTGTCTAGCGGGCAATTGATATAGTCCTTGCCGCCCTTGTCCCACCGAGCGGCCATCCAGGCGACGTCCATGTCTACGCTGTCGCGGTGGACGATCGGGGCGATGGCATCGAAGAAAGCAAGAGCGTTTTGGCCTGTTTCCTTCTCGATCGCTTCCGCAAGCAAGCGGCCCGTCAGGGGCCCGGTTGCGATAATCGCAGGATGTTGGGGGAGACCATCGAGCCGCTCGCGAACGACCTCGATATTTGGATGCCGTTCGATCGCTCGAGTGATACTTGCGGCGAAGCCGTCGCGGTCCACCGCGAGCGCGGAGCCTGCGGGAACGCGGTGAAGGTCCGCCGAGCGCATGACCAGCGACTTTAAGGCGCGCAATTCCTGGTGGAGCAGCCCAACAGCATTGTGGTCCGAATCGTCCGAGCGGAAGCTGTTCGAACAGACCATCTCGGCGAGCCTGTCGGTCTGATGTGCAGGCGTGGTCGTGCCGCCGCCACGCATCTCGCTGAGCCGAACTCGAAATCCCGCCTCAGCGAGCTGCCAAGCGGCTTCGGATCCGGCGAGCCCGCCGCCGACGACCTGGATGTCGAAAAACATGACCTGAGCAACTATGCCAGCGAGCGTGATGAGGCCAGCTGGATCCGAAAGAATATCGCCAATCGGCCGCAGCATCGACTAGTCATCTCCAAGAGCGAAAGATGCGAGCGGAAATGCGGATATTCACGATCGGCCACGAGGGCACGACCATTCCCGAATTCATTTCGGCACTCCAAAGGGCCGGAGTCGAGCGCGTAATCGACGTCAGGGGACTCCCGCTTTCGCGGCGCCCCGGTTTTTCGAAGTCGCCGCTGAGGGCAGCGCTTGAGGAAGCGGGCCTGGAATATCTGCACCTCAAGGCGCTCGGAACGCCCGCGGAGGGGAGGGCCGCGGCGCGGGCCGGGCGCCATTCTGACCTTCGGCGCATCTATTCCGGCCAGCTGGAGCTTCCGGAAGCGATAGCCCAGTCCGCGCAAATGCTGGATCTTGCCCGGGAGAAGCCGAGTGCTCTTTTGTGCATGGAGCGCGAGCCTGAGGTGTGTCACCGGATGCTCCTCCTCGAAGCCGTCGCGCCCGATGCCGAGGTCGTTCACCTGTTCGCCTGAATCTTCCGCGTATCAGCTGTCGGAACCGTGCGGTCCGTGACAAGTTTCTCCGGCGGAACAATCGCTAAACAAGGGAGAAAAATGCGATGAGGAAACTGGGGATCCTTCTCGGCGGCGCGATCGCGCTCGCCGCGTGTTCGACGACGCCGCCACCGCCGCCGGCGCCGCCCGACTTCAACAACGTCCTGCTCGCGCCTGGATTCCTGGTGCATGCAGGAAGTGCGAACCAATATGAAATCGCGGCCAGTCAGCTTGCCCTTCAGGCTTCGGCCAATCCGGGCGTTCGGAACCTTGCCAGTGTGATCATCGCCGATCACACGGCAATGGGTCAGCAGGTCGCCGCCGCTGCCAGCTCCGCCGGCCTCGCGCCGCCTCCGCCAACGCTTCTGCCGGCGGACCAGGCGATGCTCGATCAGCTGCGCGCCGCCGGATCCGGAATGAGCTTCGACATGACGTATCAGCAACAACAGATCGCAGCTCACCAGCAAGCGATCCAGATGATGCAAAACTATGCCACGAGCGGCGACGTTCCGGCGCTCCGGACGGTCGCGGCGGGCGCCATCCCCGTGATGCAAAAGCATCTCGCAATGGCCCAGGCGCTTGTCATGACTCCTCCGGCGCCGCCACCTCCGCCGCCGCCGATGCCGGCTCCGACCCCAGGTCAAAGGGGCGAGCGCGGTTAAGCGATTGGGTATCTGGAGCGGGATAGACGAGATGTCCGTCCCGCTCCCGAGCTGCAGGCGTGATCCTTGCAGGTTCTGAGCGCCCATTGCCCATGAGGTGAGCAACGCTCCAGCCTCCAAGGAGAAGATAATCGGCAATGATCCGCCGGTGGCAGCGCCACCAGACAGCCTCGGCGCACATGATTGCAACCCTCCGCTTTCGAGCGAGCGCCGTTAAATGCTGAAGCCCGCGCTCGAATTGGTCGGAGAGCGCATAATCGGCATAATTGTGGAAGCTCTGGTTTTCCCAGAATCCGTTGACCTCCGGAGGGACGCTGGGCGAGCGGCCGCGAAGGCCTCCGAGCTCATTGATTCGCTCGTACCCGATATCCAGCGGCAGGAGCCCGTTCCCCAAGACGTCAAAATTATACTGCGGATTGGTTCGTGAGCGTGGCACTGTTCGGACGTCGACGACGAAGTCTGCTCCGGCGCTCCGAAGGATCCCGGTGAACTCGTCGATAGACCGGGTCGAATGACCGATCGTGAATAGTCTCTCGTCAGACGTTTGGCAGCTCCACCTGCATTTCACCGACGAGGAGCGCTTCGATATCCGGGATCGGCCGTCCGCTCATCTCCTTGTTGATCGTGCAGACCAGTCGCTTCTGGACCTCCTTGTGAAGGCATTTCTTGAGAACTCCGAGCGCTTTTGGAGGCGCGACGATCGCGAGCGCTTCGAAGTCATTGCGAAGGCTGCGTCTCTTCAGCTCCTCCGCGGCGTCCTTGATCCAGCGATCTTCCTCCTGCTGCTGGAAGTCCGGTTCCTCGTAGGTCGAGCGGCCCGAGCCGAAGCTCTGCTGCACCACTCCTTGAGCATCCGTTCGAATGTCCCGATCCTTGCGCTGGTGATTTCGAGCGTCATGCGCTTCGGTCCTCAGATCGATCCGTTCTTCATCGCCGCGGTTGCGGAAAAACAGCATCTTACGGCCGTCGGCGACGAGCACGAGCGCATTGTGGGGAAGGGGCATGGACGTTTCCTCTTCTTGTTTCTTCCAAGAAAGAACGCAGCCCCGGCCCGGCAGGTTCTGCAGCTTGTCGCAGCCTTGCTGCGGCATGGACCGATCTATTTGTCGGGTGCGGGATCTGCCGGCTTATCGAGCTCGCTTTCTCCGACCGTGGCGCCTTCCTCAGGGGCGATTTCCTCGCCGGGCTCCAGCTCGATTTCTTCTTCCTCGCTCTCCTCGATCTTGGCGACGCTGACGACATGCTCGTTCTCGGCGACTCTGAAGATCGTCACGCCTTGAGTGTTTCGACCCATCACGCGAATGTCGCCGACCGTCGTCCGGATCATCTTTCCCTGATCGGTGACCAGCATCAGCTGCTCGCCCTTCTGCGCCGGGAATGAAGCCACGACCCGTCCATTTCGCTCGGACGTGTCGATATTGGTGATGCCCTGGCCGCCGCGATTTGTTCGGCGATATTCGTACGCGGAGGACCGCTTGCCATAGCCATTTTCGGTAAGCGTCAGAATGAACTGTTCCTTGTCCACCAGTTCGGCGAGGCGCTCTCCTGGAAGAGCGCATTCGCCGTCCTTTTCGCCCTTCCAGGGAGCGAAGCGGAGATAGGCCTCGCGCTCTTCCTGGCTCGTTCCGACACGGTGAAGGATCGACATCGAGATGACCTCGTCGCCCTCGAGAAGACGAATTCCTCGAACGCCGGTCGAGGTCCGAGACTGGAACTCCCGGACATCGGTCGCCATGAACCGGATCGCCTTGCCGTTCCTGCTTGCGAGCAGGACGTCATCGCCCTCGGTCAGAAGCTCGACACCAATCAGGCGGTCGGTGAGGTCGGACTGTTCCTCGCTGTCATCGCTCTCGACCTCCTCGGCCGGCCCGGCGCCGAAGCGCATCGCGATCTTTCCGTTCGACGGGATGTTGGTGAAGGCAGCCATGCTGTTTCTGCGCACCGTTCCGTGCGCCGTTGCAAACATGATGTGCAGACCGCCCCATTCCAACTCGTCTTCCGGGAGAGGAAGAACGGTCGAAATCGTCTCGCCCTCGGCGAGCGGGAGCAAGTTCACCATCGGCCGTCCGCGCGTGTTTGGACCGCCCTCGGGAAGTCTCCAGACCTTCATGCGATAGACACGACCCGTGGTCGAGAAGAACAGGACGGGGTTGTGAGTAGAGGTGATGAAGAGGTTCGTGACCGCATCCTCCTCCTTCGTCGCCATTCCCGCGCGACCCTTTCCGCCGCGTTTCTGTTCGCGGAACACCGAAAGAGGAGTGCGCTTGATGTAGCCGGTCATCGTCACGGTGACGACCATGTCCTCGCGCTCGATCAGGTCCTCGTCCTCGATCCCGTCGGCAGCCGCAGCAAGCTCGCTCATCCGCGGGGTTGCGAATTCGGCTTCGACCTCGTCGAATTCCTCGCGCATCACCTCGTAGAGACGGGCGCGATTGGCGAGAATTTCGAGAAGCTCACCGATCGATTCCGCGAGGCCCTTCAGCTCATTGCCGATTTCGTCGCGTCCAAGCGCGGTCAGTCTATGGAGACGAAGTTCGAGGATCGCTTTCACCTGCGCATCGGACAATTGGTAGGTGTCCGATCGTCCCTGCGGCTCCACGGCCTCGACGAGTGCGATGTAGGGTCGAATTTCGGCTCCCGGCCACTTGCGCGCGATCAGCTTCTCGCGGGCCTCAGCGGGCGAAGCCGAGCCCCGGATCAACTTCACCACCTCGTCGAGATTGGTGACCGCAACCACGAGGCCTAGCAGGAGATGAGCCCGCTCGCGGGCCTTCAGGAGCTCGAACTTCGAGCGCCTTGTGATCACCTCCTCGCGAAACCGAACGAAGCTCTCGATGATGTCGCGAAGAGTGAGCGTCTCCGGACGTCCGCCGCGGATCGCCAGCATATTTGCCGGGAAACTGGTCTGCGCCGGCGTGTGCCGCCACAGCTGGTTCAGAACGACATCGGCGGTGGCGTCGCGCTTGAGATCGATAACGACGCGAACGCCTTCGCGGTTGGATTCGTCGCGGATGTCGGCGACGCCTTCAATCCGCTTGTCCTTCGCGGCTTCGGCGATCTTCTCCACGAGGCCGTTCTTGCCCACCTGGTAGGGGATTTCGGTAAGAACGATCGAGCGCCGTTCACCGCGCCCTTCTTCGACGTGGGCTCGGCTTCGCATCAGGATCGAGCCACGACCCGAGGTGTAGGCGCTCCGGATCCCCGATTGCCCGAGGATGAGTCCGCCGGTGGGAAAGTCCGGACCCTTTACATGCTCCATCAGCCCTTCCGTGCTGATCGCGGGATCGTCGATATAGGCTCGGCAAGCGGCGAGGACTTCGCCAAGATTGTGCGGCGGGATGTTGGTTGCCAT
The DNA here is from genome assembly GCA_036265105.1 of Sphingomicrobium sp. GTDB lineage: Bacteria > Pseudomonadota > Alphaproteobacteria > Sphingomonadales > Sphingomonadaceae > Sphingomicrobium. The sequence goes on from DATAPR010000019.1 coordinate 37,144, forward strand.
TCCGACCGCAATCCCGCCTGCGCCATTGACGAGCAGGTTTGGAAAGCGCGCCGGAAGAACTTGCGGCTCGCGCTCGGATGCGTCGTAATTGGGCTGAAAGTCGACGGTGTCCTCGTCGATGTCGCCAAGCAGGAAATTGGCGACCTTCGCGAGACGCGCCTCGGTGTACCGCATCGCGGCGGGCGGATCCGGATCCATTGAACCGAAATTGCCCTGGCCGTCGATCAGCGGAACGCGCATCGACCAGGGCTGGGTCATTCGAGCGAGGGCGTCGTAGATCGCGGAGTCCCCGTGCGGGTGATATTTACCCATGACATCGCCGACGATGCGGCTGGACTTGCGATACGGCCGCCCGGCGACATAGCCGGCTTCCTGACAAGCGAAGAGAATGCGGCGATGAACGGGCTTGAGGCCGTCTCGCACGTCGGGCAGCGCCCGGCTCACGATCACACTCATCGCGTAATCGAGATAGCTGGTCTTCATCTCCTCGACGATCGAGATTGGAGCGATGTCGTTGTCGCCCGGAGGAGGCGGAGCATTGTCGTCGTTGCGGTCGTCGACCGGCGGCTGAGTGGCCAAGAAACGTTCCTGCGATTAGGGGTGCACACCAGGGATTGCGGTCACCGCCGCGCCCCCCGCTATTACGTAGTGCATTGTCTCCCCGTTCGCCACCCGCGCGCACGCGCGCGTGAGCAAAAACATTCAAAAGGGCTTGCTCAATTGAGATTTGCCCAGCAAAATCAGCGAGTTCAAAGTCCGTTCAGGGGTTTTGCGGCAAGCTCTTGGACATCCCACAATTACAGGTTTAATTCGCCGCCATTATTCGACGCGCGGGCCGATCATTCGCCCGTCAGAGGAGAAGTTTCGATGAAACTCATGATCACCACAGCAGCCCTTGTCCTCGTTGCCGTTTCGACTCCGGCCGCCGCGCAGATGTCCGGGCAATATGGCTCGCAGGCTCCGACGCCCGAGGGCCCAACTCCGCCCCAAGCCAAGGGACAGCAGCAGGCCCCGAATGGGCAAAAGCCAATCAAGATTTCCGGCAAGGCATCGAAGGCGATCGGCGACCTCCAGACGACGGTCAACAAGGCCGATTACGCGAATTTGGCAGCAAAGGTGGCCGCCGCCCAGGCCGTTGCGAGCACTCCTGACGACAAATATGCGATCGGCGAGCTTCAGCTCAAGGCGGCGATTGCCCAGAAGGACAATGCCGGAATGGCATCCGCGGTCGATTCGATCGCCAGCTCAGGCTACGTAGATTCTGCGACCAGCTCGAAGCTCTACGCGAGCCTTGGGACGACCTTCTACAACAACAAACAGTTCGATCAGGCGGCGGCCGCGTTTCAAAAGGCCGCGACATCCGACCCGCGCAACGCCGAAGTCTACAGCTTGCTTGGTGAAGCGAAGTTCGCCCTTGGCCAAAAGGCCGAGGCAGCGGGCGATTTCCAGCGTGCCGTTCAGATGGAGGCGGCCGGTGGACAGAAACCCGACGAGGCGCTTTTGAAGCGCGCCGTGAGTGTCGCCTACGATGCGCGCTCTCCACTTGCAGTCGACCTTAGTCGCGACCTTGCATCCAGCTATCCCACTCCGGAGAGCTGGCGCAATTCGATCGCCATCTACCGCAATTACAACCATCCCGATGTCGAGGGGACGCTCGACCTCCTCCGGCTGATGCAGGCGACGGGAGCGATGACTTCGCCGGGCGACTATGCGATCTTTGCGGAGGCCGCTGCTGATCAGTCGAATTACAATGAGGCCCAGGCCGTGATCGACGCCGGTATTGCAGCGCACGTCGTCGATCCGGCGAACCCTCAGTTCCGTGACATCGTGAACGGCCTCAAGGGCAAGCCGAAGGCTACTGCAGCCGATCTTGCAGCAGCAGCCAAGATGTCGCCGTCGGCGGAAAACCTCCTGCACATCGGTGACCGCTTCTATGGCATGGGCGATTATTCCAAAGCTGCCGATGTCTACCGCGATGTGCTGGCCAAGCCCGGCGCCGACAAGGACGTCGCCAATCTTCACCTCGGCATGGCCCTTGCCAAGGGCGGCGACAAAGCCGGTGCGACCGCTGCTTTGAACGCGGTCGGCGGATCGCGCTCGGACATCGCCAAATATTGGATGGTCTACGTCCATCAACACGCCTGATCGGCTTCGGCAGATCGGCCCATGAGAAGGCGTCGGCATTCCCGGCGCCTTCTCTTTTCCGGTCGATACCAGCGTCAGTTGAGCTGTCCCGTTTCGGGATAGTTAAGAGGAGCCTTCTTAGCGCGGATTAAATGCTCCACTACAGCTGCCGGTCGGTACGTCTTTAAGGACATGGAATCCCGCGTGCGTTTCGACGATCGCCTGCTGACCGTCCTGAACCAGCCGGCCGGCGACCGCCGAGATGTGGCGGTGCGCTGGCGGCAGCTGGTCGATCTCGTCGCGCGCGCCGGGACCAACGCTTCAAGTCCAACAGTTGCCCAGGCGCTCGACTCCATTCGCAACGACGCTTCGAACGTCGATCAAAGCCTGCGGGCCGCGGCCGCACGAGCGGTTGCCGCCCTTCCGCTTCCCCTCGGCCTTCTTGAGTATTTCGCCTCGGACCGGCTTACGGTGTCCGCTCCGGTGCTCGCAGCCGCAACGCTCGAACCTTCGCAATGGCAGGCGATTTTTGAAGCTGTAGATGATGAGACACGCCGGTTCATAGAGACGCTCCATCCCGAGATCCGGTCCGAATCTCGCGCAGAGCTCACCGAGACTCTCGTCGAGAGCCCGGTCGAGGAGCGTCCGGGCAGTCCGGCCAGTCCTTCGCTCCATGACGTCGTGGAGAGGATCGAGCGTCGCCGGCGGATGCGCTCGACGATGCGGCGCGCCCGCAACCTCGCTGCGGTACCGCAAGGCTCACCTTCACTGTTTCGCTGGGAATGCGGGCCCGGGGGGGAGATTGCGTGGATCGATGGAGCGCCGCGCGGCGCACTCATTGGACGGTCAATTTCGCGCGCTCAGAATGGCGAGGGGGACAGAGTCGATCCCGAAATCCTTCGGGCGTTCGTCGTTCGGGCGCCCTTCCGCGACGCCGGTCTGAGCGTTGCCGGTGAAGGCCTCATGTCCGGACAATGGAAGATTAGCGGAGTGCCCGCATTCGATCCCTCCGACGGGCGCTTTCGCGGCTATCGCGGGATCGCGCTTCGCGAGCAGGAGGGCGGACAACCGGCAGACGAGGCGGTCGAAGCGCTTGCAGATCCTGACTCACTTCGAGAACTGGTCCACGAGATCAAAACCCCGTTGAACGCGATCATCGGCTTCGCGGAAATCATCGAAGGCCAGTATCTTGGCCCCGCCGACCGCCGCTATCGCGAGCGGGCGCAGGAGATCGTCCGGCAAGCCCGGCTGCTGCTGACGGCGATTGATGACCTCGACTTTGCCGCCAAGGTCCATTCCTCGGCTGGGGGGGCGCACGCCCGGGTCAACCTTGGCGAGCTCGTCGAGCGGTTGATGCCGGCGCTTCGCGAGCTTGCCGCGGGCCGGGGGGTCGAGCTGGACGGACCGCGCACAAGCCGCGAGGCGACGGCAGGGACGGAACCGGAACTTGCAGACCGGCTCATCTTTCGGATGTGCAGCGCCCTCATCGAAGAAGCTGAAGCGGGGGAGCGACTGCGCCTCGGCGTCGACCGGTCTGGAGAGCGCTGGCGAGTGTCGATGACCCGCCCGGCAAGGCTCGCGGCGCTCTCGGAAGAAGAGCTCGTGGGGGGCGAGGCGGACTTCGAACAGAGCTTCTCTCTGCGCCTTGTCCAGGGGCTTGCCCGGATCGCCGGTGCCGATCTGGTCGCACCCAAGGGTACGATTTCGCTTCTATTTCCGCGCATCTGACTTGGATCCTCCGCGGCTGGCGTCTATCTCGGCACCGCCGGGGAGGGCCTGTAGCTCAACGGTAGAGCCGGCCGCTCATAACGGCTAGGTTGTAGGTTCGAATCCTGCCGGGCCCACCCGCCAGCTCTCCGTTGGAGCCGCGGCGGGCGAATAGCCGGCGATTGCCTTCAGGCGGCCCAGGTCCGCCAAAAGCGAGGGCGGGGAGTGGCGCAGTCTGGTAGCGCATCTGCTTTGGGAGCAGAGGGTCGCAGGTTCGAATCCTGTCTCCCCGACCACCGACCACCGACCACCGGCCTGGAGCGGTGCGCTGGCCCTGCGGCCTTATTTCGTCTTTTCGGATTTGTTTTCCGTCTTCTCGTCGTTGTTCACTTTGACGCTGACGTCGGCGTTGCCGACCTTGTTCTCGATCTTCGCGCCGGTGTTCTGGACGTCGTTGCCGATGTAGGCGGCAATGTTCTGCGCGGTGTTACCGACGTCGGCGGCCGTGTTCTCGGCGGTGTTCTGGTCGTACTGGACGGTAACGGCGTTGCCGCTCTTGCTGACGTTGCATGCGCCGAGGGCAAGCA
>DATAPR010000020.1:0-129846 GCA_036265105.1 Sphingomicrobium sp.
GCAGCCGCCGCAGAGAAGCTTCCAGCCGCCATGCACAGCGCCAGAACCCCTTGCGAAAAGTTTCGCCGATCTATCCCGCCATTTTCATAGAGTTTGATTAGGCCGTCGAGTTCTCGCTCCATGCTCCGCCTCCTCTGGGGCGAGCGTATCAAAGTCGGTCCTTCAGGCAACCTCGCGTGGAAAGAACGGCCACGCTGGCCGCGTCGATGTCCGCAACGGGTGGAAAGCTGGCGCTAATCCACGTAGCTTTCAAGAATGCTTCGGACCGTATTTAGAAGCGTTTTAGTTGCGGCATTTTTGCTGGCGGGAGAACCAGTCCTCGCGCGCGCATCCCCCGAGACTATCGTCGTGCATTTGCGTTTTAGCGGCGGCTTCATCTGCACTGGATACTGCCCCAGTGTAGAGGTCTGGGTAAGCCCATCCGGGCAGGTTGCTTCCCGAGGACTCCTTCCTGATAGAGGTGCATATTGGTGGCGAGCCAGTCGGAAAAACGTCGAAGCCTTCCGGCGCATTTTAGCCACCGTCAAACCGACAGACGACCAAGAGTCACAAGAGTTGGACCAGTCATGTCTGAAATTTGACCCGTACGGTTCCCCCCGACCGGACGATCTTGCAGTTTATTGGATCAATGGAAACTCAAACGTGAGCTTGACTGGCTGCGCCGATACCCACCCGCCCATTCGCTACACTGTCGAGCGGGCATTGCGCGCACTCGGCGTGGATTTGGTCGGCGGGAATAGGGAAAGCACGAGCCGCCCCCACATTTGACTCGGCCGCTAGATCGACTGCGAGAATGACGTTCCGGGAGAACGTCTGCGATGGGTTGAAGGCAGATGTCTCGTTAGGGTGGAAAGCAGCCATTGACACATTCCCCCGATGAACGCCGAATACACTTATGCGCGACGAGATAATTGCAGTGGTGGCGATGGATGAGGCCGGAAGGCTGCTACTGAAGCCGACCGAATCGCTGTTCGACACCCTCCACATGGCGGGCGCTTGGGGCTTCCGTTGGGATGTTGCTGCAACGTCGCTCGCAATCCCTTTGCCTAGGGAATGGAGTTACCGCGATTGGTTCGACCACGTCGTCGCAATCATTGGGCAAGAATATGGCGTCCACCTTATGGTAGGACCACAGACCCAATGGAGGTCTGTGCCGCCGGAGGTGCAGGCGGAGATCGAAGCCTCGACTGCCTGAGCCGCGTGTGTCTTGTAGTGGGTGGAAAGCGAACATTTCGACATATAGGTTTCGCGCATGGGTAACGCGAAGCGAACACTTCAAGGCCAAGTCGGTGTGGACGGCGAGGAGTATGCTTGGCGGCTCCATCGCGAACCTCAGTGGTGCACCGCCGATGGCTGGCGTGGCATGGTAATCGCGGTCAATCATATCGACGGCCAGAGAGAGGCTCTGCTGGAATGGCCAATGCCGAACACCCGAAGTCATAGCGTCCCGTATAGACAGCGCCCGAAGGTTGACGCTCCTGCCCTCAAAGCCGCCATTAGGAGGGCGATCGAGGCTGGATGGGAACCCCTCTCGCGAGGAAAGCCGGTCGCCGTTTTGGTCGAGTAGCTAATGTCTGCAATGGGTCGGAAGCGGCCATAAGCCTTTGTTGCACCTGGGTCGGAATGGATGGCTGCGTTCATCAAGAACAGTCGCAATCCCGGCCAGCCAGTGTGCGGCCGATAAGTCAGCAGCTCTCGACAAAGAAGCGACTGATGACAATGATCGGGGGATGTACGTACGAACCACGCTCGCCAGCCTGTTTCTGCTCCTGGCGAGTTCAGCCGACGCCCAGCCCCGCCCCCGAGCTCGCGAGGCTGGTATCGTCTTTGGTGTTCTCCCAACAGGGCAGATGAACGCGATCACCGACGTTGCCGGAGTAAAGGTGGGACAGATCACGCTCATCGAGGGAAGTTCGATCCGAACCGGGGTCACTGCGATCCTTCCGCACGGCGGCAGTCTTTATCAGGACAAGGTTCCCGCCGGATTTGCGGTCGGTAATGCCTATGGCAAGTTCATGGGGTCGACCCAGATCAGAGAGCTTGGGGAGATCGAAACTCCAATCTTGCTCACCAACACTCTGAACGTCCCCGAAGCCGCGGCGGGATCCATCGAATGGACTTTGAAGCAACCCGGCAATGAGGACGTTCGGTCTGTCAACGCCGTCGTCGGCGAAACAAACGACGGCACTCTCAATGATATTCGCGCAAGGCGAGTGAGGCCCGCCGATGCGCTGGCGGCGATCGAATCTGCGCGGGGCGGACCGGTCCAGGAAGGAGCGGTTGGAGCGGGAACCGGAACCATCTGCTTTAGCTGGAAAGGCGGCATTGGCACCAGCTCGCGCCGTCTTCCGGCGAACCTCGGCGGGTGGACGGTGGGAGTCCTTGTGCAAACCAACTTCGGAGGCGTCCTCCAGGTTGCCGGCGTTCCCGTCGGACAGGCGCTCGGCCAATATTATCTGAAGGATGAACTTTCGAAGACGAGCGCCGACGGCTCAGTCATCGTGGTTATCGCCACCGACGCCCCCCTCTCGGATCGCAACCTCGAGCGGCTTGCCCGCCGCGCGTTCTCCGGCATTGCCCGAACCGGCTCGCCGATGACGAACGGTTCGGGTGACTATGCAATCGCCTTTTCGACGAACCCCGACGTCCGTCGAACGCCTGAGCGCCGTGCAAAGCCGAGCGCGGTCGTCGATCTTCCCAACGAGCAGATGTCGCCGCTTTTCGAAGCGGCCGCCGAGGCCACTGAAGAATCCGTGATCAACTCGCTATTCGCGGCAACTTCGATGGACGGCAATGGGCACCACATCGATGCGCTCCCGATCGATCAGGTGATCAAACTCTACCGTCGCAGCAGGCGCTGATCAGTATTCCCCGTAACGACCGCGCACGCTGTCGAGCAGCTTGGCGCTGTCATAACCGACACCGTCCTTGAACACGGTCTCAACCTTCTCGATGTCGTGTATGTCGGCCGCCGGATTGCCTCCAACAATGAGCAAATCCGCATCCTTTCCTGCCGCGATTGAACCAATCCGGTCCTGGAGACCCATAAAGGTTGCCCCGTTGAGCGTGGCGATTCGGATCGCCTCGAGAGGGCCGAAGCCCGCTTCGACGAGCAACTCCATTTCGCGCAGATCTCCAAAGCCCGGGATGACTCCGCCATTTCCCGTCGGATCCGGACCGGCAAGAAGCAGGCCGCCGGCCGCAACGAACTGGCGCTCAAGGCCAAGATCGTTCCGATAGGCCTCGGCAAATGCCTGTGCACGGGGAGTTGATCCGCGAGTCGCCGTCAGATTGCGCAGATAGAGATAGGATTCCTTCGCTTCCGGAGTGAGCACCGCCATTGCTTTTGGATTGAGAGGAGCGTGCAGCGGCAGACTTTGCTCGAAGACGGGCAGAGTCGAGGTCACTGCAACATGACGATCGATGAGCAGCTTGATCAGCGCGTTGGCCTGCGGGCTACCTGGTTTCATCGCGACCAGCGTTGGCGTTCCCTGCCCTTCTGAACATTTGTCCGGCTGCTTGCCGGGGTCGAGCTGCGTGTTGACGAAAAAGCCATGCTCCAGATCGTCGATCCCGAGCTCGGCGGCTTCGGGATAGGTTACCGAGCACAAATGCCCGGTGATTTTGAAATGGTGCCGGTGGGCCTCATCGATCGCCGCTTTGAGTTCGGCGCGGGTGATATTCATGTAGGCCTTGAACGAGGTCGCCCCCTCGTCGGCCCAGAATGCCACTGTGCGCTGTGCATCTTCGGGCGAGGTGATTTGGTGCATCTGAATGAAATAGCTGCCCGCGCCTTCGAGATATGGGCCGGTCACGTCGATGTGGGGCCCGACCATCTTGCCCGAATCGATGTCCGTTTTGACGTTGAGGTCGGCGTAGGGTTCGACGCTTCCGGTCGTCCGCATCGTGGTGACGCCGTTGGCGAGATAGAGGCGCGGCGCACTGAAGGTCATCTGCGGGACGACGAGCGGGTCCTCGAAATGCCCGGAGGCGTCGAGATCGGGTCGGGCGATGTAAAACATATGGTTGTGCATTCCCACGACCCCTGGGAGCACGCTAAAACCTTTTAGATCGATCCGATGGTACGCCGGAGGAATTGAGGCCGAAGCGGGCTGCACCGCCGCTATCTTCGGTCCGTCGATGAGAATGGATGCATCCTCGATTGGCGCAGCTCCGGTGCCATCGATTACGCGCACGTGCGTGAGGGCGATGCGACCCGCCGGAACGCTAACGAACTGCTGGAGGCCCGAAGCGAGAGGGGCCACCGGAGCGAGGACGGGAGCACCAGTTCCCGTCGATGCAATCGACATTGCGGCCGCCGCCGCGAAGAGGCGAAATCTCATGAACGTTCCTCCCGCTTCAACGCTACCACGCATCACCGCGGGACCGGAAGGAGTCCGCGCTGGTTCAAACTTGCTTCAGTTAAGTGATTCAGAGCACTCGAAAAATGCAGGATAGTGTGGTCAATTTCCAGTTAGCGACTCGTACGGGGCGAGTCGCGTTGGTGCGCGTCGGGGGCGGACCGCCATGACGAACGACCTCAGCTATTATCGAAGGCGAGCCTCGGAAGAGCGCACTGCGGCGCTCAACACGAGGGACGCGCGAGCTCGCAAAGTGCATAATGATTTGGCGGAGCGCTATGAAGAGCGGGTGCGCGTAATGGCCGCCCATCACGAGCAGCTTTACGTTCCGATGGTGGAACCGGTTTGAACTAGCTCAGCGGCCACTTGAAGGCCGGACGGCGGTTCCGGCTCTCGCCCGTCGACTCCAGAGCGAAGAGTCTTTCTTCATATTGCTCGGCAAGCCCGGTGAGCACATCTCGCGCGGCCGGAGTCATCGCGCTCCCGGCGAGATCGCGGCACTTCGTGGCATTGTGACGGAGGCGCTCGAGCGGTTGTTGGTGTTCCATGAGGTCGCGACTCACCTGCGTTGAAGGCCTCTCTTTTAGTACGGCTGCGAAAAAGTCCAACTGCTGTTGACGCGCGGCGCGCACCTTTCGGCGCACCGCCCATCAACAGCTCTAGCGCCCGCGCTCAAAGCGAAGCTTGGGGACTCGGCGCCCCTTCTTGAGCGACTGTCCGCGCCCCGAGAGCGAGGGGTTCGACATGAAGTAGCTGTGAAGATTGAATTCCTGGCCCGCCTTGGGCTGCAACCGAGTGTAGGTTCCATCGGAGTTGAGCCGCCAACTCTGCGCGTTGTCGATGAGATTTGCGACCATCACCTGATCGAGCAGCTGCGCGTGCACCGTCTTGTTTTCGATCGGAAGCATATATTCGATCCGCCGATCGAAATTGCGCGGCATCCAGTCGGCCGAGCTGATATAGACCTTGGCGTCGGGATTGGGCAGTTCGCGACCGTTGGCGAAGCACCAGAGCCGCGCGTGCTCGAGAAACCGCCCGACAATCGATTTGACGTAGATGTTCTCGGAAAGCCCCGCGACACCGGGTCTGAGGCAGCAGATGCCGCGGACCACGAGGTCGATGGACACACCCGCGGCGCTCGCCTCGTACAATTTGTCGATCAGGATGGGGTCGACCAGCGAGTTCATCTTTGCCCACAGGCCAGCGGGTTTGCCGGCCTTTTTGGAGACAATTTCCGCCTCGATCAGCCTGATCAGTTCCGAGCGCAGATTCTGCGGCGAAATCACGAGCTGCTTGAGGTTCTTGGGTTCAAGATAGCCGGTGATATAGTTGAACAGCTTTGCGGCATCGCGGCCGGTTTTCGGCTCCGCCGTGAAGTAGCTAAGATCGGTATAGATCTTCGCTGTCAGCGGGTGATAATTGCCCGTTCCGAAATGGCAGTAGGTTCGGTATCCCTTCTCTTCTCGGCGAACGACCATCGAAACCTTGGCGTGGGTCTTCCAGTCGATAAATCCATAGACCACCTGGACTCCCGCCCGCTCAAGCGCGTTCGCCCATACGATATTTTGTTCTTCGTCGAAGCGAGCCTTGAGTTCGATGACGGCGGTCACCGATTTGCCCGATTCTGCAGCGTCGATCAGCGCCTTGATGATGGCCGACTGCTTGCCTGCGCGGTATAGAGTCTGTTTGATCGCGATGACGTCCGGATCGGCGGCTGCCTGCTGAATGAAAGCCACCACCACCTCGAAGCTCTCGTAAGGGTGGTGGACCAAGATGTCTTTCTCGCGGATCGCGGCGAAGCAATCGCCGCCATGCTCACGAATCCGTTCGGGAAAGCGCGGATTGAAGGGCGGGAACTTGAGATCCGGCCGATCCTCGTCGACGAGCTGCGAAAGATCGTTCATCCCGAGGAAGCCGCGGCTTTCGGAAATGATCGAATTGGCGGCATCGAGTCCCTCCTGCACCATGTGCACGAGAGTCTCGGGCATCCCCGGCTCGAGTTCGAGGCGAACGACGCGTCCCCTTCGGCGGCGCTTGATCGCCGTCCGGAAGTAGCGGACCAGATCCTCGGCTTCTTCCTCAACCTCGATGTCGCTGTCGCGGATGATCCGGAATGCGCCTCCGCGAAGCACCTCATATTTGGGAAACAGATAATCGGTCTTGCGACGGATCAGCGTTTCTATCGCGATATAGCGACCCATCTCGCCGGGAAGGCGCACGAAGCGCGGAAGAGTCGGCGGCGCCATGATCAGCTCGCGCACGTTAGACTTTCCCTTCCTCAGTTCGAAGATGAGGCTCAGTCCCTTGTTGGGAATGAAGGGGAAGGGATGTGCGGGATCGATCGCCTGCGGGGTGAGAACGGGGAAGATCTGCTCGCGAAATTGCTGATCGAGCCATTTCTCGGCAGTCTCGTCGAGGGGCTCGTCGCCGACGACGTGCATCCCGGAAGAATCGAGATCGGACTGAAGCGCTGCCCAGACCTCGTGCTGGCTCGTGACGAGCCGGTCGGCCTCTGTGGTGACGGTGACGAGCTGCTGCGCGACCGTCATTCCTTCGGGCGACAGCTCCTCGACTCCCATTGCCTGATGTGCCTTGAGGCCGGCAACGCGCACCATGAAGAATTCGTCGAGGTTGTTGGCGGAGATCGACAGGAATCGAACCCGTTCGAGAAGGGGATGCCTGCCATTGCAGGCCTCTTCGAGCACTCTGCGATTGAAAGCGAGCCAGCTGAGCTCCCGGTTGAAGTAGCGAGGTTCCGGCTGAGCCAGCTGAACTTCGACGGTCGGGGCCGGAATGACGGGTTCAGCGACACCTTCTATGAGATGATCGCCGAGAGTTCGTTGAGAGCTGTCCACCATGTCGCCAATCTGAAACAGAGCCCTGTTACAGACTTGTGACGAAAAAGGGTATGAGGGATGCCCAACTAGAGTCGTCAGGGGGAATCGTGGCCAAAAACAAGAAAAAGAAGAGCGATAAAAAAGACGCCCCCAAGGCGACGGACAGCATCAAGGCGCTCGCCAAGAATCCGCTTGTCGCGGACGTCGTCGCGGCGGCGCTCGTCGCCACCGCCTCCGCCCTCAAGGATTCTCGACGAGCGCGAGCGCTCGCTTCGGAAGCTGGTGATGAGCTCGCCAAGCTCTCAAAGGCCGGTGCGAGGCAGGGAGAGGCTCTCTGGGACATGGCGCTGCAAATCGCCCGCAGAAGTCTCGTCGCGCTGAACACCGAAGACACTCCAAAGCCTTCGAAGCCCAAGAAGTCGAAAGCCAAACCCGCCTCCAAGCCCAGGTCGACGGCGAAAAAGGCAGCCAAGAAGAAGCCGGCGCGCGCGGGCAAGAAGTGACGTGGCTCTCCCGGCCGTCTAGCGGTTGGCAACTTCGGCCACGATCGGGCATTTCGAAATCATGATCCCACCGCCCCTGGAGACCCTTCCGCACGAACTCGATCGATCGAAGATGACGTGTCAGGCGATCGTGGAAGCTCCCGCCGGCTCGCGCCTCAAGGTCTATTACGATCCCGACAGCCATCGCTTCAGGATCGGCAAGTTCCTTCCATTGGGGATGGTCTTTCCACTCGACTTCGCGTTCGTTCCATCAACTCTTGCTGGCGACGGCGATCCGGTGGATCTTCTGATCCTCCCGGAAGCGAGCCTCGCCGTCGGCTCCATTGTGAACGTTCGAATACTCGGGATCCTCGAGGCCGAGCAGTACAAGGCCAACAAGAAGCCACGCCGCAATGACCGTGTCATCGCGCGCCTCATTGAAAGCCGGCTTTTCGCGAAGATCCGGAACATCGACCAGCTCGGAAAGACGTTCGTCGATGAGCTCAGTACATTCTTCAGCACCTACAAGCGGCTGCGCGGACAGACCTACAACGTCATCGGGGTCGGAGGTCCTGATCGTGCCGCTGACGTGATCCTCGAATGCGCCGAAGAATATCGGCGAAACGGCGGCGGAAGCTCCAGTTGAACGTCTAGCCCCCAAACCGGATTGGGGGCTGCGAGCGCGCGACGAAGAACATTCGAACCTCCAGCCTCAAATGAGCGCCGACGCCGTTCTCACGGCGGAACCCCCGTCTTGGCCTGCCGTTGAGGCGCCGCATGGATCAGCAGGTGAATAACCGGACAAACGGACCGCTAATGCAGCAGCCGCCCGCTGCGGAAGCCTTTTATTCCGAAGTCCTCCAGCTGATGGCGAAGTCCGAGATTCCGTTTCTCGTCTCCGGTACCTATGCGCTCGCAAGCTATACCGGAATCGATCGGCCGACCAAGGACGTCGACGTCTTCACCAAGGCCGGCGACGCGCTCAAGATGCTCTCTTATTTTCGCGATCACGGTTTCCAGGTCGAGACCGTCGATGAACGATGGCTCAACCGAATTACTCGCGGTGAACTGTTCGTCGATGTCATCACGAATATGCCGACGGTCACCACCCACGTCACCGACGACTGGTTTATCGACGCTCCCCAATCCCAGCTGTTCGGCGCAATCGTTCGGCTGGTGCCTCCAACGCAATTCATCTGGTCAAAGATCTTCGTCCAGGACCATCATCGCTACGACGGAGCGGACGTCGCCCACATCATCCTCAAGTGCAATGACAGGATCGATTGGAAGATGCTGCTGTCGCACATGGAGCTCTATTGGGAAGTGCTACTGACTGCGCTCCTCAATTTTCGCTTCGCTTATCCAAGCGAACGGCACCGTGTGCCCCGCTGGCTAATGGAGGAGCTGATCGACCGGCTAGAGGACCAAATGATGGTCAAGCCGCCGGGCAAGAGGATCTGCCGAGGCAGGATTTTCTCGCCTCGCGACTATGCGATCGACGTTGATGAATGGGGCTTTTCCGAAGCTGTCGGAAATCTCGAAGAACAATATGCGACGGATTGACCGGAAGCTCCGGGTCGCGGCGATCGGCGACCTTCACGTGATGGAGAACAGCGTCGCTCCCTACCGCGAACTGTTCACGGAAATCTCGACGAAGGCTGACGTTCTGGCACTGTGCGGCGACCTCACCAATTTCGGCAAGACCAGCGAGGCCGAGATCCTCGCCGAGGACATCCGCGCCTGCTCGATCCCCGTGCTCGGAGTACTTGGCAACCACGATTACGAATGCGGCCAGCCGGAAATCGTCTGCTCGATCCTTCACGAAGCGGGAATGATCATTCTCGACGAGCAGGCGCACGAGATCGAGGGGGTCGGTTTTGCCGGCGTCAAAGGATTCCTGGGCGGCTTTGGTCGAGGCGAACTGGCGCCCTTTGGCGAGCCGATCGTCAAAGCCTTTGTCGATGAAGCCTTGAACGAGTCTCGAAAGCTTGAAAATCAGCTTCGGACGCTTCGGACCGAACGTAGCGTTGCGATCCTCCATTATTCGCCAATCATCGGCACAATCGAGGGCGAGCCGCCGGCGATTTACCAATATCTCGGTTCGCAGCGCCTGTGCGAGCCCATCGATCGCTTCGACCATGTCAAAGCTGTTGTGCACGGCCATGCTCATCACGGCACATATGAGGGTCGAACGCCGCTTGGACGACCGGTCTACAACGTCGCGCAGTTTGTCCTTCAGCCCCTGTTCGGCAAACCCTATGTGGTGCTCGAAATCTAATCCTTCTTGTCGCCGGGGATCGGGGTCGGAGTGTCGAGCGCCTCGATCACATAGAGTCGCTTCACCAGCACGTACGTGACGACCGCGAGCGGCGCTGCAAGGAGGATCCCGAGGACACCGAACAAAAGACCGAATGCGAGAAGCGCAAACAGCGTGATGACGGCGGGGATTTCGACCGCGAATTGCTGGATCACGGGCTGGATCAGATAGGCTTCGACGTGGTGCACGAGGACATAGAGTCCGACCACCCACAGAGCGAGCTCGGGCCCGTTGACGAGAGCGACCATGATTGCCGGAATCGAAGAGACGATCGCTCCCGCATAGGGGATGAATTCGAGCGCTCCGGAAATGAGTGCCAGAATCAGCGATGACTGGACCCCGAGAAGCGACAGGCCTGCCCAGGTCATGAGGAAAATGAGAACCATCGCCCACAGCTGCCCCTTGAGCCAGAGCCGCAGAGCGCGCTGCGATTCTTCCATTGCTTCGGCGACGAGCGAACGGCGGGCGGGCGGGACCAGCTTGATTGCACCAATTCCGTAAAGCCATGGCTGCGCTGCGAGAAAAATGCCGCCGAAGAAGACAATGAGAATGCTCGCGATGGTCAGAGTTGCTGACGAAAGAAAACTCGTGAGATTCGCGCCGATGAATTCCCTTCCCGATTGAGCACCATGCATCCACTGCTCAACCGGGTGGCCAAGGCCCATCGCGCCGATGTGCCGGTCGATGATTTGTGAAGCCCGCGGCAAGGCGCCCGCGAGCTGCTCACTTTGAGCGCTCACCTGCGAACCGATCAGCCACACGACAAGGCCGATGATCGCGACGACGAGAAGCACGGAAAGAAGCACTGCGAGGCGGTTCGGCAATCGGGCGCGCTCGTGCATGAAATCGGCGATCGCCCGGAAGATTGTGGAGACCATGACCGCTCCGAAGAGCAGGACCACGACGCTTCGAACCTTCCACAAGAGGAATACCGCTGCGACCAGGGCGATGACGATCAGCGTCCGCCGGACGAATTGCGAGTCGCTCGTTTTGGGTGCCTGGGCCACGGCGCAAGAGCGCGCCGGCCTTGGGACCGTTCCACCGCGTCCGTTTTACAAGGGCGGCCACGCTTCCAGAATTTGAACGAACCTGGTGAGCCATGCATTGGTCTGGTGGCCATCGACCACGCGATGGTCGATCGTCAGCGTGACATAGGCCATGGGCCTGACGAGGATCGTATCTTGTCCGCCGATTTCGCGGACAACGACGCGCTTTTGAAGCTTCCCGATCCCAAGGATTGCCGCCTGCCCCTGGTGAAGAATGATCGGGGCCGCAAGGAGCGAACCTGAAACACCGTGGTTGGAAATCGTGAAGCTTCCCCCCGAGACTTCCGAACGCCCGAGGCGGCCCTCGCGTGCGCGGCGGGTGAGATCATCGAGCCTGGCTCCGAGCTGCTCGAGACTGAGCTTGTCGACATCCTTCACCACCGGGACGACAAGCCCCTTTTCACCAAGCGAAGTTCCGATACCGATGTCGATCGTCGGTGAGACGGCGATGCGATCCTTCTCCCATCGACCGTTGATTGCGGGAGCGACCGCCATCGCTTCGGCTGCCGCCTTCATGAGATAGGCGGTGTAGCTGAGCTTTACGCCGCGTGACGCCATCGCGTTCTTGTGCGCGGCAATGGAAGAGAAGTCCGCTTCGAAAACGGCAGTGACATGGGGCTGCTCGGCAATCGCGCGTTCCATGTTCTGGGCGATGGCGAGCCTCATCCGATCGTGCGGAACGTCCTGGGGATCGAGGTGCCGCGGCTGCGCGGTATCTGAAGCTCCCGCGCTCGACGCTGCGATCGCTCGGTCGACGTCCTCGCGGGTGACCCTGCCGTTTCGGCCGGTGCCCGCGATCCGGGACGGATTGATCCCGTTCTGGAGGCAGGCGCGCCGGACCGATGGAGAAAGGCGAGCTTCAATCTCGGCGGAAGCTGGCAGCGGCCTCAAGGAAACTTCAGGCGCCGAAGCGGACTGAGGCGGATCAGCTCGTGCATTTGGACGCTCTTCTGCTGCTTCCCGAGCCTCTGTCTCGATCCGCGCAAGGAGAGCGCCAGGCACGGCTTCTGCATCGGTATCGAGGACGATCTCGGCGAGCACCCCGGCTGCTGGAGCGGGCACTTCCTGTGTGACCTTGTCGGTCTCGAGCTCGACCAGCGGATCATTTTCCGCGACAGCATCTCCAACCTGCTTGAGCCACGCTCGAACGACCGCCTTCGTGCCCTCCTGCTCGTCGGGAACCCTGACCTCGATCAACTCTAGAATCCCACCAGACGCTCGATCTCGGCACGGATCCGCTGCGGCGATGGAACGGCCTGTTCGAGGAGCAAGGGATGATGCGGGCTCGGGATGTCCGGCATCGTCACTCGGGCAATGGGCGCATCGAGGTCGAGGAAGGCCTCGTCAGCGACAACGGCCGCGATCTCCGCTCCAAACCCCCCGGTGCGCAGGTCTTCGTGAACGATGAGGCAGCGGCGAGTTCGCCGGACGCTTTCCAGGACCATCTCCCTGTCCCACGGCTGAAGCGTTCGAAGGTCAATGATATCGGCGCCAATGCCCTCGGCAGCCGCCTCGCAGCGAGGCACCATCGCGCCCCAGGTGACGATCGTGATCCTATCCCCTTGCCTCGTCTTCCTGGCTCGGCCGAAGGGCAGAACATAATCATCGCCAGGCCAGGGCCTGCGCGCCCAGCTATCGTCGAGCATCGCTCGATGTTCGAAGAACAGGACAGGGTCGTTGCCGCGAAGGCTTCCGCGCAGAAGGCCAGCGGCATCTTCGGCGTTTGACGGCACCGCGACCTTCCAGCCCGGATTGTGAATGAACTCGACCTCGTTGGTCATCGAATGCCACGGATCGCCGCATTTGAAGAACCCGCCAGGAACTCTCAGCACCATCGGCGCTGCGAAACGATTGTGAGTTCGCCAGCGCATCGTTCCGCAATCGTGGATCTGCTCGGTCGCGGGCTCCGCATATTTGCGGAACTGGATCTCGGGTACCGGCATCAGCCCGGCCAGAGCCATTCCGACCGCGCGGCCGACGATCCCTTCTTCGTTGAGACTGGTGTCGAACACGCGCTCGTGTCCGAATTTCTCCTGCAGTCCCAAAGTGACAGCGTGGACTCCGCCCTTGGGCCCGACGTCCTCGCCGAATATGACGACTCGGGGATTGTTTTCGAGCTCCTGATCGATCACCCGTCGAATGGCGGTGACCATGTTGAGCCGCTGGCCCGAAGGCGCCGGTTCGCTGTTCGAGGGTGGCGGCTTATAACCGCTGTTCCACAAACCGCCGATCTGTTGCAGCTCGCCCTCATAGAAAACGTTGCTGGTGATGTCGTCCGGGGACGAGACGCCCCGCGCTTCGGCCTCGGCGACTGCCGCCTGCACCTGCCACGCGGTCTCTCTCTCAAGCTCGCTCCATTGCTCCTCGCCGACCTCGAACCGGCCGCAATGCTTCTTCAGTTTGGGAAGAGGATCGCGGGCCCATTCAGCCTCGACTTCGGCAGTGGTCTTGTAGGCCTGGGTGTCCTGGGCGCTATGGCCCTCGAGACGGGGGACGCTGAGCCTCAGAAGCGCTGGCAGCCGGTGCTTGCGCACGTGGCTGACAGCGTGATCGACCAGCGAGGCCGCTTCCGAAGGATCGGTTCCATCGCCGTTAAAGATCGTGAGGCCCGCGAAGCTCGCGAGATTGGCGGCGATGTCCTTGCCCGGGGTCTGATATTCCGACGGTACCGAAATGCCGTATCCATTGTCCTCTATGTAGATGAGCAGAGGAAGCCGCTGGGTGGTCGCGATCGTGAGCGCAGACCAAAATCCGCCGGTCGCGCAGCTCGCGTCTCCGCCAAGCACGAGGGAGATGGGATCAAGGTCCCCTTCTTTCAGCACATGCTGCTTGTAGGCGATCGCCTGCGCCCAGCCGGCCGCCGGAGTATATTGGCCCCCCACCCCACCGGCCATGGGCAGCGCATGGGCGCCTCCGGGATTTGGGTAATTGAAGACGACTCCAATATCTCGGCCGTTCGAATAGCCCCCGGAAAGTCCCATTCCCGATCCGAGCGCGTCGGCGAGCGGAACTCCAAGCGCAAGAAGCAGCGGCCGCGAACGATAATAGCCGAACACTCCGTCGCCGGCCTTGAGCTTCATTCCAAGGAGCACCTGCGCCAAATCGTGCCCGCGAGCGCTGAACTGGTAGAGCACCTTCTTGGCCGGGACGAGCTCCTCCTCTTCGACCCGGTCCATCTCGCGGCTGGTGAGAACCAGCCTTGCGACCTCGCGCCAGTTCACATCGAGGGAAACTTTGCCCGGGTCGCGTTCAGCCATGGTCAGGCGTCCATCGCTCCGACCACTGCGGCGATAAATCGATCGATCTGCGAGTCGCCCATTCCAACGACGTTGAACCGACCCGAATCCGCCATGTAGATCGCAGCCTCCTCGCGCAATCGAAGAACCTGCTCCCTGCTGAGCGGAAGCATCGAAAACATCCCGAACTGACGGCCAATGAAGGCGAGCCTCGGGTCGGCTGAAGCGATTCGCTGTCGAACCGCGTTGATCCGGTCGCGCATCGCCTGGAGCTCGGCGAGCCATCGCTCGTGAAGCTCGGGATCCTCGAGCACGATGTGAACCGCAGCGGCTCCGTGATCGGGCGGCATCGACCACATTTCGCGTGCACGCTGGAAAACATGCCCCATTGCTTTTTGGCTGGTCTCTACCGATCCCGACTTGATCCACAGCGAGCCGACCCGGTCGCGGTAGACGCTGAAATTCTTGTCGCAGCTCTGCGCGATGATCACCTCGTCACAGCTGTCGAGCATCAATCGAACGCCATAAGCATCGTCATCGAGGCCGCGGCCAAACCCCTGATAAGCGATGTCGACGAACGGAATCAGCCCGCGCTCGACGACCAGGTCGCGAACCCGGCGCCACTGCTCCTCATCGAGATCGGCGCCGGTCGGATTGTGGCAGCAGCCGTGGAGCAGCGCGACATCCCCGGGTTCCCCCGAGCGGAGCGCATCGAGCATGTCCTCGAAGCGGATCGTGGCCTGACCGCGCTCATAATAAGGATATTCAACCGCGCTGAGCCCGACCGCCCGGATGATTGGCGGGTGGTTGGGCCAGGTCGGAGTTCCGACGAAGACCCGCGCCCGGGGGTTTGCAGTCGCGAGAAGCTCGAAGCCGAGGCGGAGCGCTCCGCAACCTCCAGGTGTCTGAACACCGACGATCCGCTCGTCCGCGGCATGGTTTCCAAGAAGGATCGGGCGGATCAATTGTGCAAACCTCTTGTCGCCCGCGCTTCCCAAATAGGATTTGGTCTTCTGGGTATCGAGAAGCCGCTGCTCGGCGGCCTTGATGACCTTGAGGATCGGGGTATTTCCGGCGCCATCCCGGAAGACACCAACTCCGACATCGATCTTTTCGGGACGCGGATCGGCATCGCATAGAGCGATGAGCGCGAGCAGCGAATCGTTGATGACGGGAGGAAGATCGGCAAGGCCCCGGGCCTTCGCGTCGGTGGTCGTCAGCATGGGATTTGCGATTAGCTAAGTTACGCGTCGTAATCCACAGCAACTCCGTCGCCCAGCGGCACCGACTGGCAGGTGAGGACGTATCCTTCGGCGACCTCCTCGTCGGTCAGACCATAACGTGCAGCCATCTCGACTTTGCCCTTTGTGACTTTGGCTCGGCAGGTCGCGCAGACGCCGGCCTTGCACGCGAAGGGAGCCGGAAGACCTGCGGAGCGAGCGCTGTCGAGAATATTGCCTGCAGCAAATGGCACTCGCCGGGTGCGGCCGTCCAGGGTCACCGAAATGCTGACTCCTTCGGCCTGGGTCTGCAATTGCGCCATCTCGATTGAAACGGCCTCGGGCGGACGATCGGCGGTGAAGCGTTCGATGTGGATACGCTCCTTTTCGATGTTGCGATCGAGAAGAACGCCTTCGGCGGCGTCCATCATCGGGCCCGGCCCGCAGATGAACCAGCCGTCGACCTCGGCCAGATCCGGCACAAGCGCCTGGATCGCCTCTTCGAGCCGCGCTCGATCGAGCATCCCGTTGAAGAGTTCGATGTCCTGCTCTTCTTGATCAAGGAAATGGTAGATCTCGAACCGACCGAGATTCTTGTCCTTGAGGGCGGCGAGCGCCTCGAGGAAGATCACCGAACTGCTGTCGCGGTTGCCGTAGAGCAATGTGAAGCGGCTGTTGGGTTCGTATTTCAGTGTCGTCTTGATCAGCGACATGACGGGGGTGATCCCCGATCCGCCAGCGATTCCGACGAGGTGGCGGCATTTCGATCGGTCGAACTCGGTTGTGAAGCTGCCGTGCGGCGGCATCACATCGAGTGTGTCGCCGGGCTTTAGGCGATCGCCGATCCAGTTCGAAAACACGCCGCCGCCGATCCGCTTGACGGTCACCATCCAGTCAGATTCGTCGGGAGCGGTGCACAGTGAATAGTTGCGCCGCACCTCCTCGCCATCGATCGTTGCCCGAAGCGTCAGATGCTGGCCGGCGCGAAACGAAAAGCGGTCCCTGATCTCCTCTGGAACCTCGAAGCGGATTGAATTGGCTTCGCTGGTCTCGGGAACGACCTGCGCGACGCGAAGCGCGTGAAAATGCTCGGCCATGGCGCGGGGTTAAACTACCACTTCGCGTCCGGATAGGTGCGCGGCAGGAACTGCATCACGGCAAGAAGGTGCCCGAGATGTTCGCTGTGGTGGCCTCGCCGGCCGCCGAGAATCGGGCGCTGGTCTGAAGGCGTGTTGAGGCGCGCTTCGGCAAAGACCGCTTCGATCGCCGAGCGATATTCCTCGCCGAACCCGCGCGGATCCGGAGCGATTCCCTTTTCGATCGCGGCCTCGAGGGCTTCGTCCACCTCGAATAGTTCGGGAACGAAGCGCCAGTTCCAGTCGAGCCCCTCGATCATCCGGCGGCGGCTCTCCTCGGTTCCGTCGCCGAGGCGGACCGTCCATTCGGACGCGAGCTCGCGGTGATAGGCAACCTCCTTCACCGCCTTGTGAGCAAATTCGGCAAGGAAACGGTCGCTCGACTGCTGAAGCCGCTTGAAGTGGATGTGCTGCCAGGTCGTGTAGAGCAAATGGCGCGAGATCGTCTGTGCGAAGTCACCGTTCGGCTGCTCGACCAGAAGGCAGTTCTTGAAGTCAAGGACGTCCCGGTGGAAGGCCAGCTGATCCCCGTCCCCAACCTCGCCCAGCAGCAGGGTCGCTTGGCCAATGAGATCGAGCGCAAGGTTGGCAAGGCCGATATCGGCCTCGAGCACCGGTCCATGTCCGCACCATTCGCCAAGGCGCTGGCCGAGCACGAGCGAATCGTCGCCGAGGCGAAGAAGATAGTCCGAACGCACAGAGACCGGCGCGTCTGCTTTCGCGCTGGTCGCCATCAGATGTGCTTCACCTCGTCGGGAATGTCGTAGAAGGTTGGGTGGCGATAGATTTTGCTTTCCGCCGGTTCGAACAGCTCGCCCGCATGATCCGGATCACTGGCGACGATCGTCGCCGAGGGCACCACCCAAAGGCTCACTCCCTCGAGGCGCCGAGTGTAGGTGTCACGGGCATGGGCAAGCGCGAGCTCCGAGTCAGGAGCGTGAACGCTGCCAACATGACGGTGAGAAAGACCACCCTTGGCGCGGACGAAGACTTCCCAGAGCGGCCAGTCACTGCTCACGCCGCCTTCCTTGCCCTGCGTTTTGCTTCATGAGCCGCGGCGGCTTCGCGTACCCAGGCCCCCTTGTCCCATGCCTCGCGCCTCGCCGCCATCCGCTCCTTGGCTACCGGGCCTTCTCCGCGGACGACCGCATAGAATTCCTCCCAGTCGATCTTTCCAAAATCATAGCCGCCCTTTTCTTCGTTCCAGCGAAGGTCCGGGTCCGGAACCTTGAGGTCGAGGAAGTCGGCCTGAGGTACGCTGATGTCGACGAATTTCTGGCGAAGTTCGTCATTGGTTTCGCGCTTGATTCGCCAGCGCATCGACTGGGCCGTGTTGGGGGAATTCTCGTCGGGCGGCCCGAACATCATCAGGCTCGGCCACCACCAGCGGTTCAGCGCGTCCTGTGCCATGCGCTTCTGCTCGGGCGTTCCGTTCGCCATCGCGATCATGATCTCGTAGCCCTGGCGCTGGTGAAAGCTCTCTTCCTTGCAGATTCTGACCATCGCCCTCGCATAAGGCCCGTATGAAGTGCGCTGAAGCGGAACCTGGTTCATGATCGCTGCGCCGTCGACGAGCCAACCGATCGCTCCGATGTCCGCCCAGGTGAGTGTCGGATAATTGAAGATGGTCGAATATTTGGCTTTTCCAGAGTGAAGCGCCTCGACCATCTCCTCCCGGCTCGTTCCGAGCGTCTCCGCTGCGCAATAGAGATAAAGTCCGTGCCCGGCTTCGTCCTGGACCTTCGCCAGGAGGATGGCCTTGCGCCGAAGGGACGGTGCACGCGTAATCCAGTTTCCCTCGGGAAGCATGCCGACGATTTCGCTGTGCGCGTGCTGGCTGATCTGCCTGGTCAGAGTTCGGCGATAGGCCTCGGGCATCCAGTCCCTGGGCTCGATGAACTCGTCGGCCGCGACACGCGCCTCGAAGGCTTCGAGGAGCTTGGGATTCTCGAGACTCTCGATTTTCGCACTCTTTTGCAGCTCGGTCGTGTACATGGGGCCGATGTAGCGTTTGCCTGACGATGGTTCAAATAAGGAAGACGCCAATGGTTTCGGAACGATTGATCCTTCCGGTTCACAATTGGAGATGGTTCCTTTTGCGGGGCATCCTCGCATTGCTGCTCGGCGTTGGAGCAATCGTCTTCCCGCTGAGCGCCGTTTTCGCATTCACCATGGTGTTCGCCGCTTATTGCTTCGTCGACGGCGTCGCGTCGCTGATCGCGGGAGTACGGGGAGGACAAGAGCCGGGGCACCGCTGGGGTGCACTCGTGTTCAGCGGGATCATCGGGATCCTGATCGGGATTCTGTTTCTTTTGATGCCGCTTATCGCGACGATCACCTATGCCTTCATCGTCCTCGTGATGCTTGCCGCTTGGGCGATCCTCACCGGTCTCCTCGAGATCGGTGCCGCGGTGCGGCTGCGGCGCGAGATCGAGGGCGAATGGCTGCTCGGCCTGTCCGGTGCGATTTCCGTCCTTCTGGGAATTGGAGTCATCGTTCTGGTGATCCCTTATCCCGCAGCATCGATCCTCTCGGCTGCATGGCTGATTGCATTTTTTGCTCTTGGAACGGGGATCGTGCTCATTGCCCAGTCGCTCCGTCTTCGAAGCAGGGCTGAAGCGCTCAAACCCTGAGGAGGCGGAGCCGCCCGACAGACCGGCTTCACGTCGATATCGGCTGTCAGGAAGAAGGGTCTGGCTCGATGATCGCGCCGCCGAGCGTTCGCGAATAGCCCGTGAATTCCGCGACCCTCCGCCCGTCCTGGGTCTCGACTGCGACCCGGGTGACCCCCGCGCGGCCCTCCCGAGCGACCTCCCTTGCTTCTGCGACCAGGATTTCGCCCTCGGTGACCTTGTCGAGGAATATGATCGAGGCCTGCGCCGCGACACTCGCGTGGTTGGCGCCGTTGCAAACATAAGCAAAGGCGCTGTCCGCAAGAGCGAAAATCATTCCGCCATGAGCAAAGCCGTGGCCGTTCAGCATGTCGGGCCGAACGCGCATTGATAAGCGGGCATAGCCCGCTCGGACGTCCTCGATCGTCAAACCCCAGGCGGTGCCGGTTCCTTCGGTCGAGAACATTTCACGAGCCACTCGATTGGCGAGTTCGTTTGCGTCCACGCCCCCTCCTTCGCTAGGCCGGGGCATGGCTTACGAGACCATCGACTTCAAGACGCAAGGGCCGATTGCGAAGATCACGCTCAATCGCCCCGATCGGCTCAACAGCTTTACGGTGCGGATGCACGATGAGGTGCGCTCGGCGCTCGCGAACCTCGGCGATGCCCGAGTGCTGATTCTGACCGGCGCCGGACGCGGCTTCTGTGCAGGTCAGGACTTGAACGATCGAGCCGTGGCCCCGGGCGAAACTGTGGACCTTGGCGAAACGGTGTCCCGGTGCTGGAACCCGCTTGTACGAACGCTCACGTCTCTCCCGCAGCCGGTCATAGCGCGGGTCAATGGAGTTGCTGCAGGAGCTGGCGCGAACATTGCTCTTGCCTGCGACATCGTTGTCGCAGCGAAATCTGCAAAGTTCATTCAGAGCTTCTCGGCGATCGGTCTCATTCCCGATAGCGGCGGCACCTGGGTGTTGCCGCGCCTCGTTGGACAGGCCCGTGCCCTGGGACTGGCTCTGACCGGGGATCCGCTCCCTTCCGAACAGGCGGCCGAGTGGGGACTGATCTGGAAGGCCGTCGATGACGATGCGCTTGACGAAGAGGTCGACGCACTTGCGGCCAAACTCGCTTCGCTTCCGCCACTCGGACTTGCGGCGATCAAGGAGATGATCCGCACCAGCTGGCAATATAGCCTGGAGGAGGAACTGGAGCGCCAGGCGGGAACGATGCGGCGTTTGGGCTTCACCAAGGATTATCGCGAAGGCGTTGCCGCTTTCCTCGAAAAGCGCACGCCGATCTTCAAGGGTCAATGATCATCAATGGGCAAGACCACGATCGAATATAGGATCCTTCCCGGAACCCGAGCCTCGGTCGGGATCGCGGGCACTCACAGCGTGATTGCCGACAGGCCCCAGGACAAGTTCGGCGGAATGGGTCTCGGCTTTGACGGAGGCGAGCTTCTCGCACTCGCGATCGGCGGCTGCTTTTGCAACGACATGCAGGCGATCGCCGATCGGATGGGTCTTGCGATCGCCGATCTCAAGGTCAGCGTGTCGATCGAGTTTGCGGGCGAACCTTCCCGTGCGAGCGATGCACGAATGAGCGTGGAATGCCAGCTCGCCGATGGATCGGATCCCTCGGACCTGGTTGAACGCGCAAAAAGGGCCACGACGATCGGCAACTCGCTTCGCTCCGGGTTCCCGGTGGAAATCTCGAAGCCCTAGAGCCCCGGGAACTGCATTGATGGCGGAGCTCGAGAATAAATGGCGGCAACAGCGCAGAAGCGGGATCGGAGCGATCGCCGCGTCCCTGATCGTCAGCATTGCCCTTTGGGTCGCGCTTTGCCGGCTCCTTCCTCCGCTAAGCGGGATGGATGCGCTTGGCGAACGAATGATCGTGGCTCTAAAGTGTCTCGCCCTCGCAACCTTGTTCACGCTTGTCGCGGGCGTCGAAGCGGTCGCTCACGAACGCTTTCAGAGCGATGCCTTTGACCCACTTCTAGGTCACCAAACCCAGCGCCTGCGGGTGAACTTGCGCTACCTCCAGAACACGCTCGAGCAGATCGTGGTCTTTGGAGTCGGGCTCTTTGGTCTTGCTGTCTATCTTCCGACCGGCGAGGCGATGCGGGCGGTCCCTGCAACCACAATCGTGTGGGTTCTGAACCGTTTCGCTTTCTGGGTCGGTTATCACATCAGTTCGGCAATGCGCGCGCTCGGCGCCGCCAGCATGGCGATGAGCCTCATCATGTTGCTCTACGTGACTGCACGGATCGGTGATGATTTCGACGGTCCTGCCGGAGCCGCCATTCTCGTCCTTCTCTTTCTTGCGCTCGAAGGTCTCCTGTTCTGGAAAACACGCTAGAAAATCGGCCTGCAACTCTCCTTGCCCAAGCTCGTTACGTTCGGTGAATAACCGCAACGGAGGTTCGCTGTGGGTCTGATTATCATTATCATTCTAATCTTGCTGGTTGTCGGCGCGGTTCCCCACTGGGGCTATAGCCGGGGATGGGGCTACGGTCCGTCAGGGCTGCTTGGCCTAATCCTGATCATCATCGTCATCCTGGTGCTGCTCGGGCGCATCTAGCGCTTTAGTCGCCTGCCCTCTTGGCGAAGTTCCACGCCGCTGCGGCGAGCATGGGCACGCGCTTCGCCATCTCGGCGGCCGAGGCGTTGGAGGCGGTTCCATCAAGGACACGCTTCTTGATGCCCTGAACGATGCCAGCGAGGCGGAAGAGATTGTAGGCAAAATACCAGTCTAGCTTTGCGGCGACTGGAATTCCCGAGCGCTCCGAGTAGCGCTCGACGACTTCGCCCAGCGTTGGAATTCCAAATTCGTGAAGCTTGAGTCCGGCGAGGCCGGCGCCGCCGTCGGCCGGCATGGCCCACTGCATCGCGAGGTAGGAGAAGTCCGCGAGCGGGTCGCCGAGCGTCGCGAGTTCCCAGTCGAGAACCGCCGTCAGTGAACCGTCGCCGTCGAACAGCACATTGTCGATTCGATAGTCGCCGTGAACAATCGAGCTGCGCGTCTGCTCGGGAAGGGTTTCGGGAAGGAACGCGATCAGTCGCTCCATCTCCGGAATATAGTCCGTCTCGGAGTCGCGATACTGGCGAGTCCAGCGCATGATCTGGCGTTCGAAATAATTTCCCGGTCGGCCGAAATCGCCAAGACCCGCCCGCCCAGCGTCGATGTTGTGGAGGTGCGCGAGCGTATCGACCAGCTGGCCGTACATCCGTCCGCGAGTTTCCGGGTCGAAATCGGGCAGCGCTCCATTGGAATACGATCGGCCCTTCGCAAGATCCATGACGTAGAAGGTCGCCCCGATAACGGATTCGTCCTCGCACAGGGCCAGTGCCTCGGGCACTGGGAAATCGAGCGGATGAAGCGCCGCGAGGAGGCGGTATTCGCGGTCAACCGCGTGCGCGCTCGAAAGCAGCCGACCGAACGGCTTTCTTCGAAGGACATATTCGCCCGAGGCGGCCATCACCCGATACGTTGGATTTGACTGGCCCGACGGGAACTTCCTGAGTTCAAAGGGGCCCGAAAAGCCCGCGACATTGGCCTCAAGCCAGTCGCCAAGCGCAGCTTCGTCAAATTCTT
This sequence comes from Sphingomicrobium sp., assembly GCA_036265105.1. Taxonomy (GTDB): domain Bacteria; phylum Pseudomonadota; class Alphaproteobacteria; order Sphingomonadales; family Sphingomonadaceae; genus Sphingomicrobium. The sequence goes on from DATAPR010000020.1 coordinate 22,842, forward strand.
CCTCGCTCACGTATGCTTCTTGAGCTCCATTCGGGCGATCGCGCGGCGGTGAACCTCGTCGGGACCATCGGCGAGGCGAAGCGTGCGGATCGAGGCATAGGCCCGGGCAAGACCGGTATCCGAAGAGACACCGGCGCCTCCAAAGGCCTGGATCGCATCGTCGATGACCCTCAGGGCCATGAGCGGCGCAGCGACTTTGATCATTGCGATTTCGAGCTGCGCCGCCTTGTTTCCGGCGACGTCCATGATGCCGGCGGCCTTGAGGCAGAGGAGCCTCGTCATTTCGATGTTGATCCGGGCATCGGCGATGCGCTCCTCCCACACCCCCTGCTCGGCGATCGTCTTGCCAAATGCGGTCCGGTTCATCAGTCGCCTGACCATCAAGTCGAGCGCTTCTTCCGCTGCACCGATCGTTCGCATGCAATGATGGATCCGGCCGGGACCGAGGCGGCCCTGGGCGATTTCGAATCCCCGGCCTTCTCCCAGCAGCATGTTCGAGGGCGCAACACGAACGTCCTTGAGCGTGATCTCCATATGTCCGTGCGGCGCATCGTCGTAGCCAAAGACCGGCAGGTGGCGTTCGATGGCAACTCCAGGCGTATCGAGCGGCACCAGGATCATCGACTGCTGCTTGTGCGGTTGGGCCGCAGGATCGCTCTTTCCCATCACTATCGCGACCTTGCAGCGCGGGTCACCGGCGCCGCTCGACCACCATTTCTTTCCGTTGATCACATATTCGTTGCCGCGAAGTTCGATTTGGCAGCGGATATTGGTCGCATCGGAGGACGCGACGTCTGGTTCGGTCATCAGAAAGGCCGAGCGGATCTCTCCGTTCATCAGCCGGGAGAGCCACTCGTCCTTCTGTTCCCGGCTTCCATAGCGATCGAGAACCTCCATGTTCCCGGTGTCGGGGGCCGAGCAGTTGAACACCTCCGCCGCCCAGCCAATGCGGCCCATCTCCTCGGCACAGAAGGCATATTGAAGGTTGGACAGCCCGGGACTGTCGAACTCGAAACTGTCGTCGAGTTTTGTTCCTTCATGCGACGGCGGCATGAAGAGGTTCCACAAACCTTCCGAGCGCGCCTTTCGCTTCAGCTCCTCGACAAGCGGGAGGACCTTCCAGCGTTCGCCTTGATGCTGCTGAGCTTCATACTCGCCAAGTCTGGGCCGGACTTCCCTGGCCATGAAGTCGCGAACGCGCTCGCGCCACTCGATCTCTGCCGGCCCAAGGCTGAAATCCACTTGCCCCCCCTTAACCCGCGATCAGCTCTGCAAATTTGGCAAGGTCGATGTTGCCGCCCGAGACGATGCAAACGATCGGCCCCTCCAAGGCTTCGCCCGCCAGCGCGGCTGCGAGAGAGAGAGCGCCAGCGCCTTCGGCAATTGTTCGCGAGTTCTCGGCGATTGTGCGCATTGCCGCGCGAGTCTGGGCGAGCGTGACGGTGATCGCCCCATCGGTGACGGGTCGAACCCGCTGCCACATTCGCTCGGTCACGCTTTTGCCGCCTGCGCCGTCAACGAACGAGGCTTCCCAGTCCGGAAACCATCTGGGCCCGCCCTCGGCCAGCGAATAGGCATATGGCGCGGCGGTCTCCGGCTCAGCTCCAATCACGCTCACTTCGGGACGTCGAGCCTTGATTGCGCTTCCAACGCCGGTGATCAGTCCTCCGCCGCCAATTGCAGCGATGACCGTGCGTACATTGGGCAGATCGTCGAGGATCTCGAGCCCCGTCGTGCCGTGGCCGGCAATGAAGTCATGGTTATCGAACGGGTGAACGAAGGTGCCGACGAGCCCTTCGAATTCGTGCGCTTCGGCGGCGCGCCAAGCCTGCTCGTAGGAGACGGGAACAATGGTCGCTCCAAGCGCCTCCATGCGCTTGAGCTTGGTTTGCGGGGCCGTTTCGATCGCAACGACCGTGCAGGGGATGTTGAACGCCCTGGCCGCAAAGGCAACGCCCTGCCCCGCGTTTCCAGCGCTGATGGTCCAAACACCCCGGGCTCGCTCCTCATCGGAAAGGCAAGCGACGGCATTCGCTGCTCCGCGGATCTTGTAGGAATTCGTCGGCTGCAGATTCTCAAGCTTGAGCCAGATTTCAGGGACGCCCCTCCCGGTGTCGAGCTTTACCAAGGGCGTTCGAACGATAGTGTCGGCGATGCGCGAACGCGCACCTTCAATGTCTTCGATCGCGATTGGCCGTACCGGTGGGATCATCGCGCCCTCCTCGCCGGTTCCTCTGTCACGCTCGGAAGTGGCTGGCTAGTCTCCTGCTCGCCGAAGACAATCCCGGCCTGGAGCCAGTGGAGATATCCGCTCGAAGACTTCGACGCTCGATCTTTCAACTGGTCGATAATGGGCCAGAAGCCTTGAAAATCGGGGGTCGCGAAGGAAGAAGGCGAGAATGTCGAATTCGCCGGCCCGGGCGGCTCCAGTCGGTCGAGCGATAATGATCCGCCTTGGAGGAAGGCACTGGAAGTCCACGACGGTTTGACGAACGACGAGCTTTCCAAGGCTGCTGAACCGCGGATCCGGGTTCCGCGAGGCTTCGTTCCGAACCACCGCCCGCATCATCCAGAAGCCATTGTAGCGCGACGGATAATTGAAATGCCGCTGAAGGGTGACGTTCCAGCCGAGCGCTGGATCTGAGCCAATGAAGCCGACACTGTCGCCGGCTCCAAGGCCCTCCACCGCTTGGCGGACGTCCATTTCGGTCTGCGGCTCGTGAACCGCCTGCTGGGCCGCGATCCAGAACGGCAGGAAAAGGAGCGCAGGCGCGGCGAGCGTCGCAAAGCGCGGCGGCTTGTCGCCTGCGCCGAGAAACGAAACGAACGCGAGCGAAGCACAGGCCGCCAGCGGTACGGCATGATAGGTCCAGCCCTTCGCCTGGACGAAATAGGCGCCGGCAAAGCCTGCAGCGGCAACGGCGAGTGCCTCTCCAAAGCCGCTCCTGTCCGAGCGCAGGATGCGCGGATAAGCAGCGATGAGGACGAGGGTTGCAAGAGCAACGAGTACAGCGGGCTGAAGCAGATCGACGAAGCGCTCGGCGCCGGTCACTCCATAAGCGAGCAGGATGAGCGGCAGCGCAACCGAGAAGTAACTGCTTGCCAGGAGCACAAACGCAATAGCGTAGAGCGCGCCGACCAGCACCACAGCCGCGGTTTCAGGGCGCAATGGGCGCCATTTCTTCGGCTCGCCGGCAATTAGCCACAGCTCGAGGAGGATCGGAACGATCAGGAAATAATGTTTGAGAGCGAAGCCTGCGGCTGCGAGCGCCCCGACGACGAACGCCAAGGATGGATGGACATCACGTCCCGTGCGACGCGCTCCAACAAGGGCGGCATAAGGCAATGTGCCGATGAGGGCGATCTGCTCGCGCTGACCAAATTGAAGCCACGGGATCGCGACGAGCACGAGCGCTGCGTAGGAGAGCAACGCTGCGCGTCTCGGCGCATCGATTGAGCGGACAAGATGATTGGTCGCCCCAAGAGACAGAAGAGCGAGGACGCCGATGATTGCGATCAGCACGTGATCGGATCGAATGTGGATGATTTGAGCCAGACGGTCGACCGGCATCCCCATCCAGAACCACAAGGGCGGATTGGTCTCGATGATGTCGGAATAGAGCCTGGCGCCGCCGTTTAGCTGATGAGCGATCCACAATTGCCAGCTGACGTCTGAATCGACCGTCCCGAACGCGCGGATCGCGCCGATACACGCGACCAATAGGAACGGAAGCAATAGAGGCCTGGCTGAGAGCGCTTCGAGAATCGCGCTCGCCATGCTGCGCTCGTCGCGCTCGATAGTCGACGCGGTTGCCACGCAATTGGGCATAATCGAGTTTGGTAAACGCCGGCCTAAGTGCCAGAGAGGAGCCATGAAAACTCCCCAGCTATTGAACTATGAGCGCGACCGCTGGGTGGCAGGCGACGGAGCGGTCGAAATTGCGAGTGCAATCGATGGTCAGCCAGTTGCGAGAACGGGCTCGGGGGGGCTCGATTTTGGCGGAATGCTGAGGCACGCACGCGAAGTTGCCGGGCCCGCGCTTCGCAAGCTCAGTTTCCACGAGCGAGCGCGAATGCTCAAGGCCCTCGCTTCCGCGATCATGGCGAGGAAGGATGAACTCTACGAACTCAACTATCTGACCGGTGCGACGCGCAAGGACGGGTGGATCGACATCGAGGGCGGCGCCGGAACGCTTTTTTCCTTCTCGTCGAAGGGACGGCGCGAACTTCCCGACGCGCACGTGCTTCTGGACGGGCAGCTCGAGGGCCTGTCGAAGAAGGGCACGTTCGTCGGCCAGCACGTTTATACATCTCTCCAGGGCGCCGCGGTCCACATCAACGCGTTCAACTTTCCGGTCTGGGGAATGCTGGAAAAACTTGCGCCCACGCTGCTTGCGGGGGTTCCAGCGATCGTGAAGCCGGCATCTGCGACCGCCTATCTGGCCGAAGCTGCCTTCCGGATCATGATCGAGGCGAACGTCCTTCCCGCCGGCTCCATTCAGCTAATCGTTGGCGGGGTCGGCGATCTTTTTGACCATCTGACCGGCCAGGATGTCGTCAGTTTTACCGGCTCGGCAAGCACTGCACTGAAGCTTCGAACCAATTCCACTGTCATCCGCGAATCGGTTCGGTTCATCGCCGAACAGGACAGCCTCAATGCCTCGCTGCTTGGTCCTGATGCCGCTCCTGGAACGCCCGAATTTGACCTCTTCATCAAGGAGGTCGCGACCGAGATGACGGTGAAGGCGGGCCAGAAATGCACGGCGATCCGCCGCGCCATGGCGCCCGAAGCTTATCTTGACGAGGTCGAGCGAGCACTTTCCGAGCGCCTCGCAGGGACGAAGGTCGGCGACCCGCGCTCGGAAGACACGCGGATGGGTGCGCTTGTCAGCATCAGCCAGCGCGACGACGTTCGCGGGAAGATTCGCGAGCTCGAAGCCGGGGGCGCCCGGATCGTCGCGGGTGATCCAAACTCCGAACCGGCGATCCCCGGGGGAGCCTTCCTTGGCCCCGTCTTGCTTCGAACCGACGATCCCTGGAGGACTCCGGCAGTCCACGACTGCGAGCCGTTTGGCCCGGTCTCGACGATCATGCCCTACAAGGGGTTGGCCGACGCCATTGCCCTTTCCAACCGCGGACGCGGAAGCCTTGTCTTGTCGCTGTTCACGCATTCGCTCCAAGCGGCCCGGGAGTTCGTCCAAGGAGCAGCGGCGCACCACGGCCGGATGCTTGTGATCAATCGCGACAATGCCGCCGAATCCACCGGCCACGGCTCCCCTCTGCCGGTGCTTGTTCATGGCGGCCCGGGACGTGCCGGGGGAAGCGAGGAGATGGGCGGCGTGCGGGGTGTCAAGCACTACATGCAGCGCACCGCACTTCAGTCTTCGCCGGCGATGATTGCGGCAATCACCGAGCAATATGTGCCGGGAGCGCCCAAGCCCGCCATCGACGTCCACCCGTTCCGACTGAAAATGAGCGGCCTCAGCATCGGCGACACGTGGAAAACGAAAAGCCGGACAGTCACGCTCGAAGACATTGAGCATTTCGCGAACTTCACGGGCGACAAATTCTATGCCCACATGGATGAAGAGGCTGCCAAGGCCTCGCCGATCTTCGAGGGTCGCGTTGCCCATGGATACCTCATCCTGAGCTTCGCGGCGGGGCTGTTCGTGGATCCCGACCCGGGTCCGGTCCTTGCCAATACCGGCCTTGAGAACCTGCGCTTTCTCGCTCCCCTCTACCCGGGCGATGCGATGCGGGTCGAGCTCACCGTCCGTTCGAAATCGATCAAGTCCGAAGAGACCGGCCAGGTTCGCTGGGCGGTCGAGATCTACAACCAGCGTGACGAGCTGCTCGCGACCTACGACCTGCTGACTGAAAACGTGCCGTAGGACGAGGAACGGCGTTCTCCGGCCGTTCGTTTTTGAAGCGCATTTCCCAAAGGAGAGCGACAATGAAAGTCAGCGAAGTGATGACGCGCGACGTCCAGACAGTGCGTCCCGACCAGCCGGTCAAGGATGCGGCTTCCTTCATGCTAAATGCCGATGCGGGGTCGATTCCGGTCATCGATGGTGAGCGAATTATCGGAATGATCACCGACCGGGACATCGCCGTTCGCGGCGTTGCGAAAGGTTACGGGCCCGACACCCCGGTGCGCGAGCTGATGACCGACGATATCATCTGCGCGCGTCATGACGACGACATCGACGACGTCGCGAGCAGGATGAGCGAAGCGCAGGTGCGCCGCCTCCCGGTGATCGACGACCAGGAGCGACTATGTGGCATCGTTAGTCTGGGTGATCTCAGCCGCGATGCGGACCAGGATGCGGCGGCAGAGGCCCTCGAAGGGATCACGGAACCCGGCGGCAGCCACCAGCAATAGGCCGCACTGCGCGAAGGCCTATCGTCCCGAGATGTCCTTGATCGCCTGATCGACAAGCTTCGAATCGGTCGCTGCATCGTGGCGTTCGGCGATGATCTTCGCCGCCGCCTTTGCGGCGGCGTCAGCTGCGGCCGAGCGCAATTGCTCGATCGCTGCGCGCTCCTCCGAAGCGATCTTGTCCTGCGCCATTCTCGTGCGACGCTCGATGAGGGCTTCAGCATCGGTTTTGGCCTTCGCGACGATGTCGCCGGCTTCATGACGAGCGCGCTCGAGCAAGGCCTGGCGGTCCTTGTCGATCGAAGCGGACTTTGCCTCATAATCGGCCTTCAGAGCTTCCGCTTCCTTGCGCAGTGCCTCGGCCTCGGCGAGTTGATCGCGAATTAGGGCGATCTTTGAATCGAGCGCTCGACCGACTGCGCCTGGGACCTTTTTCCAGATAAGGATCGCAAAGACGACGAGCACCGCGAGTGCGACCCAGCCGCCGGGGTTGAGCCAGAAAGCGGTCGGTTCCGCGGCCTCCGGAGCGGCCGCGATGACGATGGTGGTGATAAAAGCGCTAGACATTGAACTCCGCTCTTACCGCCGCCGCGGCCTCTTTCTTGTCCACACTAACCCCAGTCACGCGCCGAACCATGTCCTGGGTCGCCTCGGCCGCGACGGATTCGATCTCCGATCTGGAAGCGGCAAGAGCGTCTCGAATGGCGCTTTGAGCAGATTCGATCTTGAGGTTGATCGTGTCCGCGGCCGCCTTGACCTTGGCTTCGGTCTCCCGCCCGCTCTCAATCTTGGCATCCTGCGCAATCCGGGCGGCTTCGGAGCGCGCCGAATCCATCCGGGCACGCCACGCGGACTCGGTCTCGTCCGCGGCCGCCCTTGCCTTCTGAGCCGCTTCGATATCGCCGGCGATGCGCTGCTCGCGGGCATCAACCGTCGCCTGGATCTTCGGCACCATTCCTCGCGCAATGACGAAAAAGATGAAGCCGAGCGCGATCGCAAGCCACAGGAACTGCGACAGATAGACCTGAGAGAGCTGCGAGAGTTGAGGCATTGCCGGTTCCCGTCGGGCTAGTCCGCTGCCTCTTACTTGGAAGCGAACAGGATGAGCATGGCAACCGCGAACGCCATCAGGCCGAGGAGCTCGGCGGCAGCGAAGCCGATGTAGAGGCGGCCCTGCTGCCCGTCCGAGGCTGCCGGATTGCGGATCGCACTCTGGAGGAACGATCCGAACACGAAACCGACGCCGAGCGAGGCGGCGCCCACTCCGATCGCCGCGAGACCGGCGCCGATAAGCTTTGCGGAAGCGACATCCATGATTGAACTCCTTTGAAAAAGTGAGGGTTAGTGAAGGTTCACCGCTTCGCTGATGTACAGCGACGTGAGAATTGCAAAGACGTAGGCCTGGATGGCCGCGACGAGCAGCTCGATCATGCTCACGAACATGATGAAGAGGAAGCACAGGATCGTGATTCCGACGCCGCCGGCGCTATGGCTGTTGATCGCCTGGACAACAAAATTGCCGAACACGTCGAGGAGGACGTGGCCAGCGAACATCGCGATGAACGGTCGAAGTCCGAGGCTGAACGGCCGAACGAGGAAGCTGATCAGTTCGATCGGCGTGATGAAGATCTTGAAAATGAACGGCGCGTCCTTTGGAACGAACAGCGAGAGGAAGTGCAGTCCGTGCTTCCAGAAGCCGACTCCAAGCACGATCGCGAAGGTGATGATCGACATGACGCCGGTAAAGGTGAATTGGCTGGTGACCGTGAACGGGTGCGCTGCCGCGATGACTCCAAAGGGCATGTTGCCCATGAGATTGGCAAACAGAAGAAAGACGAAGGCGGTGAAGATCCAGGGCAGATATCTTTTGCCCTCGGGGCCGATGCTTGTCCCAACCATGTCGTCGACGAAGCCGATCAGCCCCTCGACGGCGACCTGCCAGCGACCCGGGATCAGCTCTCGCTTCATTCCGCCGAACATGAACAGCCAGACCGCTCCGAGGACGATCAGAGTCCAAAGCGCGCTGTTCGTGAAAACGAACGGATTGTTGCGCTGGAACGAGCCGAAGATCGGCTCGATCACGAACTGGTGCATCGGGTCGATGTCGGCGGCGGCGGCCAAGTCAGTTCCTCTATTCCTGCCCATCGGGGGCGTTGCCCCGCGGCTTGTTTGAAATTCGTATGACGTTGATGAAGCCGCCGGCGAAGCCGACGAACATCAAGACCAACATCAGCCAGGGCGCGGTCCCGAACCATCGATCGAGCAGCCAGCCGACGACGGCGCCCCCTATCGGGCCTCCGATCAGCTGGTTCACGACCAGGCCGCCGGCGCGGTTCCCCGTTTCGCCCTGCGCCCTATTGGCCTTCTCGGCTTCCGCCCTCCGCAACCGGTCGAGCCGCTCATCGAGCGATTCGAGCCGCGCGTCTGGTGGAAGCTTCGGGACCTCCTCGGTATCGTCCTCAGCCATGTCTCTCCCCTGTGCGTCGCCCCCGCCGAAAAACTCATGGGGCCAGGCAAGGACGAGGAACATGGCGGAAAAAGCGTTACCGCCAAGGCGCCGCCCCTTTATGAACGGGGCGAAAGATAGTCAACCGCAGCGAACAGCTGTAGATTTCGCGGCGATGAACCGGAGCATTCTAGCCGCCGCAACGCTGCTATTGGCTGCAGCCGCGGCCGCAGGTCCGGTCGAGATCGAGCACGGCAGCGGAGCGCTCAAATTCTCTTACCAATGGCCGGCCGAAGTGGCCTCCGTCCCGGCGCTCGAGCGGAAATTCCGCGCCGAGCTTTCAAAGGCCTATCACGAGGCGCTTGCCAATGGGCTCGAGGACCAGAAACTCTACCATGCCCAGGGGCGCAAGGGGGTCGAGGACTTCTATTCGATGACCTGGATCAGCGCAGGCGAGACTTCTCGCCTTCTCTCGCTTCAGAGCGAACTGAGCACCTTTACCGGCGGTGCTCATCCCAACACGAGCTACGATGCATTGATCTGGGATCGCAAGCTCAACCGAAAGACCAGCATGGACTCGCTTCTTGGGGCCCCCGGAAAGCTCGCTGTTGTAACGCGCCCCGCATATTGCAGAGCCCTTGATTCAGAGCGTTCGAAACGGCGTCGGGGCGAGAAACTGGACCTTCCCGAATTCAACGCCTGTCCGAAATATTCGGATCTTGCGATTGCTCCGGTGGACAGCAACAAAAATGGGCGGTTCGACGCGATCGCCTTTGTTGCATCGCCATATCTGGCGGGCCCCTATGTCGAAGGCGAGTATGCGATCAAAGTGCCGGTCAGCGCGAAACTGATTGCGGCGCTGAAGCCCGAGTTCCGAGCCTCGTTCGAGGCTCAGCGGCAGTAATCGGGTAGCGGCACGCTTTCGCCCGCGGGGCGACGCCGCCATACGCCATCGTTCAACATGTAGGGCTCGCCCGCCGCTAGCTTCGAGAGGAGCTGGCATCCGGTTGCCATTCCGACCAGGTCGGCAGTTACGTTCCTCCGGGCCGAGAGCTGAAGATAGAGGTTCCGGCGCCGGATATTGATCGCAGAAACTTCCCGCCGAACCTGCGGCGAGACGGTTCCGAGAATTCCCATATACCCATCGTATCGCTCGCCGACCTGTCCCATCCCAATTGCCTGGGCGACCGCCGGAGGCTGTGCGAATGCAGGAAAGGCCGACAGCCCGACCGCAAACGCGAGGAGCGCGATTGGCTTCATTTGTGTGTCGGCGCCGGCGGGAAGGCCTGCGGGTTCTGCTGGATCATCTGCTGAACGTCCGAGGCAAGGCGCACGACCACCTGCTGGCTGATGTTCACATTGAGATTGACGTCAATCGGCTTGTCTGGAGCCTTGACCGTGATGCATCCATTGAGGGCCGCTGCGGCAGCGAAACCGGCCGCCATCCTGGCGCTTCTTTTCCATGGTCTGGTCACTTCTTTCCTCCAGGGGGTGGTGGGGGGTTGGCGGGTTGCTTCGGCGCTGCCGGAGGCGCCGGCTGCTCCTCGTTCTTGGTGCTGCTTACAACGTCGACCCTGAGCGCGGGCGAATCGATCGGGAACGGCATCACCGGGGCGATCACCTGGGTCGGGTCCTTGAATGCCCTGGCCATCTGAATGAGGGCGCGGAACGGCCCGTTGATGTTCACATTCAGCCGGATCGGAAGCTTTGAGAAAACCTTGTGGACGAGTCCGGCGACGAAGCCGTGGGACTGCCCCATCGAAACTCCATCGATCGTCAGCTTGGTTGCGAACTCGCCGGCAAGATCCCCGTTCAAGCGAACGATCATCGACTTGTATCGGATGTCGCTGAAGAGATCGAAGGCGACGCCCGACGTCATTCCGGAAGGTTTGGTGCCGGTATATTTGATCTCGCCGCCAGGCGGCCGGGAGTCGAGCCGGCCACCGACGATACGGCCTCCGCTTTCGTCGAAGATCATCGGCAGAACGCCGTCGAAGGTGCCGGTGATCTCGATCCCCGAAAAGCCGAGGCTGTCGACGAACTGCTTCGCGTCGAAACCCTGAAGTTCGAACGTCAGTCGCTTCGCGCTCGGGGTCCCGAAATTGAGGACTGTCTCGTGGAGGATGAGGCGCCCGCCCATGAATGGCCACTCGCCCCGCTCGATCTTCACCAGATCGTGCGGAAGCAGTTGGTAGGCAATCACGCCGTTCTCGACGGTGATTCCGGGATTGATCGACTGGACGGTGCCGACCTGGTGCGGAGCAGTCTCAAGCCCGAGCAGGTTGTTAAAATGCATGGTTGTCGTAAGGCCCGTGACAGGTCCGAACGGCGCCGCAAGGTCCATCTTCGAGGTCGAAAAATCACCCGTCGAGGTCACTTTCCCGCCTCGAGCCCAGTTGATGAGGCCCTGCCCGCGCAGCGTTCCGCTGACGAGCGCCACCACCCCTTCGGTGAGCCTCGTCAGCTGTTCCGGCTGGAGGTCGGGTCCAAAAGTCAGTCCGGGAACATTGAGGATTGCGTGACCCGAATCCGTTGACAGACGGTGCTCGACACTGACGTTTGTCACGAGCATGCCGGTTTCGGGCCGGTGAAGCGAACCCGTCGCGCGGACATAGTCGCCGCCAATGGTTAGGTGGAGATCGCTGCTCCGAAGCGGATAGAAGCGCGGGTTCGGATCGGCATCCGAGAGCGTGAGGGCGCCATCGACCGCGAGGCTGCCTCCGCGGTAGCGCCAGCTTCCGCTCGCATTGCTTAGAAGCAGCGGAACCGTTCCGATGGTCACCTTCGCCCCGCTGAAGTCTCCGCTGAGGTTCGAGCCGGAAAATCTCCCGTTGAGGCGGGGTGCATCGACGAGGATCGGGGCGGTCGGCTTGCCAAGCCTCATCGCGATATTGTTGAAGAGGAATTGCTTGTTGCTGATCTGCCCGTTCGCGGCCGCGAGATGGAGCGGGGAACTTCCAAGACGGCCGCTGAGAACAGGAGCGTTGAGCCGGGCACTGGCGATCACCGGCCCGCCCTCGTGCTTGTAGATGATCGCCGGTCCGATCGGACATACAGGCAGCCGCGTCGGCCCGAGCTGAAGCGTGTTCATCTTGAGATTGTTGAAGCTGACGACGGCGCAGGCGGTGCCGAGTGCGAAGGATCCGCCTGGGCCAAGTCGGCCCTCGATCGGAAGCCGGAGCGCTGTGACTTGCCCTTTGGGGAATGGACCATCGAGGAGCGCGACTGTGCTCAGCGCGGTCGATCCGCCGGGCCCCGGACCGAACCTCAGCGGGGCAAGCGCCAGCCGTTCGCCGGCGGCGCTATAGGGAGCGAGATCCGCTGTTCCGCTGAGCGGACCGCCGGCGCGAGGCTGACGCAGGATTACGCGTCCGGAAGGGAGACCGCCGCCCCCCATATCGATCACTCCGTCAACTCGAAGCAGAGCCTTGGGCCAATAATAGGTCACGCCGCTGCCGCCGCCGATCCGAGCACGGGCGCCATTCGTGCCGTTGACGTTCGCGCCGGTGATCCGTGCAGCTCCGCCGTGGGGGAACGTTACCACGCGGATTTGACCGGCGGCGTTGAAGCGGCTGGCGATTCGGCCGATCGCGTCGCCGATGCTCGTCGCGACCGGCCCGATCGGGGTTCCCGAAGCCGATGCGAGCGGGACCGTAATGCTGTCGAGCTGTTTCGGGTCAAGCGTCGAATCCTCGGCTGCAAAGTCGCCAATAAGCACGAAATTGCCGGACCGCATTCCGAGCCGATAGGCGCCGTTGAGGCGGGTTCGCTCGGCGGTCGCAGTTGCCATTCGCGAGCGCTGTGCTGAGAGATTCACTCGGCCGCTCACATTCACGAGCGAGCCTTTGTAGGTGATATCGCCAATGAACGCGGCGAGACCGTTGGCGCCCGCAGTCAGCGTGCTGATTGCCATTCGCCCGCTGCCGTCGACGCTCGTGAAGGACTCGTTGAAGCTGGCCTTGGCGTCGAATGAGGGTGCAACGACGTAGAACCGGCTGGTCGGACAGACGAAGGAATCGAGCGTAACCGGCCCTTCCACCTGCGGCCGCCGAGCGACGACTGCGACGGCAGCATTGGTCCGAATGTTGATCGCGGCGCATCGTCCCGGGACCAGCCGCGGGCTGGCGACCGCCAGCCGGCCCTTGAAACCGCCGCTCAGACGGCCGTTTCCTTCGACCGCGAGGCCGACCGGTCCGAACGGCGTTGCGAGGGACACGCTGCTGTCCGCGACATCAAGGACGATGTCCGGAAGCTCGAACGGCTTGTTGCTCGGCGGCGGCAGAAGCTTGTCGATCTGGCCCCAGCTCACGCGCCCGTGGATCAGCCTCCCGTTCAGTCGGACTCCGCGCGCGACGACCCGGTAGACCCTGAAGCTCCCGTCGAGCTTGAGACGCATCTGGATGATCGCCTTTTTCGCGGTGAGATCCGGGTGGTTCGGGTCGCCGATGACCAGATTGCTGACCTGCTGGGTCCGAAATCCGACCCGATCGAGATGGTATTGGGCGTGAACTCCGCGCTGCTCGAACTCGCCCTTGAGGAGACGCGTCGCGATGGGCCGCCGCTCGATCCAGAGAATGATAATCGCAGCGACCATCAGGGCGAGCAGAGCGATGGCGAGGTACATGGCGATCCGCGCCCAAAGAGGTCGACGAAGAGCAGCGTTCGGCTCGTCGGCCGCGCCGAGTTCCTGGTCTCCAGTCCGCTGGTTCATCGGGCTTCTAACCCCTTTTGCGCATCACCGTTCCAGAGGCGGCATGACCTCTCCGGTTCCACCCTTTCGCTGTGGAGGGCCGCTCGGCCCGAGTGGCCGAGGCCCCCAAGAGTTGCCCGCAGGCGCAAGCATTTCTAAGGGCCCTTAATGGTCCCCCGCTATTCGCGCCCAGAGATGACGGCCATTTGGTCGGCCGAGCACCGCTATCAAATCTGGTGGCAAATCGAGGTGTTTGCAGCAGAAGCGATGGGGAAGATCGGGATGATCCCCGCGGCCGATGCAGCGACGATCCGGGCCGCCTATGACAGCGATGCCTTGGGGCCGATCGATATCGGCGCCATCGATGCAATCGAGGCGGTCACCAAACATGACGTGATCGCCTTCCTCACCTGGGCCGGAGAAAAGCTCGGCCCCGAGCGACGCTGGCTGCACCAGGGGATGACCAGTTCCGACGTTCTGGACACTGCCCTTGCAGTTCAGCTCAAGCAGGCCGCGGACCTCCTGATCCGGGACATCGACGAACTTTTGGCGGTCCTGAAGCGGCGCGCGTTGGAGCACAAGCTAACGCCGACCATTGGCCGAAGTCACGGGATTCACGCCGAGCCGACGACGTTCGGGATCAAGCTCGCTCAGGCTTATGCCGAGTTTGCCCGCAACCGCGAACGACTTGCCGCTGCACGAGAGGGTATCGCGACCTGTGCAATTTCGGGGGCGGTAGGGACCTTTGCCAACATCGATCCCCGGGTCGAGGAACATGTGGCCGCCGAGCTGGGCCTTGCTCCTGAACCGGTATCGACCCAGATCATCCCGCGCGACCGCCACGCCATGTTCTTTGCAACTCTTGGCGTGATCGCCTCTTCGATCGAGCGCGTCGCAACCGAGATTCGCCACCTCCAGCGCACCGAAGTCTTGGAAGCCGAAGAATATTTTTCGCCCGGGCAAAAGGGCAGTTCGGCAATGCCGCACAAGCGTAATCCCGTGCTCACCGAGAATCTGACTGGGCTGGCGCGCATGGTCCGCAGCTCCGTGGTTCCTGCGCTCGAGGATGTGGCGCTCTGGCACGAACGCGACATTTCGCACTCGTCGGTGGAGCGTTTCATTGGGCCCGACGCCACGATCACGCTCGACTTTGCGCTCGCTCGGCTGACCGGCGTCCTCGACAAACTCGTCATCTATCCGCGGCGAATGAAGGCAAATCTCGACCGCATGGGCGGATTGGTCCACTCTCAGCGCGTGCTCCTTGCACTAACGCAGGCCGGTCTTGCCCGCGAAGAGGCGTATGCGCTCGTTCAGCGCAACGCGATGAAGGTGTGGGAATCCGATGGGCAACTCTCGCTCCTGGAATTGCTCAAGAGCGATCCGGATGTCTCGCAGCGCCTTTCCCCAGACGAGCTCAGCGCTTTGTTCGATCTGAGCTACCACCTCGAGCAGGTCGATACGATATTTGGCAGGGTGTTCGGCGACTGATCGGCTGGCCTTTGACGCCTGAGCGGCCTCAAAAAGGCGAGGCCCAAAAACGTCGATCCCCCGCCAGTAAGCGCCCAAAGCCCGCAGTTTTGGGATCACTTCGGCTTATTTCGGCGCTATGGTGAACACTCCAAAAAGACACGGGGAATGAATGGAAACGGCTGAGGGACTGCGGACGGCCAGTGCGACATCGTCCCAGTCGAACGCCGGCTCCTATGTTCAGTCGGCCGGATATCTTCTCGAGTTGTCGCTCGACTGGATCGTCCTTCGAGCCTCGCAGAACATTCATCACTTGCTTGGACAGTCCCATGTCACGCTTGTCGACGAACCGCTCGGCAAGTTCGTTCACAACCAGGCCCTTCACGATCTACGGAACCTCTTCTCGAGGCTGAGTGGAACGACCGGAATCGGGCGCGCATACGGAACCCGGCTGACCGACGATCCGGATCTCGTGGACATTGCATTCCAGCTTAGTGACGGTCGGGTTATCCTCGAAGCGGTGCCGTCGGCGGGTGTCTTCGGCGAATCCTTTGGAAGCGTAGGGGGGCTCGTTTCCGGTCTCGCGCTGGTCCACGGGCAGGCCCTGCTCGACAATGCGGCGCGGCGGATGCGCGCCCTTACCGGCTATGATCGAGTGACGCTCATGTGCGGCGAGGACCGCGCGGAGAGCAGTCGCGGAGCGTTTGGCGCCGCTGCAGAAGCGTGGGATGATGTCCCTTCAATAGTCGCCGATATCAACGCCGAGGCCGTCGCTCTCTTCCCCAACGCAGTCGGGGACAGCTCTGCAGCCTCCGCCCTCCTTCGAGCGTGCGACAAGGGCGCCCGAGCAAGGCTCGACAAGCAGGGTGCTCGGGCCTGCCTTAGAATCCCTTTCAAGGGTGATGGAACTGACGGGGAGTTTCGCTGCGACAGTCGAATTCCACGTGCACCCAACTTCGAACTTCACGCGGCGGCCGAATTGTTTGCGCAGCTCTTCGCGATGCGGCTGGAGATCGATCGACTCCGCAGCTCCTGACCTGCGGGTCGAACTCGAAAAAGCTCTTGCCTATTTGGTAAGTGTCAACTAACGGTAAGTTATGACTAACGTAGATCGTGCCTTTTCGGCATTGCACGATCCGACCCGCAGAGCCGTCTTCGAGCGCCTTCGCGAAGGACCCCGGCCGGTTGGTGAGATCGCCCGGGGATTGCCGGTCACAAGGCCCGCAGTGTCGCAGCATCTCAAGGTGCTCAGGGAAGCGGGGCTTGTATCTGACCGAAGCGAGGGCACGAAACGGATCTACCACATCGATCCGAAGGGACTTGGAGCCATGCGCGCGTGGCTGGATCAGTTCTGGGAATCGGCGCTCCGCGCTTTTGCGTCCGAAGTCGAACGAAGCGCGAAGGAAGACAGATGAGCACCCAGATCCGTCCCGCTCCGGTGCGCAAGAGCATCTTCGTCAATGCTTCACCCGATCATGCCTTTGACATTTTCACGGCCGGCATCGGTCGCTGGTGGCCCAAGTCCCACAAGATCGGTCCGGCGGATCTTGACCGGCCGGTCATCGAGCCGCGGAGCGGAGGACGATGGTACGAACTGGATGTGGACGGATCTCAATGCGAGATCGGGACGGTCGCGGTTTGGGAGCCTCCGGCACGCCTAGTCCTCATCTGGCAGCTCACGCCTGAATTTACCTACGATCCCGGGCTCGTCACCGAGGTCGAAGTCCTCTTCACGCCCGAGGCCAATGGGACGCGTGTCGATCTCGAGCACCGTGATCTCGAACGGATGGGTGATAAGGCCGACGCAATGCGTGAAACCGTCAGCGGTCCGGGCGGCTGGCCCGGTCTTCTGCAGCTCTTCGCCGACACGGCGGACAAGCATTGATTGGAGAGACTAGGATGGCCGGAATTACGATTCATGGAATTCCTGGAAGCCCGTTCCTCCGAACGGTCGAAATCGTACTGAAAGAGAAGGACGTTCCCTACCATCTGCGGGCAATGTCGCCCGCCGAGATGAGAACTCCGGAGCATCTGGGCCTCCATCCGTTTGGCCGAGTCCCGATCTTCGAACAGGACGATTTCAGGCTCTACGAAACGCAGGCGATCATCCGCTATCTGGACGAAGTCTTTCCGAATCCCGCGCTCGTCCCGAATGAACCTCGGCGGCGCGCACGGATGAACCAAATGATTGGAATCATCGAATGGTATTTCTTCCCCAAGGTCGGAGCACCAATCGGCTTTAACCGGATCATCGGTCCACGGCTCCTCGGGCTCCCTGCCGATGAGGCCGCGATCGCCCAAGCAATGCCGATCGGAAGGACGTGCTTTGCCGAGTTCGACCGCCTGCTCGGGAGCGATCGTTATTTCACGGGAGACTCAATCAGCCTTGCGGACATCATGCTTGCCGCCCAGCTCGACCTCTTCGAAGACTGCGAGGAAGGCCGAGAGCTGATTTTAGCAACTCACGCCCTCTCCGCCTGGCTCGGGCGGATGCGCGAACGAGCAAGTCTGCTCGCAACCCAGCCGCCGTCCGCGTTGAGGAACGCCGCCTAACTAGGCGAAATAGTCGCGAACCCTCGCGAAGAAGCTCTTCACCGCCGGACATTCGTCGCCGGTTTCGGTTTCTCTGAATTCCTCGAGCAGCTTCTTCTGCTTAGGCGACATCCGTGTCGGAGTTTCGACGAGAATTCGTGCCATGACGTCCCCGCGCCCACGCCCATTGAGAACGCTCATTCCCGATCCGCGGTGGCGCAGCTGCTCTCCCGACTGAATTCCGGTCGGAATTTTGAGGTCGATGGATTTGCCGTCGATTCCAGGGAGGCTGATCGAGCCGCCAAGGGCCGCCATCGTGAAGCTGACGGGGCACTCGGCGATGAGGGTCGTGCCCTCGCGAGCGTAGATTGGATGACGCTTCATGTGCACGAAAAGATAGAGATCGCCCCCGCCGGCGCCGCGGACTCCGGCCTCGCCTTCGCCGGCGACCCGAATGCGCGTTCCTTCGTCCACTCCGGGCGGAATCTTCACCGACAGTTTGTGCTCGCCAAGTGCGCGTCCCTCGCCATGGCAATTGCCGCACGGATTGGTGATGACCTCGCCCGAGCCTCGGCAATTGGGGCAGCCCCGCTCGACCATGAAGAAGCCCTGCTGGGTCCTGATCTTGCCCATTCCGCCGCAGGTCTCGCAGCGGCTCGCGCAGCGATCGAGGCCGGTGCAGCCGCGTCCGTCGCACACCTCGCAGGTCCCAAGTGCCTCGACAGTGATCGTTTTTTCAACGCCCGTGAAGGCTTCCTCCAGGCTGAGCTCAAGGTCGTATCGAAGGTCCGCGCCGCGAGCGGCATTCTGCCGCGCCCCTCGAGGATCCATGAACTCGCCGAAAATCGTCGAGAATATGTCGGAAAAGCCGTTGAACCCGGCATCCGCGAAGGGATCGCCTGAGCCCCCGTTGCGGAACGCCGCGTGCCCGAAGCGGTCATAGGCCGCCCGCTTCTGCGGGTCTTTGAGAACGTCATAGGCCTCGTTGATCGCCTTGAAGTGCGCTTCCGATTCCTTGCAGCCGTTCTTCCGGTCGGGGTGGAACTCCATGGCGAGCTTGCGAAAAGCCGCCTTGATGGCCGCGTCATCGGCGGCGCGCGAAACGCCCAGCAGTTCGTAATAGTCCTGCTCGACCATCATCCCTCCCCGTTACGCGGCACAAGACCCGACGCCGCCCCCAACCGGAAGCGGCGCCAGATCATCATCCCTTGTTCTCGTCGTCGACTTCGGAGAACTCGGCATCGACCACTTCTTCCTGGGTCTCGCCTGGATGCTCGGAAGGACCCGAGGTTCCTGCATCGGGACCCGCAGCAGTCTCGGTCTCGGCTTGCTGCGCTTTGTACATGGCCTCTCCCAGCTTCATCGCAGCCTGAGTCAGCGCAGCGGTCTTCTGCTGCATCTCATCGGCATCGCCGCTCTCGACGGCGGTTTTCGCTTCGGAGAGGGCCTTCTCGATATCCGACTTGATGTCGGCCGAAACCTTGTCGCCATGTTCCGAGAGCTGCTTCTCGGTCGAATGAATGAGGCTCTCGGCATTGTTCTTGGCCTCCGCTGCACCGCGGCGCTTCTTGTCTTCCTCGGCGAACTGCTCGGCCTCGCGGACCATTTTCTCAATGTCGCTGTCGTTGAGACCGCCCGAGGCCTGAATTCGGATCTGCTGTTCCTTGCCGGTGCCCTTGTCCTTGGCCGAGACGTTGACGATTCCGTTGGCATCGATGTCGAATGTGACCTCGATCTGAGGCACACCGCGCGGCGCCGGCGGAATTCCGACAAGATCGAACTGCCCGAGGAGCTTGTTGTCGGCAGCCATCTCGCGCTCGCCCTGGAAGACCCGGATCGTCACCGCGTTCTGATTGTCCTCGGCGGTCGAGAAGACCTGGCTCTTCTTGGTGGGGATGGTCGTATTGCGATCGATCATCCGAGTGAACACGCCTCCAAGGGTCTCGATTCCGAGAGATAGCGGCGTGACATCGAGGAGAAGCACGTCCTTGACATCGCCCTGGAGAACGCCGGCCTGGATCGCCGCGCCCATCGCGACGACTTCGTCGGGATTGACTCCGGTATGCGGCTCCCGGCCGAAATATTCCTTCACCCGCTCGCGAACCCGCGGCATCCTGGTCATTCCGCCGACGAGCACGACGTCGGCGACGTCCTTCGCGTCGATGCCGGCGTCCTTGAGCGCCTTCTTGCAAGGCTCCATCGTCCGCTCGATCAGGTCATCGACCAGCTTTTCAAGGTCGGCACGCGTGAGAGTCACGACGAGGTGCAGCGGGGTCGTCGTTCCGCCTTCCATTCGCGCGGTGATGAAGGGTTGGTTGATCTCGGTCGTCTGGGCCGACGAAAGCTCGATCTTCGCCTTCTCGGCGGCTTCCTTGAGCCTCTGGAGCGCAAGGCGGTCGGTACGAAGGTCGATACCTTCCTTGGCCTTGAACTGATCGGCTAGCCAGTTGACGATTCGTGCGTCGAAATCTTCTCCGCCAAGGAAGGTGTCGCCGTTGGTCGACTTCACCTCGAACACACCATCGCCGATCTCGAGAATCGAGATGTCGAAGGTTCCGCCGCCAAGGTCATAGACGGCGATCGTCTTGCCTTCATCTTTCTCGAGTCCGTAGGCCAGCGCAGCCGCGGTCGGCTCATTGATGATCCGAAGCACTTCGAGCCCGGCGATCTGGCCGGCGTCCTTGGTCGCCTGGCGCTGGGCGTCGTTGAAGTAGGCGGGAACGGTGATCACCGCCTGGGTGACCGTTTCGCCGAGATAGGCCTCGGCGGTTTCCTTCATCTTCTGGAGGATGAAGGCGGAGATTTGAGACGGCGAATAGTCCTTTCCGCCGGCCTGCACCCAGGCATCGCCATTGGAGCCCTTCACGATCTTGTAGGGCACCAGCTCGGTGTCCTTCTTGGTGATCGGATCGTCAAAGCGCCGGCCGATGAGGCGCTTCACCGCAAAGATCGTGTTGTCCGGATTGGTAACCGCCTGGCGCTTCGCCGGCTGGCCGATCAAGCGTTCGCCGTCTTTGGTGAAAGCGACGACAGAAGGCGTGGTTCGAGCGCCTTCGCTGTTTTCAATGACCTTAGGCTTCCCGCCTTCCATGACGGCAACGCAGCTGTTGGTCGTGCCCAAGTCGATTCCAATGACCTTGGCCATGTTTTCCTATCCCTCTTCTTTCAGCCCCAACCGGCCCCTCTCAAAGGCAGCCGAAATGTTGAATTCATTCGGGATATAGGTGCGGTGCAACCGACGACAAGGAGTGCAGCAACCAACCGCTTACCCTTCCTCAGGGCATCGCCATCCCGCCGTTCACGTGAATTGTCTGCCCGGTTACATAGCCGGCCTCGCGACTGGCGAGATAGACCGAGGCCGCGCCGATGTCGTCGCCGCTTCCCATGAGACCCATCGGAATTCGCGACAATATGCCCTGACGCTGCTGCTCATTGAGTGCATCCGTCATGGCTGACGTCATGAAGCCAGGGGCAATCGCATTCACAGTGATCGCTCGACTGGCGAGCTCCTGCGCCACGGCCTTGGTCATCCCAATAAGCGCAGCCTTCGAGGCGACGTAATTTGCCTGGCCCGGATTGCCGGTCACTCCGACAACCGAAGTGATCGAGATGATCCGGCCGAAACGCGCTCGCATCATCGGCTTTGCGGCCGCGCGCATCAGTCGGAACGCGGCTTCAAGATTGACCCGGATCACCTCTCCAAACTCTTCGTCCTTCATCCGCATCAAGAGATTGTCGCGAGTGACGCCCGCGTTGTTGACGAGGATGTCGAGCTTGCCGCCGAGCGCCTCGAGCGCCTCGGGCACGAGCTGGTCGACGGCGGCGCCATCGGCCAGATTGCACGGAAGAGCGACATGGTTGCTCCCGAGCTCGCCCCGAAATTGCTCGAGCTTGTCGATGTTGCTTCCCGAAAGAGCGAGCCGAGCGCCCTGCCCGGCGAGAGCCCGGGAGATCGCGCTTCCCAAACCTCCCGAAGCGCCAGTGACGAGAGCTGTCATCCCGCTCAGATCGAACATCTATGCGATCTCCTTTGCCAGGGCCTCGACGTCCTCGATAGTCACCACGCTTGTGACCTTTGCGTCGGGCACGATTCGCTTGACCATCGAACCAAGCACCTTTCCGCCAATCTCGACGAACGCATCCACGCCTGAATCGGACATGTTGGCGACGGTCTCGCGCCAGCGGACCATGGCCGTGACCTGCTCGACGAGCTGATTACGGATTGTGTCGGGATCGCTCTCCGGCAGCGCCGTTACATTGGCAAAGACCGGTATGACTGGGCGCGCAACAACGACGTAACCAAGAGCATCGCGCATGGCTTCGGCCGCGGGCTGCATGAGCGGGCAATGGAAAGGCGCCGAGACGGGCAGCGGAATCGCGCGCTTGGCGCCCATATCCTTCGCGATCGCAATTGCCCGATCGATGGCGCTTTTCTGGCCAGAAATGACGACCTGCGAGGGATCGTTGTCATTGGCGACCGTGCAGACTTCGCCCTGAGCAGCGGCCTCTGCAATCTTCTGAGCAAGCGCGAGGTCGGCGCCGAGTAGAGCAGCCATCCCTCCCTCACCCACCGGAACCGCCTGCTGCATGGCCTGGCCGCGAAGTTTAAGCAGCCTGGCAGTGGTCGTAAGGTCGAACGATCCAGCCGCACAAAGCGCAGAATATTCGCCAAGGCTGTGACCCGCCGCGAAGCTCGCAACGTCGGCCAGTCGAATGCCAAGCGCCCTAAGGACGGCGATCGAATGCGCCATGATCGCGGGCTGCGCATTTTCGGTGAGTTTCAGGTCCTCATCGGGGCCCTCGCGCATCAGCCGGAAGAGGTTCTGTCCGAGCGCTTCGTCGACCTCGTCGAACACATCCTTGGAGAGCCGGCTTGCCCCGGCGAGTGCTTCGCCCATTCCAACGGATTGGCTTCCCTGGCCGGGAAAAATGAATGCGCGCATCTGCCCCTCTAAGGTTGATGCCGCGCCGCTTGGCCGCTCTGGCGGCACGGGTCAAGCAACCGCGGGAACTCCCTCACCCGAAAGCCATTGCCGAAGGTTGGACCGACGTTGCGCCTCACGAGCCGACCTGCAACAGATGGCGAGGTGAGCCCGTCCGCCCCCACTTCCGGCCGTCTTCTTGGCCCTTGGATGACCTTCGCTCTTGTCATCGGGGGAGTTGTCGGATCGGGCATTTTCTATCTTCCCGTGGCCCTTGCTCCGCTCGGTGGAAGCGTGCCCATCGGTTGGTTGATCAGCGCGATCGGAATCATGGCGATGGCGTATTGCGCTTCGCGTATCGTCAGCCCCGATGGAGGCGGCCTTCAGGCCTATGTTGAACATGAGCTCGGGCCGGCCGCGGGTTTCATCGTCACCTGGATGACTTGGAACTCGTCGTGGATCGGTGTTCCCGCGGTGGCGATCGCAACCGCTGCCGCGCTCGGCCGGGCGGTTCCGGCGCTTGCGAGCCACCTTCTCGCCCAGTCCTCATTCTTCATCATTGTCCTGGCTCTCGTGAACCTGCGCGGGATCAAGGCCACCGGAGAGCTCAATTTCGTCACCGTGCTCATCAAGATTCTGCCGCTCGCCGCAGTGGTGGTGATCGCGGCGATCCTTGCTGAGAGCGGTGCGCCACTCCAGGACATCAAGGTTCCGCCGCCTTCGTTCGAAAATGTCGCAACGGCCTCTGCGCTATGCCTCTTCGCGCTCACCGGGTTCGAATTCGCGCTTTCCCCGGTGGGAAAGATCCGCAATCCCGAACGCAATCTTTCGCGCGCGCTGGTGTTTGGCCTCGCGGCTGTTGCAGTCGTCTATTTGCTGACCACTCTGTCCCTCAGTCTCATCATTCCCAATGCCGAGATCGCGAGGTCGATCGCCCCATTTCCCGATGCGATCGGCCGTTATTGGGGAGAGGGTGCGGCGCTTTTGGCGGCGCTAGCGATGGCAATCAGTGCGTTCGGCACGCTGAACGTCGCGCTCCTGGCATGCGGGGAGATGCTTTATTCGATGGCGCTTCGACGCGACATGCCGCGCCTTTTCGACCGAACCAATCGCTTCAACGCGCCCTACGTTGCTCAGCTGGCGAGTGTCGTTCTCGGCTTTGTCCTTCTCGGCCTCAATGCCGCCAAGGGGACGACCCAGCTTTTCACGTTCATCACTCTGCTCGCGGCCGATGCCGTGCTCTACCTTTATTCGGCTGCGGCGATCGCCGCGGCGATCAAGGACAAAAAGCCGCTGACGACCTTTGCTGCGATTGTCGGCCTCGTTTTCGTTCTGTTTGCCTTTTACGGTTCGGGACTGCAGGCGTTTCTCCTCTCGCTCGGCTTGCTTTTGGCGGGCGGATTGATTTTCGTCGTAAGGAAACCCTGGGCACGCCCAGCCGGAGCTCAGGCATAATGTTCGTCAAAAGGTAAGAGGTCCCGCGTCTCACTTCAGGGGAAAGTGGCGATGACGACGTCAAGCGACAGCAAGATGGGAATCTGGATGACCTCGGCTTTGGTCGTCGGAACCATCATCGGGGCCGCCATTTTCATGCTTCCCGTCAGCCTTGCACCACTGGGCTTCAATTCTCTGATCGGCTGGCTGATCAGCGGAATTGGCGCGGTCTGCATCGCTTATGCGCTGGCCCAATTCTCGCGGTTTGGTGGTGAGGGAATCCAGGCCAACATCGAACGGGAGTTCAGTCCAACGGTCGCATTCCTGGTGACCTGGTCGTTCTGGGTCTCCGATTGGGTCGACAGGCGTCCGTCGCCGTTGCAGCGGGATCGACGTTGTCATTTCTCGGCCCGCAATTCGGGGGAGCCATCGTCCTCCCGGTTGCTATCGGAAGCGTCGTCGTTCTGACCGCGATCAACGCGATCGGAGTTCGAGCCTCGGGCGGCTTCTCGATCATCACGGTTGTCATCAAGGTCCTGCCGCTCCTCGCCGTTGTCTGGCTTTTCGTCGGCCGAGGCGTTGGCGGAGGGCATTATCAGCCCCTGGCTCCAGCTCCGATCAATCTCACGAATCTCGCAACAGCGACTGCTCTCACCTTCTTCGCGCTGACCGGGTTCGAAAACGCAACCGCTCCCGTCGGCAAGGTCCGCGACCCCGAGCGGACGATTGCGAGGGCCCTTTTGGGGGGCACCGCCTTTGCCGCATTGATTTTTCTTGCCGCAGGTACCGCCATCCAAATGCTCTTGCCGGCAAATGTCGTCGCCGCCTCGCCTGCCCCTTTTGCTGAAGCGTTGGTGACAAGCTGGGGACGAGGTGCTGGCTGGCTCGCCGCACTGGCGATCACGGTAAGTGCGATCGGCTGCCTCAACTGCATGATTCTTGGTACGGGAGAACTTGGGTATTCGATGGCGCTACACGGGGATTTGCCCTCGGTCATGTCGCGAACGCACGGTGCCGGAACTCCGATAGTCTCCCAACTGGTTGGATCTGGCCTGACAATACTTCTGCTGCTTGCGAACAGCAGCCGGGCAACCGCCAACCTCTATACTTTCATCATCCTGCTTTCGACCGCGGCGGTCATCGTGCTCTATTTCGTTGGCGCCCTTGCAGCATGGAAATCAGTAAGGACCATCGGCGCTCGTTCGATCGTCCTCATTGCTCTCCTGTTTTCGATTTTCGCGATGTACGGAACCGGCCTGGAGGCAGATCTTTGGTGCCTCGTCCTGCTTGCGGCGGGGCTTGCTGTCCGAGCAATCGTCAGACGCTTCAACCCACGTTCGCCAAGCGGCTCCATCCAGATGGCGGAGGCGATTCCAGCCGCGCCTCCGGGATCATCTTCCTGAGCTTCCTTGCAAAACTCCTCAAGCACACCTCGCTCGTTCCGAGCGGGCCCGCCCTATAGGTCGGCGACTGCATTCCAAGCTGGACTCTGGTGATGAGTTCGGTGTCCTCGGCGTTCACTCGGCGATTGATGCGCCAGTTCAGGTAGCGCGCGGCTTTCATCTCGCGGCGATCGTCCGGCAATGCGTAGCTGATCTCGCGAAGCAAGGTTTCCGTGCCGCTGACCGGAATGAACTGCATGAAATCGACCTGGTCGGGGTAGATATCGAACGCGATGTTCGGAAACAGCTTGTAGTAGAGCCACTTGCGCTGGTGGGTCGGGGGAAGATGATCGGTTTTCGGAAGATAGCGCTGATAGGCGCGCTCTGAGGGGTTCGCCGACTCGCTCTCCACGAGGTCGCCTTGCATCCGATCCGCATAGGGCTGCGCATCGATCCGGTAATTGCGACCAAATAGCCGAGTGAGTCCCGGATGGCCGACCGGGATGTGCAAATGGTCCGAGTAATTGTCGCACAGCGTCTTCCAGTTGAGTCGCCGGGGTCGCGTGGTGACCCGTCCAAGCACTCGAAGATCTTCGAAGCGATAGGGTTCAACTTCGGATTCGTAAGGCGCCATCATCTCGGCGACGCTCGGAAGCCCCGGTTCCAGTGTCCCGAAGAGGAACCCTCGCCAGTTCTCGAGGGTCACGGGATGGAGCCCGAGTTCGCCCGTCTCGAGGCCCGGATATTCGTTCCGGTGCGGAACTCCGACCAGGCGGCCGTCCCTGGCGTAGCTCCACGCATGATAGGGACAGGTCAGGACTTTGGAGCACCCGGCGGGACCATCGACGAGCCTTGAACCGCGGTGGCGGCAGACGTTCGAAAATGCTCTTGTCTCGCCGTCATCACCGCGGATCACGATGATGCTCTCACCGAGATATTCGAGGGTCCGCCACTCGCCTGCGAGCGAAATCTCGCTCTCGTGGCAGACGATCTGCGGAGAAGCGCGAAGGAATGCCTTCTTTTCCGCCTCCAGAAATTCGGAGTCGAAATAGAGCCAGCCGGGGAGGCTCATGTCATCGAGCGGATCGGCGGCCGGCTCGACCGAGCGTAGATGCGTTGCCATCGGGATCATCTACCGGTTCGCTAGCAGCCGAGCCAGCCCTCCAGTAAAGCCGCGCTGGGCAGACGGCATTTGGAACCGGCGAACGCTTGAGGAGTCGCTGTCTTCGAGGGGCGCCAAGCGAATATCGGAGGAACGATGCAAACACGTGAACTTGGCCGCAGCGGGCTCAAGGTGTCGGCAATCGGCCTTGGCTGCATGGGAATCAGCCAGAGCTACGGGACGAGGTTGTCTAAGGACGAAGGCGTCAAATTGATCCGCGAAGCCGTGGATCGGGGAGTGACTCTGTTCGACACGGCCGAAGTCTATGGCCCGTTCGAAAATGAAGAGGTGGTCGGAGAAGCGCTTCGGCCGGTCCGGGATCGCGTCGTGATCGCCACCAAATTTGGCTTCGACATCGATCCGAACACACGCGAGAACCGAGGGGTCACCAGCCGTCCCGAACATATCCGGCAGGCGGTTGAGGGTTCGCTCCGGCGTCTCGGAATCGCTGCAATCGACTTGCTCTACCAGCACAGGGTCGACCCGAACGTTCCGATCGAGGATGTCGCCGGAACCGTTCGAGACCTCGTTGCCGAGGGCAAGGTCAGGCATTTCGGGATGTCCGAGCCAGGCGTTCAGACGCTTCGCCGAGCGCACTCCGTTCAGCCGGTCACCGCGGTGCAGAACGAATATTCGCTTTGGTGGCGCGAACCCGAGACGAACGGCGTCCTTGGCATCTGTGACGAGCTCGGCATCGGCTTCGTCCCCTACTCGCCGCTTGGACGAGGCTTTCTGACCGGTGCGATCACAAGTCAGTCGAATCTCGGCGAAGGCGACTTTCGAAAGACCAGCCCGCGTTTCTCGCCCGAGGCGATCGACAAGAATCAGGCGTTCGTCGAGCTTCTAAAGGCCGTCGCCGCAAAAAAGGGCGCGACACCCGCTCAGATCGCGCTCGCGTGGCTCCTTGCTCAGCGGCCCTACATCGTTCCGATCCCGGGCACGACCAAGCTTCCCCGGCTGGAGGAGAATATCGGCGCGGCAGACGTCGAGCTCGGCAAGGACGAGCTGCGCGAGATCAACCAGGGCGCCTCGGGCATTGAGGTCGAGGGGGAGCGCTATGCGCCTGCACAAATGGCGATGGTCGGCCGCGAGGCTCCCGAAAAAGCCGACGCCTGATCGAGGCAGCGACCCTTTTAGTAGCCGCGACCCGGCGGGAATTGAGCGTTGATGATCGTTCCCGTCGGAAGCTGACACGACCCCAAGCCGCCGCCGCTCATGCCGTCAGTCGGACGCATCAGTCTGAAATCGCAGCGCATGAAGCCGCCCGGCCCCTGGAGATTTGCGAGGACCTGTCCGCTATAGTGAGTGACGGTTTCCATCGAGGGACCCCACGGACCCCAGCCTCCCCATCCGCCGCCCCAGCCGAAGCCGCCCCATCCACGGTGCCAGCCGAACCCGGGACCCCAGCCATTCCAGAGCGGACCGTAGTCACCGACGCTCTCGGAAGTGATCTGGAAGAACGGACCCTGGAACGCTTCTCCGTTGCTGAGCTGGGCGACCATCATGCCGTGCGTTCCGCCGGACTCGGTCCAGGTGAAGGTTGCACCGACATTCTGGCCGACGACTTGACCGGTACCGACCCCCGAGGTCGTACAGCCGGCGGCCGCGATTACGATAAGCGAGGCCCCCGCAAGCCTGATTGAGAAAGCCTTCATGGTGTTCACTCCTCTACTCGACTCTGGTGGAGTCGATGCAAAAACGGTGGATCGGCCTATCGGCTCCCAAGGCTGAACGAGTCATTGCGTGGGTGCAATCTTCCTTCGGCGAAGTTCATGCCTTGCTTGCCTTTTGGAGCCGCTTCGGCCATAGGCCCCCGCGCTGGCGCTGAGGGTCTAGGCCTTCCGCGCTAGTTTAGTTTTGAAGACAGCCGGAGGGGCATGCCAGCGGGGCATGTCAGCGATCGGCCAAAAGAGAGAAGTTGAACATGCCGCTCTACGAGCATGTTTTCCTCGCGCGCCAGGACCTCGCCCAGGCCCAGGTCGATGCGCTCGCGGAAAACGCCACCAAAATTGTCGAGGACAATGGCGGGAAGGTCATGAAGACCGAAAGCTGGGGCCTGCGCTCCCTCGCCTACCGAATCGCCAAGAATCGCAAGGCTCACTACGTCATGCTCGATCTCGATGCCCCGGCCCAGGCCGTCGCCGAGCTCGAACGCCAATCGAACATCAACGAGGACGTGATCCGCTTCCTCACCATCAAAGTCGACGAGCACGAGAAGGGTCCGTCTGCGATGATGCGCCGCGGAGACAAGGAACGCTCGCGATCCGACCGCGGCGAAGGTCGGGAATTCCGCCGTGAGGAGGAGGTTGAATAATGGCCCGCGCTTTCTTCCGCCGCCGCAAGTCGTGCCCGTTTTCGGGCAAGGATGCGCCAAGAATCGATTACAAGGATGTGCGCCTGCTCCAGGGCTTTGTTTCTGAACGCGGAAAGATCGTTCCGTCGCGCATCACCGCCGTTTCTTCGAAAAAGCAGCGCGAGCTCGCGCGCGCCATCAAGCGCTCCCGCCACATCGGCCTGCTTCCCTACATCGTGAAGTAAGGAGAACGACCCATGGAAGTTATCCTGCTTGAGCGCGTCGAGAAGCTGGGGGCGATCGGCGATGTCGTCAGAGTTAAGGACGGCTTTGCCCGTAACTATCTCCTTCCCCGAAAGAAGGCGCTTCGCGCCAACGATTCAAACCGCAAACTGTTCGAAGCGAACCGAACCCGGATCGAAGAAGAGAATGCCGACCGCCGCTCCGACGCGGAGACCGCGGCCAAGAGCGTCGACGGTAAGACGGTTCAGCTGATCCGGCAGGCATCCAACACCGGGCAGCTTTACGGCTCGGTCAGCGCTCGCGACATCGTCGAGGCGCTCGAAGGGGTGGGCTCGAAGGTCAACAAGAGCCAGGTCGTGCTTGACCGGCCGATCAAGGCGATCGGCATGCATGAAATAAAGATTGCGCTTCACCCAGAGGTCGCGGTGACCGTCAAGGTCAACGTCGCCCGCTCGCCGGAAGAAGCGGACATGCAGGCCCAAGGCATCGACGTGATGGCTCAGATGTTCGAGCGAGACACGGCTACCTTTACCGAAGCGAGCGAGCCGAACGCCGAGGCGCCCTTGGAGGGCTCAGCCGAGGCGCCCTCGGAAACTCCCGCCGACGAGCCCGCGCAAGCTCCAGAGGACGCCCAAGGCCAAGAGCAGCAATAATGATGCGCGTCTGAAAAGAAGCCTCAGGCTCGAATTCAAAGAGGCCGCTGCCCTGCCGGGCGGCGGCCTTTTGCTTGGGACAATCGGTTCGGTCCAGGGATTGCTCTGGGCCCAAAGGTCGAGGCAAACGTTTTTCCTTGCCGTAAAGGACAATTTATCGCACATTTTTAGAACCAATATGGTTCGGTGGCAGGACAAGCGATATGATCACGCGCATTCGCGAGGTACGGCGAGCTCGAGGCCTTACCCTCGAGGACGTGGCGAAGGGCTGCGAACCCGCGACGACACCGCAGACGATCGGCCGTCTCGAAACCGGCGCACGAACCGTCTCGGTCGGTTGGCTAAATCGAATTGCGAAGGCTCTTGCGGTCGAGGCGCAGGATCTGGTCGAGGGCAGCGCCCGAGCCGAGCTGACCGTTGTGGCCATCCTTGGTCCGGGGGGCACGGTTGCGCCGAAAAAAGCGGCAATCGTCGTCCCGCCCCTGACCGACGAGCGGCAGGTTGCGGTGCTCGTAGGGGTCAGCATCGGGGATTACCGCTCAGGTGATGAGATCTGGTGCAGCGTGCTGGAACCGGACGAATATGCCCGCGCGCTCAACCGAGACATTCTCGTCCCCCGTCCCGCCGGGCGTTTCATGTTCGGCCGGATGGTCAACCGTGACGAAGAAAAACTTCAGATCCTGCCACTCGAGGCCGGCGGCCGTCAGCAGGTCGTGACCAACCCGCCTTGGCTTGGAATGGCGACCAAATTGGTCCGCAGCCTCTAGTTCGGGCGCGGCCCCGGATTTCCGGCGTCCACAAGCACGCCTGCGGTGATTGAGACCTCCTTGCGAAAGGCAGGAGAAGCAACCGTCATGGATTTGAGATCAATGACGCTTCCCGGGCCGGCACCCGTAATTCCGATCGAGGGATAGTCGAGCGGAGCGCCCGGCCTGAGTTTTCGTCGACCTCGCGGCTCAACCAGCCATGCAAACCCGGACTTTATCGCGAACACATGCCCCTTCCCCGCCGCATCGACGCACAGGGCGCTATCCTGATCGATTCCCAGACCAATCGCTCGGACATCGCTCGTCGATCGCACATGCGCGATGAATGCGATCAGCCGACCAAGTCGATTGCGCGTCGTGAAATGGGTGTCGGTAATGACATGTGAAAGGAATGGCATGTGGAGGAAGTCGCGAACGATCGTGACCCCAGGACCCCGAGGATCACGCAATGCTGTCGTTGAATCGATGCTTCCGCCGTCCATTGCCCCGTAGGACGCTCCGCCGAGAATGGCGAGGCCTGCGCTGGTGCCACCGACCGGCCTGCCGCTCCGGATCGCACGGTCGATCAGCCGGGCAACCGGGGTTCCTTTCCAGAACCGTACATATTTGGATTGGTCGCCGCCCTCGATGAAGATGCCGTCTGCGTGCGCCAGAATTCCAAGCACCTTCGGATCGAAGGATGCCCGGCGATCGTCGAACACGAGGGTTTCAACGGATTCGACGCCCCCGATATCGTGAAAGAAGGATCTGCCATCCTCTCCGCCGCCATAGGCCCCGAGCATCACGATATGGCCGTGACCCGCCCTCGCCGCGAACCATCGAAACGCGTCAACATCCCATTCTCCGCCGCCCGAGAGAAGCAGTCCGGCCCCCGGCCTTTGAGGCCGGGGCGCATGCGTGTCGCCGATTGAATAATATGAATAGCCACGCCGGTCCGGCGGCGTAGCGGCGGAGGCTGCAATGGATAGCAGGGCGGCGCCAAGACCGAGCAGGCTCAAGAGGAGGCGCTGCGTTTCTCTTGCAGGAGACACGCCGCGCAGTCTGTCATCGCGGGGCTACCCGCGCAATCGGGCTGGCTGTGGAAACCGCTTCCGAGCGCCCTGGCCGCGCGTCAATGGCTGCTCATTCGCTTGAAACGGTAGCGTCCCCGAACCGGCGACGCTCGATATGTGTCTCCGGAAGAGCAGGTGATCGTGAACACCCCGGCCGACCCATCGACTCCGGTTGCGGAAACGACCCGGCCGCAGCCATAGCCGATCCGCTCGATGGTTCGAGCGATTGTCGCATTTGCGAGCGGCAGTGCCGCGGCGGCTGAATTGACCGGCGCCGACTCCGTCGCAGCGGCAGGAGTTTCAACCGCAGGCGAGGAATCGGAGGACTGCGCCCCTGCGACGCCGCTCGTGAGCGACTGCTCTGGCCGCTCGCTGACAGGTGGAGCAGGTTTCGGTTCGTTGAGAGCAAGCCATTGGGCGGGTCTTGGCTTTCTTGCTATGCGCGTCGGTCTCGACTGCAGCTTGGGAGAAGCGCTCGCCGCCACCGCTGGCGCCGAAAGCGGCGGAGCTTCGACCAGGCTCTCCTTGGCAATCGTCGTCGCGGGCGGGACAGGAACCGTCAGACCCGTCTCGGCGTCGGCATTATGCACGGGGAGCTGATCGGGATTTCGCCCGGGCAAAGCGGCCGTGAAAGCAAGGATCGCAACTCCGATCACTCCAGCCGCGAGCGTCGCGCCGGTTCTGCCGATCGACAGCCGACCGTCTTCGATCTCGAGGCGTTCGCCGACATTGGCCAGCGGTGTTTCGACGACTTCGTTGGACGAAGACGGCGGTTCAGCCTGCGGTTGCGAAACGGGCTCGGACCTATCCGGGCCCTCGGCGGGTTCCCGAAGCGACGCCGCGATGAATGCGGCAACTCTGGGTTCCGGCCGCGCTTCCTGCGCGAGCGGCGACTGCGGCGAAGGCTTGTTCGGCGAAGGCTCGGCAATCCTGTTCAGCCGGGCAATGACTGGTGCACCGATAAAGGGCGAAGAATCCGCTGCCGGCGCGCGGCCGAGACCAATGGAATCATCATAGGTGCGGCGCTTTGCAGGATCGCGCAGAGTTTCATAAGCGACGCTGAGCTGCGCCAGGCGGACGACACTTATGTCAGGACGCATCCTTGCCGTTCGCATTTGCGAGGCGAATGCCTCGACAATCTCGTCGGTTGTCGCTTCGCTCGATACCTGCAGCGTCTCGTAATGATTGGATAGCGCTCGTACTGAACTGGCCATTCCCCACACCGCTCCCCGAGAATCCCTCGACTCGTAAGTGACGGAAGCTGCTATTGTTTTTGGAGTGAATCCATATTCGGTTGATGCAACGAGGGGACTTCAACTCACCCGTTGCACCAGCTGGCGTATATCGGGCGTCAACCGGATTAATGAGCCTCGAAATCGCGGCCGCGTCGCGCGTCGGTGGGCGCCAGAGCTAGACATCCCCCTGATCTTGAATGGTGGGCGGTGACGGGCTCGAACCGCCGACCCCTTCGGTGTAAACGAAGTGCTCTACCAGCTGAGCTAACCGCCCGACGCGGTGCCCGTGCCATGCACGGCGCTGCTCGGCAAGGTTCCCGAGCGGCTCGCGAAGAAATGAACCCGTTCGCCTTCGTTCGCTCTAGACGCCTTCCGGCAAGTCTCCGCCGCCCGAAAAAGGCTCGAGGAAAGGCTCAAGTCGGAGCGGCTTCCAGCCCGAAGTCGCCACGAACGCCCGGTTGAGAAAGGCGCGCTTTCCGTAGCTCAGAGGCTCGCCGTCAGGCCCGTCGACGAGGCCGCCGGCAGCGACCAGAACAGCATGGCCCGCTGCAGTGTCCCATTCGCTGGTCGGGGCCGCCCGTGGGTAGATGTCGGCCTTCCCTTCGGCGACAATGCAGAACTTGAGCGACGAGCCGATCGAAACATAGGCGCAATTGCCGACCGCAGCGTCGAGATAGTCGATGGTCGCCTGATTGAGGTGCGACTTCGAGGCAACTGCCGTGGTCACCTCGCCTCGCGGCCGGGTGGAGATCGCGACACGGCCATGCCCCCCGTCGAGCCAGGCGCCCTCGCCGATGCATCCGAAGTGCAATCGGCCTGTGGCTGGCGCAAATACCACCCCGAGCTTGGGCAGACCTCGTTCGATAAGTCCGATGTTGACGGTATAATCATCGCCTCCTCGAGCAAACTCCTTGGTCCCGTCGAGCGGGTCGACGAGGAAATAGATGTCACCTCGCGCAGGAATTCGGCCGGCGGCCACTTCCTCTTCTGCGACGACAGGAACGCCCGGCGCTGAACGGGCAAGGGCGGCTAGAATGATGAGTTCTGCTGCGCGGTCTGCCTCGGTGACCGGCGAGCTATCGGCTTTCGATTCCACCTCGAACCCGCGCCGGGCGATCTCGAGGATCGCCTCACCTGCCTCCCTCGCAGCCTCCGAAAGCTCAGTGAGGAGGGCTTCGTAGTCAATGCTCAACGCGGCGCCATCCGAATTCCGCCATCGAGGCGCACGGAAGCGGCGTTCATATAGGGGTTCTCGATGAGGAAGCAGGCGAGATCTGCATATTCTTTCGGCTGACCGAGCCGCTTTGGAAAGGGAACCTGTGCGCCAAGCGCGTCCTGGACGTTCTGCGGCATCATCGCGACCATCGGCGTCTTGAACACGCCGGGCAGGATCGTGTTCACCCGAATTCCTTCGTTCATGAGGTCACGCGCAATGGGCAATGTCATCGCGAGAACCCCGCCCTTGGAGGCTGAATAAGCGGCCTGCCCGATCTGCCCGTCTTCCGCCGCCACCGACGCGGTGTTGATGATCACGCCTTTCTCACCTTCGGCGAGTGGCTCCAGATCAACCATTCCGAAGGCCGCGTTAGAAATACAGCGGAAGGTGCCAACGAGATTGATCGCGATCGTGAGCTCAAACTGCTGCATCGGGTAAAGTCTCGCCGCCTTCGTCTCCTTGTCGCGAGCGACGGTCTTGGAGGCTGTCGCAACGCCTGCGCAATTGACAAGAATGCGTTCCTGTCCGTGCTCACCCCGAGCCTTCGCGAAGGCCTCGGCGACCTTGTCGTCGGAGGTCACATCAACCTCGCAGAACGTTCCCCCGATCTCGTCTGCGACGCGGTTTCCCCTCTCCCTGTCGCGATCGAATATGGCAACCCTTGCGCCTCGCTCGGCAAGGGCGCGCGCTGTCGCCTCGCCGAGACCTGATGCGGCGCCAGTCACGATCGCGGCCACGCCCTTGATATCCATCTCAACTCCTCTTGGGTTCGGAGCCCGCCTATGCGCCGTGAGGAGCAAATGACAAGGCCGCACTGAAGGCGGGGGCCCAGTCGAACTCGACCTCGTCGTCCAGCTTTCGATCATCAACGGTTTGCCACCGCCCAGGGCCGGTTCATCGCTAATGCATGTTGGCTCATTAGGATCAGGCGCTAGAATCAACCCGCTTTGTTGGGTGGGGGAATGTAGTGAACAGGCTCGCGATCTTTACCGTCGGCGTCTCCGGCTTGGCGCTCGCTCTAGCAATACCGGCAGCTGCCGCCGCCACTGCTGCGGATGGTCAATCTGGCGCTGTTTCGACGGCCGCAGCGGTCGCATCATTCTACGATACCTACCGATCGCAGCCCATCTGGTTTCGCGGCGGCGCGAACGCCGCTGCGATCGCGCAACTGACCGCGATCCTGCAACGCGCGCCATTTGATGGCTTTGCGGAAGGTCCGCAGCTTGCAGCTCAAGTCCAGGCTGCCGCTGCTCAGGCCAGCAGCGGCAAGCCCGAGGACATTTCCAACGCCGAACGCGAGCTTTCCTCCGCGTGGGTGCAATATGTCGAAGCGATCAAGAAACCGACGACAGGGATGATTTACGCCTATCCGGTTCTTGAGCCCCAGGGGGATCATGCGGACGAGATCCTGCTGACGGCTGCATCCGCCCCTTCGCTTGCGGCCTATCTCGCCAGCACTTCGGACGTGAACGCCATATACAAGCAGATACGCGACGCCGGCTGGGCCCAGGCCCAAGCGAGCGGCAATCTCACGCCGGATCCGCGAATGCTCGCCAATCTCGATCGAGTCCGCTCGCTTCCAGCAAAGGGCCGCTTCCTTCTGGTCGATTCCGGATCATCGATGCTGACCTTGTACCAGGACGGTCAGCGGGTCGATTCAATGAAGGTGATCACCGGGATGGAGCAGCTGCCGACGCCGCTGATCGCCAGCTACATGTATTACATCACCTACAATCCCTATTGGCATGCTCCGGACCATCTGGTGCGCAAGACGATTGCGCCAAACATGCTTCATCTTGGAATGAGCTATTTGAAGTCGCACGGCTATCATGTGATCGAAGATTGGAGCGAGCATCCAACCATCATCGATCCAGCGACGGTGGATTGGAAAGGGGCTGCGGCCGGGAAGGTCCATCTCAAGATTCAGCAAGATCCTGGCCCGCTCAATTCGATGGGAATCCTCAAATTTCCCTTCCCCAATCCGCAGGACATCTATCTGCATGACACGCCCGACCACTCGAAATTCGCCCTGGCGAACCGCAATATCAGCAACGGCTGTGTTCGTGTGGAGGATGTGAGGCGGCTCGGCACTTGGCTTCTCGGTCACGAACCGGTTTCACCGGGGAGTACGCCCGAACTTCGAGTGCAGCTGCCGAGGCCGACACCGATTTACCTGACCTACATCACAGCTGAGGTGAGGGACGGCAAGCTCAGCTACTTGCCGGACATCTACGGCTGGGACCGCACTCCTCCCCAATTCGCGTCCAATTAAGGCGCTGAATTCTGGAGCCAGCCGGGGCTCTACTCACTCGCGCCCACTTCTCATTTGGTCAAAAGAAAACCGGCCCGGGCGATGCCCGGACCGGTAATTCTTTCGCCTGACTGAGCCTTACTGACCGCGCTCGGGCGCCGGAGGCGGCGGAGGAGGCGGCGGAGGCGGTGCCGGGCACGTTGCTGTCGCCAGGATAACCGAGCCGTCCGGGCAGGTCTGCGTCGCCGGAGGCGGCGGAGGCGGCGGAGGCGGCGGGGGTGGCGGCGGAGGCGGAGGCGGCGGCGGTGGCGGCGAATAGAAGTTGTAGATGAGGCTCAGCAGCAAGCTGTGCGACTGGAACCTTCCGCGCAACTGATCGCCGTCCAGCAGCCCAGTGCTGTCACCGAGCTTGACGTTCTCGATATCGAAGAAGCGGTACTTCACGCCAACGTCGATATTTTGCGAAATGGCAGCCCGAACACCGAGGATGGCCTGCCATGCAATTCGGCTATCCGAACCGCTGATCACCAGGTTCGGCTCAGCCACATCGCTCATGCTGTAGTGAACACCGGCGAGACCAACACCCGCGCCGACGTATCCGCTCAAGCCGTTGTCATCTCCAAAATCGAGCAGTCCGTTGATCATGCCCGAGAAGGTGTGGGTGCTGCCGCCAACATCGAAATGCTGACCGAAACCAAGCCCGGTCAACGGAATGTTGCGGACTTCCAACTGGTTGTTGCCGGCATGCTTGTAGCTCAGCTCGCCTTCGAGCCGAACCATTCCGAAATCGTAGCCGGCGATCGCATCGACATCGTAACCGAGGTCGTGGCTGATCTCGAAGTCCCCGTTCGACGCCCCCGTCGCTTCATTGGCGGGGTTGTATCGAGAGAACGTCGAATTTTGAACGAGCATGCCGCCGCCCTCGAGCCCCACATAAAAACTGTGGTCCCGAGCAAGCGCGGGCGTCGTCAAAGCCGTGGATGCAATTGCCACCGCAATGCCGAGCTTACGCATAGAATTGTCCCCTTTCAGATGCGTCTGGTATTTGAACTGCGGGAACACATTATGAAAGGGCCGGTTGCCGTGCAAGCACGTCATTGCGTGCAGCTGTTGCCGAAAAGCCTCAGTTTTCCGCCTCCAATCAGCCGAAGCGCTTGAGAGACTTTGCTTTTTTAAGTCTCGCTAAGACCCTCCAACGGATGTTCTTGGAGGACGCTTCGATCGACTCTGCGCGGCGACGGACTGTTGCCGGAGGGTTGGAGCCGCCGCGACCGGTGGGTCGAGAGGGCTCTCCTTGACTTGCGAAGCAGTCGAAACGCTTGCTCCGGTCACTCCCCGCGGC
Organism: Sphingomicrobium sp.; assembly: GCA_036265105.1. Taxonomy (GTDB): domain Bacteria; phylum Pseudomonadota; class Alphaproteobacteria; order Sphingomonadales; family Sphingomonadaceae; genus Sphingomicrobium. Next base: position 60,308 of record DATAPR010000020.1, read on the forward strand.
AGCGGCCTTCTCGCCGACCTGAAGGTCTGGCGGGCTTGCAGCTGGCGCGGGAATGAACTGCGACTTTGGCTCAGACCATATGCTCAGAATGGCCGTAGACCAGGATCGTCATAAAGCCTTCTCGCTCTTCCTTCGGCGCCCCGCCCATGCTGGCCTGGAAGCGCTCAGCCTGAGCATCGTCACAATTATAGGCGGGCTGCATCGTTCCCGACTGAGCGACGATACGGCAGCCCTTGACCGCTCCGCGCGGGTCGATTGCAAGCGCCATCATCTGACCGCCAAGCAGAGTGTCGCCGGTCTGAAGGCTGGCCTTTGCCGGAGCGGAACCTGGATCAAAGCGGCGCTCGAAGGTGATTTTGGTTACCTCGCCTTTCGATTCCGACGCCTTGCTGACCATCGCGGCCTGGCCTGAAGCAACGTCACAATATTGGGACGCGGTCGGCTTGAGACTCGTTTCGTACCGGCAGGATTCGGGATTACCGTCGCCACTGATGGTGACCGTGACCTTCTCCCACCATGGAGAATTGGAAACTAAAGTATCGGTTGAGGATGCTGAGGCGGTAGTAGCTACAGCGGCTGCGGCCGTGGCCACGAACAGAGCGGCAAGCTTGAGCACTTCAAACTCCTTCGCGCCCGCCGCTCCGGCGACCTCATTGCCGCCGCCTACCTGCCCGGACTAACGCGCAGCGTAGATTTGGTTTCCGTCCGTTCGTCGAAGGGCCCGGCTGCATCACGTCGAGCGAGCCAGGCTGCCGCTATGCTGCGCTGGGAAGAAGCGAGGCCATTAGGCTGCGCCGTCCAGTCGCCCGAGAAGCGGCGGCGGCTTGCGGTTCTCGCGAGCGCTCGAGGTGATCGCCCCCAAATAGAAATGGGGGCCGGCATTGCTGCCAGCCCCCACTGCGCCGAGCGAAGGATCTGCCGGTGTTCGCAACCTGGTTGATAAAACCTTTCGGCCAACCAACCCGCTCTCGATCCTGGCTCACCAGCTCAGGCGTCGCTTCTACCAGACTGCTCCCTCTTTCGAGGAGCCCGACCGACCTACTTGACTGCGCGGCCCGAAGGTTCGCTGGTCTTTCGCTCGTTCCGGCCCGGCGTCTGGAACCGAAGTTCCTCGAAGCCAAAACCATCCAGTCTTCTGCGGCCCTTCTTGGGTCAGTCACTCCTGCGTCCCGCTTCGCTCACCAGACCCCACGAGGGAGCCCGGAAGCCGCGTCGCGCTAGAGAAGACAGACTCTTCCGGCGCCTCTTCCCGGCTGGCCCGAGTAGAGCCGAAGCTCTTCCCATTCCTGCCGGCGGAGATCGGACCTTTGGTCACCTGCCGCCCGAAGGAGACTGGGACCGCCGTCCCGATCACCCATGCACAATGCACGCCTCATCCGAGTCGCGAAAGCGAAAAATGCGGCGTTCGGCCTGTGGATAACGGGGATATCGGGCACAATTGCCGGAACCTTTTCCGACGCGCCAATTCGCTCCGACCCTTGGTTGCCGTTCCGTTCCCCTCCGCCTAATTCGTTCAAGTGCCTGAATCTCCTGCGCCAGCTTCCGATCCGCCCTATTTGCAGGGATTGAATCCGCCTCAGCGCGAGGCGGTTCTGACGACCGAAGGGCCGGTGCTCGTCCTTGCAGGAGCCGGGACCGGAAAGACGGCCGCACTGACCGCCCGTCTTGCCCATCTGATCGCTAGCCGGAATGCATGGCCAAGCCAGATCCTCGCAGTGACCTTTACCAACAAGGCGGCGCGCGAGATGCGCGAACGCGTAGGAGCGCTTTCGGGAGGAGCGCTCGATGGCATGCCCTGGCTCGGCACCTTCCATTCGGTCGCCGCGCGGATGCTTCGAGGCAATGCCGAGTTGGTCGGACTTCAGGCGAATTTCACGATCCTCGATACCGATGATCAGCTGCGCGTCCTCAAGCAGTTAATTCAGGCAGCGAACCTCGATGAGAAAAGGTGGCCGGCGCGCCAGCTCGCCGGCCTCATCGATCGCTGGAAGAACCGAGGTTGGACGCCCGACCAAGTCGACGCGGGCGAATCGGAGGCCTTCGCTGCGGGCCGCGGCGGCGAACTCTACACGCAATACCAGGGGCGCCTGCGGACTTTGAACGCCTGCGATTTCGGCGACCTCCTGCTTCACATGCTGGTGATCTTCCGCACCCATCCGGATGTGCTCGAAGCCTATCGAAGCCGCTTCCGCTACATCCTCGTCGACGAATATCAGGACACCAACCAGGCCCAGTACGAATGGCTCAAGCTGCTTGCCGAGCCGCGCCGAAACCTCTGCGTCGTCGGTGATGATGACCAGTCGATATATTCATGGCGAGGCGCGGAAGTCGCCAACATCCTGCGCTTCGGGAGGGATTTCCCGGGCGCCAAGATCATCCGGCTCGAGCAGAACTACCGCTCGACGTCCCACATCCTGGCGGCCGCCGACGGTCTGATCGCACACAATGCGGGACGCCTCGGCAAGACGTTGTGGACCGATGCGGGCGACGGCGAAAAGGTTCGTGTGATCGGTGTCTGGGACGGACCCGAGGAAGCGCGAAGGGTCGGCGAGGAAATCGAGGCACTGAGCCGCGAGGGTCGGACGATCGATGAAGCGGCGATCCTGGTTCGAGCCCAGTTCCAGACCCGTGAGTTCGAGGAGCGCTTCATTGCAATCGGCCTTCCCTACCAGATCATCGGTGGCTTCCGATTTTATGAACGCGCCGAGATCCGCGATGCGATTGCCTATTTCCGGCTGATCCAGTCACCCGCCGACGACCTTGCATTCGAGCGGATCGTCAACACGCCCAAACGCGGCCTCGGCGACAAGGCGGTCGCGACGATGCACCAGCAGGCGCGGCAAAGTCAGGAACCGCTGCTCATCGCAGCCGCTCATCTCCTCGACAGCGATGAGCTGACTTCGCAGGCCCGCCGCTCGCTTGGCAATTTCGTCGGCGACCTTGGTCGCTGGCGGGAAATGGCCACCACCCTCCCCCATCCCGAACTGGCCCGGATCGTTCTCGAGGAGTCTGGATATACCGCGATGCTCCAGGCCGACCGCTCGGCGGAGGCCGCCGGTCGGCTCGAGAATCTCACCGAGCTTACGCGCGCGATGGAAGAGTATGAATCGCTCGGCGCCTTTCTCGAGCATGTCAGCCTGGTGATGGACAATGATGACGCCCGAACCGGCGAGAAGGTCACGATCATGACCATCCACGCCGCCAAGGGACTGGAGTTCGACACTCTCTTCCTTCCCGGGTGGGAGGAGGGTGTTTTCCCATCCCAGAGGTCACTTGAGGAAGGCGGCCTTGCGAGCCTCGAGGAGGAGCGTCGCCTCGCTTATGTCGCGATCACCCGCGCTCGTCGCCGCTGCACCATCCTCCATGCTGCCAACCGCCGGATCTATGGCCAATGGACCAGTTCAATTCCGTCGCGTTTCCTTGCCGAACTGCCCAAGGAGCATATTGAAGAAGAAACCACGATGAGCGGCGGCGAGAGCCTGTGGCGCGCGCAATGGTCAGAGCGCGCCGATCCCTTCGCCCACGTTGCGCGTCCGACCCGTGGCCCTGGATGGCAGCGAGCTAGCCGCGGTGCATATAATCCCGAGCCCCAGCGCATTATCGAGGCGCGGGGTTCGGCCGTCACGCTCGGGAACAAGGGCCGCACGGACCTGTCGCTCGGGCAGCGGGTCTTCCACGGCAAGTTCGGCTACGGCACCATCGCCGCGATCGAAGGCAACAAGCTCGAGATCGATTTCGAGAAAACGGGACGCAAGAAGGTGCTCGACAGCTTCGTCAGCACCTCACCTTAGCTTTTCAAGGCTGCTTTTCAGCTCACCCTTTGCTTCACCAGCATCCGCACCCAGGGGATGATCGAGGTCCAGCTTAGCTCTTCCATCATCTCGACGCCGGCGGACCTGCCCCGCTTCCAGACGACCTCCCCTGGCGGGATGTTGAGCCCCTCCGTCAAAACCGAGATATAGGCGCCGGGCGAAGGGAGCTCGTCGCCTTCGATCTGAAGCCCGCGAGCGGAGATGTTGCGCAGGGAAGCGATCCAGAACTGGCCGCCGCATTTGACGTGAACCGGTGCGAGGACCTCGAGGCGTGGCATGGTCCGACGCTCTCGGGTCTGGCTTACGAGCTTGCGATTCAAAAGAGCGATCACATCAATGCTGTCGTCGAACCTGACACCGATCTCGTTGCGTCCCGTCCAGGCGATCTTGCCGCTTGTCCGCTGCCCGGTGGCGAGCTCGATCGAGGCCTGGTCGCCGAGCGCCGGAGTGAGCGTGCTCGTGACGGTGGCCCCAAGCGCGCTGATCTTGCGAATCAAACAAGACTGACGCGAGCCACAAATCGTGATCGCTCCGGGGTCGAACGGCCCCTTCTGCTCGGATGGCCAAGCATCATCGGGCCATGGAAGACGATCTCCCAGGACAACTGTGGTGACCGAGGGGGCGTCAGTCATTGTTCATCCGGCACTTACCGATCGAGCTTTGCGCCTTCGTGAGCTAATAAGTCGCTAACGAAGCTTCATCGAAAAATTCGAGAGATGAGCGTAATTGTCGTCCGGAGAGATATCGAGCCAACGGAGTCCTCCTGATGAAAACGCTCGTTGCCTTCATCCTCGGCCTGGTCTTCGTCCCGATCCTCGTAGCAATCGCCGGGATCCTGGGAAGGCTGCCAAGCGATGCGACTTCCGATCCGCCCAAATGGGAAAGTTCAGCTGGAATGCGAGCTCTCGACGCCTCGCTCGAGAAGCGCTCGAGCGGACTGAGCAACCCGGTCGCCGCGAACGATCCGGCCGCCCTCGCTGCCGGTGCGAAGATTTATGCGGACAATTGCGCCGGTTGCCACGGAAGCAGCAAGGGACCGAGCGACTGGGGCGCCAAGAACTTCTACCCGCGAGCTCCACAATTCCTCCAGGAAGGCTCAGACGTCTCCCCGTCCGAAGCCTTTGCGGCAATTCACGACGGCATTCGATACTCCGGAATGGGGGCCTGGCGCGGGCAGATGAAAGATGAAGACATGTGGAAGGTCGCGAATTTCGTGGCGGCCCAGCGCGGCAAGGGCGGATCGATGAAGGATATGGATTAGAGCGGGCGGTCCAGAACGTCAGCTCGATTTCGATCGACCAATTAAACCACGCAAATTCAATCTGTTGTGGGCAGGAATTATGTCCGCCGGCCCACTCGAATGGACGCTATCGTCAAGGATTGGGGCGGCCCGATAAGGTCAGCTGAAGGGCGCTTTTGCCGTTTGCCGATCGTTTTTCGACCGTCGCAGAACGCCGTGTGAAGGAACCCGACTCGGGTCCGAAGCATTTTCGCGACAAAAGTCAATAGCAAAGTTCAGGTGTAAAATATGAAGCAGCTGGCATTAGCGCTGGCGCTGACGGGTTTGTGCGTATTTTCGAGCACCATTGCTGTCACGCCGGCTTTCGCGCTCGAAACCCCCGAGGCCAAGACTGAGGCGAGTGATGCGGCGTCGCAGGCACGCTCCGATCTGCTCGACGCATTCGGACCGAAGGCCCTCAAGCCGGGTCAGTTCGTCTGGCGAAACGTCCCCGAAAGCGCTGGACCGGAGCGGGTCGTGGTCAGCCTGTCTGATCAAACCGCCTATCTTTATCGCGGCGACACGCTCGTTGCGGCGGCAGCGATCTCGACCGGCCGCGACGAGAAGCCAACTCCAACGGGAATCTTCTCGGTCCTCGACAAGAAGCCCTTCTATCGTTCGAAGAAGTACGACAACGCTCCGATGCCGTGGATGGAGAGGATCGATGGCTACGGAATTGCGCTCCATGGAGGATATAACCCCGGCTATCCTGCGTCGCACGGCTGCATCCGCCTTCCGACCGCCTTCGCCAAGAAGCTCTATTCGGTCACGGACCTCGGAACGCCCGTTTTCATCGGTGCGTAGCTGCCGAGGGCCGCGTCTCCAACCGGCGCGGCCCCAGTCCCTCGACTTCCCAAATCCGAGCGCTTGATCGGCCGCAAGGATACGCCCATGCGAGCACTCAGTTGAGCATTACCAAAGCCACGCACATGCGGGAGAGATCAATGGCCAAAAAGGCGACCACCAAGAGTGCGAACAAGGGCCGCGCCGGTAGCGCGAAGAAAAGCCGCAAGGCCGTTGCCGCGGTCGCCAAGAGCTTCGACGGCGGAAACTCGAGCTCAAAGGATGGGATGGGTGAGGCATTCATCAAGCTGTTGCAAAGTCCGCTCGTTGCGGAACTGGTCGCTGTTGCAGCGACGGCGGCACTGGCTTCACTTGCCGAGAACGGATTTACGAGCAGCCGCGAGGCGAGCCGAGGCAAGCGCGCCGGAAAGGCCGTGAAAACCGCGGGAAAGGCGGCCGCGGCAGCGGTCGGGCGCCGACTTGGCGCAGAAATCGACGAAATCCGTAAAGCCGCTAAGGGCGGCGCCGCAAAAGCGTAATCCGGGCGCGACTAATTTCTCGAGTGACTTCGAGCTCCAGACCGGCGGGATCGACCAGTTCATCGCCGCTTGTTTCGATCGTCAGCCACCCGCCCGGGGCGAGCCATCCCGCGGCAAGGACCGAGACGACGGCGGAGTTTCCCGAGCCGTTGGCGTAAGGTGGATCTGCAAAGACAAGGTCGAACGGCTCGGATCGGGGCAGCTTGAGGGCGGAAGCCGCGATGACCTGAACGCGCTCGCTTGCGCCCAGCTTGGCGGCATTGTTGCGGATCGCTGCCTCGGCGCTCCTGTCGATCTCAACGAAAGTCGCGCTTTTCGCGCCTCGGGACAGCGCCTCGAGCCCAAGCGCACCGGTGCCGGCGAATAGATCGGCAACCTTGAGATCCTCAAAACTGCCGAGCCGGCTCACCAGCATGGAAAACAGGGTTTCCCGGACTCGGTCCGCTGTCGGGCGCGTTCGAAAACTGGGCGGCGCTTCGATCGGCCGTCCCCGCCATTTCCCAGCGATGATCCTCATCAAAGCGACTTGCGGAAGGCTTCGAGGTCCACTTCTCCGATTTCCTCGACTTCGCCCGGCTCGAGCTGCTCGAGTGTGAAAGGGCCATAGGCCGTTCGGATCAGCCTCGAGACCTGGAGTCCGAGATGGGCAAGCACTCGGCGAACCTCCTTGTTCTTGCCTTCCGCAAGGCTCATCTCGATCCAGCAATTGCGTCCCGTTCGCCGTTCGAGGTTTGCGTTGATCGGCCCGTAGCGCACGCCCTCGACCGTGACGCCCTCGGCAAGCCGTTCGAGCTGGTCCTGTGTCACATGCCCGAAAGCACGGGCCCGGTAAGTCCGAACCACTCCTGTCCGCGGCAGTTCGAGCTGGCGCTTCAATCCGCCGTCATTGGTGAGGAGAAGCAGTCCTTCGGTCATGAAATCCAGCCGCCCGACCGGCATCAGACGCGGAAGGCCGCCCGGAAGCCGGTCATAGATCGTCTTGCGGCCCCTTGGATCGTTCGCTGCGGTGATCGTCCCTTGCGTCTTATAGAAACGGAACAGCCGGGTTGCCGCCGCAGGCCCGATGGCTTTCCCGTCGACCGCCACCCCGCTCAAACTCTCAAGCAGGGTCGCCGGCGTCGTGATCTTTTCCCCATTGAGCGCGACGCGGCCTTCGGCGATCATGCGCTCGACCTCGCGCCGTGAGGCGACTCCGGCGCGCGCGAGGAGTTTGGCGATGCGCTGCGGGCCACCCTCTTCACGTGGCGCTGCAGACACAGTTCGAGTCCGCTTGCGTCGCGGCGGCACTGGGCGCTTAGTCGTTCGTTGCGAATGCGGAGTCATCTGTCAGGACCAAGGATGCTGTTCGGGAAGCGCAAGCAGATCGTCAAGCGCATCCTCATCGTCGAGGATGAGCCACTAACGGCGTTCGACAACGAGAATTTCCTTGGCGATGCCGGATATGAGATCGTTGCAACGGTGGACGACCTCGAAGAGGCATTGCGAGTTCTGGAGCGCGAGGCTGTTCATCTAATTCTCAGCGATGTCCGGCTGCGCGGTGATCGAACCGGAATCGAACTGGCGGCCGCTGCAAAGCTAATCGGCGTTCCGACCTTGTTCGCGACCGGCTATTCCTACCCCGAAGCGTCGGAGATCGCGGTAGGCTGCGTGCTCAAACCTTATACCGAGCGCCAGCTCATCAAGGCCATCGAAGCTGTGGACCGGCACCTTCAGGGCGAGAAGGTCAAACCGCCCAAGGGCGTCGAGCTTTTCATCGAAATCGGCAAAGCGGGCTAACCGCGTGGCGCTCGCGCCGGGGTTATGCGGGCTGTGAAAGCTGTCTAAGGTCCCCTCGCAGACGGAGGAGGGGACCAGGATGTCGGGCCAGCGGCCAAAGGGATGGAAGCTGCTGAAAGCGGCGCTGGCGACGCGCAAGTCGGCGACCATGCTCGCATTTGGTTTCTCGTCCGGCCTTCCCTTCGCACTGCTGATCGGAACTCTTACGGCATGGCTTGGCGAAGTTGGGGTCAAGCTCGCGACCATCGGCATCTTCTCGTGGATCGGTCTCGCTTACTCGTTCAAGTTCCTCTGGTCGCCGGTCGTGGACCGGTTCCCGCTGCCGGCCCTCGAAAGGCTCGGACGGCGAAAGAGCTGGATTGCACTTGGCCAATCGATCGTTGCCGTTTGTCTTGCATTGCTGGCGCTCACCAATCCGGCTCTGGCTATCGGAAAATTCGTTCTGATCGCCTTTATCGCTGCGATTGCTGCGGCAAGTCATGACATTGCGATCGACGCTTGGCGCATCGATCAGGCAGACGAAGCCGCTCCCATCGATTTGCTCTCCGCCGTTTATCAGTTCGGCTATCGAACGGCCTCGATCGTGGGCGGAGCAATCGCGCTGGTGCTCGCCGCGCGGATGAGCTGGCCGCACGTTTTCCTGATCATGGCGGCAATTTTCATCGGGTTGTTGCTGGTGACGCTCACGGCGCCGGACAGTCCTCGTCCCGAACGGAGATCTCTATATGGCGCCCTTTCCGAGCCGGGCGCGCTCAGGCCGGCGGTCCGCTCCACCTTGCTCGCAATTGTCGGATTGAGCTGGCTGTGGGCAATCCTGCGGTTGATCACCTTCGCGGTCGCAATGCTTGCTCCAGCAACGCCCGGCGTGGCGCCCCCGTCGGTGGCCGATTTTACCAAAACCTGGGGCGTGCTGATCATCTTCGCTACGGTGTTCGTGCCGCTGGCCATGGCGGCGCTCGCCAATCTGCTGGCGAAACGGCCCGAGCGAGTGCTGACCGCAACCGACCCGACGGTCGGGGCTGGACGAACGGTGATGAACCACCTTTATTCGGCGCTGGTCGATCCTCTCGCCGAACTGTGCCGACGAATGAGCTGGGGCGTGCTGGCGGCCATCGGGTTCATCCTGACCTACGCAATCTGTTACAACATCTGGGCGAGCTTCGCTTATCCCTTCTACCTCGATTATCTGCATTACACGAAGGACGAGGTCGCCTTCGCGTCCAAGATCTTCGGGATCATCATGACCATGATCGGGATCAGCCTCGGCGGTTATCTGTTCGCCAAGCTGGGTCGGTTCCCGACGATCCTGCTCGGCGCCATTCTGCCGCCCCTCGGCAACTTCCTTTACGCCGATCTGGCCCAGGGCAGCACATACATCGACGCGTTTTCGCATCTGCTTCGGCTCGACTCGCTTGCGCATCTGTTCGGAAGCGACGAGCGGATCATGCGATTGCTGATCGCAATCAGCTACGAGAACATCTCCACCGGACTCGCGCTCACCGCCTTCGTCGCCTACGTCTCGAGCATCGTCAGCAAGAAATATGGCGCGATCCAGTACGCCTTGCTGTCGTCGCTTCTGTCATTGGTCGGGACCCTCGGCCGCGGCGCCGTCGGTGAGGCCTTCGACAAATATGGCTATGCCCCGGTGTTCCGGTGGACGGCGGCGACCGCCTTGGTGTCAACGACCTTCGTGCTGCTCGAGTGGGCCCGAGTGTCGGCTCAGGAGCGGCGGGCCGTAGCGGCTGAAAAGTTGCCGCCTGACACAGGGGCCAAGGCCAGCGAGGCGCTCGGCGAAACGGGCCAGCCGGCGCGCTAATTCTAGAACTTCGTCATTATTTCGGCGGGCGACGCTGGAAGGCGAAACAGAGGGGGAGAGTTCATTGGCCGCTTCCGTCCAATCGACTGCCGCCCGGGACACCAGATCGCTTCGCGCGGTTGCCGTTTCCTACCTCAAACCACGTCCGCTAGGCGCGTTTTTCCTCGGAATTTCGAGCGGCTTCCCGCTGACTTTGCTGATCTGGACGATGTCCTACTGGCTGTCGAAAGTCGGTGTCGACAAGAAGACGATCGGCTTCGCCTTCGCATTGGGCACACCCTACACACTCAAATTCCTGTGGGCCCCGCTGATCGACGGAATCTCAATCCCGGTCCTCACCCGCCTCCTCGGCCAGCGGCGCGCGTGGCTATGGACCGTCCAGGCGTTGCTCGTGCTCTCGGTCGTTAAACTTGGCGCGAGCGATCCCGTCCATCACATCGGACGCTTCGCGCTTTGGGGCATGATCGTCGCCTTTCTCTCCGCGACGCAGGACATCGTCATCGACGCCTACCGGATCGAGAGCCTTGCTGATGATGAGTTGGCGCAGGGGACAGCCACCAATCAGGTCGGTTATCGCACCGGCGACCTCCTCGCCGGGGCGGGAACCATCTATCTCGCTTCCAACGAGGGTGCAGGCCTGGGCTGGGCGGCGGCGTATGCAATTACCGCGTTCCTGGTGCTGCCCGGTGCAATCGCGTCACTGTGGCTGGGACCCGGACAGCATACGGCGGTGAGCAAGAGCCGCAAAGGACTTGCCACCGCCGCTCATTTCTTCAGTCACAACGTCGCCGCGCCCTTCGCCGACTTTCTGAAGCGGCCGGGCGCGTGGCTGATCCTGCTGTTCGTCCTCACCTACAAGCTTGGCGACGCGATGGGGCAGAACATGCTCTCGCCGATGCTCGTCCACCAGGGCTTCACGGACACCGAGTACATCGCGATCAACAAGCTGGTCCGGTTCTGGTGCCTGCTGGTTGGATCGCTCGTCGCCGGCGCGCTGATCGCGCGCTATGGGATGAGCCGGCTGCTGCTGGGCGCCGGCATCATCATGATGTTCGCAAACCTCTTGTTCGCCTCGGTCGCGCACGCAGGCCATTCGGTGCCGCTTTTGACATTTGCAGTCGCGACCGAGAATTTGTTCGGGGCGATCAGTCTGACCGTGTTCGCGACCTATTTGTCGGGTCTGTCGAACACTGCCTTCACGGCGACTCAATATGCGCTTCTGTCGAGCGTAGCGGCGGTCGCGCGCACTTTCGCAACGACGCCCTCGGGCATCGTCGCGGATCATCTGGGCTTCACCAATTTCTATGTTTTTTGCGCCCTCCTGGGGATTCCTGGATTGGTCTTCCTCTACCTCATGCGCCGGGCGGGCTTCGTGGTCGAAACCGTTCGCCAGAAGGGCGTCAAGGCAGCGGTCCCGGAAGCGGACAACCCAGCCGAAAACGGGAGTTAGTCCGGCACCTGCTCGTTGGCCGCAAGCACTGCACCCGCAAGGTAGAGCGAACCGAAAATCAGGATCCGTGCGTTCTGCGGAGCGGACGCCAGTGCCTCTTCGACGCTATCGTGAGCGTCCGCTTCAAAGCCGAGCTCCCCTGCAATTTCGACGAGGTCGCTCGGAGTGAAGCATGAATGGTCGGGAATGGGAACGACATGGACCTGCCCGGCAACGCCGCGGAAGGGCGCCAGCATTCCTGGCGGATCCTTCGTCGCGAGGCTCGCAAAGACCAGGTGAAGGTCTCTGCCGTCCTTGAACTGATGCCTGACGAAGCTCGCGATCTGCCGCGCAGCTGAGGGATTGTGCCCGCCATCAAGCCAGATCTCGCGATCACCGACGAGTGGTCCAGGAGCGAGGCGTTGAAGCCTCGCTGGCCAGTCCGTCCAGCCCATCGCGGCGCTCAGGGCCGGCGGGGGCACCCGAAACAGCTCCTGATGGCGAAGCATTGCAATGGCGAGCGCGGCATTCATGGCCTGGTGACGTCCCGGGAGCCGAGGAAGCGGAAGCTCAAACTCGCCCCCAGCGTCGCGGTAATGGAGCTTTCCCCGGCTTGAGATCGCGTCCCAGACGCCGCCACGCGGAAGCCAGATCGCTCCGCGCTCGCGAGCGACATCCTCGATCCGGCTCCCGATCGAGGGGGGATAGAGCTGCGTGACGAGGGGCACGCTCCGCTTGGCGATCGCCGCCTTTTCACCGGCGATATCCGGAAGACCGTTGCCGAGGAATTGCTGGTGATCGAGCGCAAGGTTGGCGATTCCGGTAACGAGCGGCGCCTCGATGATATTCGTCGAATCGAGGCGACCGCCCAGCCCGACCTCGAGGATCAGGGCATCGGCAGCAGTCCGAGCAAAGGCAAGAAGCGCCGCGGCAGTGGCGACCTCGAAAAAGCTCGGCTCGATTCCAGTCCCGCAATCAATCACTTGGGCGAGCAAATCGGCGAGCTCGTTGTCCTCGACCAGACGGCCGGCAAGTCGGATCCGTTCGTTGAAGCGTACGAGGTGCGGGCTGGTGAATGCATGCACTTTATGGCCGCTCGCCTCGAGGGCCGAGCGGAGAAACGCGACGGTCGAGCCCTTTCCGTTCGTGCCGGCGACGTGGAACACGGGCGGAAGCGCATCTTGCGGGCGGCCAAGCCGCTCGAGCAGTGCCGATATACGTTCCAGCCCAAGGCGGTCGCCGGCCGGCGAGAGCGTCGACAATCGATCGAGCTGCGCCTGGACCTGTGGATCGGTTGAGCGGGCGAAATCCGCCATCAGGCGGCCTCTTTCGACTCCAGGGACAAATAGGAGATCAACAGAGCGAGCTTGTCCCTGAGCTCGCCGCGGCCGACGACCATGTCGATGATCCCGTGTTCGAGCAAATATTCGGCGCGCTGGAAACCTTCGGGCAGTTTCTCCCGAATGGTCTGTTCAATGACGCGCTGCCCAGCAAAGCCGATGAGTGCTCCGGGCTCGGCGATCTGGACGTCACCGAGCATCGCGTAGGACGCTGTAACCCCGCCGGTCGTCGGATCGGTGAGGATGACGATATATGCAAGTCCGGCTTCCTTGAGCTCTTGAAGAGCCACTGTGGTCCGCGGCATTTGCATCAGGCTCAAAATACCCTCCTGCATCCGCGCCCCGCCGGCGGCGGTGAACAGGATGTAGGGACAATGATCCTCGATCGCTGCTCGAATTCCAGCGACAATCGACGCTCCCACGGCAATTCCCATTGATCCGCCCATGAAGGCGAAATCCTGAACTCCGACGACGACCTTGCGGCCATCGATTCTGCCTCGGGCATTGACCAAGGCGTCACGCTCGCCGTTGGTTGAGCGGGCCGCCTTCAAACGATCGGTGTAACGCTTGCTGTCTTTGAAGCGCAGCGGGTCCTCGCGGACCTCGGGCGCAGGGAGAAGTTCGAATTCTGCAGCATCGAACAGCTGGTGGAAGCGCTTGTTCGGTCCGATCCGGTCGTGGAAATTGCAGCGCGGGCAGACGCAGTAATTCTCCTCCCATTCCTTGACGAAGACCATCGTTCCGCACTTTTGGCACTTGTGCCAGAGGTTCTCGGCGGTCTGGCGTTTGGGAAGAAACGGAATGCCGCTCCGAACCCGGCTGAGCCAACTCATCGTTCAAATCCTTGCATTGGCGGGCGTCTGCGGCAGCGAGGATGCGATGTCCATGATCGCCCGGCGTGGGTTTGGAGCCGCGCTGATCGGCCGGCCGATGACCAGGACCGAGGCGCCGTCGGCAAGCGCCTCAGCAGGAGTCACCACCCGTTTCTGATCCTGGGACTCTGCACCCGCAGGGCGAACGCCGGGAACGACAAGAAAAGCCTCGGGCCACTCGGTTCGCGCCGCTTTGACCTCAGCGCCGGAACAGACGATCCCATCAAGGCCGGCATCGCGCGCAAGGCCGGCAAGCCGCTTTACCTGGCCGCCCGGAGAGCGCTCGACGCCAATGTTCAGCAGATCATTCCGATCGAGACTGGTCAGGACGGTGACTGCCACCACCTTTGTCCCAGGAGGCGCCGAAGCCTTGGCCGCGGCCATCATCGCGAGGCCGCCCGACGCATGGACCGTCAGGATTGCCGGCTCGAGGTGGGCAAGCGCTTCAACCGCTTTCCCGACCGTGTTGGGGATATCGTGAAGCTTGAGATCGAGGAAAATCGGCGTTTCGTGCTCCGCGATCCGGAGCACGCCCTCATGGCCATTCGCGCAGAAGAACTCGAGACCGAGCTTCACACCTGCGACAAGTCCGCTCACGTCCCGAGCGATCGCGGCTGCTCGGTGCACGTCTTGAGTGTCGAGGGCGACAAAAACCGGGTTCATTCGCCGAGCCCTTCGGCATCACCTTGGGATGCGCCGGTTGGAGCGGCTCGGCTGCGCTCAAGCGATTCGAGCTTGCGCCGGTGAGTCCACAGCTTCGTTCTCATCACCAGATAGGTGGGAAGGAAGCCGACAAGAAAGAAGACCAACAGCAGCAGGGGGATCTTGATGTCCGCCTGGATGTCGCCCCATAGGTTGAGGGTGACGGGAGTCCAGTTGCGCGCCCCGAAAAGGACCACGACGACTGCCACGAGAACCCAGAACAAGGTCTTCAGGAATTGCATCCGGTCGGGCCTCCTGGCGGCACGTGTGAGACGCGCTGCGCGGTTCATAGCCATAAGCCCGTTCGTCGCAAGACAGAGTCGCTTTGTCGCATGCGCATCATGAAGAGCGTTGAGGGCTCGGCCCCTCCCCGCCACAGCTGAGTTGGGGGTGGGGAGAGTGAGCTTTTGAAATCCGCCAGCAAACTAGGGCTCGGTGCCCTCGTATTGGTGATGGGCGCCTCGCTCCTGGCGATGCGCCCGCACACGGCCCAGCGACATCGAGTGCAGGTCTCCGCAGCGCACCTCAAGCTCGCGTCGGTCTCGACCCAGTCTCGACGCGATGTCGATTATCGACTGCTTGACGCGCGGCTTCAGCAGCTGATGAAAAAGCCGGCGATGGTCGGTCTTGCCGTCGGCGTGGTCGAAAACGGCCGGATCACCTTCCTCAAGGGCTATGGCGAGACGCTCGAGAAATCGGGTGATCCAGTGACGCCTGAAACCGTTTTTCGATGGGCTTCCTGTTCAAAAGGCGTCGCCGCAACGATGGTCGCGAAGCTCGCCGAACAGGGGAAGGTCAATCTCAACGGTCCGGTCGCGAATTATGCGCCCGATTTGAAGCTCCCCAATGGAAATGAGCGCATCGCGACCGTCGGCGATCTCCTCTCGCACCGCCTCGGTCTTTACCGCGATGCTTATGCCAACAAGCTCGAAGAAGGCCAGGATCCGAGCTTTCTGAGGACTCAGCTTTCGACATTGAATGCGGTCTGCGCGCCCGGGACCTGCTGGGACTATCAGAACGTCGCCTATGATGCCTCGAGCGAGATCGTCTCGCGAGCGACGCATCTGCCTTACGAGCAGGCGATCAAGCGCTATCTCTTCAATCCAATCGGAATGAGCAGCGGCAGCGTGTCACTGGCCGGTCTTGAATCGAACCCCAGCTGGGCCCGGCCGCACAGCGCGGGGAAGCGACCCTGGCCGATCGTCGATACCTATTACAAGGTTCCCGGAGCGGCCGGAATCAACAGTAACATCAAGGACATGGCGCTGTGGATGGAAGCCCAGATGGGTGAAATGCCCGACGTCGTCGACGCAAAGGTGACGGACACGATCCATGGTCGATATGTTGTCACTCCGGGCGAACGCGGCCGACTTCGCAAGTTCCTCGAGCGGCTCGGAACCGCCTGGTATGGCTACGGCTGGCGAAGCTATGATTATGCTGGGCACCGGATCGTCGGCCATCGCGGCGGAATTAAGGGCTATCGCTCGCTCATTCTCTTCGATCCGGAAAAGAAGAGCGGTGTCGTTGCCCTTTGGAACAGCGATACGTGGCAGCCTGGCGGACTCGAATTCGAGGTGATGGACATGATCTATCACCTGCCGTTCCGCGACTGGCTGGAGCTCAACAAATCGCCGGCAGAATCGATTGCTGCCGCCGACGAAGAAACGAGCGACAGCGGCGACGGGGGCGACACGGGCCGCTAGCCGCGCTCCGCCTCGCTCTGGGCCTTCCGAATCTCGCGCGTCTGTCTGAGATGCGCGAGATAGCGAAACCCCATCCCCATGATCGACGTCGCCACTCCGATGATCAGCGCCGGATAGTACCAAGCGGGCGCGTTCGTCTTCTCCCAGGCGACCGCACCAAGAAAGAAGACGCTGATGATCGACGTCAAATAGCCGATCGCCTTGAAGTCGAGACCGTGCGGCATCGGGATTGTGACAGTTTCGCGACGCATAGTCTGGCAGGAACATCCAGAGCTCGCGGTTTGTTTCGATTCTAACGGGAAAACGCAGGAGAACGAGGCCGTGGCGAAGATGGACGCGATTACACTTCTCAAGGAGGATCACCGCGAAGCGGAGAAGCTTTTCAAGGAGTTCGCTCAGGCCAAGGGCGAAGGGCGAAAGCAAGAGCTGGCGCACAAGATCTGTCTCGCGCTTTCGGTTCACTTCGGGCTTGAAGAAGAGATCTTCTATCCGGCCTGCCAGGGCACGGTCGAGGAAGACGACCTCAAGGAAGGCTATGTCGAGCATGATGCAGCCAAGCTGCTCGTTGCCGAGATCGAGGCGAACGAGAATGGCGACGACGAATTCTTCGACACCAAGGTCCACGTGCTCCAGGAGGAGATTGAGCACCACATCAAGGAAGAGGAAGAGCCGGGCGGGATCTTCGCTCAAGCGCGGAAGGGCAAGCTGGACCTCGAAGCCATTGGCGACGAACTTGCGGAGCGCAGGAAAGACCTAACCGAGCGCTACAAGAGCGAAGGGCCGCCCAAGCCAAAGCTCAGGACCATGGACGAAGTGTCGGTCTGACCGACGAGGTCCGAAGCGGCGGCCGGACCGGGATCGGCCGCTGCGGACGCGGGCCCCCTTATCTCAGCGCAGCGACCTCTGACTGCGAATCGCGGCCGTAGATGTCGTCCACATAGCTCAGCTGGCCGTCGTGCGCCTGCGCGGTCAGATAGGTGACGTAAATCGGCACCGGCGTCGGCAGAGTCACATTCTGCTCGGGTTCGCCCGGGACAGCCTGAGGATTGCGGCCGAGCATCCAGCGTGCCAGCCGTTCGGCATCCTGAAGTCGGATGCAGCCGTGGCTGAGATCGCGGTCGTCCTGCGCAAAGAGCTCTTTGACCGGCGTATCGTGGAGATAGATGTCCCAGGCATTGGGAAAGCCGAACTTCACTCGTCCCATCGAATTTGCCGGTCCCGGAAGCTCGCGAACGCGAACTTTAAGAGCGCCCGCCGCCACTGCGTGCCAGTCGACCTTCGCCGGATCGAGCAGCTGGTCGTCGTTCGAGTCTGCCGGCATCACCTGATAGCCATGAGTTTTTAGGTACCCGAGGCCCTGCGAAAGGACGTTCTTGGCAATGAGCGACTGAACGAGATCATCCGAGACATGCCAATAGGGGTTGAGAGTCGCATAATAGATCGTGCTTCCAAGCATAGGCGTCTGCGTATTCGGACCGGCTTTTCCGACCACGACCTTCATCGAATCCACGATCTGACCGTCCTCGATCATGTAGAGTCGGGCAGCGGCTGCATCGACCATCACATATTTGCTCTGGAACGGATGCTCGCGCGCCCGGTCAAGACTGGTCAGCACCCGCGGATCGATCTGGCCGCCATCGGATTGCATCTGCGCCCAGCCCGCATCGCGGAGCTGCGCGTAGAGCGGATTCACTTCCGAAACCGATCGCACATATGCAACAAGCGAGGGCGCGGTCGCGGCGCGCTGAAGGGTTTGCATCGGGCTGTCTCGCCGGGGCGAAGCCCAGGAATCGGCATAGATCATGCCGCTCGGTGGACGCTGGAGATCCTGGACGTAGCTGACCCAGGCGACGGAGAGCAGGCGATCTGCCGCCTCGAGTGCAGTTTTGTCGCCCGACTGGGCGCGAACGATCAAATCCTGAGCCTGCAGTGCAAGCGCGGGACCGCTCTCAAGCCCATCGAGGGGTGCGCGCTCGAGCAATCCGATGAGCTCGCGGGCCGCGTTGCTATCGGCGCCGCTGCGCAGCCACACCGGGGACCCGCCGCGGCTGGCGTAGAAAGCGTCGACCGCCTGAACGGCCGAGGGCGAGACCTGGATTGGAGCGCCGGGCAATTCTGGGCTCGTCACCGCCAACGCAGGCGTGGAAAGACCGATCAGCGCCGCGCAGGCGGCGCCGGTAAGAAACCGGGTTATCACGTTCAGAAACCTTTTAAATCTCTTTTGCCGGCACAACGCTGGAGCGGCCTTCAGGGTTCAAAATAAGTATTGACTTCCAAATCTGTATCGTTCCGGGGCTTGCTCATCGTTCGGGCCTCGAGAGGACGACTCGGCGCCAGCCTTCCCGACTTGCTGTATTGACACCATAATACACCACGACTATCCTCGCGCCGGGATTTTTCCGGAGGAGAGGGCATGTACAGCCAGCAAGAACTCGACGACGCAGTCGCTTCGGGCGTGATCAGCGCCGACGCTGCCGACGCGCTTCGCGCTCATGTCGAACGACAGCGGTCCACAGCGATCGCGGATGAGGAACAATTCCGGCTGATCACCGGCTTTAACGACATCTTCGTGTCGATCGCCGCTGCAATCTTGCTGTTCGCCGTCGGCTGGATCGGTCAAAGCATCGGTCAGGCTACGGGCCTGTTCATCAGCGATCACGGCGAAGTCGGTCCGAGTTTCCTTGCTCCCATGCTGATTGCGGCTACCGCCTGGGGCCTCGCCTCGTTCTTCACAGCGAAGAGACGGATGGCGCTTCCCTCCATTCTCCTCCTCCTCGCCTTCGTCGGAGGGGTTCTCACGACATCCGCATTCCTGCTTGCGGAGATTATCGGACCTGACCGTTTGAACGGTCCGAACCAGCTGCTCCAAGCAACCGTCGGAGGGGCAAGTGCTGCAATTGCCGCTGGCGCGGCTTGGCTTCATTGGCGGCGATTTCATGTTCCAATCACGGTTGCCGCCGGCGCAGCCGCGGTTGCCGGCCTGTTCCTCGCAATCATCATCGGCATCGTTCAACCGGGAAGCAGCGAAGCCGCCAAGAACCTGATCCTTGGCTTCGTCCTGCTCCTCGGGATCGGCGTTTTCCTGTTCGCGATGTGGTGGGATGCGTCCGACCGGACACGAACGACGAGGCGTTCCGATGTCGCCTTCTGGCTCCACCTCCTCGCCGCGCCGATGATCGCTCACCCGATCTTCACGCTCATTGGACTGAACAATGGGGCGGTCGGCACGGGTGAAGCGCTTTTGGTTCTTGGATTGTACGTTCTGTTCGGACTTACTGCGCTTGCAATCGATCGGCGAGCACTCCTTGTGTCGGCCCTCGCCTATGTCCTTTATGCCCTGACCGAGCTGTTCAAGCATTTTGGAGCTGTGGAACTCAATGTGGCGCTGACCGCGCTCGTTATCGGTTCGGCCCTATTGCTTCTGTCGGCATATTGGCACCAGGCGCGAAGGGTGATCGTCACTCGGCTTCCAACGGCGATCCAGGCTCGATTGCCCGAGCTGGATCGTCACGCCGCGATTAGCCAACCAGCCGCATAAGACGGCGCTCGAGCGGGGCCAACAGCGGCGAAAGGTCGTGGCCTCGCTTGAGCACCGCTCCATGCTCGCCGATCAACGCGAACGCCCCCTGCTTCAGCCGTAGCGCGGGGCGTTTCTCGATTCGGATTTCGGGTCTTTCGCTGTGACGCCGGAAAGCCGCGAAGACGGCCACGTCGGGATCGATCCTCAGCGCATAGTCGCGCCAATGCCCGGCGGCGACCATCCGGCCATAGAGATCGAGAATTCGAGAAAGCTCGCTTCGATCGAAAGTGGCGATTGGGTGCCGATCCCATGTGCGCGGGAACGGCGCGATGACACTCAAGCGCTCTTCACCTTCGGCTGCTGCTGCGGCTGACGGGCAGCTTTGAGGACCTTGATTTCAGCCCTGAGCCCATCGAGCTCATGCTCGAGCTCGTTGATGCGCACTCTTACCGGATCGCAATCCTCGCCGCACGGAGTTCCGTAGGGCATGAACCCCGGGCTGTAGTGAACGGCCTCGACCGGAACCGGCTTTGCCGGAATACCGACGACCGTCGATCCTGCGGCGACATCCTTTGTTACCACGGAATTGGCGCCGATCTTGGCACCCTCCCCGACTTCGACTGGCCCAAGAACCTGCGCGCCCGAACCGATGACGACTCCCGATCTTATGGTTGGATGGCGCTTGCCCCCGACGCCCGTCGAGGGGTTGGTGCCGCCGAGGGTAACGTTCTGGTAGATGGTGACATCATCGCCGATCTCGGACGTCTCGCCGATCACGCTAAATCCGTGATCGAGGAAGAATCGTTCGCCGATCTTGGCGCCCGGATGGATGTCGATCGCGGTCAGGAACCTCGCGAAATGATTCACCAGCCGAGCGAGGAAGAACAGCTTTCCTTCCCACAGCCAGTGAGCGAAGCGATGCATGCCAAGTGCCCAAACTCCGGGATAGAACATCACGTCCCAGCGCGAGCGCGCCGCTGGATCACGCGATTTTATGGAGTCGAGATAGGCGGTGAGCCCGGAATTCAAGCGTGAGACCTCTCGCGTTGCCATCTCAATCTAGGTGCGGCCCGTCGCAAAGAAAAGGCGCTGGTATGGCTCTCCCCTATCGCGCCCTCTTGCCAACCTTCGCGTCATCGGCAAAGCAGCGCGTTCAAAATGGGGCAAGACGCAGAGCTTTCATGCCTTTTGATCGTGTGAGCTAGGGGGGCGGCGATCCTTTCCGCATACAATCCGCTCTATTCCTTGGCCGGCTTCCTGGTTGGAGTGCTGGTCGGCCTGACCGGCGTTGGCGGGGGGTCGCTCATGACTCCGCTGCTTGTGCTCCTGTTTGGATTCCACCCTTCGACGGCCGTCGGCACCGACCTCCTCTACGCATCCGTCACCAAGAGTGTCGGGACCGCGGTCCACGGCAAGCGGCAGACGGTCGACTGGAAGATCGTTACCGGTCTTGCAACGGGCAGTATTCCAGCCGCCATCATGACTCTTTGCGTGATGGCCTATCTGGGAGTGAGCGGCGCAAAAAGCGCATTTGTGCTCAATGTCCTGCTCGGCGGCGCTCTTCTCGTAACGAGCATCGCCGTTTTTTTCCGGCCCTGGATCCTGCGCTGGGCGGGCGATCATATCGAGGCGTTGGAAGCGCGGCGGGTGGCCCACTGGACGATTTTGCTCGGAGCGACCCTTGGAGTTCTGGTTTCGATCACCTCGGTCGGAGCAGGAGCGCTCGGGACCACCGCTTTGCTGATACTCTATCCCAAGCTGCCGATCGCTCGGATCGCAGGCACAGATATTGCCCACGCAGTCCCGCTAACTTTGATCGCCGGAGTCGGCCATTGGCTCATGGGCTCGGTCGATCTTACACTCATGCTGGCATTGCTCGCCGGATCGATCCCGGGGATCATCATTGGCAGTCTGCTCGCAACTCGCTCATCGGATTCGGTGCTTCGGCCGATCCTTGCGCTGACGCTGCTTGTTTCCTCAGTGAAATTGCTCACCGCCTGAACAGTCACAAGGCGGCGGAGACGCACATGCCCGGCCTCGTCGGGAGGTTTCCTCGCGAAGTGAGCGAGCATTCTTACTTGGATTCGAAAAGAGGGGCGGGCCTGGGGAGCCCGCCCCTCGCTAACGACCGGCGAGGGGAGCGCCGGCCGAAGCTCCTCCCACGGCAGGGAGGAGAAACAGATCAGGCGGCGGGTTTCGGCACCTCTTCGCCTGATTTCCGGTTGGACCTCGAGGGTGTGAAGGGCCTCGGCCAACCAAGATTAAGCTCGTTCAAGCGTCACATGGTGGATGACGCTGTCTGGATCGGCGATGAACGTCGCCGGAAACGCCGCGCTCAAGGGCATTTAGGTCGCTGGCCTTAATCGTTCAAGTCCATTATAGCGCTCTTAGTGATTGGATTTATCGATCAACATGTCGGCCCATCTGCCAAGCCTTAAACAGCTCCAATATCTTGTGGCACTTCGCCGACACGGCCATTTCGGAAGGGCGGCTGATGCCTGTTTCGTCACCCAGTCAACGCTTTCGGCGGGGCTGCGCGAGTTAGAGGCACTCCTCGGCGTCACGTTGGTCGAGCGGACTCGCCGCCTCGTACGCTTCACTGCACTTGGCGAACGGATCGCCGACAAGGGGGTTCGAGTCCTGCGCGAGGCAGAGGAGCTTGCCGAAATGGCTCGCGCCGAGGGCCAGCCGCTGCATGGCGAGCTGCGGATGGGAGTCATCCCGACGATTGCCCCCTTCCTCCTTCCGGCGATGCTTCCGCGACTTCGAAGCGAATGGCCGGACCTGAAGCTTTACTTGCGCGAGGAGACGAGCACGGCGGCCTGCGAGGCACTGCACCGCGGACAATTGGACTGTGTGCTTCTTGCCCTCCCCTTCAACTGCGGAGAGATCGATTCAGCGCTTCTTTTCGACGATCCTCTGTTCATCGCCTTTCCGCCGGGCGAAGCGCCAAGGGAACGCTCGGTCGAAGCGGCGGCAATCGACGAGAACCGCCTGCTCCTGCTCGAGGACGGCCATTGCCTCAAGGACCACGCGCTCTCCGCCTGCAACCGGCCGGAGATCCGAGCTCATGCCTCGATGATGGGCACCTCGCTCCACACACTCATCCAGATGGTCGACAACGGGCTTGGGCTGACTTTCGTCCCTGGAATGGCCATCGAGACAGGAATCCTGCGCGGCACCGAGGTGGAAACGAAACGACTGAAATCGGACCATGGATTTCGCCGCGTCGCCCTGATCTGGCGCCGATCGAGTCCGCGCGAGAGCGAATTCCAGCTCCTTGCAACGACTTTGCGAAGGATTGTCCAGGACCTCATCCCGGACCTGGAACCGGTCTCGGCATCCAACGAGCGCGGCGACGCCTTCGAGGGAGCATGCAGCTGATCTAGTCCACGCTCCCACGCTTAAGGAGGGCTATTTCGCCATCTCCGGTTCCCGCTCCGCGGTCCGGGTCGCCCGTGGAACCCGAAGATCGAAGCGATCGGCGTTCATGACCTTCACCCAGGCCTCGACGAAATCCCTGGCGAATTTCTCCGTCGCATCGTTCGACGCATAAACTTCCGAAATTGCGCGAAGCTGCGAGTTCGATCCGAACATGAGGTCCGTCCGCGTCGCGGTCCATTTCTGCTGGTCGGTGCGTCGATCGGTGCCGACGAATTCCTGGTCGCCGCTCTCCTCAACCAGCTTCCAGGCCGTTCCCATGTCAAGGAGGTTCACGAAGAAGTCGTTGGTGAGCTGTCCGATTCGATTGGTGAAGACTCCGTGCTTCGAGCCGCCCTGGTTGGCTCCGAGCACTCGAAGTCCGGCGACCAGCACGGTCATCTGAGGCGCAGTCAGCCTCAAGAGCTGCGCACGATCGACCAGAAGCTCCTCGGTCGGAACGCTGAAGCGCGTTTCCAGATAGTTGCGAAATCCGTCGACCCTCGGTTCAAGGTAGGCCAAGCCGTCGACATCGGTCTGGTCCTGGCTGGCATCGGTTCGACCGGGCGTGAACGGCACGTCGATCTTGTGACCGGCGTCCTGAGCGCCCTTCTCGATCGCCGCCGAGCCACCGAGCACGACCAAATCGGCAATCGATATCTTCTTGCCGCCGGGAGCGCCCGCGTCGAAATCGCGCTTGATATCCTCGTAGACCTTGAGAACCTTCGCGAGCTCTTCTGGATCATTCACTTTCCAGCCGCGCTGCGGTTCGAGCCGAATTCGGCCGCCGTTCGCGCCGCCTCGATGATCGGAACCACGGTAGGTGGAGGCGGCCGCCCAGGCGGCCTTGACGAGCTCGGAAACGCTGAGCCCCGAGTCCAGAATGCGTTTCTTGAGGTCGCGAATTTCCTCCTGGCCGACGAGCGGATGATCAAGGGCCGGAAGGGGATCCTGCCAGATCAGATCTTCGCTCGGCACCTCGGGCCCCAGATAGCGCGACTTCGGACCCATGTCCCGATGACAGAGCTTGAACCAGGCGCGGGCAAAGACGTCGGCGAAATGGTCGGGGTTATCGCGAAAATGCTCGGAGATCTTGCGAAACTCCGGATCCATCTTGAACGCCATGTCGGCAGTCGTCATCATCGTTGGAACGCGCTTGCCGGAGGTGTGGGCGGCCGGCGCCATGTCCTCGGGCTTCACGTCCTTGGGCTGCCACTGCTTCGCTCCTGCAGGACTCTTCACGAGCTCGTATTCATAGTCGAGCAGCATGTGCCAATAGTTCATGCTCCATTTGGTGGGCGTCGGAGTCCAGGCGCCTTCTAGGCCGCTCGTGATGGTGTCGTCGGCCATTCCGCAGCCGTGGCCGCTCTGCCAGCCAAGACCCATCTGAGCGATGTCAGCGCCTTCGGGCTCGGAGCCGACCTTCGAGGCGTCGCCCGCCCCGTGACATTTGCCAAAGGTGTGTCCGCCCGCCGTGAGCGCGACCGTCTCCTCGTCGGTCATTCCCATTCGCCGGAACGTCTCCCGGATCTCGCGAGCCGATGCGAGCGCATCCGCGCCCCCGCCCGGACCTTCCGGATTGACGTAGATGAGGCCCATTTGAACTGCTGCGAGCGGGTTTTCGAGCACCTCCTCGGCACCTGCGCCCATGCGGGGCTGAGCGCCCTGCCCGACCCATTCCTCCTCGGTCCCCCAATAAACGTCGTGCTCGGGCTCATAGACGTCGGCCCGGCCGCCCCCAAATCCGAAAACGGGCGCACCCATCGATTCGAACGCGACATTGCCGGCGAGAATCATGAGGTCGGCCCAACTTAATTTGCGGCCGTATTTCTGCTTGATCGGCCAGAGAAGCCGCCGAGCCTTGTCGAGATTTCCGTTGTCCGGCCAGCTGTTGAGCGGAGCGAACCGCTGCTGACCCGAATTGGCGCCTCCGCGCCCGTCGCCGATCCGATAGGTTCCGGCGCTGTGCCAGGCCATTCGGATGAAGAACGGCCCGTAATGACCATAGTCGGCCGGCCACCAGGGCTGGCTGTCGGTCATCAGCGCCGTCAGGTCTTTCTTGACCGCTTGATAGTCGAGCGACTGGAATTGCTCGGCATAGTCGAAGTCGGGACCCATCGGGTCCGAGGATTGCGGGAGGATTTCGAGCGAGACCTGATTGGGCCACCAGTCTCGGTTGGTTCGGCCAAGAAGAGAACGCAGCGCGGCTCCCTCTTCCATGGGAGAGCCATGAAGCGGATCACCCGTTTTCGAGTCCATCGTCAAATTCCTCCAATTGTCGGTTTGCGAGGCGACGCCTAGCCCCCGGCGCCGATCGATCCAAACGAGATTCCTTGGTCAGTCAGAACTGCAGAATCGATTATGCCTCCATGTGCTTGAGGCCGACCCGCAGATAGTCATATCCGGTGATCAGGGTCAGCGCGGCCGCCGCCCACAGACAGACGAGCCCGACCACATGCACCCATTGCTGGTGAGGGACCGCGCCCCCGAGGATCAGAGCGCCAAGAGAGACCAGCTGAAGGGTCGTCTTCCATTTGGCAAGAGCGCTCACGGGAACCGATACCTGAAGGCCGGCAAGATATTCGCGAAGCCCGGAAACGATGATCTCCCGAAGCAGAATGACGAGAGCCGGAATGAGATTGAGGCCGGTGATTTCCGGCACTGGATTGGCCTTTCGGCTCGAGATCAGCATCACGATCACCGCAGCGACCATGATCTTGTCGGCGATGGGATCGAGAAACTGCCCGAGCCGCGAGATGCTTCCCCAGGCGCGCGCAAGATAGCCATCCAGATAGTCGGTGATTCCAACGATGCAGTAGAGCGCAAAGGTGATCGCATAATCGAGCGGCGCCGGATGCCACAGCAGGAAGACGAGGATCGGCACGGCGAGGATCCTCGAAAGGGTAAGGAGGTTCGGCAGCGACAGCATCGTCAGGGACGAGCGTTATAAGGGTTTGGCGGGTTCGGCAAAGCTGGCTATTGCGACGCCAAGTCCATGAAACCCCGCTTCCCCCGGCTTTGATCCAGAACGTTGCTCACCTGCTGCGCGCGAGGCGCTTCCTTCCGCTGTTCGCAACACAGTTCCTCGGCGCGTTCAACGACAGCCTGTTTAAGCAGGCGGTCGTACTGTTCGTCACCTATCAGCTGCTGAGAAGCCCGGCCAAGGAGTTCCAGTTCAGCTCGATCGCGCAGGCGCTGTTCATCCTCCCTTTCTTTCTCCTCTCGGCACTTTCCGGGCAACTTGCCGACGACCATGACAAAGCTAGGCTGATCCGGATCATCAAATTCGTCGAGATTCTGATCATGATCCTGGGCGGTGCCGGGCTGATGCTGGCGAACGTCCCGCTGATGCTTGCCGCAGTCTTCGCAATGGGCATCCACTCGACATTCTTCGGACCGATCAAATATGCGATTCTGCCTCAGCATTTGGGCAAGGACGAAGTGCTCGGCGGAACGGGCCTGGTCGAAGCCGGTACCTATATCGCAATCCTCCTTGGGACCATTCTTGCCGGGGTTCTCGCGTCGCGGCCGCAGGCTGCGGCCGCAGCAGTCTTTGGTTTTGCAATATTGGGCTTCCTTGCCGGCCGGGAAGTTCCGCCTGCTCCCCCTGCTGCCGAACGGCTCCCGATCACCTGGCACATCGTTCGAGCGTCGATCGAGCTTGTCCGAGCAACCATGCATATCCGCCGCCTGTTTCTGGCCATCCTCGCGATCAGCTTCTTCTGGACCATCGGTGCGGTCCTCATCATCATCTTCCCGCCCCTGGTGAAAAATGTTCTTGGCGCGAACGAGCAGGTCGCGAGCCTGTTCATCGCCATTTTCTCGATTGGAATCGCAATCGGCTCGGTGGCCATCAACCGACTTCTCAAGAGCGAGGTCTCGGCCCGCTTCGCACCGGCCTCGGTCATTGCGATGGGTGTCTTCGTTCTCCTGCTCCATTTCGTTGCCTTGACGTGGAGCAAGGTCGGTCCCGATCTCACGACGCTGGGCAATTTCCTCTTCAACCCCATGGCGTGGCCGATGATCCTGTGCCTTTTGGGTGTTGCGATCACCGGCGGGATGTTCGTCGTGCCGCTCTATGCGTTTTTGACCACGACCGTTCCCAAGGCGGAGACGGCGCGAACCGTTGCCGCCAACAATATCGTCAACTCAGGAGCGATGGTGATCGGAGCGCTGCTCGCCTTTGCGCTTTCGAGCCTTGGATTTGGTCCAATCGCCCAGCTGCTGCTGGTCGCGGCGATGTGCCTGGTTGCAGCGTGGCTCGGATGGAAGCTTCACCTCGCCTGCGATTGATCGCGTTTCTATCCGATCATCATCGAAACGACGAGAAATCCTGCAATGAAGGTCATGGCGAACAGCTTGAGATCCTGGCTGATGACGGCCGTCTGTCCCCGAGGCATTGAAATATCGCGCAAAGGGGCTCTCCCGAAAAGCCTCGGACTGGGCGCGAATGCGGGTCGGCTGAGCTGCATGGCAAATCCTTAACGCGGCTTTTACCATGTTCAAACTCATCTGCTGATGACGCGGGCCAATCCGTCCCGCGACGGGACAGACGGTCAGCAATTCGCGTGATTGTGATCAGCCGAAGGCGGCTGAGCGGTGCTGGTCGCCGCCTCGGCGGCGCACTGCCAGGAGATCGCGCGTCTGCTCGGCGGTCGCCGGCTTGCCGAAATACCAGCCCTGGCCGATGGTGCCTCCGAGGCGGAGCACGGCCTCATAGACACCCTCGCTCTCGATCCCCTCGACGCAGACCGGCACCGACAAGGCCGCAGCAAGCGTCGTCACTGCGCGGATGATCGCTGCATTTTCGCGCTTCTCGCCGACGTTTGTGACGAAGCTTCGGTCGATCTTGATGATATCGAACGGCAGCGACCGAATGTGCGCCAGCGAGGAAAAGCCCGTTCCGAAATCGTCGAGAGCAAGCCTCATGCCCTGGTTTTTGAGACTGGTGACGATCGATCGGGCGAGATCCATATCGGCAAACAGCGAGGTCTCGGTGATCTCGATGACCAGCCGTTCGGCTGGGAAGCCCGTTTCCGAAAGAATTCGAACGATGCGCTGCGCAAGCCAGCCATCTGCAAATTGTGACGGCGAGATGTTGACCGAGATCTTGATCGCGGGATCCCAGTCGGCAGCTTCACGAAGGGCCTCTGAAATGACCTGTTCGGAAAGGCGCCCGATGAGTCCGATTTCCTCGGCAACCGGAATGAAAATGTCGGGCCCGATCACTCCGGAAAGCGGATGGTTCCATCTTGCAAGCACTTCGAATCCGACGATTTCGCCAGTGGCAAGGTCGACCTGCGGTTCGAAATAGGGAAGGAACTGGCCGTGATCGAGGCCGAAGCGGATGCCCTGCTCGATCTCGCCCTGGGCGATCAGCGCCCGCTCCATCCCCGCATCGAACCACACCGGCCGAGCCACTCGGCCACTCCGAGCTCGGTCCATCGCGATATCGGCCCGGCGCAGCACGTCGGGGATGCTTGCTTCTCCCAAGGCCGCGCAGGCGATCCCTGCAAAGGCGCCGACCTGAATGATCCGGTCATTGAGGAGCACGGGCCTGGTGACAATTCGAAGAACGGCATCCGCAAGCTCCTCCGCTCGGCCGGTTTCAGCCGAGTGCAGTGCGAGCGCGACCGCGAATTCATCGCCGCTCAGACGGCCGATGATGGCGTCCTCGCCAAGCTCGTCGGACAATGCCGCAGCAATCGACTTCAGTAGCCACTCACCCGCCTCGTAGCCGTGCTGGTCATTGACCGACTTGAAGCGGTGGATCCTGAAGGAAATGACAAAGAGACTGGCGTCACGAGCCGCGGCTTCAAGGCTAAGCTGCGCCGCCCGGTCGGCAAATCCCTTCCGATTGAACAGCCCCGTTGCCGGGTCCGTAGTCGAAAGCACCACCGCGCGGCGTTCCTGCTCGGCGAGAACTTCGGCTTCGTGCTGGAGATCGACGTAGCGGCGCCAGCCGAAAAGAATGAGCGCAACATTGAGTGTCAGAGCGGTGCTCGCGACCCGGATATCGCTCGCGAACTGGCCTTGGATCCGCACATTGTTGAAGAAGGCGCTGCCATTCCACACCAGCAGCAGGACGGCTGTGATCAGCACGGCGAGCACCATCGCATCGCGCCGTGCACTCAGTAGCCCCGTACTCCCGGGCCTCGGTCCGCTGCTGGACATGCTCTCCTGCTAACCCAGGAACGCTTAATAAAATGCTGTCCGAAATCGAGTAATTGGGATTGGAACCACGAAGATAAACGTTCGGTTCGCCAGGTTTCGAGGCCGACCGGGATCCGGTTCGTCGGCTCGCCCGTTCAGGATGCCTTTTCGACATCCTTGCGCGCCAATGGTGCGGACGGCGGGATTTGAACCCGCACTCCCTTCAAGGGAAGAGGATTTTAAGTCCCCAGCGTCTACCGTTCCGCCACGTCCGCTCGGTTAGTCACGGCGACGGTAACAGCAGCCGGGCTATTCCGCCGTGACTTCCCTCAAATTTAAGCGCTCGCGCATTTCCTTGCCCGGCTTGAAGTAGGGCACGCGCTTGGCGTCCACCGAAACCGCTTCGCCGGTTCTTGGATTGCGGCCGACGCGACCGTCGCGGTGGCGCGTCGAAAAGGCGCCAAAGCCCCGCAGTTCAACCCGTCCGCCCTTGGCGAGCTGGTCGGTGATGGAATCGAAAATGGCGCTGACCACGCCTTCGACCTCCCGCTGAGTGAGATCGGGAAAGTCGGTGCAAAGCTTCTGCACCAGTTCGGAACGGATCATCATTACCCCGCTATCGAAAATCGGCCCGCCCCTCATGGGCCCCTTTGACTCTAGGCTGTCAGGAAACTTTGCGTCGCGCAAGAAGGATTTAGCAGGCGTTTTCGGGGACGCTCGAGGATGAGCGCCCCCCGCCTGGAGCCTACTTTTTCGACTTCTTGGTTTCTTTCTTGGCCTTGGTTTCCTGCGCTTCCTTGAGAGCTGCGCCCAGAATGTCGCCCAGGCTCGCGCCGGAATCGGAGCTCCCGTACTGAGCAACGGCCTGCTTCTCTTCGGCAATCTGAAGCGCCTTTACCGAGAAGTTCGGCTTCTTCGATCGATCAAAGCCGGTGACCATTGCATCGAACTTCTGGCCGACCTGGAAGCGCTCCGGGCGTTGCTCGTCACGGTCGCGGCCAAGGTCGCCGCGCTTGATGAAGCCGATCGCACCATCATCGCCAACCTGCACGTCGAGACCTGGATCCTGGATCGCACGAACCGTGACGGTGACGATGTCGCCCTTCTTCACGCCGCCAGCGGCTGACGCTCCCCTGGTGGTACCCGAACCGGCGCCAGCCCCTTCGAGCTGCTTCATTCCGAGCGAGATCCGTTCCTTTTCGACATCGACGTCGAGCACTTGCGCCTTCACCCGCTCACCCTTGCGGTGGAGCTGCAGCGCCTCCTCGCCCGAGACGCCCCAGGCGATATCGGACATGTGAACCATTCCATCGACGTCGCCCTCGAGGCCGACGAAGAGCCCGAACTCGGTCGCGTTCTTGACCTCGCCTTCGACCACCGAGCCGACCGGATGCGCTTCGGCGAAGGCCTCCCACGGGTTCGACTGAGCCTGCTTGAGACCGAGCGAAATCCGCCGCTTTTCCTCGTCCACCTCAAGCACCTTGACGTCGACTTCCTGGCTGGTGCTGACGATCTTGCCCGGGTGAACATTCTTCTTCGTCCAGCTCATCTCGGAGACGTGGACGAGGCCCTCGATACCCGGCTCGAGCTCGACGAAAGCGCCATATTCGGTGATGTTGGTCACTCGGCCGCGGAACACTCCGCCGACCGGATATTTGACCGACGCGCCTTCCCACGGATCGCTTTCGAGCTGCTTCATTCCAAGCGAGATGCGCTGAGTTTCGCGGTTGATTCGGATGATCTGCACCTTCACCGTGTCGCCGATGTTCAGGACCTCGGACGGGTGATTGACGCGCTTGTAAGAAATGTCGGTGACGTGAAGCAGGCCGTCGATTCCGCCAAGATCGACGAAGGCGCCATAATCGGTGATGTTCTTGACGACGCCCTCGATGACCTGGCCTTCGTGGAGCGACTGAATGAGGCCGCTTCTCTGTTCTGCGCGGGTCTCCTCGAGGATCGCTCGGCGCGAGACAACGATATTGCCACGGCGGCGATCCATCTTGAGGATCTGGAAGGGCTGCGGAAGGTCCATGAGCGGCTGGACGTCGCGGACCGGCCGGATATCGACCTGAGAACCGGGAAGGAATGCCACGGCCCCGCCGAGATCGACGGTGAACCCGCCCTTCACGCGGCCGAAGATCACACCTTCGACACGGTTGCCGGCCTCGAACTCCTTCTCGAGCTTGTCCCAGGCAGCTTCGCGGCGCGCGCGGTCGCGCGAGAGCATCGCTTCGCCGGCGGAATTCTCGACACGGTCGACGTAGACCTCGACCTCGTCCCCGATCTTGAGATCGGCCTTCTGCCCGGGGGCAGCGAATTCGCGGAGCGGAACCCGTCCTTCGCTCTTGAGGCCGACGTCGATGACCGCCATGTCATTCTCGATCCCGGTGACGGTGCCCTTCACCACCTTGCCTTCGAAGGCTTCGTTTTCGCCGCCAAGGCTTTCGTTGAGTAGGGCCGCGAAATCGTCGCGGGTCGGGAATGTCGTCGTGGCCATAGAAAATTGTCTTCCTGTAACGTCAAATTCGCTTGCCGCGCCCGCCACCATGGCAAGGCTTCCGCATGCGGACCTGGTTCAATTCCGTGCCTCCGGGCACCACGCTCCGAAGGCGTCCTTGGAACGACCGCCCAGGACAGCCCGACGACAAAAGGCGCGCTCCGGTGCCGGCCCATTGCCGGTTCACCGCACGCGCTCGCCAAAGAGACGGGCTGCCCAGAGGGGATCATCGCCCGCCGGACGGCGGCGCCCTTAGCTTAGAGAGCCCCCAACGGCAAGTTGGGAGTGGACGCGACGCGTAATATGTCAAGTAATGCGACAGTCAACCAGGTTGACTTTATTTCGCAATCGTCTAGAGAAATCGGCATGGAACAAGAACCCTGGTACAACGATGTGGTCTTCCCTGCGCTGCTGAGGCATGCGCGCACCACCTATGGCAAAGCGATGCGCGCCGCGCTCGAGGAAGCTGGGTTCGACGATATCCCGGGCAATGGCCTCTATATCATCGGCGGACTGGCTCTCGAGGACCGCGAAGTCCCGCTTCGCCAACTGGTGAGGGAACTCGGGATCACCAAGCAAGGCGCAGGGCAACTCGTCGACGCGCTTGTGATGCGGGGCTATCTGTCGCGGACTGTCGATGAGAACGACCGCCGCCAACTCATCGTCATGCTGACCGAACGCGGTCGTGCCGCAGCGAAAGTCCAGGCGCAGGTCCGCGAGCGAATCGACGCTCAGCTCGCTGAGCGCGTCGGCGAGAGCGACGTAAAGGCTGCTCGGCGAGCCCTCGGAGCGCTGATCGACATGCGGCGCGAGGAAGCGCAAGCTTAGCCAGCGGAACAGATAATAGGCATATTCCTATTGCAATATAGGAACGGATAGGGAACATGACGGTCGCGCCCAACTGGAGTCGCCTGTCATGCTCGTTCTCGATCCCGCAGTGTTGATTGC
Organism: Sphingomicrobium sp.; assembly: GCA_036265105.1. Taxonomy (GTDB): domain Bacteria; phylum Pseudomonadota; class Alphaproteobacteria; order Sphingomonadales; family Sphingomonadaceae; genus Sphingomicrobium. The sequence continues at coordinate 92,897 of DATAPR010000020.1, forward strand.
TCTTGCTGCTCTCATCAGCAGCCTTTCAACCTTTGTCTGGGCCGTTCGCCGCAAGCCTTGAGAGGCAATCATGCTATGGGCGAGGGCGTGTCCGAAACCTTCATCCATGTCCGCATCATCGTCGCCGTCGTCCTTGGTCTCGGACTCACCCGAATGCTCGCCGGCGTCGGCAGATTCATTCAGCATCCGAGGCGCAAGCCGCTCTACCTCACTCACCTCATCTGGGTCGCGGTCATCATCCTTGGTATCGTCCACTTTTGGTGGTTCGAGCTTGGTCTTGCGCGCATCCAGCCCTGGCCATTCGAGCTGTTCGTCTTCGTCCTCTTCTACGCTTTCTTGTTCTACCTTCTGGCGACCCTTCTGGTCCCCGACGAGATCGACGAATATGCAAGCTATGAGGATTACTTTCTTTCGCGCCGGGTTTGGTTCTTCGGCCTTCTCGCGGCAACGGTACCGGTCGATCTCATCGACACATTGGTGAAGGGGCCCGCCTACTTCCAATCGCTTGGGCTCGAATATCCGCTTCGCCTCGCAGGCGTCCTGGTCCTGAGTGCAGTTGCCGCCTGGACCAGGAACCGAAAATTCCAGCTCGCTTTTGCCGCGCTCTACCTTCTCTACCTCGTTAGCTGGATTCTTCGGCTCTATCGGGTGCTCGACTAGAATCTCAGGAAAGCTCGCGGGTCATCTCGATCATCGTCCGGCGGAAGCCGGCCTGGTCGAACATCGCCTGGGCGATCAAATTCTTTTCTGCGGTGAAGAGCAGAACTCGTGGAGCGCCGAGCTTTCCAAGCGCAACGAGCGCTCCCTCAATCAGCGCGCTTCCAATGCCCTTCCGGCGCTCGCCGGGGTCGACGACGAGATCGTAAATGACGCCCGCCGGCCCGCGCAGAGCCATGTAGTCGTTCCCTTCCATCCCTCCATAGGCATAGCCAGCGACGCTCCCGCCCTGTTCGGCGACGAGCACGACCCTCTCGGGTCGGTTGATCTGCGAGACGAGAAACTCGCCATATCGATCCGCAAGCTGAGGCATCGGCGCAATGAAGCGCCTCGGATCAAATTGGTGGTGCTCTCCAACGAGCATCGCCCCAAGCCTTCCAATCGCCCTTCCGTCGTCCTCTCGGGCCCTTCGAACGATGAGGTTTGCGCTCATTCCCGAACTTGTCGCAGCGCCGGCGCTGCGGCGCAACGTTAACCATCACTGATGACCCAAGCTTAGCGTCTTCAGGCGAGGATTGAGCGATGACGTTCAGACCCTTTCTCCTCGCCGCCGCTGCGCTTCTGAGCGCCGGTCCCGCGGTGGCCCAGCAGCTTGATGGAGCAACCGGCGACCTCGCGGCACGTCTCCTCGAGGCCCACAACCACGAGCGAGCCCTGGTCGGAGCTCCGCCACTCGAATGGGATTCAAAGCTCGCCGCGGACGCGGCCTCCTACGGACCGGTGCTCGCAACTCTAAGGCACCTCGTCCACTCGCCCCGCGACGGTCGGCACGGGGAGCGGGAAAATCTCGCAATGGCCTGGCACGGCACTCTTAGCCCCGAGCAGCTGGTCGACCTGTGGAGCCGAGAGAAGCGGCTTCTCGAACCCGGGCTATTCCCCGACGTCAGCAGCACCGGAAATTGGGAGGACGTCGCTCACTATACGCAAATGGTTTGGCCGACCACCACGCACGTGGGCTGCGCCATCTTCGCGGCCGATTGGGATTATCTCATCTGCCGCTATTCGCCGCCCGGCAACAAGGACGGAAAGCCGGTCTTTGTCACCGCATCCGTAACCGGAGCCAGATCGGGATCGCGATAGCCGCTCCTGATCCTCGTCAAATTTCCTCTTCGGAGTAGAAAATTGCCCTCCCAGGCAAGGACTTGTTGAGCTAATTGGAAAAACCGGCTTTTCGGTTTTGGAAACAGGGGACAAAGGGAATGGTGCGCTTGAGCCTGTTGGCAACGGCAGCCGCGTTCGGGCTTGCTGCTCCGGCCCTGGCACAAGATTCGGATGTGGCGCCGATCGCCGTTGCAAAGCCCGTCCAAAGCCTCGCGCCAGCCCCCGTCGCAGATAGCGACGTTGCTCCCTTCTACGCGGCGCACCCGGGAACGCTGGTCTGGCTTCGCGACGTCAACAGCCGCCTCGCGGCCGCAAAACTGGTCGAGATCTTCAAGCGCGCCCCGATCGACGGCCTTGCTCAAGGACCGGCGCTTGCGACCTCGGTGGAAGCTGCGATCGCCAGCGGAACGCCAGCCGACGACGAGATCATCTCGACCGCGTGGGTGCGCTACGTCCAGGCCCTGATGCGGCCGGTTCAGAACATCAGCTTTGGCGACCCTTCGCTTCAGCTTCAGCCGCCCTCAGCCAACAAGATTCTGTCCGACGCGCTTTCGGCCCCTTCCCTTTCGCAGCACATCGATTCGATCGCGAACATCAATCCATTGTATTCGGCGCTTCGGGACGATGCGATCGCCAGCGGACGGGAGGATGATCCCCACGTCAGGGCAACGCTCGACAGGGTTCGGCTCGTTCCCGCCAAGGGCCGCGCAATCCTCGTCGACGCCGCCAACGCCGAGCTGATGATGCTCGATGACGGCAAAGTCGTCGACACCATGAAGGTGATCGTCGGCAAACCCGACTTCGCAACGCCGCTCCTTGCCGGAAAGATCTGGTACGTGACCTTCAATCCTTACTGGCACATTCCGCAGGACGTCGCGAAAAGGAAGGTGGCGCCCATCGTCCTCAAACGCGGCGTGGCTTACCTCAAGGCCGCCCGCTACCAGACGGTCGCGGCGTTCGGCGGCGACAAGGAGGAGCCGATCGACCCGACGAAGATCGACTGGAAGGGGGTCGCCTCGGGCGACGTCGAAGTGCACATCCGGCAGCTCACCGGACCCTACAACATGATGGGCAAGATGAAGTTCGGCTTCGTCAACGATTATGGCATTTTCCTCCACGACACGCCGCACAAGGACCTGTTCAAGAAGGACAAGCGCAACCTCAGCCTCGGCTGCGTAAGGGTCGAGCATCCCGAGAAACTGGCCGAGTGGCTGTTCGGCCACGAGCCTCCGGTTCCAGGAGACGATGCCGAAGAGAATGTGCGCATCGGCGACGATGGAGTGCCAATCTACATCAGCTATCTGACGGCTCGCCCGGACGGGACCAGCATTGCTTTTGCCGACGACGTCTACAAGCTGGACGGCGAAGAGGCCGTCGGAAAAGCGACGCCAACGGTTTCAACAGCCGCCGCCAAATAGGCAGATTTGATCCGGCTCGGCCGCGGCCGACGAGAGCCCGCGCGCTCTACCGACTTCGACGATCGAAAATCCCCCGGGCGATCGAGCCGTCGAGTCGCTGTCTTCCAGAGGTAATGCGAAAGCAGTATCGGGCCTGCCGTCGCAACGAACGAGCCCGACTCGACGGACGATGTACAGCCCGCCCTCGGCCGCTCGAGACCGGCGCCGGTCCTGATGGCCGGCAACCCTCCTCCCGGAAGGGCAAGAACCCCATGCCATTCATCACCACCAAAGACGGCGCCGAGATCTTCTACAAGGACTGGGGTCCCAGAAATGCCCAGCCCATCGTCTTCCATCATGGCTGGCCGCTCAGCTCCGACGACTGGGACAGTCAGCTGATGTTCTTCCTCAACGAGGGCTACCGGGTCGTCGCTCATGACCGGCGCGGTCACGGCCGCTCGGCCCAGACCGACGGCGGCAATGAAATGGACACCTACGCCTCCGACGTTTCGGATCTGGTCGAAGCCCTGGATCTTAGGAATGCAGTCCATGTCGGCCATTCAACCGGCGGCGGCGAGGTCGCCCATTATGTCGCCCGTGCTCAGCCTGGCCGGGTCGCCAAGGCCGTTCTTCTCGATGCGGTGCCGCCGGTGATGGTCAAGAAGGAGTCGAACCCGGGCGGAACTCCGATTGAGGTGTTCGACGGCTTTCGCTCGGCTTTGGCCAATGACCGGGCTCAGTTCTACCTCGATATCGCAAGCGGCCCTTTCTACAATTTCAACCGAACCGGCGTCGCGCCGATCGAGGGACTGATCCGGAACTGGTGGCGGCAGGGCATGATGGGCAGCGTTAAGGCCGGCTACGAATGCATAAAGGCGTTTTCCGAAACGGACTTCACAGACGATCTGAGGAATATCGAAGTCCCTGTGCTGGTCATCCACAGCGAGGATGATCAAATCGTGCCTTATGCGGATTCGGCTCCGCTCGCCGTTCAATTGCTGAAGAATGGACGGCTCAAGACCCACAAGGATTTGCCGCACGGATGCCATTCGACGCATCCCGACATCATCAATGCGGATATCCTTGGATTCCTTCGCGGTGACGAGGTCGGCCAATCGGCCCAGCAGGCACCTGCCATTATCGCGGAGCCGATACCGGTCGAATGACGGACGATCTTGGTCCAACCTTCGCAACGCGCGCGGCGCAGATGTTTCCGCGCCTCGGCGAAGAGGAAATTGCGCGGCTCACCCGTTTCGGGGAGCCGCGCAGCTTCCGCTCGGGAGACCTCGTCGCGAGCCCGGGCAAGGTCAGTCCGGGCCTTCTTCTCATTCTTTCGGGCAAACTCGAGGTCGTTCGAGCCGATAGCGGCGAGGGCACGCACATCGTTACCCACGAACGCGGCAATTTCTCCGGCGAACTTGCCAATCTCTCCGGCCGTCCCTCCCTGACCGAGGCGCGGGCCCTCGGCGATGTCGAGGCGCTCGTCATCCCTCCGGCGAAACTGCGGGCTTTATTGATCGCCGAGGCTGACCTTGGGGAGCGGATCATGCGCGCACTGATCCTTCGCCGGGTTGGATTGATCGAAGCCGGCGCGGGGCCAATAATCGTTGGTGACGAGCATCATCCCGACGTCCTTCGTCTCACGAACTTCCTTCGCCGCAACGGTCACCCCTTCGAGAACCTCGACCCGGCAATGGATTCTTGCGCGCGAACCCTCATCGAGCGCTTCCACGTCGAGCCGGAACAGCTTCCGATCGTGCTTTGTCCGGGCGGGCAGCTGCTTCGCAATCCCAGCGAGGATCAGCTCGCGCGCTGCGTCGGACTTGTCGGGACACTCGACAGCGAGCGGCTCTATGATGTGATCGTCATCGGGGCCGGGCCGGCAGGTCTGGCGACCTCGGTTTACGCTAGCTCTGAGGGTCTCTCCGTGCTCGCCATCGATTGCCGTTCGTTTGGCGGACAGGCCGGGGCTTCGTCGCGGATCGAGAATTATCTCGGCTTTCCGACGGGCATTTCGGGCATGGCACTGATGGGCCGGGCGTTCAGCCAGGCGCAGAAGTTCGGAGTCGAGATGGCAATCCCGGACGAGGCCAAGCGGCTCAAGTGCGGCAACGAGCCGTGCCGGGTGGAGCTTGCGACAGGCGAAAACGTACAGGCTCGTGCGATCGTGATCGCGACGGGCGCAAGGTATCGCCGTCTCGAGGTCGACAGGCTCGAGGAGTTCGAGGGATCGTCGATCCATTATTGGGCGTCCCCGCTCGAGGGAGACCTTTGCGCGAACGAGGACGTGGTGCTGGTTGGCGGCGGCAACAGCGCCGGGCAGGCGACCGTCTTTCTCGCCGGCAGGGCTCGCCGAGTCACCGTCGTCGCCCGAAGACCATTGAGCCAGACCATGTCGCAATATCTCATTGAAAGGATCGAGAACCTCCCCAACGTCGACGTCGTCTCCGGATGCGAGGTCAGCCAACTCGAAGGTCAGCCCGGAGCGCTCGATGGAGTGACGATCCGCGACCGTTCGTCCGGGACAACGCGGGAGATCTCCGGCCGATTCCTTTTCTCCTTCATCGGCGCGGAGCCCAACACCGAGTGGCTCCAGCCTTCGGGAATCCGGCTCGACGAGCGGGGTTTTGTGCTGACTGGGGATGAGGTTGGAAGCAGCCGATTGCCGCTCGAGACCAACCGCCATGGGGTTTTCGCGGTTGGTGATGTTCGCTCGAGCTCGGTGAAGCGAGTTGCGGCTTCAGTTGGCGATGGTGCGCAGGTGGTTGCCACAATTCACAAATATCTGGCGCCGAGCGAGGAGGCCCTGCCCATTCAACTTCAACCCGCTGCCGAATGATCGGGCGCCTTCGAAGCGCCCACTCAGATGAATCAGCCCCTTCGGCGAACCTTTGACGGAAGTGCTCCAGCTTGACCCTCCTCGGGTCCGATTCCGGCTTCGCTCATCCTAAGGAAGGTGCGCACCGCGTCCGCTGAAACCGCGCGGCCGAACAGCCAGCCCTGCGCTTCCGAGCAGCCGAAGCGCTCGAGCGCTGCGCGGATCTGCTCCGATTCCACGCCCTCCGCGCTGATCGGCACGTCGAGCGTATGGCCAAGGGCGGCGATCGTATTGACGATCTCGGCGGTGCGCTGACTGCGAACGATCGTGGTGATGAAGCTCTTGTCGATCTTGATCCGGTCAAGCGGAAGTCGATTGACCTGCGCAAGGCTCGCATAGCCGGTTCCAAAATCATCGAGCGAAATGCGAACCCCGACATTCTTGAGGCTCTCGATGATTGTCAGCACCTGATCGCGATCTTCGAGGAGCGAGGCCTCGGTGATCTCGATCTCCAGCCGGTTCGCTGGAAAGCCGGTAGCCGACAGGAGCTTGAGGATCTGTTCGGCGAGGGTCGCTTCACGAAACTGAATTGGCGAAATATTGACCGCGAGCTTCAGGTGCGATGGCCAGTCGCGCGACTCCCGCATCGCCTGCTCGATGACCGTCATCGTCAGCGGAGCGATCAGTCCGGTCCGCTCCGCGGCCTCGATGAAATGCTCGGCGTCCATCACCGACCCGTCCGCACCTCGCCAGCGGGCTAGGGCCTCGAAGCCGACGATTTCCTGCGTCGCAAGATCGATCAGCGGCTGGAAATGGGGCACGAAATCGCCGCGACGAATTCCGACACGGATATTCTCTTCGAGCTTCAGGCGATCGGAAAGCTCGATCTCGAGCTGCTCGTCGAACCAGGCGAATGTGTTCCGTCCGGCACGTTTCGCGGCGTAAAGCGCGACATCGCTTCGGCGAAGCGCACCTTCCTCATTGTCGCGCGCCTCGAGGCGCGCGAGGCCGATCGAAGCGGAAACCTGAAGCTGAGCACCCTCGGCGAAGACTGGCGCCGCGAGACATTCCTGGAGACGCTCCGCGACCTCCTCCGCCTGGCAATCCTCATCCGCTGGGAAAAGCATCGCGAATTCATCGCCGCCCGTCCGAGCGCTGCAGGCAGCCGGAGGCGCGCTTTTGACGAGGGCCTCCGCAACGCTTCGAAGCAGCCGGTCGCCGGCCGCGTGGCCGTAAAAGTCGTTGACGCGCTTGAAGTGATCGAGATCGAGAAGAAGCAGCACTCCTGGTGTCTTCAGCTCGAGCATTTCGCCAAGGAAGCGCATGAGTTCGCGCCGGTTCGCAAGGCCTGTTCCGGGATCGGTGTTCGCATTGCGCTGGGCGAGGCGCTCGGCGACCTCATAGGCCTCAAGCGCTTCTTTGAGGTCCTTCGACCTTCGCCAACCAAACAGGATGATCGCGATGTTGAGAAGGAAGGCCACTTCGAGCGTGCTCGAAGAATCGCCGACCTTCACGCCGGAAATCGCAGCGGGCACGACCTTGCTTCCGAGCGCGACGAACAGAAGCATCGCAGCCATCGTTGCACAACTGGTAATGACGTGGCTGCTCGCAATGCGAACTGCCTTGCTTTTGACGCGCTTCACTCTGTGATCCACTTCTTGCCAACGGGAAGTGTCGCAGAAACAAGTGAAGATTGTCCTACGCGGCCCCTAGCTGGCGAGGCGCTCTTCAGCGAGCCGGATCGCCGTGGCGATCGCGGCATCGACCTCAAGCTGGCTCGTATCGAGCTCGATCGCGTCGGAAGCGGATTTTAGCGGCGCGACTTCGCGAGTGGAATCGCGTTGATCGCGCGCCCGGATGTCGGCGAGCACGTCGTCCAAATGGGCGTGCATGCCCCTCGCCTCCAGCTCCTTGAGACGTCGCTTCGCCCGAACGACGGGCGAAGCGGTGATGAACAGCTTCACATCGGCATCGGGCGCAATGATCGTTCCGATGTCACGCCCGTCAAGGACCGCGCCGCCCTCCTGAAGAGCAAAATCCTGCTGACGTCTCAGCAAGGCGGACCGCACGGACGCGAAAGCCGAGATCGCCGAGGCTATCTTTGAGACGGGTTCGCTCCTCAGTTCCGGATCATCGGGATCCGGACGGAGTTCGTCGCAAGCCCGGAGCGCCTCGAACTCATTGGCTCCGCCCCCTCCCCAGCGCCACAGGTTCAATGCGACCGCGCGATAGAGAAGGCCGGTATCCATGTGCGGGAGACCAAAGTGCGCTGCGAGCGCTCGGGCGATCGTCCCCTTCCCGCTTGCCGCCGGGCCGTCGACCGCAATCACCGGCATCGGGCGCCATCCCTATTGCGGAACGAGGATCGATGATCGCTGGCCGTTTCTCGTCGAACACAGGGACTTGCGGCTGCCATCGCTCGATCCCAGATTACTCCTCGTTCGGCGCTCACGCGCGGTGCTTTGACAGGGGCATATCCCTATGGCAAGGCGCGCCGCCGAACGCCGGGCCTGACCGGCGAGACATGCACCTCTACTGGAGTTGAGACCGATAATGGTGAAGCCCGAATGGGGCACCAAGCGCACTTGCCCCAAGTGCTCGACACGATTTTATGACCTTGGCAACGAGGATCCGGTTCACTGCATCAACTGTGGAACGGACTGGATTCCAGAGCCTGTTCTGAAGTCGAAGCAACCGCTTGCCTTCGAGGCAGCTCCTCAGGTCCAGAAGGAAGAGACTCAGGACGACGAGCTCGCCGCGGACGATCTTGCGATCGACGAGGACGAGGAGGTCAGCGCCGACGAGGAAGTCGATCTCGAAACGGGCGATTCCGACCTTGGAGTCGAGACCGCGGGCGAGGACGACGAAGCCTAGGGCTTGCTGCTGGTCACGGCCGCTCGTTCTGGCCGGGCCACGGCATACATCTCCCTGGCGATTTGCTTGGTGAGTGCGTCGGGATCACCGTTCGCCTCATAAAGGTTCATGTGCGTCTTGCCGGGAAGAAAGCGCACGTCGGCTCTGGCTCCCAGCTTCTGAAGCACGTCGTGCAGCCGGCGCGCTGCTCCGTCGAGATGGAAGGTGTCGGCGGTACCGACGATGACATGGATCTTTCCGTCTAGATCCTTCTTGAGCGCCGGCCAGTCCCGCTCCAGGCGGTAGGCGATGTCGTAATGATCCCGCCAGTAAAGAACCACCTGCGGATCGACCGCGCCCGTGCGCCGGTCGAACATCTGCATCGGCCGTCCATCTGGCCCTTTTGGCGAAAAAACCCAGTCGAACGAGGCCATCTGACCGCCGACCGGCCCGAGCACGGCCTCGAGGCGTGCGAAATCCTCGAAGTTCGCAACGTCCCGGCCGTTCATTCGAACCAGCGGGATCGGCCTACCGCCGGCATCGAGGTAGACGTTTGCATTTGGCCGATAGAGGTCGGCGCCAGTGAAATCGTGGAAGTCGCTCGGGTCTGGAGAAGTCGACCAGGTGCCTCCGAAGATCTTCGGGTAGCGGGTCTGCAACCACAAGGTCGCCCAGCCTCCTGAAGAGTGGCCGGTGAGGAACCGTCCGGACGGCCTTGAATCCATCCGATATTGCGTCTCGAGCCACGGGATGAGCTCATTGGTCAGGGCCTCGCCCCAGGGACCGTTATTCACCGAGTCCGCGAATTCGTGAGTCCCGGTCGGCGAGCTCTCATCGAGCGCGACCCAGATCATTGGCGGGATCTCGCCATCCTTCATCAGCTTCAGCCGCGCTGCGGCCGTCCAGCGGCTCGAGGTGAAGCCTCCGCCAAAGCCGTGGGTCTGATAGACGGTCGGCCAGGTCTTTGACCCGCCGGAAGAATAATCAGGCGGGAGTGCGATCCAGCCGCGCATATGAACCGGACGACCCCAGAATGCGCTGAGCTTCGGACTGATGAAATCAATTGGAACAGTCTGGGAGAGATAGGGCGCAACGGCCTTCATCTGTTCATTTCGAGGTGCATAAGGGTCGGTCGCCGGAAGGACGTTCGAGAGCCTCAGCGGCGCGATCGGACCAGGAAGGGTGACGTCGCTCACCTCGGAAATGACGTCTCCAGCCTGCCTGCCGGAATAATTGTAGTTGCCGTTTACGTCGAGGACGGCCTGGACGTGGTACCGTCCTGGCGGAAGCCTGGACCAGGCCTGCGGCACGCTATCGCTGTCCGCATCAACCGTTGCGATCTCTCCTGTCGAGAGCGATCGGACATCGCGCGCCGCAACGGCCGTCGGCGTTCCGGCAAAGGGATTGGCATCAACGGCGTGGGGCGTCGTATCGTCCGGCTTGGCGGGTTCGGCGAATATGATGAGACGCCCGGAGATTGGAGTTTGCGAAGGAACTGCGAGCTCAACCGGAACTTCAACTGGATCGGGCGCGGCGGACGCACTTGCCGTCAGCCACAGAGCTCCAAAGGCAATGAGCAGCCGCATCCCGATCCCCTCCCGAATTGACGGTCCGGTCTGTCGGCACGAGCAGAGCTGCGCAAGGAATTTGTGGGGTGAGGACCGGGTCTCAGGCTGCCGAGCAGAGACTTCTTGCGCCAAGACATTGGACCGGACGCTCGCACAAATGGTGCATGGCGCCATAATGAACGGCAAGATCCAGATAGGCGTTTCGGGTTTGGAGACTCTTGGCCGAATCCGCCTTAGCGAGCGCCTGAAGATAGCGAGCATGCCAATAATTCGACATCGCTTGTGACTTTCAAACGGAAGACCCCGGAACAGCTACGCGGCGATAGGGTGCGGTGAGGCGCCCGAGAAGTATCGGGTCATGAGGTCGACGCCCGCGCCGGTCAGCTCGACATAGCGACGGCGACGATCAAGGTGGTCGTCGCGCAATCGGATTAATCCTTCCTCTTCGAGACGGCTCATCCAGCGTAGCGAGGTCGCGCCTGGGAGCTCGGTGCCATCAGTGACGTTGCCGACCGTGTCGCGGCGTTCGAGAACATGCGATTCGAAGAGATGAAGCAAGATTTCCCAAGCCGGACCCGAATACATGTCGTAGCCGAACAGCTGGCGACGAAGCTTGCGAAGATTTCGGGCGCTGCGCACGCCAAACCGAAAGTCTAGACCTTCCGGGATGGCGTGCGAGACCGCCCCTCCGGTTCCCCCGCCAACGCTTCGCAAATAAGGCACGGCCCCCATCACGCTCGAACTCGTCTCATCGATCGCCGGGCTTGCCGCAAGAACGCGCCTCAGTTCATCTCCAGAATTCGTCATGTCAGTGACCTCGTCTGCTTCTCCCATAATCATGATGCAGATTGGGGGTGCGCCGAAAGATAGCGATATTACTACGTAGTTCCTCGATATTCGGGGAGCGTCTCTACGACGGCGGAAAAACAACGTCCAAGGATCGTATCCCAAGCGAAAAACTTCGTTGAATTGGCAAGTGGATGAAGTGAGGTATGGGCGCCGACTTCAATCGCTACAGTAGAATTGCTCTCATGACTTTCAGCCAACTCGGCAGCATTGTGCTTGGGCCAATTGGAGGAGTCCAAGGCTTAAAGGCCGGACCGAAGTCGATGACTAAGCCCAGCTCAAACCTTGACGAAATCGGCGAGCCCACGATCGAGCCCGGCGAGGCGCTCCAACAGCCGCTAACTGCTGCCTGCAACTATATCGGAGCGGCGCGTGTGCTGCTGGCGTCTTCAGGCGAGGGGACGAACGATCAAGCGGCGAGGAGCCTCGCCAACGCGGAGATTCAGATCCTTCGCGCCGGAGACATGATTCGCCGCTTCCAGCGAGCGATGGTCAGCCAGAAAGCGGACAAGTGAAGGATCGATCCTTCACGATTCTATGAGGTCGGCAAGGACCGCGATACGGACCGCTTCCGCCATTCCCCGAACGCCAAGACGACCAAACAAATGGCCGCGGTAGGCTTCCACCGTTCTTACGCTTAGCCCGAGGCGATGGGCGGTGACCTTGCTTGGCTCTCCCATCGCCATGCCCTTGAGCACCTCGCGCTGACGAGAGGTCAGCTGAGCAACCTTGTCCTTGGCTGAAGCCCGCTGCGGGTCGGCATCGGTCGATGGAGTCAATCCATTCTCGAGCGTCGCGACGAGTTCGAGCAGATCCTTCATGGGATAGGGCTTTTCGAGGAATTCAGCGGCGCCGAGCTTCATCGCTTCAACCGCGAGCGGGATGTCTCCGTGACCGGTCAGAACAACGACCGGAGGCAATTCTCTCTCTGCCGCTCGAAGCGCTCGGAGCGTATCCAGACCATTCAGGCCAGGCATCACCATATCGAGAAGGATGACGTCGATTTCGGAAGGGACTCCGGCAGCAACGAATGCCGTACCGCTTTCGAACGCGACAACGCTGTGTCCCGCGCTTTCCAGCAAAGTGACGGTGGATTCCCGTACAGCGGAATCGTCGTCAACGACGACAATCCGGCGACCTTTCGACGTCTTTTCTAAACTAACTTCAGTCACAACCCTGGCTCTCTGCCACGCCGTTTACGCGAGAACAGAACCGAGCAGAGATAACGCTAGCCTCATTATTAAGCCTGCGCAACGCCGTAACATGGCAAAAACAGATCAATTCGGACGCGTTGCCCTGTACAGCGCGCCAATGCTTCTGCAATGAGCTTCCCTTAGCCGAATCGCCGATGATTGAGTTATGCGCTACTTGAACGAAGGTCGTTTCGGCGAAGCATTGATGCGCGGACGGTTCACGCCTTATGCGGTGTCGGCCGGGCTGGTTCTCCTGACCTTTGTTGCAAGGCTCGCGGTCGGGCCCTGGCTGTCAAACCGATCTCCTCTCCTTCCGTTCATCGCCGCAGTCGTGGTGGCCGCCGGGCTCTACGGCGTTGGAGCGGGATTGCTCGCGATCTTTCTCAGTGCCGGTCTCGCTAGCTGGGCATTTCTGGCTCCAGGCACTGGCGGACTTTCCATGGACCAGGTCGCCAGCGTTGCCGTCTTCCTCGTGACCAGCGCCGCCATGCTGATTTTTGCCAATCACCTTCGCGACGCACGCAGCAAATCCGAGCGGCTCGAGTTCGAGCTGGTCCAGGCGCAAGCGACGGCGGCGATGGGAACGATGGCGGCTACTCTTGCGCACGAGCTCAATCAACCGCTTACGGCCGCATCCAATTATGTCGCCGCGTGCGGCCAGCTCGCCGAGCAGATTTCCGATGACCAACGCGTCGGATTGATCAAGGGGCTTGGTCAGGCGGAAGCACAGATTCAACGTGCAGGATCGATCATCCGGGGCGCCAGATCGCTGGTCCGTAACGTTCCGACTGACCGGCAACCCTCATCCGTCATGAGGATGTTCGGACGGGTCATCGAACTCATTGGTGCGACGGCTGCCGGCGGTCATGTGAAATTCACTGTCAACGTCGAACCGAATGCGGACGTTGTTATCGTCAACGCGGTTCAGATCGAGCAAGTGCTTCTCAATGTCCTTCGCAATGCCTGCGAAGCGACGAGGATCCTGGACGAAACGGCCGCGATCAAGCTCGAGGCCAGCGCGACCGAAAAGGGAACGCTGGTAAGGATCACCGACAACGGTCCCGGGATCCCGCGCGAACAGCTCCCAACCCTGTTCACTGCCGCCCGGGCGTCAACCAATAAGGGGCTTGGAATTGGTCTTTCCATTTGCAGGACCATCATCGAAGCGCATGGCGGAGTGATCTCTGCCCAGAATAATTCGGAAGGGGGAGCGTCGTTCTTCATCCTCCTTCCGGCATCCTGATCGCTAGGGACTCTGGGAGGGCGCGCTCTCCCTCAGCTCGATGAATGCTCTATCGAGGACTTTTACGAGACGCTGGCGCGTGAAGGGCTTTTCAAGGGTAGCGAAGATCCCGCGTTCAAGCGCGTCCGAGCTGGAATCGAGCGCCGAATGGCCGCTCATCAGGACGACCGGCCAGCGAATATTCTTCTTCCTGAGCGCCGCGTGCAGTTCGAACCCACTCATGGCCGGCATGCGAAGGTCGGTAAGAACACAGCCAGGCTCGAGCGATGCCACTTCCTGGAGAAATGCGAACGGATCCGAAAAGGAGACGGCGGCAATGCCCAAGGCTCCAAGCAGGAATTGCGTCGAGGCGAGGGTCGCCTCGTCGTCATCGATCAAATAGACGAGAGTTTGCGCCATCTTCAGCGCACCTGAAGAATCTGGTTCCGAGCCATCCCTGGAAATTAGAGTTAATCGCGCAGCAATTCTCTACCGCAGAATTACGATAGCGAAATGAAACGGGGTTGAGGAAAGCAGATGCACGCCCCGAGGCGGGGGATCCGGCGCGGCCGCGAAGATCCTCCCCTCAGTCGGGAAATCGAACACAGGAAGATTATTTCCTCTTTTCCATGCGGGAAAAGTTCGCTTAAGGGGCGCTTCCCGGAAAAAGTTGTGGGGCCGTAGCTCAGCTGGGAGAGCGTCGCAATGGCATTGCGAAGGTCAGGGGTTCGATCCCCCTCGGCTCCACCATTCAAGCAGAAAATATCCTAGTTTTCGCGATTGGGCCCGCTGTAGGTTGGCTCCTGAAATCAATTTTTCTCGTTGGCGAGGAAGGTGGTCCGGCTAGGCAATCTGGATGATTCGGTGCGCTTCCGATAGAATTTCACAAAGTTAGGCTTCTTGTGATAGTTTTTCACAGGCTGTGATCGAATTGCGCAATTTGGCCGTGGCCGCCTGAACGTTCTTCGCAGGGAAGCACGATGTCTGAATGGCCTTCGCAGTCGGTGAGCGAATTTCGCGGGTCGGCGATTCCCGAGCCTGGGGCGCTTGCCGGCTATGCCGCGCTTATCGAGCGGTTCAGTCTCTCCGTCCCGATCGGCGGGCCCTATGTGGCGATTGCCGAGCGCCATCATCCGCACGCGACGCCAGCTTGGCAGATGCTGACGCCGCGCCACGCCCCGCCGGCAACACTCGCCGGGCATCTAACCTTCGCGCTTCGTTACGAAGGTATCGACCTCGCCGTCCTCGCCGCTTTGTTCCGAGTAGTGGCGCCGGCTGAGCTCGTCGAGATCGTCGCGGCCAGCCCGACTGGTAGCTACGCCCGGCGCATCTGGTTCCTCTACGAATGGCTGACGGGAACCACGCTCGACCTCCCCGACGCCGGGACCGTCAAGGCCGTGCCGGTCATCGATCCAGAGCAACAATTGGCGCTGACCGAAGGCGAAGCGTCATCCCGGCATCGGGTCATCAATAACCTTCCGGGAACGCCCGCTTTCTGCCCGTTGGTCAGGCGGACCGAAGCGATCGACGCTTATGTTACGCAAGCCCTCGACAAGCGCGCCCGCGCGACCGCCGGGCGGATCCGCCCCGACCTTCTTGCCCGGGCGGCGGCCTTCCTACTCCTCAACGATTCCAAGTCGTCGTTCGCGATCGAAGGCGAACGCCCGTCCGGAAGCCGGGCGACACGTTGGGGCCACGCAATCGAGCAGGCGGGAACCCGGGCCTTAAGCCTCGCGGAGTTCGACCGATTGCAACGGATTGTCATTGGCGATGATCGCTTCGTCCGCCTCGGCCTTCGGCATGAGGGTGGTTTCGTCGGGGTCCACGACCGCGACACCAACATGCCGATCCCAGATCATATCAACGCACGGGCGGATGATCTTATTCCGCTGCTCGACGGACTGATCGCCTTTTCCGAGCGCGCCGCGGCGGGCGGGCTGGACCCGGTGGCCACCGCCGCCTGCGTGGCTTTCGGGTTCGTCTACATCCACCCTTATGCAGACGGAAACGGACGGCTCCACCGCTGGCTGTTCCACCATGCGCTGGCGATGGCGAGCTTCAATCCGCCCGGCCTCATCTTTCCGGTCAGCGTCGCCATCCTCCAGCATATCGAGGAGTATCGCTCGGTTCTCGAATCCTATTCGAAGGCGTTGCTGCCGCTGATCAACTGGGAGCCGACGCCCGAAGGCAATGTCGAAGTCTTGAACGCGACCGCCGATTTCTACCGCTTTTTCGACGCTACCCGGCACACCGAATTTCTCTACGCCATCGTAGCGCAAGTGATCGAGCATGACATGCCGGACGAGATCCGCTTTCTCGAAGCGTTCGACGCGTTCAACGAGCGACTTCAGCAAATCGTCGACATGCCCCAGCGCCAGGTTGAGCTCTTGCGCGGCTTCCTCGCCCAGAATGACGGACGACTGTCGCAGCGCGCCCGTAGCCGCGAGTTTGAAGCGCTGACCGAACGCGAGGTCGAGGCGGTTGAACAAGCTTATGCCCAGACGTTCGGGGGCTTGGCGAGCTAGAGCCCAAAGTTCATTTGCTTCCGTCTGAACCGGAATTCAGGCCATCACCGCTTCTTATTGGCGGGGCGTGGACGATTCCTCTTAGCCCCAATGTCGGCCGCCCATTATTTCAAATTGCGCGCACCAGGAAACATTGGCCCGACGCCGCCCCGAGGGGCGATTTCCGGACTTCTAGCGATGGCGATAATAATGAGGACGGCGGTGCGACCTGTGCCTGAAGACATAATGGCCAGCGACACATCCGACCGCGGCGCCCGCGAGCGCGTGATGGTGCATGAAATGGCCTGCGACACCGCCGATGACCGCACCCTTGACGCAGCCTCTAGCGTCTGCGGGAGATGCAGTGATCAGACTGGCTGGCAATGCCAGCGCGAGAAGAAACTGGGTCCGGCGCATTGCGGATCTCCTTGCTGTTGATTCCGTTCTTCAACGCTCCGAGTTGGCTGCTCGCTCCATCTGTCGGTGTTGAGGCACCTCAATTGTGGGGGATGAAAATGATCTGCCTCCTCTCAAAGTCTGATGACTTTTCGCCGGAAAAGCTCTGAGTTTGATGCCAATGTCGAGCCGAAGCGGACGGCTCGTGGACATTGCTCGCCGCTTCGCACCGCGTTAGTTTCGATCGGTGCGGCAGCTCATCTTCCTGGCAGCGGCCCTTATGCTCTCGGGCGCGGATCAGCCAGCGACGCTTAGGTATGAGCTGCGGTTCGGCGCTACCCCCACGAGTCCGATCGGTCCGCCGGTCCGCTGCCCGGCTCCGACGCCGGGCCATGAGTTCTGCCCGTACCAGGAGCCAGACTACGTTCCCAACTACGAAAAGGTTGTGCCGCAAGCGATCCAATCGTGCGGAGGATCGTTCGTTGGCTTCGAGGCAATGACAGAGGGCGCAGAACTGGCAATTTTCAGCGTGGATCCGGATCGAGTAGCTGAGGTTCTCAACTGCATCAAACGGCGCGTGCCGCAAGGAAATGTGGAAGCGGCTGGAGAGAGGCATTAGCATTCGCTTTGCACCTGCTTTCTGGCGCGCAGGTGAAGCTGCGCCCCATTGCGGAGGTTAGCGCAGCTGTTACGCTCCGCCGTCTCGTTTGGGGGCCCCGTCGCATGCATTTCCATTTGCCGAAGCCGCTGCACGGGTGGCGCGAGTTCGCCGGCGAGGTCGGGATCATCGTCCTCGGTGTGCTCCTGGCATTGGCTGCCGAAGAACTTGTCGAATGGACTCATGATCAGCACCAGCTCGCAGAAGCACGCGAAGCGCTTCGAACTGAGCTGAGCTACGACGCCGCCAGTCTCAGGGCGATCGCAGCGCAAGATCCGTGTGCCGACGTCAGGCTGATGTTCCTGGAATCCTGGGCAAAAGGAAATACGACGATCAATTCAACGCACCTTGCATCAATGACCAATCGCCCTCTGCTCTACACCCTATCGACTACGGCCTGGGAGGTCACGAAAGCGAGCACGATCGCAGCTCGAATGCCGATCAAGGAGCGATTGCGCTATGCCACGATCTACGATGAGCTGGACAACGAGAAAGGTCATGTCCTGGACGAGCGACGCGCGTGGGATTTGCTGGCGCGCTATGCCGGGCAGGACACTCTGACGCCTGAAGAGGGGCGGACCTTGCAGGCCGACCTCGGCTCCGTGCGAGTCCGGGACGATGACCGACGGTTCAACACGCCGAGCCTATTGGCGAAAATCGCTGGTCTGGGCGTGAAGCCGGACCCATCGTTCGAGGAGCGAGATCCGCGCCATTTGTGCAGCCCCCCAAACTGAATTCGGTCATGTTTTCCGCCTCTTGCGGCCATTCTCAGCCGATGCGAGAAGACTAAATGCGATGGTGTTGGAATGCGCTTGTGCTGATGGCGGCCTCGTTGATGGCGGTTTCCTCTGCTGCTCAGACACCGAACGGATCAGTGAAGCGGCAGGCAAAAGCGCCGATCGTGATCGAGGGCAGGCTAAAGCAGGCGATCGGCAACTTCGTTCAGCGGTTCACTCAGTCCGGTCCAACGGACCAGATCGCGCATTGGAAGGATCAGGTTTGTCCGGTGGTGCTCGGTATTGATCCGGGGCAGGCCGCTTTCATTGAGAAACGGATTGGCGACGTTGCTCGTACCGTTCGGCTTCGACCAGGCGGATCGAACTGCCTCTCGACGCTCGCCATCGTAATCACGCCGGATCCTAGCGGCTTTGTGGCTGAGATGCTTCGAACCTATCCAATAACGTTGCGGACCGACGGCTGGGACCGGCTGAAGCGGTTCGTCCAAAGCACGCGTCCAGTTCGCTGGATCAGCGTCACCGATGAATGTGGTTACGGTTGCGGCATGGGATCCAGGATCAGGCGAGAGACAAGTCCATCGCTTGCTGCGATGCTCGTGGTCGTTGACGCGACGCAACTGAAAGGCATCACTGTTGCCGAGCTGTCCGATTATGTCGCCCTGATTGAGCTCAGCAATCCAAACGATCGTGCGACCACGCATCCCAATTCAATGCTGGCCTTGTTCGATGGCCCCAAAGTCGCTGGCACCCCTTACGAGCTGACCGACTTCGATCGCTCCTTTCTTGCGACTCTCTATCATGAGCCGGTCGACAGGAACGCAAACGATCAGCGAGCGATGATCCGAAGCCAGATGGAAAGATCGCTTCGAAAGCCGCCTCCGCCGAAGGGAAACTAACCGAACCGCAGCCCTTGAGTTACCCGCGTTGCGGACATTCGCGCTGGCGTGATTATGGCGAGACATTCCCTGGTTAGTCGCAATCGAAACGCAGGTTCGCGATTAGTGACTGGTTAATCCGATGATCTGCCACTGCTGCACTCTCTGCTTCTCTTCCAGCTCGTAGCTGTACCATTGCCACTTCGTCAGACAAACCTGGTGTCTCTCCAGTCGGCTGCCGAGCACATCTTCGGCGCGACACTCGATCTTGTCCCAGTCGCTCCTGGCCTTGTCCTCCTTGGTCGGCGTGAATTTCGTGAGATCGCCTTCGAACACGATCTGGGCAGTCACTGGCGCTGAAATGATGGACAAGGCAATGGCGATGAGCGCGAACTTCGACATAAGCCACCTCGCTTCCCAGCCCATCATAATCACTGCTCTCCAACAGCGCGAGGAATTGGCTCGACTTCGGTTTCCCGTTGCGGACATCGCGGGTGTCCCATGTTAAGGCTGACCCCACTGGGGGCAGCTCGTATGCATTTCCATTTGCCAAAGCCGCTGCATGGCTGGCGCGAGTTCGCTGGCGAGGTCGGCATCATCGTCATTGGCGTTCTGATCGCGCTGAGCTTCGAGCAGCTTGCCGTGACGATTCAGAACCGCGCGAACGCACACGAGGCGCGCGAAGCAGTGAGAGCCGAAGTAAGCGAGAACTTATGGTGGATTCAGGATCGCGAAGATTATGAGCCCTGCATCGATGGAATACTGAGCGACTTAGCTATTGTCCTGGCGCGTGCGCGCGATGGACTGCCCACTCCGATGATAACGAACTTCGATCTCCCCACGCACTCAAAAATCACGTCGCTTCGATGGGAAGCCAATTCGCAGGCCGGCCGAGCCAGTCTTTTTCCAGAGGACGAGCAACGGGTGCTTGGGAACATGTATTTTACGACTGAAGAATATCGCGCTTCCCAAGAGGAGGAGGCGACGATCTGGTCAAAGATTGGCTTTGTTGTCGGGCTGAAGCACTTCACGGTCCTCGACATCCACGATCTCGGAGTCCTCCTCGCCGAAGCCCGTTATCGCAACTTCAGAGCCAAGCTCGACATCAAACGCGCCAATCAATGGGGCGAGAGACTGCGCATTACGGCGGCCAATCCGAACCCCGTCGAACACTATAACCTCTCAGCTACGCCCGACTGTCCGTCGATAACCAGTGCTCCGCCGGGTTCGTGACCGGCGATCACAAGCGTCCGCCATTCATTATTGCGAAGAAGCCGGTTCCTCCTTGAGGAAAAGAGATGATGTCGCATAGTCGATCACTGCCTGATGGTAGCGCAGAACATCCTGTCCGATGACAGCGAGGATCGGATCAACGCCCTTCATTACCAGCTTTTGGTTGGTGTACGTCATGTCGATCGCGAAGATGCCATCGGAGCGGAGTGGCAGCCCTTCGAGACTCAACTCAACATCGCCTAGCATGTGAACGGTCCCGGCGGCAGTTGTCGCCCCGGCCGCGGGAGCACCGGGATCCCCGGTGTCGGTCACGGCAATTCCTTGGGATCGACAATAGCCCAGTTCAACGATGGTCTTGGCTGCCCCGGTATCGAGCACAATGTCGATTGGCCGGCCGCCAATGTGCCCAGCCAACTTCAGGTGTCCAACTTGGGTTCTAGACATCCTGAAGCGGCGGAACCCGTGTTGGGAGAGCAATTCAGCGATTTCTGATGTGTAATCCATGCTGCCTCTACTGGCCCTCAAACCAGCCGGCGCTAACGCCGACTTCGCGCCGCGGAAATTGGCTGAACGGAACGTCTGCGGACTATCGGAGCCACCGCGCCACGCCGCCGTGATAACTGCATGTTCCGCGACGGTGTTCACTAAAACTATACGTGCCATCGCGACAGCGAGCGCTGGCGCCAATCGGCGGCGTGCGTGCCCGAATAGGCCGGTGCACGCAATGCCCACTCGAATTGACGTAGGAGTCAGCTTCGCAGATTTTCGCTGATTGCTCTCTTGCAACGGCTGGGCCGGCCAGAAATGACGGAGATGGAGCGGCTAGCGTCAGAAAGCCGAACGCAACGATGCTCGGAAAACGCATGATAAAACTCCCCGCTAACCGAGCCAAATGACGAATGGCGCCGCCGATAGAAGAGTCAACCGGGCTTTAGGATTGCAAGCGCGTCCGGGGTATTGGATAAACTGCAATTGATGCGACAAGCGGCGGCCGAACACTGAAACTCAAGTCCCCCGCCTTGCCTTCAGGCCCTTCGCGGTTCGGACGCAACTCGTTCCGATCGACGGTCAGGAAAATTTCCATCGTTGAAGTCGCGGCTCCGGCTTGACCTCCGGCGCTGCGGAGCGGATCGGCCTTCGAAGTGCCTCATAGGTCAGCACCACCGCCAGCAGGACGATCCCAAAGCTCGCGAATATTGAACTGACAATCATCGCAGCGGCCAACCAGATCAGCGGCGACCGGTCCCGGTCGAGTAATAGAGCGACCGAGGCGAAGGTCAGGCCCGCCAAGTCGTAATAGAGAGTATAAGGCGACATCAGAACCGAGGATGCAGCGAACGCCGCATATCGATCGAGCAGAGTTGCTGCATCGTTGCGAAACACGACCCAGCTCGTTGCGATCCCGAGCGGAACGGCGAACAGAAATGTCCATCCCGGCAGGCCGAGCAAACGCGCGAGGCCGTAGACTCCAACATCCATCCGATCGATTCCGCGGCTGATGAGATAAGCGTGGAACTTCGGCAACTCCGTCAGCCACCGCAGCCACGGATCGAGCCCGAAGAGGAGCGCGGAGACCAGAAGCAGGCCGACTCCAACGGCCGCTGCCCAACCGAATGCCTTCCATTCGCGCCCAGCAAGCAGCGCGATTGGCGCGGCGAGCAGTGACTGCGGTTTGATCAGCGCTGCCGAAGCAAGCAATGCGCCTCGCCAACGCGGCTGCGAAGCACTCAATCCGGCGATCACGAGTGCTCCCACGAACAAGCTGATTTGACCTCCAAGCACGACCCCGATGCCTGCGAACGTAAGGAGCCCGATCGCGATGGAGCGTGGAGGCAGAACGCGCCTCGCAGCGCAGCAGATGGCTGCCAGACCCGCAGCGCTCCATGAGATAAGCGATGGCCAAAAAGGGAGGTGCCCGAACGGCCAGAACAATATTAGTGCGGTGGGCGGATAAGCAAATACGCGATGATCATAGATCGCATCGGCGGGGATTTTCGTGATGCCCCAGAAGACCTGATAATCGCCAAGGTAATGGTGAAACCAGACCATGCTGCCGATAAATTGGTAGATTGGAGGAAGGTTGGCCAGCAACGCAGCGGCAAGAAAGCCGAAGCGCCAAAGATCCTCTGTCGAACGGATCGAGGATAACGACATCAAGTCCCCCAGCGGACGGCTCCCGACAGGACCCGGCCAAGACGCAATGATGGGAAAGCCCAGACCGCCGAGCTCCGGGCGAACCAACCCCCTGCGGACGATCGTTTGCTAAAGGAGATCCAGTGATAATTTGGTTAACGGTCATTGGTGACCGCTGTCAGATCGGCGCGACCCGTCCAATCCGTCCGGAACTCCAGTTGCGCAAGCAAGCGCCATCTGGAACGACTTTCGCTGTCGCTATATCCCAATCTCCCATCCCCGCTTCGCCCCATTGCGAACATAGGGGCGGGAGCTAGCATCGCCTGTGGGCGATCGGGGAGGGGATCATATGGGAATGTTTGAATATGTGATCGTGCTGACGGGAGTCGTGATCGGGCTAGCGCTCACCCACCTCATGCAAGGCGTCGCGAAAATCATCGAACACCCGACCCGCGTGCATATTTGGTGGGTCCATCTCGGCTGGGTCGTCTACATGTTCGTCAGCGCCGTGTTCTGGTGGTGGTGGGAATACAGACTTCGCCTGATCACCAGCTGGTCGTTCCAGCTCTACGGCTTCATCCTGGCTTATGCCTTCCTGATCTACCTCATCTGCGCATTGCTCTTCCCCAGCGACATCGCCCCCTTCCCAGGGTTCAAGGAATATTTCTTGGCGCGCCGCCAGTGGTTCTTCGGACTGCTGATTGCGTGGCTCGCAGTCGATTTCCTGGACACTTGGGCAAAGGGGTCCGCCTATTTTTCATCGCTTGGAATCGAATATCCAATCGCCCAAGCCTGTCTCGCCCTGCTTTGCGTTGTGGGTTTGCTCAGTCCGCGCGAACGTGTGCAGATCGCTGTCTGGGTTCTCGTCGTCGCCTACCAGACTTCGCGGATAGTTCGCTTCTACGACCTCCCGCGATAGTCTCATCGAGCAGCATTCTCACCTGCCCTCAACTACGGTGTCGAACGGGCTGGACGACGCTCAGTCGGGAGATCGTGTCGGGCTCAGACGCGAATGCGTTCGCAAGGTCCCTCAAAGCTCCACCAACCGACACGAGACAGGCGAACTTTCGTCGACGATATAGCTTGCACAAACACGGTGGTATCCGTCGGCGATGACAAGCGAATGTGCCTTCTTGAGATCACCTCGGATCAGAAGAACGGGCGCCAAAGCTTTGCCCTTTTGTATATCCTTCAAATCCCTGTTTACGTGAGGATCCTCGGAGCTCAGAGCCGGCAACCCCGCGGCCCGCAATATGTCCTTCCCATCATGCTCGATTGGCTCCGCTTTATCGAGACGCTCGATGAGCTTGTCGGCATCGGTTTTGGAGCAAAGCAAAGTCAGGAAATGTCTGACCCCTTCATAGTCTTTGCCTTTTGGCGAGGACTTCCACTTTATCTTCTTCGACATGACTTCGTCCTTCTGTGGCGGGATCGTCGCGGCGCGTGTTCCGAACCGGGGAGCCGGTTCCGCCCACGCAACTAGGTGAGGCATGAACGGGTAACGGGCCACTGAAGGGCCTGTTTCATCCAGCCATGTTGGCGGCCCGGCCGGGTTGGCAGAAAGCCAAGGAGACCTGGCACGTTTCGCCAGTCCCGCCGTCCAGCTGCCATTGCGGAGATGGGGGCTTCTGTTAGGCTCCAAATGCCTGCGAGGAACAAGAAGGGGGTTTGGCGTGGAAAATGTCCACCATTTGCTGGAGCATGTTCCCCACCCGCATATCGAACATCGCAAGAAATTTCTCGACGATCAGCACCAGGAAAAAGGCAGCTTCAACAACTGGCTCGGAGTGAAGGTGACCAACATCGTGGGTACGATGTGGTGCGCCTACGCATTCGCTGCGCTCGCATTCATCAGCTTGCCTGACGCCATCAAGGCGGGAACCAGCGCACTCGTTGCTTGGATCGCTCAAACGTTCCTTCAGCTAGTGCTCCTGTCGATCATCATGGTTGGTCAAAAAGTTGCTTCAAAGAAAACAGACCAACAGCTCGAACAGACGTTCAAGGACGCCGAAGCCCTTCTGCAAACCAACGACGCCATGCACCGGCTGATGAAACAGAACGTCGCTCTGACGGGACAGATTAATGATCTAATGCGGCAGAATACGACCCTTACCCAACAGATCGGTGAGCTCCTGCAACAGCGTGATCACGGCTGAGCGGTCCCGTCAAAGGTCCGGCTTCCGCTGTTGCGGACGCCAACATTTTCTCGACACGCTCGAATGATGGAGATCACTTATTCGTGCTTGGCGGGAATTCTGATCCGCGGGTTGCACTTTGACGAGGCCGGTAATTCCAAAAAGCAATCATCGATGCCGCGAAGAATGCACGGCTTGGCCGAACGGAAGTAGCTCGGCTGCTCACACTCAACCCGCGGGAGCCGGCCGTGCGGGCGCGACCTGGCCCGAATCCAGTAATCGAGACGCCATTACCGCGACAATTGTAAGCAGCCCCGCAAGAGACAGCAAAAGCCCCACATAGGGCAGCCCGCCGCCGTTGCTTATCATCTGCGCTACGATCGGTATGACGGCGCCGCCGACCAATCCCCCTGTATTGAAAGCAAAGGCGAAGCCCGAATAGCGAACCCGAACCGGGTAGAGGCGGCAAAGCCAGGTACTGAACGATGCGTTGCTGAGGCTCCAGCAGGCATTCGCCGCAAAGAGGACGATGCCGACGATCCACAATGATCCCGAAGCGAGTCCCGGGCCGAATACCAAACCGACCGGCACTGTGCCGAGTGCCGCGATGAGCACGTACTTGGATCGCGTCGTCCGGTCGGCACGACCGGCAAAAATGATCATGAGCGGTAACGAACAAACCAGCGCGATCAGCTGGACCATGAGAAAGGTCGCACGGTTGTATCCCAGGGGCCCGGTTCCCTGAGCAAGCGCAAACGGCCCAGCCATATAGATGAGCGCGAATCCGCAGATGAGGCTGACGCATCCCGTCAGGACAATCGCTGGACTATCTGCAAATAGACGAACGATCGGCACCCGCGGAGGGGGTTGTCTCTCCAGAGCTTCACGAAATTCGGGTGTCTCTGAGATCCGAAGCCGAACCCAAAGGGCGATCCCAATCAAGACGACGCTCGCCATGAACGGAAGACGCCAGCCCCATGCAACAAAATCGCCCTCCGACATGACCGATCCCATCAAGAGGAGAGCTCCTGTCGCAATGATATTGCCGATGGCCGATCCGAGCGCAGGCATCGTTCCGAACCGGCAGTCCCAGCCCCTTGGCGCATGCTCAATCGAAAGGAGCGCCGCCCCTGCCCATTCGCCTCCAAGGCCAAAGCCTTGTCCGAAGCGGGCAAGGCAGAGCAGGGTCGGTGCGGCCCACCCGATCATTGCGAATGTCGGGACGAAGGCGATCGCGAGCGTGCAAATGCCCATCAGAAGCATCGACGCGATGAGCATCGCCTTGCGCCCAATCCGATCCCCGAAATGTCCGAACGCGATTGCACCGAGCGGCCGCGCGACAAAGGCAATCCCGAAACTCATCAGCGCCAGCAGCGACTGAGCGGCGGGAGACTTTGCCGGAAAGAACAGCGGACCGAAAACCAGAGCGGCCGCATAGCCATAGAGATAGAAGTCGTAATATTCGACGGCGGTCCCAACGATCGACGCCGTGAGAATGCGCTTGTGCTCGCGCAGCGGCCCAGTGTCCACGAATGCCCCCATTCGCCGCCGTCGAGAACGCAAACTGGAAATACGTGGGTCGGAGCACGCAGGACAGGACAAGTGTCTCCCGCCTCCCCAAGGAGTCAAGCGAAACTCGGGAGATCCGCCTCAAAGCCCGCGCTCAGTGGAAAGCAGGCGGAACATCTTCGAACAGTGGCCGCGAGCCAAGAGATGTGCGAATGTCGGCTCGAAACATTGCGTCCATTGGGGGGGTGCCATGGCGACAATCGCAAAATCGCTCGCGAACAAACAGCCACGACCGGATGTGCTTTCGGGAACGCCGCGGGCGCATTCGATCGACCGCTGGATCTTCGTCGCGATGGCCACATGGTTCATCGTCATCGTGCTCACCGGGTTCATTCCGGACGCGCTTGCGAAGATTGCAGAAGTGAAGGCGGGAACGCACCCGCCCTTCCCGCCAATCCTCCACGTTCACGCAGTGCTGATGGCTTCATTCCTGCTGTTGTTGCTGGCGCAGAGCGTGATGATGGCGACGGGCCGGTCGGCGCTGCACAAGCAGGTCGGCATTGCCGCGTTCGTGTTGGTGCCGGCACTGGTGGTGGTCGGGATCATCCTCGCGCCGACCATATATCACACGGTGTGGTACGGCGCGCATCACGGGTCGCCGCAAGTGCAGGCGGCGCTTGGCCCGGTGGTGCCGCAGCTGGAGAATATTCTGCTGCTGCAGCTGCACGCCGGGATCCTGTTCGCAATATTCATGACACTGGCTTTGTGGGCACGAAGGGCCAACAGCGGCTTTCACAAGCGCATGGTCTTCCTTGCGACGGCAATCCCGATGGGCGCGTCGATCGATCGCATGTGGTGGTTGCCGAACACCTTTCCGGCCAGTCCAATGGGAACTGACGGGTATATCCTGCTGGCCGTCGCGCCGCTGCTAGTTTGGGACGTGGTCAGAAACCGGCGCGTCCACGAAACCTATCTGGTGTGGGCGGCGATCTATCTGCCCGCGTCGCTGGTCATGTATCGGTTGTGGGATACGCCGCTCTGGCACTCGACGGCGCGACACATCATGGGGGTCTGATCGCCCGAATCTGCCCGTCCGGATGCCGAGGGTGAGATCGGGCAGCGAGGGAGGAGCGGCCGCACCTGGCCAGCTTCTATGAGTTCGCACTCAGGTCTCGTCGTCGCCGAGGCGAGCGTTCAGCTGCGCAAGTCGCTCCTTCAACGCGGCAATATTTTCCGGATTCGTCGCCTGGAGCTGTCTTAGATCGTCCTCGTCGACGTGCGTGATCTTGCCAGATTCAATTGCCTGGAGAAGCTTCATCAGCCTCTCTCGCTCCTCATGCCAATTCTCCGCGCTCACCAAGGCCTCCAAGCTCTCGTCACGTATACAGGGGCTCAATCCTTCGCTTAGCATGATGCCGAGGCGCCGAATATCGCATGGCCGCCGCGGGCACTTGAGAGAAATGTCAGCCGGGGACACCAATATGCTAAATACTTTAGACCCGGAAACTTAAGTGATTTAAGTTCGTTTCAGCCGGATCGCGAACTCTGCATGAGCATTTTCGTGACCGAGAGACGTAGCACGCTCCCGCTCAAAGGGGGCATGCTATGCTTGGTTCCCAGACCGTTCTGATCGTCGATGAAAGCGGCTACGCTGCGCTTGATCTGGCCGACGCGATCGAAGAGTCGGACGGGTGCGTCGTGGGCCCCGTGGCGACCGCTGCCGAAGCATTGACCATCCTCGACTCCGTGGAGGTTTGCGGAGCCATCGTCGATTGCGAGCTTGCGGCAGCTTTCGAGGTTGTCATGTTACTTGCTCAGCGCAAGATCCCAATCGTCGTTCAGGTTAGTGGTTCGCCGCCGCACTCTCTGGGTGATCTCAACGAGCGGGCAAGTGTTCTCGTGCGGCCAGTCGATCCCCGGACCATCCTTGAAACCCTGTTGATGGAAATCGGCAAGTCGGAGATGCGTGGATCGAATACGTTAGCGTCTGACCCTAAACGGGTTTAAGGTTGCTCCATCACCGGGCGCTTATGCGGATGACTGGTGGCTGAGAGACAAATTGTCGAGCTCCCCCGCCAGGGAGCCGATCATGCCACTCACCTCCGACCTCGTTCTCGCGCCTATGGTGCGCAAACTTGAGCATTGGAATCCGCTCAATGAGGATGAGCGTCGCGCCATCCTGACGCTGCCCCATATTGCCCGCGATCTCGGCCCAAATCAGTTCCTGATCTGGGACGGCGACCGCCCGCAGCATGCCTGCCTCCTGATCCGGGGGTTCGCCATTCGGCACAAACTGGCCGGTAACGGTGGCCGCCAGATCATGTCGATCCACATGAAAGGCGATCTCGTCGACCTTCAGAACAGTTTGCTTGGAGTTGCCGATCACAACGTCCAGATGATCACCGCCGGAACTGTCGCCATGATACCGGTTCAAGCGATCCGCGAAATCGCCTTCGATTTCCCCGCGATCGGCATGGCAATGTGGTACGAAACTCTCGTTGAAGCATCGATTTTCCGGGAATGGATACTCAACGTTGGACGGCGCGACGCATTTACGGCGATTGCCCACCTTCTGTGTGAGTTCGCGCTGCGGATGGAAGTCGCCGAACTGGGAGAGCCCGCAAAGTACGAGCTTCCGTTTACGCAAGAACAGCTGGCCGATGCGGTCAGCCTGACCGCGGTTCACGTCAACCGGACGTTGATGCGGTTGGAGGAAGAAGGACACATTCGCCGCAGCAAACGCACAATCCAGATCGACAACTGGCAAAATCTGGCCAAGGTCGCCGACTTCGAGCCGCGCTATCTCCACTTGCTCCGGAGCGACATGCCGCCCGGTGTTCCCGCGAACATGGTCGAGCGAGCCCGTCCAAGCGCCTAGGTTGGCCGACGATCAAATGCACAGTCGGTCGAACTTCGGTTTTCGATGTGCGCAGCCTCGAAAAGTTGCGGGCCGCGGCTGGTAATCGCTCGCTTGGGTTCCCATGTTCAGGACATCGCTGGCCGAGGGATTCGTAGGCGCCAGCGGCTGAGAGACATGAGGCGCTCCCGCTTACAGCGTTGGGAGAATAGCATGAACCTCGGTTTGCCATTGCGGACGTCTCACTCGCCGCCGACTTCTGACCGTTTGATGACGCCGCGCGACAGGAGGGCGTATGATCAGTTTGCGCGCGAGTATGCCGAACAGACCCTGCTGACCCGGGCGGCACTGCGGGAGTGCCTCCCATGAGTTCGCCTCAAAGCCCCCAAGAGACCGAAATCAAGCCCACGGCTCGGCGCGGCATGGCATTTCGCAGAAACCGCAAAACTCCGCTTCCGACTCCGGAGCAGTCGCGAAGACAGGCCGAGGTCGTCCAGTCCGCCTGGCGCCACTTGGGCGAGCGGGGACCGGTCATAGCATTCCTCAACACCAGTCATGCAGGCTTGGGACGCCAGCCGCTCCAACTCGCGATCGAAAGCGACGACGGGCTCGAGCGGGTTGAAGCCTTGCTCAAGCAGATGACGCTGAAGGCCTAGGGCATGCGAAAAAGAGCGCCGGCCGGAAAGCGCCAGGGAACGCGTCATGCACGCCGAACGCAATGCGCTCGCTATCGCGGTGAGATCATGAACCGCCTTGAAGGCTTGAAAGAGACGAACTTGGCGTCTCTCGCTGCGCTTCCGGGGAGACTGAGATAGTGGGCGACGAGCAGAGCTGTGGCGATGAGGGCGGCCATATGAGTTCGACCGCCGGTCGGGTGGTGCACATTCCCGGCGCAACGCTCCCTTATGTCGTTACGCTCATCCACCACCTGGCGGAGGCGACCCAGCACTCCTTCCGGTCGATGCGGGAGGCCGAAGCCTTCATCAAGCGCAATACACCGGTTCCCGGAGCGATCCTTTCCGCGATTTACGACCGACCCGCGTCTGAACCTGAACAATCGACTGACACGGAGAATGCGATGAACGATGAGGACATCCTTGCCAGGCTGAAGGTCATTGACCAGCGATTACGTCGGATCTCGACCGAAGAGGCCGCGTCGGTTTTGGCGGGCGGGCTGTCAAACGCTGGCATTCATGAACAGGAAAGACTGCGACTGGTTGCTGAGACGGAGCGCATCCTCGACGAACTCGACGGCACGAACGTCGATTGAGTGATTGGCGAAGATTTCCAAGGCAGCTGTCACGACAGAGTCAGCGAACTGCTCAGCACGGGCATGGAGGCACTATGGACAAGCGCGAAGCTCAGGAAGAGCGGGCCAGGCTTCAAAGTTTGCTCGATGCTTACGAGGCGGACCGTCTGAATCTTCGAGCGGGGGACGCGAGGCTCGGAGTGCAGCGGGATTCAACGCCCGATCGAGCTGACAAAGTCCGCGCACGGATAGCGCGCCTGGATCAGCTCATTGCCGAGAGCGATTAGGCGCGAATGGACTGTGCGCTTGAGCGGGGCAAAATCCCGCAATGGGCGGATCGCTTGCCGAGGAGTTCGCCGCGTTTCGGATTGATCCTAATCGACGACCGTATGGGGGGAAGAGTTTGCGGGGAGGCGAGGCGTGCTGACGCAAGCACCGTAATGAGCGACCGCCGCCCGGATATGGTGTTCGACGAAAGGCCTGGTCAAACCGATGCCCATCATCCTTATTCGCGTTAGGACAAAGGTGGATTCTCGCTGGAACGTCTCGTTGTCGACTTTGAGAGCCTCGATTGCATCGATCTCCGAAAGCTTCTCATCGGTCGTAAGTGCGCCGCCGCTTGCCGGAAGCGCGCGGACGTGGCCGAGGTCCACAAGTTCCTTTTCCGCGAGCTGCTGCATGTCGGGCACCATCTCGTAGGCAATTCGGTACTGAAACATTCGCTCGTGCGGCATGTGGGCGGTCACGTCCGCGGTGTTTGCGGCATCGCGGGCAAGCGAATCCCAGGTTCGATTGGGAACCCAGAAATGATCGATCAGCTTCCGGCTCTGGGGCCGGTCGCCGTGTTCGACCGCAGCTCGCAGCCTCTCGAGATGCATGGCGACACAGTCGTGCAGCGCTAAGCGCTCGTACGCCTCCGGTCCGTCCCCAGAACCAAGTTCGTTGTTCATGTCGGCGACGGCGGCGTCGACCTTATGCCGCCATTCTATCGATTGGACTGCCGCCTCCGCACCAAGCGCGATCAAAACACCCAGTACGATGATCGCCACTTCACCAATGAATTCGCGCCAACCGTGCAGCGGTTTTGGCAGATGGAAATGCATTCAACTGGCCCCTTTTGGGTTGAACCCGACGGCAAGATTTGAGTGGAACACAGACGCTATCGACCGGCCGACAGATATCCCTTTCGCCAAAAAGACCAGATCCAGCCAAGCATCGTTGCGACCAGCACCGGATAAGCCAAGGATGGCAGCGGCGCGGACGTCGCCGTGAGGCTTTCTCCCCAGAAGATCCCCGCCGCCGTGATGCTGAAGAGCAATGCAGAGGCAATCCCGAGGAGACGCACAACCAACGGAAAAACCCTGGGGATGCTGATCATCAGCAGCGCAACCGCCCAAAGCCCGACGCCCGCGCCAAACGTCGGTGCGGCGCCAGCGAGAGGCGCCGCCGCCGTCGACAAAATCAGCCCCTGGCCAACGGTGAAAACCAGAAAGCCCGATGCCAGTGCGTCCTGGTTGGCTCTCACATGCTCGATTGCGAGGATTGAGCTGGCCATCACGAGCGCCAGGCCATCAATGCCCCACGCAAGACCTCTCGGGCCCGGCGAATTCGTAGCGGTGCCTGCAATTCCCAAGATGCTCCCGACCGCCAGGCCAATCGACGCTAGGACATACGCGTTGCGCCTCATCTCCACCCCACCTCCCAAACATCACGAGCTCACGGATAGCTGAAATGCCCGCGACAGGTCGACAGCATGGCTCGGCGTTTGCGGAGCAGCAACAGCCTTCTATCGCTGAGACGGCAGCGGAAAAGCGGACGTCAGCCTTCGTCCCGAGCCGTGAGGCTTCCCCACCGCCAAATTGCCAATGCGGCCAGCGACATTACCGCGATGTAAAGGCTCATGCTGATGAACTGCGCCCGATCGCCGAAACCGGGCGCGACTTCGATCCGCCAAAGACCGTCGTCGCCTTTTCCGCCAGAGGCCCAATCGGCAAGATTATAAGCAGCGTGCAGGCCGATGGGCATCGCAAGGCCCCTTGTTGCCAAGGCTGCCATCCCGAAAACGATTGATCCCAGTCCCGCTCCGAAGATTGCGTTGGACCAGCTTGCACCACCAATCGCATGCTCGATTGCAAAGAGCGCGGCGATGATCAGCTGAGCGCTTGCCGGACCGAGGTCCGACGCCAGCTTGCGCAGCGGATAGCCACGAAAGGCGAGTTCTTCGCGGGTCGCCAGCAGAAGGAAAACGACGGACATCAGCAGAACTCGCCACAAATGCCATTGACGAATCCTCACCCAATGCACCGGAGCGACAAGCGCGGTGAGCGCAACGTGAGCGCCAACCAGGCCAAAGCCGACAGCCACACCCAGGACGAACAGCATCGGGCTTCGCCACGTCACCTGGAAGCCAAAGTCCCTGGGACTTTTCCTCTCCCAGCGGATGAACAGGATGGTGAGGCCAAAAGTGAGCAGACTGGCGCCCGCTCCGATCGCGATACCGGATCGATCTCCCAATGCACCCGCGCCCGCGCCGACTGCAGTCAGGATAACCATGGTCGCGATCCAAAACAGCAGAACGCGCGCTAGAGCGGATGCCATATGGTTCGCTAAATGAGCTCGAGCCATGCCTGACACTGGCCGTTCGCGCTTGTCTCGGCAACGGCTGGAAGCAAGCATGGACTGCTACAGACGCAGATTAATCCATAACAAAATGGCCAGGAGGACGGCCCAGATGACTGCCATCGACCAGAATCCGCCCGGGTTCGCTTGTCGGTCGAATGTCCCGTACCCTTGCG
This sequence comes from Sphingomicrobium sp., assembly GCA_036265105.1. GTDB lineage: Bacteria > Pseudomonadota > Alphaproteobacteria > Sphingomonadales > Sphingomonadaceae > Sphingomicrobium. The sequence continues at coordinate 125,693 of DATAPR010000020.1, forward strand.
GCATCCTGCCCGTGAGGAAGCCCCACGCCAAGCAAGCGGCGGGGACCAGCGACAGGACTAGAGCTGGCCAATAGGGTCGAAATCCCATGGAGCGCTTGACTGCCGCATATCGCCGATGTCTGCAACGGCAGAGGAAAAAGGAGGTCACGAACTCGTTGGATACGAGCGGATTTTTGTCGCGCCCTTGAAAGTAGGGAAAATATGCCTTCCGTCGGTTGGCGAAGAACGTCATTGCCGATACAAATATTGGTCGCCGACCTCGCGCTGCACTGAGCTGGAAGCGGACGCTTCAGACCCGCTGGGCTCAATCTTCAGGATAACAGGACTGCCGCTCTTCCGGGTGCGCCTTGAACCAGGTGCGGCGCGCCTTCTGGTTCGCCAGCTCATGCTCCGACCCGATCATCGCCGTGTCGCGCCTGATGGTGCGCCGATCGGGATCTCCGGGCGCGGCCACCGGCGCTCGCCAGTCTTCGTTATAGGCGCTGCAAAGCTGGAACAGGGTGTCGCTATCGAAGATATTGGTGTTGCCGACGCGGCACTTCAGCGGCCTGCCAGTTCGGTCCACGTCGATGAACACCGACGCATATTTATCACCCGGGAGCGTGCCCTGAACGTCCCACGGATAGGATGCACCCGCCTCGTGGGGAGGGCACGCGACTTTTTCTGCCGCTTCTCCCGACACGGCCATGCACGCAGACAGGCTCGCGCGGGCGAGCAACGCAATTCGCAACTTCATTGGATCCCCCTTGTCTTGAATTGGATGATGCACGGCACCGAGCTGAGCGCAAGATGCTGCAGAATCGATGGAGTGTCGTGAGCTAATGTCGGCGATGGCCGTAGCGAGACGTCTCTCAGATCATTGAACCTGGGGCATTTTTTCCGTCTGACGTTCTCGCGCGGTCGGGAGTTCTTCTGTAAGCGCGGCGGAATTCCTTGAGACTCAGGACGAACGCAAACGCACGCGCCGATATTCGCGGTGCAATTGCCACATCATCATCGCCACCGTTCCGGAGTTTCCGATAACGAACGCGACGGCCGCGCCGTAAACGCCGAGCCTCCACGACAAAGGTGCGATGATCAGGAAATAAAGGATCGTTCCGACGAGCCTGGCCTTCAGCGGTCCGTCCGGGCGATCGAGCGCGTAAAGCATCGGCGGCATCGGGAAGCTGAATATGCCCAGGAATGGGACCAGCATCAGGATGACGAGAGCATCGTAGGCGCCCAGAAATGCCTTGCCGAATAGAAGTGCGACTAGAGGCTTGCCGCCGATGAGAACGATGAAGATCGCTAGAAGCGCGAGCGCGCTTGCGAGCACGGTACCCCGAAGCATCAACTTCCATGGCTTGCGGCTCGAAAGGTCCATTCGCACGACCTCGGGGTAGAAGGCCTTGCCGAGAAGATCCGCCGGCTTGCTCGCCGCATCCGAAAGCGCCGAGGCGGCTCGAAACAGCGCCGCTCCAGTGGGTCCCAATAATCCACCCACGACCAGACGTGCGATCGGTCCCCACGCAGCCTGAACGCTGGCTGTAAGATTCACATGAATTGCAAATCTCCAGGCGCCGGGCAGGGTTTCGGGGCGCAATGTTGGGCGAACTCCTTCCATCAGCCCGCACCTTTGCATTTCGCGCCATGCAAGAAACCAGAGATACAGGTCTCCGCCAAGGTTGCTGATGTACCAGGCAGCAACATATGCGGCGAAGGACGCATGCGCGAAATATGCGATCGCGACCAGCAGCACCCGGCCAATCGGCGTCATTGTGCTTTGCCAGCTGATGAGGTCGAACCGATCCAGCGCCCGAAGGACCCCGACCGGCGTCGCTGAAGCCATGGTCGGAAGAAGCGTGCAGTAGAACATCGCGAGCCAGAGCTGGTCTTTTTGAATCCCGACCAAGCTCGCCGCGAAGGGAAGGACGACCACCGCGACGATCATTCCGCCGATGCCGCTGATTACATCGAGGCCAAAGGCAAAGCCGGTCGAGGCCTTGAAATCCTCATGCTCGCCAAGCAGCGCCCTGCTGCCGTACCTGACGATCAACTGCCATGATTGGAACTTGGCAATCCCGCTCACGGCCCTTGCGTAGCTGTCGATGAGAATGAGCGCCCCAAAAAGCAGAACTCCAAGAGCATGGGCAGCGAATGAAACAGTCGCGATTCCTGCCACAGCGGCGACGATGCGCGACGCGGCAAGATAACTGCTGTTCTTGAGCAGCGACCGGAAATGCTGGTCCTTGAACCAATGCTTCATCGCTTGGAGGTGTAGGAGAAGCGGGCCGCCGTGGCGAGCAGCCTAGAAGCGACCTCGTCAGGAAACCGCGGCCTCCCTTGGCCCTCGCATCCCTTCGGCCTCGAGTGGCTCCAAATCGGGCTTCCGCCAGCGCGGATTTGCGACGAACATGTCGTGAAGCATGTGCGTTTGCATCATGTACATAATGAGCTTGTTGGAACCTCGCCGAAGACGTCGCAGTCGCCGCGAACGGGTCGGCAGCCGGGAAAGAAAGCTCGCGGCGAGGTAGGCGCGGTACGAGAAGACCTCGGCCTCCTCGAACATCTTCCGGGTGAGGTAGCGGCCGAATTTCGCGGCGGCTGTTCGATCGGTTCCCGAAAAATCGACGGCATCGCTCGTCAGCATGAACCCGCTCTTCCGGCGGAGCTTGACTTGGGCGGGGAGAATTCCGTTCGCAGCGTCCCGGAGAACCGCCTTTTCGAGACCGCCGCAGATCTTGTAGTCGACCGGGATCCACTTTGCCGCATCGTAGAGCTTGTGATCGAGGAACGGCAACCTCGCTTCAAGCGAATGGGCCATCTCCTCGCGATCTCCAAGGTAGCAGAGGATGTCGAAAGGCATTGCCGCAATCCGCGCCTCCTGGACCGCATTGATCAGCGGCTTTCCAGGCTGCCGGTCCCTATTGGCTCGGGCGCGCTCCAATCGAACTCGGCCGCGATGGCGCTTGTGGAAGATCAGCATCGAAAATCTTCGAGAAATCGCGCCGAGCTTGAGGCGTCTAAGCTGGGTCGAGGACAGTTGCGCTCCCGTTCGGGGATCGCGGGTGTCGCGAACCGCTTTCTCGAAGAAGTTGCGATAGCCCAGGAAGACCTCGTCCGCGCCCTCGCCGGTGAGAACGACGGTTACATATTTGCGCGCCTCCTTCGAGAGGAGGAACTTGCCGACCGGGGCAAGGCTTGCGAAGGGAAGCTCCGAAAACCAGAGAGCCTCGGAAAGGTTGTCCCAAAGCATTTCCTTGCTGACAGTGAGCTCATGGTGGTCAGTGCCGATGAAGTCAGCCGATTGACGCGCAAGATCCTGTTCGTTGCGGTCGCTGCCTTCAAAAGAGATCGAGAATGAATGCGGCGGGTTGCTCAAGTTCCGCTTCATCAGCGCAGCGACGAAAGCGGAATCGATACCGCCGCTAAGATATAGGCCCACCGGCACATCAGCCCTGAGGCGAATCCGGACTGCTTCTTCGAGCTCGTTCAGTACGGTCTCGGCGCAGGCTTCCGTGTCCTTCTTCGAAGGTTCGGTAATCGGCCGGGCGACCTCGGGCGGGATCTCGTTTGACCAGTAGAGCGTGACTTTCGCCTCGAGCGTCTCGAGATTGACCGCAACATAGGAAGCAGGCGGCACCTGCTCGATCCCCTCGAACGGAAGCTGACCGCTTCCGGACGAAGGATCCCTGAGGGGATCGAACCCAGCAGCGTTGAGCTTGGGCGTGACCAGACCGCTTGCGAAAATCGCCTTCATTTCGGAAGCGAAGACAAAGCCGGACGAAAGGCGCGAAAAGAAAAGCGGCTTGATCCCGAACCGGTCGCGCGCTGCAATCAGCAGCTTCTTGGAGCGGTCATAGAGCAGGAATGCGAACTCGCCCCTCAGCTGCTCGAAACAGTCGAGCCCGAGCTCTTTGTAAAGATAGAGAATAACCTCTGAATCGCATTTCGTCCGGAAGGCGTAACCCTTCAGCTCCAGCGAAGTCCTGATGCGCTCGAAATCGTAGATCTCGCCGTTTGCGACGAGGATGATCGAACCGTCCTCGCTTTCGAGCGGCTGGGCACCCGTCTCCAAGTCGATGACCGCAAGACGCGTGTGAGCGAGCGTCAAACTGGCGGACTGGTCAGTAAAGTTCCCGCGGCCATCGGGACCCCTGTGCTCGAGAACCTGG
>DATAPR010000021.1:0-1883 GCA_036265105.1 Sphingomicrobium sp.
GGAACTGTAACCATCTCGATCGAGTTGAGCGCCGCGATCGTCCATTGCAGCGTTTGAGCTTCTCCGACTGGATCGCGCGGCATCAGTTTTTCGCTTTTTCGGGCGAGATGCAGCAGCCCCGCGCCACTTTCGAATATTTCAAGCTCGCCATCGCTCAGGAACGGGACCTGGCTGAATGGTTGACGCGCCAAATGGCCGGGCCCCCGGTCGTTGAAAGGGACTGTTCGCACGGAATAGGCAAGCCCAGCTTCCTCACACGCCCACCTCAGCCGTATGTCGCGCACAAAACCACGGGGACCTTCGGGCACCCAATCATAGGTCCAAACGATCGGTTCGCTCATACTATTCAATCCATTCTAATTTAAATAGAACCAAACGCCTTGCAACGGCAATGAGGAGGGAACGGTGAAAGACCGCTGGATCTCTGCGGCTCCTGATTTGCGGCGGCGATGTCGTCACTTCCCCTGCCGTGCCTGAGACCCGACCCAGATTTCGACTATGACAGGGTTCTTCCACTTTATGGCCGTTTCCTTGATCTAAACTTTCTCGTTTACGCTTTTTGGTTTTCGGAGGCCTGTCAACTTAGCGGACGATAGCAACTTAGCGGCGGATGACGGTTCGAATCGATTGATCGAGCGCTGATTTTCGGATACCCGCCGGCTCGCGTAAATGTCGCCGGAATTAGCACTGTCCGGCAGCGCGTCGAGCCATCGCTCTATTGCCTCGGCATCGACCCAATCTGTGAAGACCAGGCGTTGGGTCTCGCCCAGAGCGGCATTGTAACGGTACGCGCCGAGCGCCCGGCATCGGGTCATGCATTCGATCGCGACGCGGCGCAGGAGTGTTGTGAATTCGAAGGAGAACGCCTCGAGTGGCCGCGAAAGTCCCGCGAGCGCTTCGGCCTCGAAGCCTTCGATATCGATTTTGGCAAAAACCGGCTCGCCATGACGTTGGACCAGCTGGTCCAAGGTGATTGCCGGCGCGACGAGGCGGCCGGGCCAACGTTCACCCCGCCAGCCCGGCGCCGCCGATGCCGCGGCGACAAAGCCCGAAGATGCGGTGGTCAAGCTCGCATTATCGAGGTTGACGAAGAGCTCGACGTTTCCGGGAGCCGCAGCAATCGCCATTGGTTCGATTACGACATTCGGATCGCGGCCGTAGAGGCGCCGCAATATTCTCACCAGCCTCGGCTGGGGCTCGACCGCAACAACCCGGCAGCCGAGGCGCCGAAATGACCCTATCCGGTCGCCGACATGGCTTCCGATGTCGAAGACCAGGTCACCCTCTCGCACAAAGCCGGAATAGAGCCGGTCCATGCGCCATTGGCGGAACGGGTTGCCGTAGTAGATGACCAATGCACGCGCGCTGCCGACGGCGCTCCGCCAGCGCTCTGCGATCGGATGACTTGGTCCATCAGGGACGGCCGACATCGCGATCGGCCAGACCGTGCTGAAGGGCGATGCGGATCAGATCGGCGGTGCTCGCGGCTCCCAGCTTGGCTTTGATTTGGCTGCAGTTGTTCGCAGCGGTCTTGTAGCCGATGCCGAGTGCGTCGGCGATTTGGGTGAGGCTGCGGCCTTGCGTCAGCAGACGCAGGATCTCGAGATCGCGCGAGGAGAGATCTTCAAGCGGGTCCGGCGGGGTTTGGATCCTCGAGAACACGAGTCCTTGGGCAATCTCGTGTTCGACATAGGTGCGACCGCCGGCGACGCGTCTGATTGCTTCGAGAAGCTCTTCCGGCGGGACGGTCTTGCTGACATAGCCCGCTGCCCCCGCCTGCAGCGCGCGCGTCACATGGATGTGGTCGTCGTGCATGCTGAGGACCAGGATACGCGCTTCGGGATCCATGATCTTCAGGCGCGCGATAATCTCGAGACCACCGA
>DATAPR010000022.1:0-4676 GCA_036265105.1 Sphingomicrobium sp.
GACCAGTGGCTCGGTCAGCCCGAAACAACCAATCTTCTCGTAACGCGCCATTTGCGGCAGCCATTTCTGCTTCTGCTCCTCAGATCCGTCGAGATAGATCGAACCCATCGCGAGACCGCTGTGTACGCCCCAGAACGTACAGATCGAGGCGTCGACGCGTGCAATCTCCATCGCGACAAAGCCAAACAGCCTCTGACTACCGCCCGCGCAGCCGTAACCCTCGAAGCCAAGCCCGCCGATGCCGAGCTCCTTGAACGAAGGCAGCAGCTCGAACGGAAACGCATCATCGGACCAGTACTTGTTGATGATCGGCTGGACCTTGGTCTGCATATAGGTCCGCACCTTCGTGACGACCGCTTTCTCCTCGGGCGTGAGAAGGTCGACCAGCTGATAGAAATCGCCGTTGGGTACGCGCGCCGGCTTCGGCGCGGCAGTCTTGCTTGCTGCGATTGCTGTGGGCATTTGGAACTCCTGATGCTGCGGCTTGAACGCTGAGAAAATTGAAGGACGTGTCGGACGTGTGATCGATCGCGTCGGCGGCGCCTGGTTTCAGGTGACTGGCACCGTCGATTTCGTTTGGCTCGACTTGCCAACCTGCTTGCGCAGTTCGATTAGGCCGAGCAGGACTTCGTCACGCTCCGCCTCGAGCTGCTCGATGGTGCGCGAACCGGCCTCAGCATGGACGCTGTCGATTAGCTTCTTTTGCACTTCCGGAGTGAGCACCGGCGAGCCGAGAGTCTTCCACCACGCCGTCATCGGACCGGCGAACTGCTGGAAGAAGTGCTCGATACCGCCCGGACCGCCGCCGAGATGATTGAGCATCAGGCCGCCCATAACCCCCCAGCGCAGCCCTGGGCCCCAAGACAGGGCGGTATCGACATCTGCGGCGCTCACCACGCCCTCAGCGACGAGGTAATAAATCTCGCGGCTCAGCGCCGCCTGGAGACGGTTGGCGACATGTCCGGGCATTTCCTTATTGAGGCGCACGGTCCGTTGTCCGATCGAGGTGTAAAATTCCGCCGCCCGCTCGATTATCACCTCCGAGGTCTTCGCCCCGCCAACGATCTCGACCAGCGGGATCAAGTGTGGCGGATTGAACGGATGGGCGATGACGCATCGCTCCGGATGCGACGCCGCGCCCTTTTGGATTTCGCTCATAGTGAGCCCCGACGAGCTCGACGCGATGATCACGTCGGGCGCGAGCTGCTCGTCCAACTGTCCATAGAGCTTCTGCTTGAAATCGATCCGCTCGGGTCCGTTCTCCTGGACGAGATCGGCGCCGTCGATCGCCTGTGCCATCGCGGCCGTGAACTTCAGGTTCGACTGCGATGCTCCGGGTGAGAGACCCAATCGCTTGAGCGCCGGCCACGCCGTCTCCACGAATTTTCGCAGGGTGGCTTCCGCGTTCGGCGCGATGTCGGTCGCGACGACCTGCAGTCCCTTGGCGAGATATAGCGCGGACCAGCTCGCGCCGATCACACCGGTACCGATGATGGCGATACGGCGAATGGGCTTGTTTTGCGACATATCACTTCTCCTTCGGGATTTCGGCGTAGGCGATGCCAGTGAGGTTGCCCTGTGCGTAGAGGAAATTTCGTTCAGCGGATCCATCGAGCCGTGCGGAGTAAACTGAGCCGGCGAAATCGGTCACGAACATGCGGTCGTTCGGAACGTCGAGCGCGATACCGATGCCTTCCATGAGATGGGTCAACACGATCTCCGGCTCGGCAGGCTTGTTGTGGATCGAGGCCCGGTTCACGGTGTTACCGCGCGGAGGGTCGCCGCGGTCGGTCCAGTAGAGAATCCGGTTCTTGTGGTCGAGCTCGAGATCGATTGGCTCCGGCAGGCCGTCGAAGAAGATCTCGACGTCGGACCGGGTCGCTGCAGTTTGGCCGGCGGGAATCTCGAGATTGGCGCGGGAGATGCGGCCGAGCCCGGCATTGTCGGGGCCTTTTTGGCTCCAGTAGAGGTGCCCGAATTTCGGATCGATCGTCAGCCCCACGCACCATCGCGTCGCATCCCGGCTCTCGGCTTCGCCTCGCCCCGTCTCGATGAGCGTCTCCAGTTGCGCGCCGTCGAGATTGCAGCGCATGACACGCATACCCTCGCGGTCGCACCAATAGAGCTTGCCGCCTTTCTTATCGAGGATGATCTGCTTCGGCGTGTGGGTGGCGCCCTTTGCGACGATTACCTTGCGGTTCTTACCGTCGATGTCGGCGCGCTCGACGGACCCGTCGTTCAGGTTCGGGATGCCCATGTTGGTCCAGTAGACATGGCCAGCTTCGGCATCGACGACGATGCCGTCGGGCAAATGGCAGTCCGACACGACGGTCTTGCGATCGGAACCGTCCGCATTCATGGAGTGAATGCGGCCAGCGTTCAGTTCAAGGACAAACAGACGGGGGACGACAGCGCTGGCGCCAGCGCTTCGGTTGTTCTTCGTGACTGCTTCAGACATGTGGCACCTGTACTGTGATCTGACGCGAACTCGGTCAGCGCTTGACTGCGACTGTGCCGCGGATACCTGCCACAATATTGAATGGGACGATCGTCGCTGGAATGGTTGTGCTTCTTCATCGCCGTGATACGGCGAGGCTCGCGTTTTGCCGCGCTATCCCGACATCAAGCTCGAACTCAACATCGACTATCGCCTGACGGACATCGTCGCGGAGCGCTACGCCGCCGACGTTCGTCTCGGCGAGCGGTGGCAAAGGATGATCGCGGTTCGCATCGGCCCCGACTTTCGTATGGCGGTCGTCGACGCGCCTTCCTATTTCGCCAGACACCCGAAGCCAAAGCGCCTCACAGGACTTGCCTGTTCTTTAGGACGGCTCACAAGTGCAGTATCACGAGGCAGTGTTTGCGATCACCGGCAGGGCGAATTGAAAGCTGGCGCCGCAGGGCAGGTTCGCGCTCGCCCATAATTGTCCGTTATGCGCTTCGATAATCGACCGGCAGATCGACAGCCCAAGCCCCAAACCGCCCAGTTTCGTGGTGTAGAAAGCCTCGAACACGCGATCAAGATCCGCCGGTGCGAAGCCCGGACCCGAATCTCGCACCTCGACTACCACGCCATCCGGTTCGTTACGGCTGCTGACGAGCAATTCCCGCTCCTTTTCGCCAATGTCGCGCATCGCTTCGATGGCATTGATGATCAAGTTAAGCAGTACCTGTTGCAGCTGGACCCGATCTCCCTGGACGCGCGGCAAGCCCTCCGCTAACTGCGTCCGCACCGAGACACTGTTGTTTGCGGCCTCGGTACGGGTGAGAGCAATAACCTCCAGGATGGCATCGTTGACCTCTACGAAGTCTTTTCGTGCAGGCGCCTTTTTGATGAGTGCGCGGATTCGCCCGACTACGTCGCCAGCGCGATTCCCCTCCTTGACGATAAGAGAGAGCGCGTCATCCACCTCATAGAAATTCGGTGGCTCGGCGTTCAGGAACCGCCGAGCGGCTAACGCGTACGTGACTGCCGCGGCGATCGGCTGGCTCACTTCATGCGCAATTGATGACGTCAGCTGTCCCATCGTTGCGACGCGATTGGCGTGCGCGAGTTCCAGTTGCGCCTTTCGGTATCGCTGCTCGCTTTCGTGCGCCTCTGCCTCCGCGCGCTTGCGCTCGGTCAGATCAAGCACGAAGGCAACGCCTTGGTCTCGCTGTTCGTCGAACGCGGCCGAGCCGATCAGCACAGGCGCGCGGCTGCCGTCCTTGCGCAGGTACTCCTTTTCATAAGGTTGGACCGCCCCAGCGGTGTCTATTCCCTCCGGGCCGCGCGCGGTGCCGGCGCGCCATTCCGGCGGCGTCAAGTCGGTCAAGGGCATATTACCCGCGGCGAGATCCTCTCGGTCGTACCCCACCATCTTGAGGAACGCGTCGTTGGCTTCGACGATTTCACCCTTCCTGCTCGAGATGAAAATCCCGATGATGTTGGAATCGACCAGGCGCCGGATTTTCGTCTCGCGCTCCGCCACGTCACTGTACAGCCGCGCGTTCTCCAGCGCGATTGCTGCCTGTGAGGCAAGCAGCTTCAGCACCGCGATCCGCGCCGGCGTGAACACATGCGACGCCAGGCTGTTTTCGAGATACAGCACGCCGATCAGCTTGGCCTGTTTCAGCAACGGCAGGCAAAGAAGCGACCGCGCCTGTTTGCGGCCTATGTATTCATCTTCGGCAAACGCGTTCTCCCCGCGGGCGTCATCCAAGATCACCTGGCTCTGAGTGCGGATGACTTGCCCAAGGATCAGCACGGGCAATTCGGATGGCGTCACCGGCGTTCCGAGAAGACGGACCCTGACACCATCGCGGCCGCTCGCTGCGACCGCCTCGATCCGGTCTTCGCCGCCGTGCGGAAGAATCAGGAGGCCGCGGTCGGCCCCGGCATGCTCGACCGCAATAGCCATCAGCGTCTCGATTAACCTCTCGAGGACGATTTCGCCGGCCACGGCTTCCGACATCTTGATGACCGTGACCAGATCCAACCGCTCGACAGACGTCTCGATGGTGGGCTTCACCGACAATGATGCCTGGTGTCGGACCCGGGGGTGGCTCTTGTCGAGCTGAGCGACCTTGGCCCAGGCGCCCCAGCGGACGTAGCAGTCGCGGGCCTCGTCCAGATAAGTATCTGCCACCTTTTCGAGACCGCGAAGGCGGTAGAATCGAGCGGCCAATTCGCTGGC
>DATAPR010000023.1:0-52833 GCA_036265105.1 Sphingomicrobium sp.
TCGCGCGATCTTGTCGCCCTCGAGCTCGAAATAAGCATGATAAAGACTGTTGCAGGTCGCTCCTTCGGCTCGGCGCGCTATCGCCAAGTCTAGCTTCGAGCGCACATGATCCTTCGGTCGCGGTTTGACCCAGAACATTTAGTTACTAATTGTCGGCCATCGCGAGGAAAGTCATCTCCTAGGGAACAATGCCACTACGTTGAGACGTACAACCGACACCAACGACGGGAGATTGTCTCTTTTACGCACCATCTTCGCGAGACATTGGCGAATTTCAACTTTCTCCAGCGACCCGGCGTTGCGAATACTCAACCGGAGACTCGATCCATGCGCACCACGTTGGCTCGTGTCTCCGGCCCGGCCCTCGGACCCCCGAGAGCGCCGGGCCGTCTTTGACCGTCCGACGGTGACCGCCTAGTTACTGCGCCGCATGTCATTGGAAGACGATCATTGCACCGTCATCGGCTGCGGTAAGCAAGCCGCAGTTATGGAAGGCGGGAAGGTTTATTGCCCACAGCATGCGCTGGATCGCTTGCTGGCAGCGGAAGCGGCCAAGAAGAATGGAAAGGCAGTCCTTCCTTTGCGGGCTTCCGCCTAGGGTGCTCAGCCATGCGTGCTTCAGCACCCGGACAGATACCCCCATAAATTCGCGATAATGCTAGGACAGCCAGCGCCAAGAACCGGTGGGCCAGCGCAGTCTGAAAATTCTGCTCTTAATCGTGACCGATCAACTGCCACGCTCGCCCCGGAGCTCATGTTCTGTAATCGGCTCGCAAAGCGGACGTTCGCTGGGCCCTTTTTTCTGTTCCACTATGGCGCCGCGATGGTGCGGGTCACCCTTCCGCTCTGGTCGAGAAACCGGATTGTCGCATTCCCGGCCTCCGTGACCGCAAGCTCTAGGCGCGGGCGTCCGGTACCGTCTCGCAGCATTAGCACCGAATCTTTGTCGGGTGTCCGGCCGAGATAGACGCGGGGGAGTGCCTCTAAGCCGGCGGCATGGAGCGCCGCCGTCTTTGCGGGCCCATTTGGCATCGTCATCAACTTCGCCGCGCGGGAGAGATCCATTGGCCGATCAGGCCGGTCGTTGATCTTAATCGCTGCTTCTCGCTCGGATCCATTCTCTGTCGAAACCAGCTGCACTGTCTGGTCCTGATGCCAGCGGTCGAAAGTTAAGCTACCCTCGTTCGTCGGCAGCGCTCCTTTTAGACTGCCGTTGAAGATCAGACCCCCGTTCTCACTCCCTTCGTCATTGTAGAAAATCATGCCCGCCTCCGGGCGGTCGGGGTGACGATACTCCCGCCCATCGTAGATCAGTCCAGGCATGTGGGCGTGGTCCGAAATGGCAAGCCGGAGTGTGCCGTCCGGTTCGCGGATGTTGATTCGCTCGACGTTGATTTCGGGTATCAGCGCAGGTGGTGAGGCAGCGGTGATCGCCAGATATCCGGCTCCAGCCGTCACGATTGCCACATAGCCACCCAGCACAGATGAAAGGACCGGCTTCATCGACACTCCTCCCTCGCTAGATCCGGGTAAGCGCGGGGTCGAGGGGGCACGGCAACAACCTCGCCCGACACATCAATACCGTGCACTTGAAGCACGCTTTTCGCCAAATCCCGGCCGATCGTACTGATGTCCATCATGGGTGGAAAGCTGACGCTAGCAAAACCTCGTCGGCGACCTGATGAACCTGGCGACGAGATACTTCACCCAAAGGACGCCTTGACCTAGAACTCCGAAAGACGCCCGCCGCTGGGGCTCGCCGCAATGAGCCGCTGCCGCAGCGCAATCGCCTGTGAAGTTTAGAAGCAGCGCAATGCCGACAATGGCGACCACTGACAGGCACCGAGCCAAGTCAAACTTGAGCCAATCTACCAGCCGGGGCTGAGGAGCGTCCTTGGAAGCCCAAGCGATAGAACAATCAAGAAAAGGGCCGGGAGCAGTCCCGGCCCTTTTCTTGTCGGCTATGCGAGCGTCGGTTCGGGTTGCTGTTGCACCTGTTCGGCCCCCTGGCCTATGGCTTCAGCGGCCTCCTTGATCACCTCATAGACCCGCTGCGGCTGCGACAGCATCGGCACATGGCTCGATTGAAGCTCGGTGATCTTCGCGTTCATCCGCTTGGCAACGAAGCGCTCCAGCTCGGGATGGACCGTGTGGTCTTCGGTTCCCACAATGTAGAAGGTCGGCTTGGTCTTCCACGCCGCTCCGCGAACAGGCTGGTTGAATAGATCGGCAAGCGGTGCAGCTTGGGTCGCAAAGACCAGCTTCTGCTCTTCGTCCGACAGGTCTCCGCAAAACTCCTTTGTTCCCGATCGCTTCAGCCAGATGCGGCCGTCGACCACCTCGATATGGTCAAACACCGCGGTCTTTGGATGCTTGTCCTGCTCGGCCTGCGACGTTTCGCCTTCGTCCGGGGCGAGCGCACAAATATAGACCAGGGCTCCTACACGATCGTCGGTGCCGGCTGCGGTGATGACCGTGCCGCCGTAAGAATGGCCAACAAGAACCGCCGGACCGCTGTTAACACGGCCGAGGGACGTGCGAACCGAGGCCGCATCGTCTTCGACGGTATTGAGCTGGTTCTGGGTTGCGATACAGTCGTACCCATCGGCCTGAAGCAGCTCGATGACCTTGCTGTAGCAAGACCCGTCGGCCCAAAGGCCGTGAGCGAAGACGATGCTCGGTTTTGTGGACATGGGGTGTCTCCTGAGAGTTCGTATTGCTGTGAAGTGGCCGTCCCGCGAGTAAATTGCCCCGAGGAACTGTGCCGGACGCAAACGCCCGAAAGGCCGCTGGCACGGGACTCGACGTCAACTGCCGCTCGGCGGTTGCGCCGTTACGCCTGCTACAGCTGAGGGTCTAGCTGGCGACTCAGGTCAAAGCGGGCACATGTTGCCCCAACGCGGTGAGGCGCGCCTAACGCAACCCGTCCTACACCGAAGTTATATCGGACACTTTCCCACTTGGCTTCGGTCACTGGGGCAACAACAGTCTTTTCGCGCCAAATCTCACGACCATTACCAAGTGTGAAGCAAGCATGTTTAGGGAACTCGCGTCAGGCCCAGCTTGCGCTGCATGTTGCGGATTTCGGGGTTTGACATGAAAGCCCGCCAAACAAGCCCGGTCCGGCCGTTCTCGATCATCACCGTCTGCGGGGCCTGGTTGAGCCCCATGTAAATGCCGGAATACCAGTCCTGCTGCTGGTTGAAGCTATCGGTAAAGCCGTAAATTCCCCACAGCCGGTCACCCATGTCGCGATACCAATGCTTGATGGCGGCCAGCGATGCTTGCGGTGTGTACGCATAGCTCGACACCGCTCCGGTCGGCGCGATGGTCCCGTCGTCTTCGAGGAACGGCTTGTACTCGTGATAATCGTCATCGGGGCCGTCGACAGCGGTTAGGCCCCAACTGTCGGCGCCGTACCCTTTGAAGTGTTTCGGATTGGCGATCGAATAGGCGTTGCTGATCCGGGCGAGCGCGCGGTTGCTCTTGAAATAATCGCTGAACCGGTCGCGTACGCCCCTCGGGTCGTATCCGAGATACGAATAGTGGGTGAAAAATAGAGGACCCGTGCTTCCCGGCGAATCCTTGGACGGCGGGATGTAGCTCTGGGTGGTGGTCATTCCGAAATAGGTCCGCGGCGTCCCGTAGGGGTCCGTCCCGCGGTGCCCCGTATAGCCCGTATAATAGATCGACGGAGGCGCCGGATGGGTTGGGGATGCGACGGCCAGCAGGTAGGTGATCATCACCTCGTTCCAACCTTCGAGCCGGAAATGGATCGCCCAGCCGTAATTCGGTGACCAGTGCCAGTAGAGAGCGTCGCGCTTCGGCGTCGCCCGGAACCAGTCCCAGTCGACGCTCTCCCACAATTTCGTGATCCGCGCGCGCAGCTCGCGTTCGGCCGGCGTGTCGCGCGTGTAATAACCCCGGGCGGCGAGAAGCCCCTCCATCATGAAGGAAGTTTCGACGAGGTCGGCGCCATCATCGTAGATCTGGAACAGCGGAATGACATGGCCGGTGCGGCCGGACATGAAGTGACCCCAAGCGCCGTGGAACCGATCGGCATGCTCGAGGAAGCGTGTAATCTTCAGCATCCTCTCGACTGCAGCTTCGCGCGGGATGAACCCGCGATCGGCCGCGACGATTATCGCCATGACCCCGAAACCGCTGGCGCCGAGCGCGACCATGTCGTCGTTGCCGGGCTGGCTTTCACGCGTCATGCCCGACACCGGCTCGGCCGCGTCCCAGTAATAATGAAAGCTCGCATCCTCGACCATCGTGAGCAGTTCGTCGTCGGTCATCGGATGGGTTGCTGCGGCGGCCTCGTTCGACGGCCTGGACTCGGCCATGGCCGAGGTGCGCGCAGTGATGCGGTAAGTCGCGCGCGCGTGCGGATCGCCGATCCAGTCGACGTAGCGGGTGACGCCGGCGCGCTGCACCCCGACCGGCATCCACGGACCTCCGTTCAGCGAGCGACTGATGACAAACTGCGCGATGTCCGGGTCGTCGTCCGGCCGCCATTTCAGCAGGACATGGCGTTCATAACCGGCGGCGGTCAGCCCTGTCGGCTCGGGCGGCAACGCGGTCGGTCCGGGGTCGGGCTGGAGCCGTAGGTCATCGAGGATCAGCTCATGTGCCTTGCCGTCGGACGCCGTCCCCTGCGACAGCACCAGCGAGCTCACCCGCTGGGGATCGAAGCCGTGTATTGCGGTAGGCTGAAACCGTGTGAGCGGAATCGCGATCCGCACCCACCGTCTGGCCGGGATGTCACCGCTGAACTGAGACAGCGGCAGCGGAGCGGTCGGATTATTCGACCAATCCTTCCTGAAGGCGTCGACCAGCGCCAGCTGCGGCAAATTCTGAGCGGCAATCGGCTCATCACTCCACGCCCACACGTAAAGCGTCGTTCCTGCCCAGCGCGCTGGCCGGTTGCGCCAGCGATAACTGTTGATCTCGGCTGACCAGTTCCCCCCTGTCGCCGATGTCCAGGCCAGCCGAAGCGCGTTTGGGCCGCTGATGAAGTGGGACGTCGTTACCGGCAGCCTGCCATCGACGAGCGCAATCCGGCTGGCGCCCGAAGCCTGTCCCGAGCTGTAGGGATAGGAGTCAGGCGCCAGGCTGGTGTCAAAGAACACCTCGTCGGAGAAGTGCTGATCGGCGATCGCCGCCGTGCCGCAGAAAAGAAACGGCGCAAGCACAAGAGGCAGTAGGGGCCGGTGATCGATCACGCAGCGGTTTCCTTCTCACGGCACCGATCGGGATCAGGTGGCAGGAACAGGTCGTAACTGATGCCGCAAAATTCGGAAACGCCAAAGTCTTCAATGGGCGAAGGCAGATTTTGCCGGTCAGTCTCGGCGTCAGCCCCTTTGCGGCCTTCGCAGAGACCCGCGGATTTCAGATGTTGGGTGATGCCGGGTCGATGGACTGAGTGCGACGGCTGCGCGATAACTCGAGCGATGTCACTCGCATTTGCCACGACCGAAGTCAGCGGCGATGAATTTCATGAACGCCGCAGGAACGCGAGGCGAAGCGGGAATCCGGCATGGCTGTGGCCCGAGGTTAGGATCGAGGACTGGGGCGAGGCCTCGGCGCAGATCGGCAAAGCGGTCTCATCAGTTCTCGCCGGAAAACGGGCTGAACTTCCGCCGAGCAAGCCAATGCCTCTATCGCTGGCCTGCTATACGTCAGGTGTGGGGCCGCTCCTGGGCTATTGGCTCGAGCAGGGCCTTGTGGACGCACCCGATGACGTCGGCGAACTGCTGGCGCTTCATCTCGAGCATGCTCGAAAGCGCTCCAGCAAGGTTGAAGGGTGGTCCCGTCAGATCATTGGAGCGCTCGTCCAGAGCGCCGTTCCGGTGGTTGTCCTGAAGGGCGGACACACAGCCGACGCTTATTTCCCCGACCGAGCGACCCGACCGGCTTCTGACCTCGACTTGCTCGTCTCCTCGGATTGCTCTGGCCGAGCGGAGATCGCACTCCTCAACTGCGGGCTCGAATGTCGCATCCGCGATCGACGAAATTCGACTTGGCAGTACAGAGGGCCGTCTCATGAGCCTCGCTCGCTGTGGCTCGTCCATCGCGATGATCCTTGGAGCGTCGATCTGCACAGCTCACTCGATTTCTCGGCGAGCGCCGGCGCTCCACTCGTCCGGTTCGACTCGGCAGAACCTATTGAGAAGTCGAGCGCCTGGCCGCTCGATTCTGATGCAGGCGTCCTCAGCGAGCCCCTGCTGCTGCTGTATCTGGCAGTGCACGCAGGCGGCGGTCTGCACAGCCTCACGCTTCTTCGGATGATCGAGATCGTTCTAGTTGTGCGCAAGGATATCGCCAGCGGGCGTTTGTCGTGGGACGAGTTCCTCCAGGTCGGAACTGCGATGAACGGACTTGGAAGCGCCTACCCGGCTCTGTGCATGGCCGAGAAACTGGCGCCCGGCACGATTCCCTCCAGGGTGCTGGAGATCAGCGCCGAGCTCGCTCGGCGGCGCACGCGGAAGGTCGTTGAACGATTGGAACCGGCGAGCGCCCACCGCGTCGACCGCACGTCCGTAGCCGAGCATTTCATGTGGGTCAGAGGCTTCTCCGGCTGGTGTCGTCAGCTGGCCTCCGACGTCGCTCCAAAATCCGAATTCTGGTCAATCTATGAGCAGCGCGCGTACCGATTGCTCCGCGGCCAGCTCACCCGTTAGCGGGCCGCAGATGACCATAAAGCTGACGGTCGTCTGGCGCCCTACGCGCCAGCTTCCGAATCGTCCTCAATAGTCGTGGATCATCATAACGGGCAGCGGCCCAGCGGCGATGCGCGGCGATCTGGCCAAGCACCTTGCCCCACCCTCTCGTTCTCTTATCGTGGAGCGAGGGATACCGGCTTTTCAGCACTATCTCGAAATCCTCTACCCTCGCCTTCAACCGCGGCTCCAGCCAAGGGGTCAGGGGATTCTCGTGGGTCATCCACTCGACCCACTCCGGCTCGATCCATTCTTCCAGCGTCTGCGGAGTTGTCGCCGTGGGGTTTACGTTGCCGTAGGTTCCATTGCGCTGCGGCGTGGGGGTGTAGAAGTAGCTGATCAGTTCCATCGCCGGGTTGATCGCCTTGAGGCGGCGTACGAACCCCAGTGTAGTCTCGATTTCCTTCTCCGGCTCATCGGGATCACCGAAGACGAACGAGAACTCCGGGACAATTCCATGCTCTCGACACTTGGCCGCCGTATGGATGATCTGATCAGTCGATGTACCCTTGTTCATTTTCGCAAGGACTTCGTCCGACCCTGACTCCGCACCGCAAAAGACCATCGCTAGGCCCGCCCCCTTAAGAGCCCCCCAGGTCTCGTCCGAAAGGCGCGCTAGAGTATCCACTCGCGCCTCGCACCACCACCGCAGGCGGAGCGGTCGGAAAGCCGCGGCTACTTCACGAGCGTGCCGTTCATTGAGGAAGAAATTGTTGTCGTAGAAATGGACCGAATCCATTCCGTGCTCACGGACGAGGAAACCAAGATGCTCGGCCGTCCTCGCCGGCGCCTGCACCTTCTCGCGCCGCCCGAAGACGGAGATCACGCCGCAGAAGTTGCAGCCGAACGGGCAGCCAATTGACGCCTGGTAGACGCCGGATCTGCGGCCGAGGATCGTCGGACGCAGATATTCCGCGACAGGAATCTTGTGGTACGGCGGAGCGGGCAGGTCGTCCGGTCCGCGCCACTGACGCTCGGGTGTGATATGGTGGGAACCGTCCGGCAGGCAAAAAGCGATCCCGCTGACACTCTTGGCGTCGCGTTTTCCGTCAATCACTTCGAGAAGCTCGCGGAAACTGTCCTCGCCCTGGCCGCGAACCAGCCAGTCGACGCAGGGTGCGTTGAGAACCGGCGCTGGGTAGAGGCTTCCAAAATTGCCGCCCCAAATGATCGGTAAGTCGGGGAAGCGTTCCTTTAGTGCTTTGGAGATCGGCACTGCACTGACCAGTTGAGGTCCAGGCATGACCGTCAGTGCGATTGCCGTCACCGGATCCTTCGTGAGCCGCTGATTTTCGACCCGCTCTGAAACGGATGCCACGACGTCCATGTTCGGAAGGTTGCCGTCCACGATCTCCCAGCTGATCTCGGGCGGCAGCGCTGCGCCGACGGCCATCAACGACAGTGGAAAACGCCGGTTCTCCGGACGCGTGGCACGTGCATTGATCAGCAGAATCATGGCCTCTTAGCCACCCAGAGATCGAAGCGCGACGGACGCCGTCTACGCCTTATGGCGGCAACCAAAGGCCGCAATTCATAGGCGAGCCCATAACGCACCCTGTGCCTGGTCCATTTGAGATCCGGCAACGCTTTGCGCAGCCGCTCGCGAGTCAGGAACTCGATGAAGGGCAGCGCCATCAGGACATCGGCGCGACTGCCGAACGCTGCTCTTTTTTCCTGGACCATCGCAAGGCCGTCTGACTCTCGGTCGTAGAAGGGCGAATCCAGGATCGCGATTTCACCCCCGCTCCGGGTCACCCGCGTGGCGTCGCGGAGGACCGCGGCCAAATCCGTCGCGTAGTGGAGCGATGCGTTGAAAACAGCGAGGTCCGCGCTTCCCGCGCTCAGGGGAATTGAGTCGAAGGATGCGATAATGCATTGGACGCCTTCAGATCGGCTCCGAAAGGGTGTCGCAGCGCCGAGACCATCGATGGCGTCGTCGCGAATATCGAGTGCGAATACGCGGTGGGCTTCGAGCGCAACGCGATAGCTCAGCCAGCCATTTCCAGCGCCTAGGTCCAGGACATCAAGCGACCGGTTTGCGCGGGTCGCCGCCGGCCGGAGCACCTTCTCCATGAACGCATCGAATGTGCGGGCACGAACTCGCCACTGCGCCGCGTGCGGCCCATGATCGAGGTAGGGCAGCTGCAAGAGCGTGTCGCAATCGTAGCCCCTCCCCTCCGCATCGCGATGGCGCGCATATTCATTCGCGAACAGTTCGAGCGCTGCTTCGGTCATGCGCCGGTCCGGACGAACCGATAAAGGATGTGGTCGCCAAGAACGGCAAACGGCCTCGACGCGCCGCGGTCGAGCGTTTCGAGGATTTTGAGCAGCCGAGGATGCGACGAGATCCAGGGTTCGGCGGCGCTCGGCGGAACGAAGATGCCGATGCCCGACCGACTCTCGAGCTTGAACCAGGGCGAGAGCATGCGTTCAAGGTCACGACCACGATGGTATCGGACGCTGAAGTCGAAGCCTCCGAGCCGAGCGGCCACGTCACCGCGCCTAAAACGGCGCAGCGCTTGGCGCGGCCTGCCGCGAAGGCACTCAACGGCCATCTCGCCGAGGCAGCAGGTCCCGAACATCACAACCATCAACGGAGCACGCTCACGCATCAGGCGCGCGATATCACGACCAAAGACGGTCAGATCGGAAACACAGTTCAATCCGGCGAACACCGAGTAAGCTCCGTCGAATAAAGGTTCATCGCTCAACCGAGCGGCCAGTTCGCCGAAATCCTCCGCCGCTGCCACGGCCGTCTCCACCTTCTCACCGCATTTCGCAGATGCGACTGCGACCATTGCGGGAGAAGCGTCGGTCATGAGCACGACGCGGCCTTGATCGGCCAGCCACAAGGCATCCTCTCCAGTGCCGCCCCCAATTTCTATGATGCGCGCGCCTGCCGGAAAAGCCGCGACCAACTGCCGGCGGATTGAGCGGCGCTGGGCTTCGACGCTCTTCCATGGCTTGAATTTTGAATCGAACTGCGGAGCGATCGCATCGAACGCCTTCGCAGCCGGAGCCGGAGCCGCCGGGAACGCCTGCACGTCAGGTCCCGACCGCTAGGTGCAGAGGCTCGGGCGAGCGGTGCAAGTGCACTTGGTCCTCAAGCGCATTCCACGACACGTGATCTGCAAATCCGCTCTCGACCTCTTTATGCAGGATGTCGCGGACGTAGCGGTAGAGTTCCGTATCGAAGGTCCCTTGGAACAGCATCGCTAGGTCGCCGGTGTCGCGCCAGTTACGCTGGCGCCCAAGCTGGGCGCGGACCCGCTCATAGAAAACAGTGCCCGGCAGCGGATAAGCGACCGACACGCCGATCTCGTCGGGTTGCTCGTCGCGGATCAGGTCACGCGTTGCGAGCAGATCGTCCCAAGTCTCGGACGGATAGCCGAGCTGGATGAACCAGCAGGCGCGGATGCCGCGCTCCTTGAGAAGGCGCGTTGCCGACCGGCCAGCTTCGACGGTCGTGCCCTTGTCCATCGCGTCGAGGATCTTCTGCGAACCGGACTCGATGCCGAGCCAAACCTCGCGAGCGCCCGCCCGAGCCATCGCCGCGACGCTGCGCTCGGTCATCAGATTGGCCCGCGACTGCATTGTGAACGAAATCTGCGCATCCGCACGTTCAACCTCGTCCGCGAAAGCGCAGATCCAGTCTACGTCGAGGCCGAGGATGTCGTCAGTAAACCACAAGTGATCCGGCGCAATATCTTCCCTGAGCCGCTGCATCTCGAGTGCGACGTCCTCGGGCGAACGGACCGAATAGCGCCGGCCGAATGTTGGCTTCGCACACCAGTTGCAGGCATAGGGACAGCCCCGCGATGTCGCGATATTCCAAGAAAACTCGTGGTGCGCGCTCACCCAGGCACTCCGATACGCGTCGATGTCGAGCAGGTCCCACGCCGGGTGCGGTAGACAATCCAGATCCTGCTGCGGACGGCGGGAACGGGTCGGTTGTGCCTGCCCCGCTCCCGGAAGGATGAGACCGTGGATATCGGTGAGCACCCCGTTCCGATCAGCCCAATGATTTGCGACATCGAGCATGCCCATCTCGCCTTCGCCGACGACGATCGCATCGGCGCCGGCGCATAGGTAGATCGCGGGATTGTCGCTCGCGTCAGGGCCGTTTACCGCGATGTTACACCCACGACCGGCCGCCAGCGCAATCATGGCGAGCGCCGATTCACGCCTCTCCGTGGTGCACATTTTCGTCAGGAAATTGAAATTGTCCTCCATCAGCAGGACGACGTCCGGGTTGGCCTCGTCGAGCTTCTCTTCGAAGGCGCTCAGACCCGGCTCGAAAGTGGCATCGAAGAATGCCACCTGATGCCCTTCCCTGCGCAGCAGCGCCGCAGTGATTAGCGTCGAAAGCGGCGAATAAGGCTTCATCCTGGCCTGCTGTTTTGGATCTCGCGCGATGAAGTTGGAATGCGCGAGCAGGATCATGAGGGCCTCCCGCTGCGGTCGGCTTCCGTTTGCGCGGCGTCCTTGTAGATTACGAGAGTGAACCGGAATGCTTCGATGTCTTCTCTCGATCTGGTGGCCCTGGGCGTTCCGACTCTGATCATTGCAGACGATCCCCGACTAGTCGCCGCGGCGCAGGCGGCCTACGCACACTGGTTGGCGCAATCACCGATCCCCAAACCCCAGATCGAGCTTCGGCTCGAGATCGGAGCTGCACCTTCCGCCGAATGGGTAAGTCTCGATGTCACGGTTAAAGGTTCATGCCTGCAGCTAAGGGGCCGGGGGTCCGTCGGCACGGCGAATTCTGTGGCGGGCAAAGGCTCGGCGATCCTCGCACCAGAGCTGGCGACCGATGCGGCCGGATTTGCGGAGATATTGGACACGCTCCTGCTGTTCCTGCTGACTCGAGCTGGACGGACGCCCATTCACGCTTCCGCCTTCGTTCTTGGTGATTTGGCCCTCGTGCTTGCGGGGCCGAGCGGATCTGGAAAGAGCACGCTCGCGCTCGCGGCCTCACGCAGAGGTTACCCAATCCTTTCGGAGGACACGTTATTCGTTCAGCGGGAGCCCTCGTTCGCCCTGTGGGGCTTGCCGCGCCCTGTCCATCTCTCACCCTCGAGCGCGCCAGAAGGTCAGGGCGAGATCAGGGAGCGCAACGGCAAGATCAAGGTCGTAATTCCGTTGACTCGATTTGCGCTATGCGCCCGACGCGCCGCGCTTGTTTTGCTCGAGCGCGCCACCTCGGTTGCGCTCGACCCGATTACTGGCGGCGAAGCCGTCGACAGGCTGATGAACCTGGATGCGGGCTTCGACCTTCTCGAAGAGGAATCCCGCCAGGCTCTGGATGCGCTCGCGTCGAAAGGCGCGTGGAGGCTGGCGCTATCGGATGATCCCAATCCCGCAATCGATCTGCTCGTCAGCCAATTTGCGAACGCGCGAGTTCAGCATAAGCGCGGGCAAGGCGACTGACCTCGCCGAGAGTTTCCTCGAGCAGCGGCGCCGGAGCGGGCGGCCGAGGACGGCGGTTCGGAATGCGAGAAATTGCACCAATCAGCGAATCCACACTCACCATCGAAGCTTCGCCTCTTGCGATCAGCCCCGGAAAGGTGTCGCGCGCTTCATCATCAAGGAAGAAAGCGGGAACGCCAAACATGGATGCCTCGGCGGCTGCGCCCGAAGCGAGCGAGACCAGCGCATCCATGTGCCCCAATAAGGCGGGCAGCGGGATTTGTGCTGCCGCCCCAATGATCACGTTGGGCGATCTGAGCGCCAAGAGACGGGCGTAGTCGCGATCCTGAGACGCCACGGATGCGGGGTGGCGCCTGATCCACCAGCGCCATCCCGGCGGAGCGATCGCGATTTGATCGGCGAGCGCACCCCAGAGGCCCCGCCTTCCGCCGATCGGCTGCAGGGCGATGATGATTTCGCGGTCGTAGCGGCTGCTATCGCCGAGCGACCGGACGGCCTCCCTCCACAGACGCTCCCCCTCGCCGGCGCACAGCTCAGCGACTTGCGTATGCCCGCCCGCAATCGCGCAATGCCAGGGTTGATCGAGCGCACCCGCCCAGCCCTGGATGTTCGCGGCATCGGCCGCAGTCCAGGTCCAGAACAAGCCCGGCAGGGTCGAATAGCCGTTCGGGGGAAGCTTTGCCCACCGATAGGCGCGATGAGTACCATCGTGCGGGCAATGTTGAAGGTCGACGCACAGGATTCCGAGCCTTCGGCACGCGAGGACGAAAGCCTGCCCCAGACCGGCATAATAGGTGACGACGAACGCGACCTTCGGTCGCACCCGTTTCAGGATTTGCTCAAATTCCGCCGCTTGCGCAGTAAGCACGCGCGCTTGCCGCCCGAGGCGAGATTTCGACAGCGAGGGAACGTTCACACCTGCGTCTTCGATTATTCGGATCACCGCAGCGTGGTCCGGCAGGCTCGGTGCCGGACCACTCCTCGTTGCCGCGGCGAATGCGGCGTGGGCAGCGACCCGGTTGGCAGCAAAGCTCGGCCTTGCCCATGGGACTCGAGCCAAATCGCCGCTTTGCATGATGAAGCAGGTGTGACCCTGCCGTTCCAGCGCGGATACCACAGGCTCACCGAAACGATCGCGCCACGAATTGTCGACGCAGTCCAGTGACACCCCGTCCCCCAACAATATGACATCCGCGGGCCGGGGGCGGCCGATCCAGTGCGCAAGGTCGTGGCGACACTTCCACAGGTTAAGCAGAGGCGTTGCGAGGCCAGTTGCCGCCCGGACGGCGAACGGGGGCGGGCTCCGGGCCGTATCAGCGCCTGCGTCACGAAAGAGATCGAGGAACAGACGCTGACTGGCGACCGGCCACAGGTCGACATCGCCCGCGCGCCATTGCTCCACGGCGCATTCACGCTCAATCTGGTCGAACAGCTCGCGAAACCGCTCGTGAGGAGAGGGGCGATGCAACGGCCCCGATCCCTTCTCACCGAAACAGACTGCGCGGGTCGTCATATCATTCGTCCCCGGCGGCTTGAGAGACGGATCGGTAGGGCCCACGGCATACGTACGTCTGTGCCGCTCCGAGCTGTCCCGGTTTCAATGCGATCCTTGTGAACTTTCTCGCAGATTATTGGCACCAAAGAACGGCACCGAGCCAAGAGCGGGGGTACTGCCTGGTAATGGATCTAGCTGGTTCGACTCTGATGATCACCGGCGGGACAGGATCGTTCGGATCGACGATCCTGCGCCACTTTCTGACTCAGCCCGTTTCCGAGATTCGGATCGTCAGCCGTGACGAAAAGAAACAGGAAGATCAGCGCATGCGCTTCCGTGATCCGCGCCTCAAATATTACATTGCCGACGTCCGCGATGCGCGCACGATGGATATGATCACCCGCGGCGTCGATTACATCTATCACGCGGCTGCGCTGAAGCAGGTCCCATCCTGCGAATTCCATCCGATGGAAGCGGTTGCGACGAACGTTCTCGGTACGTCCAACGTGGTGGACGCGGCAATCTTGAACAATGTCAGTCGCGTTGTCTGCCTCTCGACCGATAAGGCGGTCTACCCGATCAATGCGATGGGTATGTCCAAGGCCCTCATGGAAAAGGTCGTGGCCAGCAAAGCGCGCGTCATTGACGGGAGCCGGACCGTGCTCTCGACAATCCGGTACGGCAACGTTCTCGGCTCGCGCGGATCGGTTCTCCCGCTTTTCATGCAGCAGGTGCGCGCGGGCGTGCCCATTACGATCACCGATCCAGCAATGTCCCGCTTCGTCATGACTCTCGGCGAAGCAGTCGACCTCTGCCTCTATGCCTTCAGTTATGGCTCAAACGGCGACATGTACGTTCAAAAGGCGCCCGCGATCACGATAGACAATTTCGCGCAGGCGGTCCTTCGCGTCATGGACCGCCCCCGCCACCCCATCCGGGTGATCGGTACCCGTCACGGCGAGAAGCAGTATGAAACACTGCTGAGCCGCGAGGAGCTGCTCACCGCTGAGGATCGTCAGGCCTATTACCGGGTTGCGCCCGACCGGCGTGACTTGAACTACGATGGCTTTGTCACCGACGGCAGCACCAAGGTCGCGGAAATCGATGATTTCGATTCCAGAAATGCGCGCCAGCTCGGCGTCGGCGAGATGGCCGAAATCCTCAGCGGACTGCCAAGCGTGCGAGAATGCCTCGCCGGCGAACCCGTCTATGATTCATGAACGCGCGAAAATCGCCGTCACGGGTGCAAATGGGTTCATCGGAAGCAACCTGGTACTTCGGTTAATTGAATGCGGTCGCGAAGTTACCCCGATCACGCGCGAGACCAATCTTGCGACAGCCGAGAATGCGATCGCTTCGGCAGAGATAATCATCCATCTCGCCGGCGTGAATCGTCCCGCGGATGACGGTGAATATTGTTCGAATGCAGACCAAGCTGCGTGGCTTGCCGATGTCGTCGGGCGCAGCGACCTCACTCCACTCATCATTTTCAGTTCGTCGGCCAAAGCCGTCGAGGAGAGTGCCTATGCGAAGAGCAAACGAGCCGCGGAAGATACCCTATTAGCACTTGCGGCAACCGGCAAAGCCACGGTGTCGATCTGGCGGCTTCCAAACGTTTACGGCAAATGGAGCCGCCCGGACTACAACTCCGTGGTTGCCACTTTCTGTCGTAATGTTGCGCTTGGGCTGCCACTTCGGATCGATGATCCGTCAGCGCCATTGTCACTGCTTTACGTCGACGACCTTCTCGATCAGTGGCTTGGGTTGATCGCCGCCCGGCCGCAAGACAGCGGCTTCGCCGAGCCGGTGGGAGTCGATCACACAACCGTCGGCGAGCTTGCTCAACTTGTTCGGGAATTCGGAGACGGCCGATCGACCCACGAAGTGCACGAAGTCGGACACGGTCTCAAGCGCCGGCTCTTTGCTTCATTCATGTCGGCGATTCCAATAGACAAGGCCGTCTATCCCCTCAGGCCCCACATCGATTCCCGCGGCACGTTCGTGGAGATTCTCAAGACCAATGGCTGCGGGCAATTTTCCTGTTTTACCGCCCATCCGGGAATGACTCGCGGCGGCCATTACCATCATAGCAAAGTCGAGAAGTTCCTGGTTGCCCACGGAACCGGCCGATTTCGCTTTCGGCATGTACTTGGCGGCGACAGTTTCGAGGTCGTTGCCGATGCGAGTCAGCCTACGGTCGTCGAGACACCGCCCGGGTGGGCGCACGACGTAATGAATATCGGCGAGGACGAGCTCGTCGTCTTT
Organism: Sphingomicrobium sp.; assembly: GCA_036265105.1. Lineage (GTDB taxonomy): Bacteria > Pseudomonadota > Alphaproteobacteria > Sphingomonadales > Sphingomonadaceae > Sphingomicrobium. The sequence goes on from DATAPR010000023.1 coordinate 15,913, forward strand.
TCGTGGGCCAGCGAGTTGTTCGATCCCCGCCGGCCCGACACGCACCCGATGCCGCTGTCTCAATGAACCGGGTAAAAGTGATGACAATTGTCGGGACCCGGCCCGAGGTCATTCGGCTTTCGCGCGTCCTTCCCGCGCTCGACCGGGCGACCGATCATGTCCTCGTGCACACCGGCCAAAATCATGATCGCGAGCTCAACGCGATCTTCTTCGAAGAGCTCGAACTTCGCGCTCCCGACTATCACCTCGACGCAGCGTGCGACATGCCTGCTGAAACGATCGGGCGGGTGATCATCGGCGCCGACCGCGTGCTCGCGACCGAACAGCCCGACGCCCTACTTGTGCTGGGCGACACCGATAGCGGGCTTGCCGCGATCGCGGCCAAGCGCCGCCGGATCCCTGTCTTCCACATGGAGGCCGGCAATCGCTGCTTCGACGAGCGGGTCCCCGAGGAGATCAATCGCCGCCTGATCGATCACGTCGCGGACGTGAACCTCCCCTATTCATCGATTGCCAGGGAGTATCTGCTCGCCGAAGGCTTTCCTGCAGACCGGATCATAAAGACGGGAAGCCCGCTCTTCGAAGTCATCAATCACTATCGCTTAAGGATCGATGGCTCGGACGTCCTCAAGCGGCTTGGACTGAAACCGCGCAAGTACTTTGTCGTCAGCATGCACCGGGCGGAGAACGTCGATTCCGACGAGCGCATTCGGACGCTGGTTGCGACTCTCGCCAGTGTCGCGGAGGAATTTAGCGAGCCGATCCTGGTCAGCACGCATCCCCGCACTCGAAAGCGCATCGATGCCCTCGGCCTCGAGTTCCACCAACTCGTCCGCCTGATGAAGCCCTTCGGCTTCCTCGACTATTGCTCGCTTCAGCTCAACGCGCACGCGGTTCTGTCCGACAGCGGTTCGATCAGCGAAGAATCTGCGATTCTCGGCTTTCCGGCGCTTAACTTGCGCGACACTCACGAGCGCCCGGAGGCGATGGAACAAGGGGTGGTGGTGATGACCGGCCTGTCGAGCCGGCGGGTACTTCAGTCGCTTGCCATCCTGGACGAGCGGAGCGCGGAAAGCGCGTCGCCGCCGCGCCTGCCGCCCGACTACGCGGTTCCAGACGTATCCGCCAAGCTGATCACGATAATCCTCAGTTACATCGATTATGTACGACGGACGATCTGGAAAGACTATTGAGGCGACCACAGCGATGAGCTTCCGCCTCGCGCGCGTAGTGAACGGTTATCAGCCCGTCCACTGCCTGCCAGACGGACTCATCGCATGGCGGCGGAACACGCTCTATCGTGCAGACTTCGAGCTGCGTCACTTTGAGCCGCTCTGCACGCTGCCGATCCGGGCGGCCTGCCTCGCGCGGTTCGCTAGCCAGCTGCTTACAAGAATTTTGCGTTTTGAAATTCGTTCGTCCGTAATGATCGACGACGACACCCTCCTGCTTGCTCAACGCGACATGATCTTCGCTCTGACTTTGTCATCGGCGACTTGGAAGATCGACTTCCGAATCCCGAATGGCCGCCGCCTTTTGAGCCTTTCGGCCGTGACTGAGGCGGATGGCTCGCGAGCAGCATGTTTCGGCGAATATCTTCACAACGTGGATGGGTCCGCGGTTGGGATCTGGCGCCGGGATTGCAATGGCCAATGGTCGCGCTCGATCGAATTTCCGCCGGGCACAGTCGATCACATCCACAATATCGTCGAGACATCCAATTCGCGCGTCTGGGTGCTCGTCGGCGACATGGAACACAGACCGGGCCTGTGGCGGTCCAACTCCGCTCTCGATCGCCTGGAACCGATCGCGACCGGGGCTCAGGAGTATCGCGCGTGCTGGCTTTGGCAGGCGCCCGACGGGGTTTGCCATTATGCGACGGACTCCAACATCGAACCGAACCATCTCATGCGGCTTACGCCGGGGTCCGACACGTTCGAGCGCGGCGAGCCGCTCGCCGGCAGCTCGATCCATGCCGCGCTCTCGAGAAACTATGTCGCCTTTGCGACGTCCCTGGAGCCCGGCTACTTCACGGGCAATACCTTTCGGGCGATCACCACCCGCCGACCTGGCCCCGCGTTCGTCGGCGACTGCGCCCATATCCACGTAATTGAGGACGGCAGACTCGAGACGGCCCTTAGCGCGCGGATGGACGGCTGGCCGCTAACACTTGCTCAGTTCCCAAACTTCTATTTCCCGGCCGGTGCGATGCCGGACGACCGCTTCTATGCATTCGGCCGCTCGGTTCGGGATTACGACGGCGCCTGCCTGATGTTCGAGCGGACGCGCTGATGCGCTTCCTGTTTCTCACGACCCTCTACTCGACCGAGACGGCTAACCCATACATGACCGATGAACTCGCCGAGGGATTGATCGCCCGGGGTCATTGTGTGGACGTCCTACTCATCGATTGGGACGCAGTTTCGTCACCGGACAGTTGCGAAGTCAGAGGTCGTAACGGCGAGCGGATTGTGAGGGTTACTCCGCGCGCGCTGCGAAAATTCGGCAAAGTGATTTTCCGCGCGAGCAAGCTGCTGCTTTCCTCCCGTTACGCCGCGGCGGCAATGCTCCGACATTTCGATTGTCGCCAGCACGACGCGGTGATCGCCTGGACACCCGCAATTTCAATTGGAGCGCCTCTGCGCCGAGCGGTCCGCGGCGGCATCCCTCATCGCTTGCTCATAATCTTCGATTTTTTCCCGATGTGCCATCGTGAGGCTGGGATCATCCGATCGCGGCTCGTCTACTGGGTTGCCAGGCAGTTCGAGGAGCGGCTGTACCGTCTGTTCACCGGTTTCATCGCCAATCTCCCTGGCAATGTCGAGTATTTGCGGCGTCATTTTCCAGTGTCGCCGGGTGCACGCGTGCTCTGTTCGCCGATCTGGGGCGACACGACGATGCCCCCTCCTCAAGAGCGCGCCGAGGTCCGAACACGGCTTTCCCTCCCCCTGGACCGACCGATCGCGGTCTTCGGCGGCCAATTTTCAGAAGGGCGCGGGATCGAGCAAATGATCGGCGCAGCGCAGATTGCGGAACAAGTCGGTACACCGACATTGTATCTGTTCATCGGCGAGGGGCGATTGCGCCCGATGATCGAGGATGCCGCCCGGCGGTGCGCCAATATCCGGCTTCAGGCGCCGGTGACGCGATCGGAATATCTCTCGCTCATCGGCGCCTGCGATATCGGAATGGTGGCGACGATCAAGGAGTTTACCTCGTCGGCATTCCCGTCAAAGACGATCGACTATCTCCGAGCGGGGCTCCCGATCGTGACGGCGGTCGAGCCCGCCAGCGACTATCCGGCATTGCTCGAGCCCTACATGGTGATCCGGAATGTCGAATGCGGCGATAGCGCAGCGTTCCAGGCGGCTGTGGAGGAGTTCGCGATCAATGCGCAACCCTGCGCCTCCGTTCGCGAATTGGCCCGCCGATGCCTCGAGGAGGTCTTTGACGTGCGTCATGCGGTGAACGCGGTTTTGCGCGCTGTCGGTGAGCCGGCGGATTTGCAGGACGACCACACGAAGCCGATCGTCAGAAGAATGGCGGTTACCGCATAGGCCGACGCATAAGCGACTTGCGGTGCGCGTGGATCGCCCACCGCAATCAAGGCGATTGCGATCACCGCCATAAGCGACACGGTGGCCATCTCGATGGCCGCATATTGAGCTGGCCTGCCGCGAGCGAAAGCCGTGTACATCGCGAGCGTGGCCCACACGGTCAGGACATCGCCGAGCAAGTAGGTCTGAATGACGGGGACCGCCTGAAGGAACGCGCTCGACAGAAACAGCGAGACGAGCTCGCTGCCGGCGACGCAGAAAACCAGGAATGCGAGCAGCATCAATGCCGCCGCGGCCGCCCAACATCGAAGGATGAATCTACGGCGATCCGACGGGTCGTTAAGTGTGGCCACGTGCGACACAAAGAACTGAATGAGGAACAACCCCAGCAATTGGGTCGACATGTCCGAGATTCGATTCGCTGCTATCCAGTAGCCAAGAGCCGTTGCACCGAAGTGGCGCCGGTAGAGCGATCTTAATCCGAACAGGACCAGCGCGGTGTAGCTACTCGTCGCCCCGAAAGCGGTCGAATAACGGACGAGCGGCAAGACGTGCGCGAGGGCGGCCTTCCTACTGGGAATGCTGAGACGAATACGGGCAACCGCTCGCCCTGCGACCATCAGGGTCAGCAACGGCCCCCCGGCAAATGCCGTCGCAGCGGCGTGCGGCTCGCCTCGAACGATAAAGATCGTTGCGATAATGATGCCTGCCAGGAGTCCACTCGCCTGAGCCACGAGGCTCGTCGCCACGCGCCCTCGGCCGGAAAGAATGCTGCACCAGATTTGCCCCGGGCCGCCGGTTAGCGAAAGGGCAGTGATCGCTATGATCGTTGGCCATGCATTCGGACTGCCGACGAGGACGGTAGAGACCATCTTGCTTCCAAGGCACAGCAGGCAAAACAGAAGGAGCGCAGCGCCGACCCAGATGATCAGTGCTGCGCCATGAATTCCAGCGAGCTGCTCCTCTTCGCCGCCGACCGCCGCCGACTGACGGATGAGCCCGTTCTGAGCAGCTCCAACCGTCAGCAGGCCGAGCACGGTTCCGAACTGCACCAGCTGGGCGAACTCACCGTATCCTCGCACCGTCAGGTAACTGGCGCAGACCTTCAGCAGGAAGATCGCTGAAGCAATCTTGAAGCCAAAATAGGTCGGCACACTGGCCAGCCGGATCAGGCGGCTGACTTGCGCCACTTACCCGGACGCTAACGCGCTGACGGCCTTGGCGCGACGATGCCAAAGCCAGACGACCACCCACACCGAGAGGATCGTGTATCCGTCGTAGCTGGCAAGCACCTCGTTATTAGCCGGAAAGTAGAACATCATCATCGTCGACAGCGTGAACAGAATCGCCGCGGGATCGCTCATTCCAGCAGCGGCTTCGCGCCACCACAGCGCCCACAAATAAGCGATCAACCCAAGAACCGGCAGAGCGCCGACGAAACCCACGTCGTTCGCGATCCAGGTCATCAGCGTCGACCAATAATAATCCTCCGACCACTGATCGTCGCCGTTGCGATACGTATAGGTTCGTTGGTGAGGCGTCGGATCGCCGGTAAGAGCCTCGTAGATGGATAGCACTGCCGGCGAATGCCCCAGGCCATAGGCCGACTCGAACGGCTTCTTGAGGGCGAGTTCGAGACCGAAATATCCCGACGTCGTCGACAGGATGAAAGAAGTAACGCCAAATCGCTGCGGCAAGGGGAGCCACGAGATCCACGCATCGTCGAGGTCGGCGCAAATCGTGCTATCGTTCGCGCAGACAAGTGTCGCGTTGGCATAGCCGCCGTTACGTTCGCTCTTACGGTCGATCGACAAGCCTTGCGCGAGGTAGACGAAGACGAGCGCTGCGAGCACCGGACGCCAAATCCCGAGAGCCATTCCAGGGCCGCGCGTGCCCAGCATCCGATTGCGCCCAAAGGCCACGAACGCTCCAGCGCACCCGACGATGAACAGGTCGGCGAATTCCTTGTCCGTGCCCCGCATGATGGAAAAAACCGCGGACACTAGAACTGCGATGATCACGGCCGACCGCCCGGAAAGACCGATCGTTCGCCAGTGAATGATCCCTAAGGGAAGGACTGCGAACGTGACCGGCGCTGCCACGGCTCTCAAGCCGACGATGGCGATACGCTGGCCCTCGGTTGCATAAAGTTGGAGCTGAAACTGGTGATAGGCCGCGCCCTGGTCGCGGAGCGCGTCCAGGACTTCCCATGGGCCGCGTCCAGTATAGGAAAAGCTTGACGGCACCAGCAGCAGCGCAGCGGCCGCCGTGCCGGCCCAGAGCAGCAAGTTCAAATGGGGCAACGGCGCAGTGAGGCGGGTTGCGCCAGCAGAGCCCCAATACATCGCTGCGGCAATGACGGCGAAGCAAAGCAGCACGTAACCAATCAGCCCCAGCCAGTCCCTCAGATAGTAGATTGGCCAGTTAATCGGCCAGACTAGGAATATTGCGAACGTAGCGATGAGATAGGAAAAGACGACGATGAGCGGCACGCGCGAGACGCCCTCCGGGCTGACTACCGGCAGGATGCGCAAGTCGGAGAATTGCGGCGCGCCGACCGCACTCTTCTGGTTCATCGGTTGCGCGGCTCCCCTCTCACGTCTTGGTAAGTGCCTTCGAGAAGGGCGATGGTTCGACCAATGGCTTCCGAGAATGAAAAGTGCCGACGATAGAATTCTGTCCCTGCGTGCCCCATCGCCGCCCTGTGCTCGCGGGACGTGTCTGCCATCTCGACGATCGCGTTCGCAAGCGCCGCGGGATCGGCGGGCGGGACGACGATCGCGGCGCCAGACCGGCGCAGAAGCTGCCCCGCTTCGCCATTGACCGCGGCGACGATCGGACGACCCATCGCAAGATAATATTGGGTCTTGGAGGGGATCGTGATGTCGAAAAGCGGGTCGTCACTGAGATGAAGAAGCAGCGCGTCCGCATTGACGAATTCGCGGATCATTTCGGAAACCGGGACCCTGCCCGAAAAGCCGACGTTCTCGAGGTCGTAGCTTCTCGTCCTTTCGCGAAGATCCCGTTCCTCGACACCGCTTCCGAACAGCTCGACGTGGATGTCCGGGCGCTCGCGTTCAACGATTGCCGCTGCATCTATCAGGTTGGACAAGCTCTGCGCGCGGCCCAGGTTACCCCCATAAACCACAGTGAAACGCCGGCGTCTCGACTTGGCTGACGGAATCTCCTGGAACTCGGCGTCAGCCCAGTTGCGGATGATGCTGATCTTGTCGGGAGCTACGCCGCGAGCGATCAGCGCCGCTTTCATTCCCTCCGACTGAGTGCATATCGCCGACGCTCTGGCGTAGACGTACCGGCAGCAGGCGCCGAGCGGTCCAGCGAGCCTCGAGGCTCCTCCGATGTCGGTAGCGACCACCGTGTCCGGCCAAAGGTCCTGCACATCGAGTATGAATGGAATCCCCGCGAGCACAGCAGCAAGGCCGACGGTGATGGGTGGATGGTAAATATACGCCATGTCGAATTTCGAACGGCGTAGCTTCAGGTAGGCGAGAGCCGAGAGGAAGAAGGTCAGGAACGTGGCAGACCTTCGCAATACTGATCGGTCGTGGCTCGGGTAAAGAGGGAGGCGCACGATCCGGATGCCACCAACGGTCTCGCGACTGATGGGCCACATCCGATAGCCCGGATAGATTCGTCCATACGGATAGTTCGGGTAGCCCGTCACCACAGTGACCACATGCCCAGCAGCTTCGAGCGCCCGGACGAATTCAGTCCCCTTGATGATGTTCGGCTCCGGTTCGAACCACTGGGTCACATAGGCTATTCGCATCTGTTCCCCCGCGAGGCCCGGCGGTTGAACCGACCGCGGTTCCAAAGGAACCTATTCAAAGCAGCAGGCACACCCGTTTGTTCTTCGGGAGGGGGTAGAAAGTTCATGGCCTCGATCGCACCAATCGTACCGATGCAGTTCCTGGAACCGGGATACGACGTCCCGGTACCGTTTTTCGACTGGCGAGCGCTCTTTGCTGAACGTGCCTCCGACTATCTGAGAATCATCGAAAGGACGGCTTCTAGCGGAGGATTCATTCTTCATTCCGCCGTCGACGAATTCGAGCGCAAGCTCGCCGCTTATCTGGGCGTGAAACATGCGATCGGCGTTTCCGACTGCACCAACGCAATGCTTCTCGGCCTTCGTGCCTGCCGGATTCAACCGGGGGACGAAGTCATCCTTCCAGCCCATGCCTTCATCGCTGCGGCCCAATCGATTCACTTCGCTGGAGGCATTCCGATCCCGGTTGAGCTCGATGAGCGCGACGGCGGCCTCATGGATCCGGCGGCAGTGCGTGCAGCGATCACGCCGCGGACCCGCGGAATCATGGCGGTGCATGTCAACGGCCGGGTCTGCGATATGGATTCCCTCCAGTCGATCGCCGGCGAATATGGTCTCGAAATCTACGAAGATGCGGCGCAGGTGCTTGGAGCGAGGCTGGGCGACAGGGCGGCGGGCAGGTTCGGACGCTGGGCCGCCTTCAGCTTCTATCCTTCGAAGACCCTCGGCTGTTTCGGCGACGCGGGCGCGCTCGTCACCGATGACGACGAAGTCGCCGCGAGAGTTCGCGCGATGCGCAATCATGGCGCCGGCACCGACAAGCGAATCGCACCGGACTGCGCCGTCTGGGGAACGAACGCCAGGCTCGACAACATCCATGCGGCGATCCTCGCGTTCAAGCTCGGCTGGTACGACGAGGCCATCAGCCGGAGGCGGGAAATCGCCACTTACTACGATGAGGCCCTCCGCGACATTGCTGGGCTACAGCTGCCCCCACCCCCAGGCGCGGACGAACGACACTTCGACGTCTTCCAGAATTACGAGATTCGCTGCGATCGTCGCGATGCGCTGCGCGATCACCTTTCGGATCGTCAGATCGGAACCATCGTCCAATGGGGCGGGACACCGCTTCATCACTTCCGAGCCCTCGGGTTCACCCAGGATCTGCCAGTGACCGATCGCTTCTTCGAAAGAACATTGCTGTTGCCGATGAATCACCTGCTGACGGATGGTCAGGTCGATGCGGTGGTTCAGGCCACGGAGCAATTCTTCGAATGATCGACACCGGCGAGCTCGCCCTGCGCCTCCGTCGGCACGTCGTGAGCATGTGCAGCCGCGGGGGAAGCTCGCATGTTGGTTCGGGCCTTTCGATCGCCGACATCATCGCGGTACTCTACGGCGGGGTCCTTCGGGTCGACCCGGCTCGGCCGGACTGGAACGGACGCGACAGGTTCGTCCTTTCGAAAGGTCATGCCGGAGCATGCGTCTATGCCGCGCTTGCGGAACGCGGCTTCTTCGATTCCTCCGTGCTCGAGACTCACTACAGCAATGGCTCGAACCTGTCCGGACATGTGAGCCACAAGGGGGTGCCAGGGGTTGAGGTGTCAACGGGATCGCTTGGTCACGGCCTCGGGATCGGCACCGGGATGGCTTTCAACCTGAAGCGCATGGGCGGCAAGCAGCGCGTGTTCGTTGTCCTCGGCGATGGCGAATGTGACGAGGGGTCGGTGTGGGAAGCGGCGCTGTTTGCCGGCCACCAAAATCTCGAGAATCTGTGCGTAATCATTGATTACAACAAGCTGCAATCGATTGGACGGGTTTCTGACACCCTTAATCTGGAGCCGTTTGCGGCCAAGTGGCGCGCATTCGGGTGGCGTGTGTCACGCGTCGATGGACATGATCACGACGATCTGCGCTCCGCATTTTCGGAGCTTTCGGCGAACTGCCCAACCTGCGTCATCGCGGACACGGTGAAAGGACGCGGCGTCTCCTTCATGGAGAACGAGGTGCTCTGGCACTACCGCGTGCCGAAAGGCGATGAATATATCGCTGCAATGCTCGAGCTGGGCGTCGACGTCGCGCTTCCCGCAAATGCGTGAGGCGTTCGTCCGTGCACTGACCGAGCTCGCCGCCGACGACGAGCGCGTGCTCCTCGTCAACGGTGACCTCGGGTTCGGCGTGCTGACCGACTTTATCCAGCGCTTTCCCAACCAGTATGTGAATGCCGGTATCGCCGAGCAGAACATGACCGCGATCGCTTGCGGGTCCGCAATGACCGGAGCTCGAGCTTATACGTATTCCATCGGCAATTTCCCAACGCTGCGATGCCTCGAGCAGCTGCGCAACGACGTTTGCTATCACCATTCCGACGTCACCGTTGTCGCTGTCGGGGGTGGCTTTTCCTACGGACAGCTCGGCGTATCACACTTCGCAACAGAGGATCTTGCGATCATGCGGGCGTTGCCGGGAATGACCGTCGTCGCTCCTTCCGATCCGTGGCAGGCGTATGAGCTCACTCGGCAGCTTTATGCCCGCGGCGGGCCGGCCTATTTGCGCATCGACAAGGGAGCAGCCGGAGCTCGGAAGGGCGAGGTGCAGCTCGGCAAGGTCCGTGAGGTCCGAAGCGGCTTCGATGCGGTCCTCTTCACGACGGGAGGAATCCTGTCGGAGGGACTAGCAGCGGCCGAAGCGCTGGCCGGCGAAGGCATCGGCGTTCGTATAGTCGACGTTCATACGATCAAGCCATTGGATGTCGAAGGAGTGCTCGAAGCAGCCGGACAATGCGGCCGCGTCTTCACGCTCGAGGAGCATGTCGTGAGTGGCGGCCTGGGCGGCGCTGTCGCGGAAGCTTGCGCCGAGGCGGCCCTCTCACTCAGGAGCTTCCGGCGAATGGGACTTGGCGACGCATTTCCCGACGCGGTCGGCGATCAGGCCTATCTCCGCAGACGGCACAATCTCGACGCGGCGAGCGTCGCTTCAACCATCCGGGGGGCGATCGTGCACTGATGGCGAAGCGCCTGTTCGACATCCTCTTTGCGCTTCTCGCGATTGCGGTGACGTTTCCGATCGTTGCGATCGCCTGCGTTTTCGTCTGGGCTCACGATGGCCATCCGCCGGTCTTCGCCGGAACCCGTGTCGGACGCTTCGATCGCGATTTCAGGATGTACAAATTGCGGACGATGGTTCCCGGCGCCCATCAGCTTGGAGGGCCTTCGACAGCAGCCTCGGACGCCCGCCTGACGCCGCTTGGAAGTGCACTGCGCCGCTTTAAGGTGGATGAGCTGCCGCAGTTCTGGAACGTGCTGAAAGGTGACATGAGCCTTGTCGGTCCGCGGCCGAACGTCCGCGACGGCGGAGTGGATCGCTATACCCTCGACGAGCGTCAATTGCTGTTGGTCCGTCCTGGGATTACCGATCTCGCTTCGATCGTATTTGCGGACGAGGGCGAGATCCTCAGCGGTTCGGCCGAACCTCACGCGCTTTACGATGCGGTGATCAGGCCCTGGAAGAGCCGTCTCGCGTTGCTCTACGTCAATCATCGCAGCATCGATCTCGACCTCGCCGTCATCGTTCTCACAGCCCTCAGCTTCCTCTCCAGGCGAGCCGCGCTCAAGGGTGTCGACATGATCCTTCTGCAATCGGACGCGAGCCCCGAACTTCGGCGCATTTGCGCCAGATGTGAGCCGTTGGTGCAAGGTCAAGCCGCGGGGGAAGCCGCTTGACGGTTCATTTCTACCGGCTCGATCCCGAAGAGGCACGGGCGGCCCGGCCAGCGCTTCCTTCGCACCTACAAATCCGATGCTGGCAACCCGAACGCGACGGATTCCCCCCGGGATCTCTCCAACTCTCAAACTATCTCTGGTGGGCGCTCGCCCGGGGCAGCGCCTTTGCGAACAGGGGGTTCACGGAAATCCGAATCGAAGAAGATGGCCGATTGCTCCATCGATTGATTGTCACTCCAGGCTGGTACCGCTTCCCCTTCATGTCGGAACGAGACCTGCAGATCGGACAGGTCTGGACTGACCCGGGAGCCCGCCGCAGGAGCCTCGCCCGCGTAGCCATTGCCGAAGCGCACCATCGCTTCGCCGGCGAACGACGCCGCTTCTGGTACGTGACCCGGGCCGACAATCGCGCCTCACAAGCACTGGCGGAATCCTGCGGGTACCAGTTGGTGGCATCCGGCCGACGTACTCGCCGCCTGGGGCTGGCTCTTCTTGGCCAATATGTGATCGAGCAGTCCGTCTAACGCGGTGCAACGGAAACGAACGCGATGGTTCCGGATTGGGGGCTCGAGTCCGGAGTGCTCCGAAGCGTCAAGGTCAGCCATTGCGCGTCGCAGTCGACGGGGACCGCGAATATCGCAGCTGCACGGCCATTTGCAGTCATTGGCTGGTCGAGTCTCGCGATCACTTTGCCGTCCGTTGCGGCGCAAGTGATGGACCAGTAAGGCGCGGCCCCGCTCGCACTCCCGGCGGTGCTCGTCGCAAGGACATGCCGTCCCGGCTGCAAGGCGAGAAGCTGGGCCGCGACTTGTCCGCTCTTTGCCGGGGCCGCGCTATAGCTGAGAACCGGAGCCCCGCCGGCCGATGCTCGCTCTGCGCTGAGGGAGCCATCGTTCACGAAACCCCAACCGAACGGGTAGCGCGCTGACGCACTGCCGAAGTTAGGGTCGGCAACGCCGCTCGAGGTCGGGCCGAAGCGGCGATTGAGCAGCCTTGCCGAACTGAAGCCGCCGTCCGTGACGAGCCGTTCAATCAGGCGCTGGTCCACTCCGTTCGCTAGAACGAACCGCCGGTCGCCCATGTGCGCGACGACGTTCGCGAGCGGAACCACATCGCGATCGTTGGCCAGCGCCCATTCGAAGAACATCAAACGCCAATCGCTCGGTTGGTCGAGTGTCTCCGCCAGCGGTTTCGTCAGCGTTGGATCCGCCGAGGCTTTCGCAAGCACGGGAAAGAGAATCGGCTGCGCGTCCGTCGTGGTTCTCAGCGCGATATCGAAGTTGCGCAGTGCGCCCACAACGTTGCCCTGATCGACTGCATCCTGGATCAGCCAGAGCCGCGTCGGCAAACTTCGTCGGCTGAGCCGGTCGGAAAGCTGAAACAGGCGTCGAGCTTCTTGGCTCTTGCCTGACAACAGGAGATCGAGCGCGCGCAGCTCGATTGCCTGCACTTGCGTTGCGTCGCGGGCGAGCACCGTCCTCACCAGCTCGCGTACGCGCGTGTTCTGCGGATGCCTCGAGCGCGCAGCGGCTGCATCGGCGGCCGCAAAAGCGTCCCAAGGCGCGATTCTCGCTGCGACTTCGGGATGGTCGACATCGACCCAGCTGGCGAGCGACGAAGGAAGAAAGACGGCGGCCGCCGCCAACGCGCCTGAGAGGATTCCCGCGCGTGCGAGAAGCTTGTGCCCGGATTTGCTGCTTCGCCGCGAGTTGCTATCGATCGTAGCTGTACTCGAAGCCATAACCATAGCCGTAGCCAAGATGTGCGTGCCTGGGTTCGAACTTGGTCAGGATTATGCCGACGATGTTCGCTTGAGCGGATTCGAGCCGCTGGAGAGCGCGGCGCGCCGCGCCGGCCTGAACGGCGCGAGCCTCGACGACAAAAACCACGCTCTCGACTGCCGAGGCAACCAGCGGTGCATCGGCTAGCCCGATTACCGGTGACGTATCCACGATTACGTGGTCGAACCGCTCCTGAAGCCGTTCGATGAGCTCGCTGAGCCGGTTTCCGGTCAGGAGCTCTGCCGCGTTCGGCGGATGAGGTCCGGCGCAGATTATCGACAAGCCCGAGTGCGGGGTCGTGCGAACGATCTCGTCGATGTTGTCGCTACCGGCGAGGAAATTGGCGACTCCGGCGCCTTCATTCTCAAGTCCGAAGAAGTTGTGGATCGACGGCGCGCGGAGGTCTGCGTCGACCAGTACGACATTGCGCTTTCCGCGGGCCAGCAATTGCGCGAGTGCGAGCGCGGTAATCGATTTGCCCTCCCGCGCACGCGTGCTCGTCACGGACAGAGATTTAGGTGTGCCCCGCGATGTCGCAAGCTCTAGTGCCGTTGCGATCGAGAGATACGCTTCGACGATTGACGAACGTGGATTTTCGAGCGCCTTCAGCGGGGTTCCGTCCTTCACGCGCGGAACGGGACCGAGAAGCGCGTGGCCAAGCTTGATCTCGGTATCGGCCGGGTCGGCGATGCCCTCGTCGATCTGTGCGAGGCCAGCTGCAACGCCCGCGCTCGCAAACCCTCCGAAGAACATCGCAAGCAGCAGGTTCACTGCCAGATTGGGGCTGCTTGGACGTTCAGGGAGCTTCGGCGCGTCGACGATGCTGACGTTGTTCTTTTCAACGCCGCCTGCGACGCCAATTTCCTTATAGCGCTGGAGCAGCGCGTTGTAGAGTTCGCGGTTTGTATCGGCGTCGCGTTCGTAAATGTTGTATTGAATACTGCGCTGACGCAGGTCCGTGAGATTGGCTTTCAGCCCGTTGACCCGGGACGAGAGCATGCGCTCGCGCTCGGCGGCCGATTGATAATCCTGGGTTAGAGATGTGCCAACGAGCCCCTCCTCCTCGGAAATCGCAGTGTCCAGTGAGTGAATTTGAGCCTGCAGCGCCTGCGCTGGCGGATAGTTCGGATTGAACTGCTGCAGCGCCTTGTCATAGGACGCCTGAGCCTCGGCACGCTCCTGCCGCATATGAGAAATCGCATCGTTTTCGAGCGCTCCTCTCGATGCGTCAGGGCGCTTAGTGATGCGGCTTTCCGCCTGAACGCGATCGGCGGTGGCGCTTGCCAGCGCATTGTTGAGTGAGATGAGATCGTCGCTAACCAGTGACCGGTCGCCCGACGACGCCGTCTCATCCTTCCCCGAACCCCCGCCCGCAGCAGCCGGAAGTAATATTATCCCGTGGCTCGCTGCGTAGGTGACGGCCTTTCGTTCGGAATCCTCGAGTTTCGAGCGCATTTGCTCAAGGCGATTCTCAAGGAAGCGGCGCGCGTAATCCGATGCTTCATAACGTTGTTCGAGATTGGTCTCGATGAACAGCTTTCCCCACGAATCGGCGATTCGCTGCGAAAGGGCCGGGTCTGCGGTCGTCGCAGTGACATCAACGAGACGAGATCCGCGTACAGGCGAGATCCGGACGTGATCGAGCAGAGCCTTTCCCATCACCTCAATGCGATGGGAACGAGTGGCGGGATCGAGAAGATCGCCCCGCTCAGTTTCGAGCAGCTTTTGCTGGCCGAACATCCTTATCACAGCTGAATTGTCCGCAAGGCCGAGCTCGCGCGCTACCCGCTCGGATAGCTCTTTGGTCTGCAAGAGACCGTATTCGGTCTGGTAGAATTCCTGGTCGGCCACGCTCGTATCGCGCTCGACGCTGCCGATGTCGACGACGTGGTCAGAGTCGCGCGTGATCTCCAGCCGCGCTGTGGACGCATATTGCCGAGTCATGACGGCAGTGATCACGATACCCGCCAAGGCCCCCAGCGCGACCCCGCCAAGCAGCATCCAGCGCCAGCGCGACGCGGCCCGGATCACCCGGCGGATCGCGGGTACGCGCTCCGCGCCTGCGCTCCCCGTGAAGAGTTGCATCTGCCCCGGAGTCAGACCGAGCGCATGCGGAGAGATCGTATCCATCAAGGGATCCTTTCGACGCCGACGACGAGAGGTGTGGTCAGTAGCGGGAACAACTGGACGAACTGCTGGAACATCCGCTTCGCCTTGGAGTCCCCAACGACCACGATGTCGTTCGCATAGATTTTCGGATCGGGATAAAGTCCGCGTCTGATCGCCATGAGGCTATAGAGCGCGGCCATCTTTCTGCCGTTGACGGATCGGAACACGACAACATCGTCCAGCCGCGCGAACTCGCCCGCACCCTTCGCATTCGCGACTGCGCGCATTAGCGTGATGTTCCCTAGCGCCGGGTAGCTACCGGGTTGCCCGACCTGCCCGTCGACGGTGTAGACTTGGCTCGTCGTCTCATCGAGGTTCACCGTTACCTGCGGGTTCTTCACGTAGGTTCGCAGGCGCGCGTCGATCGCTTGGGCCAGCTCTTCCGGCGTTAGCCCTGCGGCGTCGACGGTTCCGACGAGCGGCAGGGAGATCTGCGCGGAGGCATCCGCCTGGAATTTTCCACTAAGCTCAGGGACGTTGAACACGCTGACATTGAGCTTGTCGAACGGGCCGATGTGATACGGGGTGCTGGCAGCGGCGAGATCCGTGCCAGTCGGTGGCGGAAGTTCGGCGAGCTTCGTTACCGACATGGGTTCCGAACTTTCGCCGAAGCGCGGACCGTTGCTGCATCCGGCGACTGAACAGACGAGAACGGCGGCGAGCAGGCTTGATGCGCGCGTCATATGCGGAGCCTCAGTCCAAGTTGAAAGACAGTTTGCGGCTGGAAGGAATCGAGACCGAGGTCTTCTCGTACTCCGCGGCGGCTGCGGACATTGAGGGCCTCTGCAAAACCGGTGAGATTGTCCCGGATGTTGTACCTCAGCGCGACCGTTGTGGCCCAGCCACGTTCGCTGTCCTGAGGCGACATCTGGCTGCCCAACTCATGCGTTTGGAACGCTTCCACGCGCCCCGTCAGCGCCGCCTTGTCACTCAGGGATTGAGTCACTGAGACATAGGCGGACTTGAACAACGTATGGACCCATGGTTCCCCGTTGGTTTCGAAACCCATGATGGTAGATCCAGTCATGGCTTGCGCGAGCAAACGCGTCTTCGGCCCGAGATCGGCATTGACTCCGAGGTTCCAAAACCGGGTCCTCCAGCCCCACTGACCGCTCGGCTTGAATGCGTGCGGATCTGCACGGTTGTCATAATAAAAGAGCGCCACTCCGAACGGCGCGGGCGGTCGCCACTCGACTCGACCATAGAAACCCGGGCGATGGTCGATTTCGACGAAGGAGCGCGTCTCGTGCTGCTGGAGCGCGCTGATGAACGCGTTCAGCGGCGGCAGCGGGAAGTGGCCAAACACCGTTGCCTTCGCATCATGGAGGGCCCAGCCGCGAAATGACAGCAAGGTGCCCGCAGTGTCGTCGAACCCGAATACCGAACCGGTGAAGGCCAGAATGTGATTCCCGACAGATGCTCTGACGGTGCCTTCCATTCCGAGGACCTTCACCTCTTCGCCGACCCAGGCGTTGATGGCTGAGGGTGTCAGCGTGTTCACCGTGCTCCAAGCGCCGCCCGTGGTATGCTCGAGCGAAATCTCGGGCCACATTATGCCGGCCCTCATCGCGAAGCCGACAGGGCCCTTCTGTTCGGGCAGGAAGCTCACGAAGGCTTCCAGGAGATCAACAGGATGCTGCTGGTCTCGCTGGTAGGCCGCCGATACGTTGGCGCTCAGCGAGTTGGTGAAGCGCGGGGTCCAGATGAGGTCCGCCTCCTCAGGAACTACATAAGGCTTATAGCCGCCATCGCGAGTTCCCTCGAACGACGTCTTTCCGAGCCCCCCGTTGGTCCAAGAGCGTTCCCCGTTCGCAACGGCGATCCGGCCGTCGAGCAGGACGGTGATCACATTCTTGGAAAGAATGTCCGTTCCTGATGATGATTGGTCCGGATGGTCCGACGTGGATGCAACGGTGTTTGCCGGCTCGGAGTCATCTGTGGTCGATCCGGCGGTGTTTGCGCTCGGCCGGACTTGCGCTGGCGGCGGAGCAGTCTGCGCCCAGGCGGGCGTGCCCACGACGACACAGCACACGGACCCAAGCTTAAGAGCAAGTTTCATCGACTATTCCCCGTTGATTGGTCCACCGAACCACGCGCCCCACGCGCATCTTGGTTCCGTGTTCGACGATAGTGCCCAGGTTTCGCGCGACGTCAGAGTGGGCAACCCGGGGGACACCGCCCACCATCGTCAATGCGACGTCTTCGGCACGCGCTTCTGCCAGCGGCTTCCGGATGAGAGTAAGATCGGCCCTGCTCCCAGGTTCGAGCGACGGTTCCGGAAGGCCCAGGCGTCTTGCGCTCGTACGCCCGACCGAATTGTCCAGCTGTTCGTCATCGATTGCGCGCAAAGCGCGAGCCGCGTGCATCTCGTCGAGAAGGTCGCCCGCCCCAGTCAGCAGGGAGTCGCTTCCGAGCAACATATCGCAGCCGCTTTCGAGCAGCTCTTTCGGCGCCGAACGGCCGAACAGGAAATGGTTCGAGGTCGGACACCATGCCATCGCCGCGCCCGATTTCACGAAATGCGCAGCATCGCTTCCGCCAACTCCCACGCAATGCACGGCGATGAGGCTTTCATTGAGCAGCGCACGCCGATCGATCTCGGCCAGTTCGCTCGCGGCGATGTGGTCGATGCCTTCCGCCACGTGGAGGCAAAAGGGCGCAGTCCCGCTCGGCTCAATATTCCTGGTCAGCCCTATCGAATCCGCCGAATCCACTCGAGCGACCTGGATCGGGAAGCTGCGATCGAAGTCGGGTTCCCAGGCATCGTGATGGACAACCGTGGTCACGCCCGCGAACAGATTTTTCCAGGCGCCGGCAAGCAGCGATGCGCGCCGGGGAACTTGCCGACGCCGTTCGATGCGCCGGCGAAAGCGCGTCTGGATATCGGCTGCCCAGCAATAAGCGTTGGGATAGGGTCCCTTGCCGAGCCGTCCGTAATGATTGCGATGAAGATGATCGTGTGCGTTTATGAGACCCGGTCGGATCTCCGCATCGATACAGTCGAGAGTGACATCGAAGCGGCCAGATTCGCTGACGATTTGATCGCCTTCAATCGCCACCGATCGATTGCGCGCGTTGATCAGCACTCGCACGCTCAGCGTACCTTTCCGAAGGCCATGGCAATTACGACCGGCAAGCCGACATGCTCTGCAAGGGCTTCGAGCCGATGAGCGGACGCATAGAATGGAAGCACGTCATTGCCGATTTCAGCTTCGCGGACTTGCCGAAGCTCAAGCCCCGCCGCACGCGCCGACTTGATGTGGTCGTCGACGCGGTGCACGTGATGCTCAACCTCGATGACCTTGTCGCCGAGACGGAAGTTGCGCCGATGACCTGCATCGACCGCTGCGGGATGAAAGTCGCTGACAATGAGCGTGGAACTGTCATGCGCGACCCGAGCAAGCTCGGCATAGGCATTGGCGATTTCTGGCAGGTGGCCAAGCACCAATCGGCACCAGATGACGTCGAAAGCGCCCGCGTCGAAAGGCATTTGCCGAACGTCGCCGACCACGAAGTCGATGCCGGCGAATGACCCTTCTGCTGCGCCCGCGGCAAGCATTTCGGGGCAAACCTCAAGGCCAACGGCCTTTGCCGGACCTGCATTCCGAATGCGCCGACCTGTTCCGCACCCGGCGTCTAGCAGACATAGGCCGTCCAGCGGCGGCGTCATCTCGCCTACGAGCTTATTCTCAAGGAAGCTGACCGCGGTTTCGCTGGAATAATTGGGAGCCCACAAGCGGTACGCTTCGCCAGCGGTGAGCGGGCTCATCGATCGAGCCTTCGGTGACGGCGACCTTGATTAAAAAGCACGCGATACCCCCAACTGATCGCAACGTCTGTGCCGGCGTGGCTTTGGCCGGTTCAATGCGTGCGCAATTGAGGGCTCGAGGCCCGCGTTTGAACTCTAATCGTCGTTTGAGGAACGAAGTTGGTGTTCGGGTCGCCGAACCTGGGACAGAAAGGGGTTTCCGATGAAAGTGAATAAGGTTTTTGCCGCCGCCACCTTGCCCGCGATGATCGCTTCGCCGGTTGCTGCGGCGACCGAGAATCCTGCGGCGACCGAGAATCCTGCGGGGACCGAGAATCCTGCGGCGAGCTTGTCGCTTCGCGGCGATTCCAGCGAAGCGACCTTGAGTCAGGAGGCGGCTCAGGCACCAATTCCTGCCTCACAGGTTGAACCAGCCGCCGTTGGCGCAATTCCAAGCTATCTGCTGATTGGGGCAGTCGTAGTTGCCGCGGTCGTGATCGGGGCACTTGTGCTCGGCAGTGGCCACCACAATAGCCAACCGGCGAGCGCGTAGTTTCGCTTTGTTGCCTCCCTTCGAACATGCTCAACCGATAATGTTTCGCTCCCTGGGAGCCGAGTGAGCGCGAAGCTGGAGCGCGGCCAGGATAGCGGCCGTTATTACTTGGTCCTTGGAGCGATCTTCCTTGCGCTTCTTGGGGTGCTCGGCGGCGCGTCCCGCGCCGATGAACTCCAGCAATTTCTCGTCAGGATGGCGGCGATCGCTGTAATCGCGGGGGCACTATGGCCGCTGAACGGGTCTGCCTTCCGCGTGACGCCGGCACCGGCAATTTTCATTGGATTTGTCTATCTCGTGCTTGCCTTGCAGCTCATTCCACTCCCGCCGAGCCTATGGGGGCGGATGCCTGCGCACGATCTCTATGTCTCCGTTGCGCAGCAAACAGGCGCGATTGCTTGGCGCCCGTGGACAATCAGTCCGGATCTCACGCTGAACTCGATGGCGGCGCTGCTCCCGGCAACCGCGATCGGGATAGTTGCCCTCACTCTGGATTTTCACGGACGCGTAATTTTTGCGCGCGTTGTGATTGCAATCGCTTGCGCAAGCGCACTGCTCGGGCTTGTGCAATTCGCCGCCGGCGGAACTTCGCTGCACCTGTTTCGCACAACTAGCGACGACTCCGCCGTCGGTGTCTTCGCAAATCGAAATCACGAAGCGGTGCTCATGGCCTGCGGGTTGCCGATCGTCTCTTCGCTGGCGAGCATCCGCTCTCATCAGCAGGGCTGGTCGATCCGCCACCTGGCACTTGCGATATTTGCAATCCTGCTCATGGCGATGGCGCTTGCTGCGACAGGGTCGCGGATGGGCCTTTTCCTCGGCGCCGTCGGATCAGTTGCTGCGGCACTGATCTATTCCATGACTGCGCGGCCCACCCCCAGGACTGAGCGAAACATCCGGCGGCTCTGGGGGGCCGGCGCTGTAGTCGCCGTTGCGGCTGTCCCAATGGTGTCGCTTATGGTCATCCGAAGCGGTGCGATCGGGCGCCTCATGAGCGATCCAATCGACCCGACTCGGACTGCAGCGTTGGGCCCAATGTTGCAGGCGGCCCGTGCATTCATGCCCTTCGGTGCGGGTTTCGGAACGTTCGACCCGGTCTATCGACGGTTCGAACCGGATGCGCTGCTTTCGACGATCTATCTCAATCAGGCACACAATGAGCCGGCGCAGCTGGCGATCGAGGGTGGTGTTCCCGCGCTTGCGCTGCTGTTGGTCTTTCTCGGATGGTGGCTCCGCTCGGCCGCCCGCGCATTCCGCTCGAATCAATCGGCCGCTCGCCGTGCCTTGGGAATGGCGATGGTGGCGACCACGCTTATCCTGATGCTCTCCAGTCTCGTGGATTATCCTCTTCGGACGCCGCTTCTAAGCGGGCTTTTCGCAATCGCCTGCGTCGAGCTGGTGCGCTCGAATCAGCGCATCAACGCGCGGCACTCGTCGTGAAGCAAAGCGTGGTCGGTAAAGTGCTGAGGTCGATTCTCGCCCGGCGGGGCTCGATCGTCGCGCCACTCTCGCCCGGGTGGCAGCGGGAACGAGAATTCATCGCGGACACGCGGTCCAAGACGCGGCTGCTCCTGACGGATCCCGCTGCGCTTCACATCCTCGTATGCGCCCGCGCCGCACGCTCGATTCCCGGCGTTTTCGCTGAAGCCGGCGTGTTCAAAGGCGGAAGCGCTCGCCTCATCTGCGAAGAGAAGGGAGAAGCACCGCTTCATCTCTTCGATGTATTCGAGACCCAGCAAATTTCGGCGGATGACGAAGGCGAAGCGGTTCGCACGCACTTTGGCAAGATCCACGGAGCGGAATCTGAGGTAAGACGGCTTCTTGCCGGATATCCAGGCCTTCACTTCCACGCGGGAGTATTCCCCGGAACGGCATGCGGGCTCGAGCACCTGCGCTTCTCGTTCGTGCACATTGACCTGGACCTTCCGGACGCGATGGCGGCGGCACTTGATTATTTCCATCCGCGGTTGGTTCCGGGCGGGATTCTAGTGGCCGACGACTATTCCGATCCGGGCGTGAGAGATCGTATCGACTTCTGGCTGAGCGCCGAGCATGACACGATCATCGAAATGCCCTGGTCGCAGCTGATGATCGTGCGCCAGGCGCAGGCCGGTCTAGCTTCCGACAGTCAGCGTCGTCCGCATCGGCGCGTGGAATATGCAATAGACCTGGAAAGTGCCCGCTTTGGTCAGATCTAGCCGGCCGCGCTGACCGGGACCGATTCTGAGGTCGAAGCTGTGGTCGCGCGCCGTCACCGTATGGGGGACGCTGTCCTTGTTCACCCAAAGGATCGAATCCCCAACCCTCAGGCCAGAGGGAACGGGCCCGTAAGCCATGTTGGCGATGCTGACGCTATATTCGTGGCCAGCCGAAGAAGCCGGAGAGTTACCGGCTGCCAAGAGCGCGATCGCGAAAATCGATACGCCAAACCGTCCGCGCAGCATCCCCACCATACCTCCGTCCACCTGGCTATGCCTCTCTTGATAGGTGTCCGAGACAATCCAAAAGGTTCGAATAGGTGGAGAAAAAGCGCGAGCGGAAACTCTAGAGACTGACGCTGCCGCCGACCGAAACCTTTGCTTTGTCATGCGCTCGATTCCCGTAATAGGTCTCGGGACCGCCTCCAGAGACGGCCGCATGCATTTCGAACCTTCCGAGTCGCCTCGCGAGTGCGACTCGCCAGTCATGGTGAGTTTGACCCGCGCTCCAGTAGCGGGTTGAGTTCAGATAGGTCAGCAGTCCCACATGGCCGCTCAGCCGCCAGTCGGTCCAAGGCTCGAAGCCAGTCTCCAGCTCTCCGTAGATCGTCGACTGGCCCGAGGTGCGATAATCGGGGGAATAATACACGCGCCCCACAACCGGTCCGATGTAGGCGCCGGCATAAATCTCGGTATATTTGAAACCTGGCCCACCACGGTCCTCTGAGCGAATCTGCGATCGGAGCACGCCCGCGTCGATGGTCAAACTGTTGCTCAGTCGTTTCGCGTAGCCGGCGTTTCCGATCGCCCCGAGCACACGGCTGTCGTCTCCTATCTCGGCCAGCGCGGACATGCTGACATACAGCCCAGATGAATGATCAAGCGTGATCTGGGCCGTTGCAGCGGGATGGTCGTTCGTCAGCGAATAGCCGCGAAGCCGATAGTCGCTATCGAGCCCTAAGCTGCCCGCGATCTGGGCTGCCGCAGGATCAGCGAAAAGGAGGGAAAATATAAAAGCGCAGCCGGCGCGTGTCGGCAGCTTGCTGCGCCTTGCTGCTCCGAGCCACTTCAGCAAGTCGACAGGAGCCATCACATTGCGCCGCATTTTCCGATGTCGCCCAATCGTCTACCACAGCCGCGTCGTTTCGCTACAGCCGAACATCGCCGCGCCGCTGCCGCATGGGGGAGATCAGGCCGCTGGAGTGAGCCACGGCAAAAAGGGTGCCGTTTACCAGCCACTATTATTGTCTCCGGGTTTGGTGACGGGAAAGTCGCGCTCAGTCCCAGCGTACACCAGGGCGGGCGAATTGCACAAAGTCTCGCCCGCAACCGGAACTGTGCGTGGCACCGAAGCAGGAAAAGCGAGCTTCGGCAGCAACAGATCGAACGCAGCGACTACATTCGTTTGACGGCCAAGATCGATCTTAACAAGCTGGGACCCGCTCCAATCGGCAGTCCCGGTCGGCCGTCGCCAATCCGAATACGCGCCGCTACTTCCCCTCGCCCGCCTGATAGACTTGCATCGGTTCGGACCATGCGACGCGCGGATCGCGGGAGACCTGCGCCATGGCAGCATCCATCGCCATACCGGCAGGCAGGAGCATCACATAACAGTCGACTCCGAGCAGTGGCATCGGCCATCCGTCGACCACCGTAAAACCGTTCCTCTTGGCTATGCTGTCGGCCGTCCCGCGGTGCGAGCCGAGGTCGTAAGGGCGGGTCGACCCGCCGGCATAGTCGTTCTGGCGCAAATGCTGGGGCGGGAGTCTCAGCATGACCAGAATCTGTCTCGAAAGCAGGGATTGAGCCGAACTAGCAGGATCCGCAGAAGCGCGAACGATCGTCCCGAACGCAGCAAGGGCCGCCGCTGCTACTACGCATCGCACGAGCCGCCATCGGTTCATTCGCGTGGCCCAACAATGGGTTCAGCAAGCGCGCTCCAATCTCTGCCGACGCGCGGCCTGGCTAGGAGGTCGGTCTCGGACCGGAAAATCTCCAGGCTGTGCCTCACTGGGCTCGAAACCTGTTCACTGACCATCCGCCATCGCCTGCCGCACTGATACACCCGTCAGTCTCGATGAGATACGGCTTGGTTCAATTTTCCGCGGTTTCGCGTCTCGAATCGGTTGCTTCCGACGTGGCTTTTCTGATGGGGCACCAAATGGCAGATAAGGGCCATGCACGTCTTCGTTCTTTGCGCCGGTCGCTGCGGCTCGACGAGCTTCGCGAGAGCTTGCGGCCACATGACCAACTTCGTCGTCGGTCACGAAAGCCGCGTCGGCAAAATCGGCGAGGAGCGTTTGGCCTTCCCACCCAATCATATTGAGGCGGATCACCATCTCGCCTTCTACCTTGGCCCTTTGGACCAAAGATTCGGAGACGACGCATTCTATGTCCATCTCACCCGCGATCTCGAGGCTACAGCTGAAAGCTGGTCCAAGAGGTTCACGATTAGTCCTCTGATGCCGTCCTACCGCCGCGGAATCATCGGGAGCGAAGCGGTGTCGCGCCACGACGCCGCGCTCGAGATGGTTCAGACAACTACGGCCAACATCACGCATTTCCTCAAGGACAAGTCTCGCGTAGTTCGCGTACGACTAGAGCATGCCGAAGAGGATTTCCGTTTCTTCTGGAATCGCCTTGGCGCCGAGGGATCGCTCGACGATGGGCTGGCTGAATGGAACGCTCGACACAATGAAGGAACTTGGCGCCCGTCGCGGCTCATGGGGCTTCGATATGCGGCGCGCCGCGCCGTCCGAGCGGCGATTCCGCCGCATTAATTCGTCGAACCGGCAAAGTTTCCCGGCGCCCTCAGCCGCTAGTGCCCCGCTACGGAGCTCGAACAGACGCTCTCAACATTGACGGCACGATGATTGGCACCTTCAGCCGATCACCGACGAAAGTTTCTTCGCCTGGGTCCTGACGACTGGCCGGCGAGCTTCTCGCGATAAACAATCCGGCCTTTGGAAAGATCGTAGGGCGTCATTTCGACGTGAACTCGGTCCCCAACGATCGAGCGAATGCGGTAACGCCGCATTTTACCCGCGGTGTAAGCGATGATCCGGCACTGATTGTCGAGGACGACCCCGAACCGGCCGTCCGGAAGAATCTCGTCGATAACACCTTCGATCGTGAGCAGCGCCTCTTTCACCATGACCGTATCGTCCTTGTTCGCCGAGGCGCCCGCGGCGGACACCTCAATGCTAGCTGACGTTACGGATGGAGAGAGCGCGAAAAGCGCTGAAAACCGTCGATACCGGCTGATAGCTCTCCATTCTGATAGGCCCACCTGAAATCAAAAGATATGCCCGCGGTCCGAGGCTTGGAGCCCGGCTTCTCGCGATCGAGGAGTGACGTCCCCGCATTGAAATATCGCTCCTGGCACTGACGTCCTGATTTTCGGGTCAAATAGTTTGTTGCGGGTTTTCGTGGTAAGTCTCCTTCATCGGGCGTGACCTTTGATCTGAGCAACCGCCCGGCTGAGAGACTTTCGTCGTGCTCCCGCTTTAGGCGAAGGAGCATGTTCGTGGGCTCACCGCACCACCTTTCCGACCCGATCCCCGCTGCAAGGCGAGGGTATATATGAGCCGCGCACTGAATCTCGCGATGACCGAGGCGCGAATTCTCCGCCATTGCCGAGACGAGAACATCGGAATTTCGGCTCTCGAGAAGCTTCCCGACGGAGGCGTTCGGCTCGTGTGCATGAGCAGCTACGGAGCCGCTCAGATCCGTTTGAAGCTAAAGAACCACATCATCGATGGCGAGGTGCGGCGCGAGCGGTTCCGGCCAGCGAGGCTGCAATGGTGACCTCTCGTCGCGAACTCCGGATCGTGACCGTCTAGATGACGACGGTCAAAAAAAGCGCGTGGGCAATCATCGCAATCCTTTCGGCAGGAATATTGAGTCGCGCATCGCTTGGCTTTTCATTTGGAACTTTGCTGGTTGGATTCGCCATTTTGTTTGCATTGGCGATGCTTGCCAGGTTGTGGTTCTCTGAGAGGGCGTACCGCCTCACCGAGCGTGAACGCGATGAGCATTTCATAAAGGAACGGGAGTTTGCCAGCGCCCGCCTGCGCGAACGCGGCGACTGAACGACCGAGCTCGTTTCACAATTACCGCCCGTTCGGAGTTTTTCCTCCAACGCACCCGCAGCTCCGGCTTTCGACAATTCTCCGGAGACACAGCTTTCCGTTAACCTGCCTCAGGCATAGCCGCTAGTTGGCCCCCTGAAGTTCACTCGGCATGCGATTGATGCGGGTCTCAATCTGCAGGAGGCTTTATGTTTCCCTACCGGCTCTTTTCACATGACGGCCTCGGCAACTTCAGCCTGATCGGAGAATTTGATGCGTCAAATGATGAAGACGCAGCAAAGTTGGTGGGTCATCGTCTCGTGCGGCCACTGGAGTTGTGGCAGTCGACACGCAGGGTGAAGTGCTGGCCTGCAGACGGCAAAGCCACGTAGTTCGAATCCCGGAGCCATGGCCCCTGGGGATCTGCCAACCTCTTACCAAAGAGGCGTCACCGGCCGATGGGGACTGCGCTCGGCAGCATGATCCATAAGGTGAGTCTTCAGGGCGCGAGTCATTCGCGCCGTCCCGTCGCTGCTTCTGCAAACGAGGCGGACGCCACCGCCCGGAAGGCGTTCGATCGCAGAGATCTCGACCTTCGCTGCGAGGCACTTGGCGACGACTTGGCCTTCGTCGAGCGCAACGAAAAGGACGCGGCTCATTTCTTTTCGCCGCGTTTGGCCGCGGCAATCGCATCACGGAGGTTGCCGTAAGCGGATTTGCCGCACTCAGAGGCCCGGCCCTCCGCTCGGCGGATACCGAGCCGTACGAGCTCCATCTCGTCGATGTAATTGTCGTTACTCGTCATTCCTGATCCTTCGGTTGGGTTGCTCAGCGCCGTTCGCATTGCGGATCGATGCGGCGCGCGTCGGTATCGAACTGATCTGCGGTCGCCTGAAGCGCGGTTGCACCCGAATCGGTGCGCGCGCGCTTGGCGAGGCGGCGACACGATGCCGCCTGTTCTCGCAGGCCGTCAGCTGCATCTTCCCGCGTAATTTTCCTTATCATTCTTCTGGAGTCGGATTGCTGAGAAGCACCGCTCCCGTGCTGCCGATGAACGGCATCCCGCGGCGATGGCAAAGGCAGTTCAGATCCACATCGGGCTCCCTTCGGTAAGCGGGAGCACGATTGGTCTCTCAGCCGCGCAAGGGCCTACTTTTGAGGAGTTCGCGCGATGGAGCCTACTAACACGCCAGCCGGTGTTCACCTAACGGCGCTTGTCCGATTTTTGCTTGGGGAAGTGACCGACGTCGCTCCCACAGGACTGCGATGAGACGATTGCGCAGAAATTATTTCGGACGCTGTGTAACCTTCTGCTCGCTTCTCCCGAATAGCTGATCGACGGGTCGGATGGTCGTCCCGTCCAATCAGGAACGGAGACCACCAATGAAGACTGCCCTCTCGATTGCGTCGGCATCGGCGCTAATCGCGCTCGCCGCAGCCGCTGCTTCTGCAGCACCGGTGAAAGCGCCCACGAATAGCCAGAAGTGTTACGGAGTTGCGCTTGCCGGCAAGAACGACTGCAAAGCGGGCCCAGGCACCAGCTGCGCCGGTACGTCGAGTGTCAATTATTCCGGTCAGGCGTTCAAATATGTGAAGGCCGGCAGCTGCCTCTCCATGGGCGGCACGCTCCAGCCGCACAATGGCAACACTGCCCCCAAGTCGCGCAAGGCGTGACCATGTGGCGCTCCCCGGCTTCTGCGCTCCCGGCCCGTGCCGGTATCGGCCTCAAGGCGGCGCATTATGCGCCGTTCCTCGACGCCGCGAGCCGGGGAGAGTCGCCGCCTTGGGTTGAAGTTCACCCGCAAAATTATTTCTGCGCCGGGGGTCCCCCTCTGCGCTGGCTGACCGCCATACGCGAAGCAGTTCCGGTCAGCTTTCACTCGGTCGGTCTCTCGCTCGGCAGCCCTGGCGGCCCCGACAGCAATGAGCTCGAATCGCTCGCCAGGCTCGCAAATCGGTTCGAGCCCGCCCTGGTATCAGATCACCTTAGCTGGTCGATCCTGGGCGGCGACAAGATGCCGGATCTGCTCCCTTTGCCAATGACTGCAGCGTCGCTTCGTCATTTCGTCCGGTCGGTCGAACAGGTGCAAGAACGGCTCAAACGCGCAATTCTCATCGAGAATCCTTCGCGAGTTCTCGCCTTTCGAGATGACAGCTTCAGCGAAGCGGAATTCCTGCTCGAACTTTCTCGGCGCAGCGGGTGCGGGCTGCTGGTGGATGTCAACAACGTCCTTGTCGGCTCGACCAACCTCGGGTTTGATCCGGCTGCTTATATCGATGCGATTGGAGCGGGCTCGATCTTCGAAATCCACATCGCCGGTCACACGGTCGAGGTCGATTCCGACGACGGCGCCCGAACAGCGATCGACGATCATGGTTCGCCAGTTTCCGACGAATGCTGGCACTTGCTCGAACGCCTGCTGGCACGAACGGGCCCCCGTCCGATTCTCCTTGAACGCGATAACAATCTACCGAGTTACGACGAGCTGACCAGGGAGGCCGCGCGTGCCGATCGCCACCTCTCAACGGAGCTGGCCAGTGCAGCCTGACGCTCTCACAGAATTTCATCAGGCGGTGCGATTTGGCCCCGCTCATTGTCCTTCCGACCTGTTTGCGGGAAGCGCGCCCGCAATCGTCCGCGGGCTGAAGGTTCACGCGAACAACATCGCCCATGCCCGGCACGTCGCGCTTGCCGACACCTATCCGCGGCTGCGAAAGCAAATGGGGACGGAGTCGTTCGACGCTTTGGCGGGGAGATTCCTAGACAGTCCGGCGGTCCTCGATCGTTCACTCGACGGTCTGGGGCAGGGCTTGGACGCGCTGGTCGAGGATCCCAGATATCATGATCTCGCCCGGGCTGAATGGGCTTGGCTTCAGGCGTTTCATGCCGCCGAACGCCAACCGCTGTCTCTCGCTGACCTTGGAATGATGAACCCGGAGAAGCTCTTGCGCGCGTCTTTCGGCCTTCATCCCGCAACTCACATCGTCGCGATAGAGCGGCCCGGAAATTTCCTTTGGGATGAGCCGATCGCCGGCGACGGCGATTGTTTGCTGATCACCCGGCCCGACGCGAACGTCTGTCTTCGCTGGGTAGGACCAGCCGAAGCCGAGATCGTCACAATGCTCGAACGTCGGCAGAGCGCCGCCGATCTGCTCGGCGGCAATCCAGCATCGTTGCTCGCTCTAATCGAGGCCGGAGCAATATATTTGGGGGACCGATTATGAAGATTGAAGCCGCTTACCGCCGTTTCATTGATCTGCTGCAGGGCCGATTGGTTGAATCGCTCGTCCTCCTTTTCATGAGGATCGCCTTCGCCGGAATTTTCTGGCGTTCGGGCCAAACCAAGGTCGTCGACGGCACCTGGTTTCAGATCAAGCCCGAAACCTATGATCTGTTCTCGACCGATTTCTCTGGGGTTCCGCTCCAACCGCATCTCGCGGCGAACCTGTCGAATGCGGCGGAACATATCTTTCCCCTGCTGCTGGTCCTGGGCCTTGCAACGCGCTTCTCCGCAACGGCTCTTCTCATCATGACCATGGTCATTCAGATCTTCGTCTTTCCGGATGCCTGGTGGCCCACCCATTCACTGTGGGTGGCGATGGCGCTAGTTCTGATCACTCGGGGCGCCGGCCTCTTCTCAATCGATGCTCTGCTCGGCCGCCGCTTCGACACGAAGAGCGCATCGAGGGTTGCAAGAGCATGAAAGTCGACGACGAGACCTTGCGGCGCGCAATGGCGCTTGCGCTCAACGGGGACAGGGCCGCCTACCGTCTGGTTCTCGATCAGTCGCGCCATTGGCTGTCCACTTATTATCGGCGCCGAGTACCGCCCCAGATGATCGACGACCTGGTCCAGGAGACCCTGATTTCCGTCCATTCCAAGCGGCAGAGCTTCGATCCCTCGCGTCCGTTTCTGCCATGGCTAGCGGCGATTGCACGGTATCGCTGGGTTGATGCTCTGCGCAAAATGCAGAGCGCGGACGAACTGGACTCTGAAGGTATCGCCGGTGCCGAGGAAGAAAGTCCAATCCTCGCGCGCCTCAGTATTGGGCGGCTGCTCGCGCATCTCCCCGTCCGGCAAGCGAATGCAATCGTTCTCACCCGGATAGAGGGTCACAGTGTCGCCGACGCCGCCCGCCTCTGCGGTCAGTCTGAAAATCTCCTGAAAGTGAATGTCCATCGCGGGCTGCGAAAGCTTGCTGCCCTGGTTGAAAGTGAGTGAGTAAAATGCCGAATACCGATGAGCTCATCGATGAGCTGACGACCGACCTCCGTCCCCGCCGCAGGGTCTTACCCTGGGTCGGACGTGGGTTGCTTGCTGCAATCGCATTGCTGACCTTTGCGGTGCTTGTTGCCTTGCTCGGGATGCGCCCGGATTTCGCAACGGGTCAGCCACATTCCGTTCCGCTCATCAGCGCGCTCGTGATCCTTTCGGCCGGCGGGACCGTTGGAACTGCCCTTACCGCAATGGCGCGTCCTGCTGTCGGGGCCGCTCGAAGCGGCTGGCAGTGGGCACTCGCCGCACTCGCTGTGCTTCCGATCGCGGCCATCGTTACCGCGGTGGGGAATGCACCGGATCGTGCTTTAATGATGCCACCCGAAGGACCGCCGTGCCTAGTCATCGGCACAATCGCAAGCATTGGCTCGATTGTTGCTCTCACCTGGTGGCTTCGCCGCGGCGCACCGACGTCCGCAGCGCGTGCATCCTGGCTTGTCGGCATCACCGGCGGTGCTGTTGGGGCGGTCGCGATGGGCCTGGTTTGCCCGATTGACGCCATTACGCACATCGGAACGTGGCATGTGGGGATCATTGTCGTCGCTGCGGTCGGCTCGCGGCTCGCGCTCCCCCGATTTTTGCGCTGGTAGCAGCATTCCAGTGAAGCCGATGTGCACGGCTGCAATTCGATCGAGTCAATGCCCGAAGCCGAGAGAAAATTAGCGCCGAACCCGGTCTTTAGTCCGCGTTGTCGAATTTTCGGACCTCGACCTCGCTCTCATCGAAATCGTCGAGCAAGCGTGCATTGACGCCCATTTTGCCGAAATCTTCGCCCAGAGACTGCCAGTGGGTGCCACAGCCACAGACCGGGCAGTGGTGAATTCCGATCATTCGATCGCCCCAAACATAGGCTGTCGTCTCGCCCGAAATGCGCACTTGGTCCGGCGGGAAATAAGCAACACGCCATGCCAGCCGGCGGCAGAGTGAGCAGTTACAGTCCGCAACCCAAGAGGGCCTGCTTGGCACTTCCAGCCGAACGTTGCCGCAGTGGCAGCTTCCCCGAACAGGCATGGAGACTTCTAGTCGCCGGTTCGGAATCTCCGCAACCGCGAAACCGCAAATTTGGCTGACGTTGCCAAACGCGTTCGCCGGACCGCGTCTTCCTGCTCGACAAGGCTTTGAACTGCTGCAACTATTCGGCGATGTTCTGGATCGCTCTTGCCGCTGTGGTCAGCGCGCCACTGCCAACCAACTTGCATGACTGGTTCGGCCAAAGGGACACCCCTGCCTATGTGACGCAGCGAGGACGGGGTCCATGGACAGTGGGGGTCCGAGTTACGGTCAGGCCAGATGGGAGCATCCAGGGCTGCCAGATTGAGTCCGCCAGCGGAATTCCTGATCTCGACGGCCTCACCTGCCGACTCATTCTCGATCGGGCAAAGTTCAAGCCCGCAAAATGGATCGATGGCTCTTCGGTTCTCGGGATCTATCGCACCTTTGTAGAGTGGGGCGTCTCGGATCCGTTCGGGAATCGCTTGGAATTGAGCAGTGCCGACCTCGATGTTCTTGTTCAAGGCTTGCCATCAAACATCCATTCCCCAGCTCTGGTCCGAACGATGTTCGCCGTAGATGCCTTGGGTCAAATATCGTCCTGCACTGCTGAACCGGGACCCGCGCTTGTGCAGATCGATCAAGATCCCGCGCTGGTTTCAGTCGCCTGTGATCAGCTCGTCAGAAGTTACAGGGCAAAGCCAGCACGGGATTCCTCAGGGAGCTCGATTCCTTCGGTTCAGGATGCCCAGGTGCGCTTCTCGATAGACCGGGCAGATCGCGCAAGAGAAACCAGGCACAAGCCAGAAACGGTCATCATCCCTAGAACTTAGCCGTTATTTTGAATGGACGGGCGGCACCGGGACCGACCGCCTCGCCAGCCGGTGTTCAAGGCTTAGTCCATGCGATTGTCCAAACTGCCTCCACCAGCGGCCGGAAGCCGTGGTCGTTGGCACGATGCGATTTAGGACTTCCCTTCGGCCCCCGAACCTGATTGCTTTGCGACCGATTTGCCAGGGGGGAAGCTACGGCTCACGTCTTTCTCAGCTACGCCCGCTCCGACATCAAAAAAGCCAAGCGGCTGGCGGACCTGCTGACGAGCGCGGGGCATTCGGTCTGGTGGGATTTCCAGATCGACGCCGGCGCCCGCTTCGGCGACGCAATCAATGCGGCACTTAACGATGCTGACGCAGTCATCGTCTTATGGTCTCGAGCGTCGGTCGAATCGTCGTGGGTCCTCGACGAGGCGGCGGCGGGACGAGACAGCAACCGCCTCATTCCGGTGCTCATCGAGGAAGTCGAACCACCACTCGGATTTCGCCAATATCAGTGCATCAGTCTGATCGATTGGAGCGGTCGCGGACACCCGTCATCCATGCCGCGGATCCTCTCGACTATCGCGACACTTGGATCTCGCCATTCCGAACCCAAGCCTATCTCCGCGCCAGAGAGGAAGAAGGTCGCCTTTTCGCGAAGGTGGGCCACCCTCATCGCCTTCGCGCTGGCGATTGCCGCCCTGGCGGCAATCGCGTGGTTCTATATTGATTCAGGAGCCGGCCCACCAAGCGTCCTCATTGTCCCAAGTGCCTCCGCCCCCTCGCAACAATCGAGTGCCCTGGCGGATGAGCTTGTTCTCGACCTTGGTCGATTTCAGGAAGGTCCTCTCAGAGGAATTTCAATCCGGCAGTCCGACCAACGCGACAAGGACGATCCAGATTACCGTATCGAAGTCGGAGTGAGGAACGGAGACAATGGCGAGCTCCGTGGCGATGCCAGCATGCTCAACCGGCATCACGAGATACTTTGGGCGACGAATGTCGACGTTGCGGCGTCAAGGGCGACCGACCTTCAACAGCAGTTGGCTGCACAAATCGGTTCTGTCCTCGCCTGTTCCGTGCGCGTTCCATCGATGCGTCCGCGTCCAGCCGGGGAATTGCTCAAGCTCTATCTTTCTGGCTGCGCGAGTCTCTACGGATCCTTGGGCCAGCCGCAGAATCAAACCTACAATACCTTCAAGCAAATCACTGTCGAACAGCCAGATCTGGCCGATGGCTGGGCTGGGCTCGCGGTCCTGGAAGCCGGAGTGGGCGATGTAGGGGACCCGGGATACGCCGCGACTAGAGGGCTCGCGGTCGAGCATCTGCGGCGAGCCAAGCAACTGAACCCCCATCTTGAACTCGTCTACGCCGCCGAAACGAGGCTTCAGTCGGCCGGCACGAACTATGCCGCCCCAATCGAGGCGCTCGAGCGGGGAGTGATCGAATATCCTGGCAGTGCGCTACTCTATTACGATCTTGCCGCTGCCAATCAGCGCATCGGTCGAATTGGGGACAGCGTGGACGCCGCCCAAAATGCTTTCTTGCTCGATCCGCTCTCGGCCGGCGCACTGAGTTCTTACGTCTATGCGCTGACGTTTTCCGGGAACCTTGAAGCCGCAAAAAAGGAACTCGAACAGGCTGAGAGGACGTGGCCGGGATCAGAGTCGATCGAGACGACGCGCTACTACTTCAACCTTCGCTATGGAGACGCAGCCGAAGCGAGTCGAGTTGCGAGAGACAATAGCGAATTTATCAGCCAAAGCTCTGCTCAGCAGGCGTTGATAGCGGCCCGAATCTCTCCGACGGAGGCCAATAAGGATCGCGCCATCGCAGCTTTCCAGGCGGCATATCGGAGCAATCCGAGCGAAGTCCTCAACTTGCTTCAGGCTCTCGGTACGTTTGCCCGCGTCGACGAGGCATTCGCAGTCATGCGAACCGCTCCGACCAACGGTCTGGTTGCTAACAGCGACTCCTTCTTCCGGCCCAACATGCGCTCGATTCGAGCCGACGTTCGGTTCATTGCCGAAGCAAATCGCCTCGGGTTGACGAGGGTTTGGAAGCAGACCGGCAAATGGCCAGACTTTTGCGCGGACCCACAGCTGCCTTACGACTGCAAGAAAGAAGCGGCGAAGTTCGCGGATTGAACGCTCGCGCCTCGAACGGGTGGGGGCATTGAACCGCGCCAAGGGAAATCCCCGATTGTTGTGGGCGATCGGGCTTCATGGTAAATGGCAAGCTGGGGCATGAGCGATGAGGGCAATTTCCTCTCACAACCGCAGATTCTTGATCGCCGGCGCAGCAGTTCTTGCTGTTGGTGCGGGCGCTTATGGACTTGCGCAATTCTCCCCGGCGCTCGGACCGATGGAGGGCACCATCGCTCCGCAGCTTTACGTCGATTCCCTGCCCGGCGCGCAAATTCCGGTGCATGGTCGTTATGTCCTGGTCGACGCCGCTTCCGCCCGGCTTTACATGATCGAGGACGGCCACGTTCAGGATTCGATGCGGGTCATCGTGGGAAAGCCCGAAACGCCGACGCCCGAACTGAAGAGCGTCATCAACTATGAGACATTGAACCCCTATTGGCACGTAACTCCTGATCTCACGCGGACGCTGATCGCTGCTCGAGTATTGCACGACGGCAACTCCTATCTCACCGATCGGGGCTATGAGGTTGTCTCCGCCTGGGGCCCCGACGCGCAGGTGATTTCGCCCGACAGCGTAGACTGGAAGGCGGTCGCCGCGGGCGATGCGCAAGTTCATGTTCGCCAACGGCCCGGCCCCGCCAATTCTCTTGGCCACTTCAAGTTCGATCTTCCGAACGGCGACGGAATCTATCTCCACGATACTCCCAAGAAGGAGCTCTTCGCCCAGGACGAGCGCAACTTGAGCCATGGCTGTGTCCGTCTCGAGGACGCGCAAAGGCTAGCGCGGTGGCTCCTCGGCAAGGATCCACCTTCGACGTCGACCCCCGAGGAGAACATCCTCCTTCCCCGGCCCGTGCCGATTACCATCAGCTATCTCGACCCCCGTAGCCAGACGCAGCTTGCAGCTTTGCAATAGCCGCATCTAGCGAGCGGTGGCGGCAATTGGAGGAAAGCTGACTCTCAGTTGGACGCGGACGACCCTTTATCGTCCAGGCGCGCAGTCCCGCCGTTGAGCCGCTGTATCTTCACGATCTTGCCGCCAGAAATGTCGTATGCAACCGCGCTGTAACCCCAGCAGCAGTCCCGCGGCGGCCCGTCCCCCCAGCTCGCCATCGAATTGAAATACTCGATGAACAGCAGACGCCCTGTGGAGGAATATCCCGGAGAAAGGCGAAATGTCACACCCTTGGCCGCGAGTTCCGGCCCGAAGCGGCGCATCCATTCATCTTTGCTCCGAGCGACCAAAACCCCGTCCTCGTAGACCTGAACGCTGTTCGACAGGAGCGCAGCATAGCCAGCAGGGTCCTTGCGATCGAAGTCGGCAACAAGGTTCCGTCCCAGATCGTCCTGCCCCGGCGGCGGAGGTGGCGGCGGAACTTGCGCAGATCCTGGATAGCTCAGTGATAAAATGGCTGCGGTCAGGACGGCAGCTAATGTTTTCACGGCGCACCTCCACAAAAGAGAGTTTGCTAAGAAGCTAGCGTCTGCGTCGAAGTCCGCAAATGGGTGGAAAGCCGGAACGCGCCTCGGCTATCCTGGCGGGCGTCTGCTGAGGAATTCGGGGAAAATGGCGAAGATCGTCTTTGGAATGAACCAGTCACTGGACGGTTACGTCGACCACACGGAAATTGCGCCCAGTGCCGAGCTCTTCCGTCACTTCATCGAACATGTGCACGACCTTTCGGGGAGCGTTTATGGTCGAAAGCTGTACGAGGTCATGCGCTATTGGGACGAGGATCATTCCGATTGGGACGAAGCGGAACGGGCCTTCGCGGCGGCATGGCGAGGCCAACCGAAGTGGGTCGTGTCGCGCTCGTCGCAATCTATCGGTCCCAACGCCACCCTTATCTCAGCTGATCTCGAGGGTGCGATACGCCGCCTCAAGGCCGAGCTCACCGGAGAGATCGATGTTGGAGGACCGGAACTGGCAGCGAGTCTCGCTGACCTTGGCCTAATCGATGAGTATCGGATCTATCTCCATCCCGAAGTGCTGGGTGACGGCAAACCGTTCTTCAGCGGCTCTCGTCCGCGGCTCCGCTTCGTGGCCAGCGACAGAATCGATGAGAATGTAATCAGACTGACGTACGTTCCTGCTTAGCCGCCCAGTGCGGTATGGCTGAGTCAATGCGATGGGGGCCCTGAGCCGAGCCCGACGCGAGGCCCGCGCGGGCTCGATCATCAGGCATTCAAAATAGGAATTGGTCGCATCCGCGCGCAATGCTGAAGCGACCATTGAATAAGCGAGGGCCGCCCCGGCGGAGCGGCCCTTATCTTGAATTTACGCTAAGTTATTTCGTGGCGGCCGCGGCTTCCTCGATGAGCTTCGCAACTTCGGCGGGCTTCGAGACATAGACGGCGTGACTGCCGTGGGTCTCGACGACGGTAGCTCCGGCGCGCTTGGCCATTGCGCGCTGCGCTGGCGGCGGGATCATGTGATCGTCGGACGCGACCAGATAATAGCTCGGTTTGGACTTCCACGCCGGGGCACTTATCTTGCCGGCGAGCGCGCTGACGCCCCACGGCACTTGCGAAGCCGCCATGAACTGAGCAGTGGCTGGATCAACGTCGGCTGCAAATGACGCCGCGAACTTGGAGGTGTCGAGCCTGAGAAACCCGTCCTGGGGCGGAAGAATCGGAGGCACAGGCGCACCGGGAGGCGGGTTGGCGATCAATGTTTCGACCGACTCTCCGGCGTCGGGTGCAAAGGCGGTGATGTAGGCCAGCGTCTTGACCTTCGGGTCGTTGCCGGCTTCGGTGATTACGGCGCCCCCGTAAGAGTGACCGACCAGCACCACGGGGTGCTTGGCAGCAGCGATCGCGCGCTTGGTGACAGCAACATCATCGGCAAGTGACGTCGTCGGGTTCTGAACCACGATCACTTCGTACCCGTCCCTGGTCAGCTGGTTGTAGACGCCCTGCCAGCCCGAGCCGTCGACGAACCCGCCATGGACGAGGACGATGCTGACTGGCTTTTCAGGCGTAGCAGCAGAGAGCGAGGAACTGGCAGCGAGTGCCGCAGAGGCAAGGGCGATGGACTTGATGGTCATGTCGTGGCTCCTTTTCGTATCTGCGATAATCGTTATCGCGATAATCACCGGCTACGAC
>DATAPR010000024.1:0-64360 GCA_036265105.1 Sphingomicrobium sp.
GCAGCCGCCGCAGAGAAGCTTCCAGCCGCCATGCACAGCGCCAGAACCCCTTGCGAAAAGTTTCGCCGATCTATCCCGCCATTTTCATAGAGTTTGATTAGGCCGTCGAGTTCTCGCTCCATGCTCCGCCTCCTCTGGGGCAAGCGTATCAAAGTCGGTCCCTCAGGCAACCTCGCGTGGAAAGAACGGCCACGCTGGCCGCGTCGATGTCCGCAACGGGTGGAAAGCGGTCACTGGGGACCTAACCGGTCTCCTTCTTCGGGCAAGCGATCGGCCATTTTGATAGCCTTGAGCTCGTCCGCCTTCTCTCGTTCAATCGCCGCTAGATCGTAACGCTGCCGAAGCGTGAGCCAAATCTCGCCGCCGTTACCAAAATAGCGGCCCATGCGCGCTGCAACCTCAGGGCTGATCGGCTTCTTCTCATTCATGATGTCGTAGAAATGCATCCGCGAAATGCCGATCTCGCGAGCAATCTTGGTGACATTGCCGCCGAGCGCGGGGACGACATCGCGCTTGATAATGCGGCCGGGATGCGGGGGGCTGAGCCCGCGGGTCAAAGGGTTAGTCGTTGAACGTTCTTCCTAATGGTGGTCCTCTAAATCAACCTCTTCGGCGTCGGGAGGTTCAAAGCCGAACGTCAGCCTATAATTGGCGGTGACCCTGACGCTGTAGCGCATCGGCTTGCCTCCGGGATCCTCTTCCGGGTTTCGAGGCGCTCCTCAGGATCGTCGCCACGCACCCATTTTAAGCCATTGAGAAATGGCAGGAGTGGAGGGACTCGAACCCCCGGCCCTCGGTTTTGGAGACCGATGCTCTACCAACTGAGCTACACTCCTAGAGCCGCAAGGCGAGGTAGCGACCGTGCTTCAGCCACGCAAGGCTATCTGACCACCGGCAGTCCGATCCACGTCGCTTGGCCGCCCGTGAACACTTTCTGAGTCGCGGCTCGATAGTCGCCTGGCTTTGCAAAGAAGATGTTGGGAACGAAGGTCTGAGGGTTGCGGTCATAGAGCGGGAACCAACTCGACTGGACCTGCACCATCAGCCGGTGCCCTGGCTCGACCACATAGTCGACGTTGGGAAGCGCAAATTCGTAGGTCAGCGGAGCGTTGGGAGTGAGCGGCTGCGGATGAGCGGGATCGCTCCGGTAGCGGCCGCGCATCACGTCCATGGCGATCGCAAGCTCATAGCCGCCCATCTCGGGCTTTTTGGGGTAGTGGGCGGGGTAGACGTCGATGAGCTTCACGACCCAATCGCTGTCAGTACCACTGGTCGAGGCAAGGAGGTGAACGAGGGGCGTTCCCTTAAGATCGAGCGGCCGCTCGAGCGGCGGGGTCTCGTAGGTCAGCACGTCCGGACGGGCCTCGGCGAAGCGCTGGTCGTCCTCCAACCAGTAACGCCAGGTCGAGCCAGAGGCCCACGGCGAGATATTGGGGCGCTGGCGATAGGTGACCGGCTTTGACGGATCCGAGACGTACGTGTCGAACGAACTGCCCTGAGGCGCATTGAAGCTCAGCTGATGGTCTGGAGCAAGGTAGAGGGGAGTGAGGCCGCCTCGACAGCCGCTTGCACAGGCCGCGGGCCAGTCATCGAGGCGCTGCCACTGGTTCGGACCGACCTCGAAGGCTGTCACTCGGGCGATATTGGCGCGAGGTCCCCCTTTGAGATGCTCGTCGAGGAAGGGCAGAAGCACGTTCTCCCGGAACCACTTTCCGGTATCGGAGCCCCAGTCGAGCGGGCCGAGCGTGCTTGCAGGGCCATTGGCCTCGCCGTGGTGCCAGGGGCCCACAACAAGATGCGCATTGCCGTTGTCGCTGCGCTTTACGGCATCGAATATCGCTGGAGAGCCGTAGATGTCCTCCTGATCCCACTCGCTGTCGACAAGCAAGGTGGGGACCTTGAGAGGCGATGCTCCAAGGATCCTGCCGACGGCCTGGTCCTGCCAATATTCGTCATAGGCGGGGTGCTCGGTCAGGCGCTCCCAGAAGGGCAGCTGCTGCATCCCCATCGCATTGCCGTAAGCGCCTGCGGAGCCGTAGCGAAGGAAGGTATCGTAATCGTCATAGCCCGAGCTGAACCAGTCCTCGTCCGAGCTCTTGGTCGCCGTCTGGCCGTAGACGTAGCTGATCATCTCCTGGCGAAAAGCACCGTTGTGGAACCAGTCATCGCCTTTCCAGACGTCGACCATCGGGTTGATCGGAACCGAGGCGAATAGCGCCGGGTGCGGGTTGACGAGGCTCATCAGCGCAGTGAAGCCGTCGTAGCTCGTTCCGATTGTGCCGACCCGGCCGTTGCTTTCGGGCACATTCTTCACCAGCCAGTCGATCGTGTCATAGGCGTCGGTCGAATGGTCGACCGCAGTCGGGTT
This sequence comes from Sphingomicrobium sp., assembly GCA_036265105.1. Lineage (GTDB taxonomy): Bacteria > Pseudomonadota > Alphaproteobacteria > Sphingomonadales > Sphingomonadaceae > Sphingomicrobium. The sequence goes on from DATAPR010000024.1 coordinate 2,369, forward strand.
CAGCGGTCCTCGAAGCGGCCTGTTCATCACATAATCGCCGCCCGACCTGTATTTTCCTCGGACGTCCTCGAAAGCGACGATGTAGCCGGCACGGACGAGTTCAGCGGAAAGCGGCGAGAGGATGTTTTCGGGCTGGGTCCCGAACGAGCCGCGCGAGGTCGCCTTGTCCGCCGAATAGGGAGTGCGGTCGAGCATGATCGGGAATTTTCCCGAGCCCCTGGGAATGATGAGGACGGCATAGAGTTTCACTCCGTCGCGCATCGGGACCATGACGTCCCGGCGGACATATTCGAATTGAGCACGCGTCGGAGTGAAGCTTTTCGGAATGTCTCCGCCCTTGGGAATCGCGGGCACCGCTGTGTGAAAGCTTTTCGGGATGTCGCCGCCCGGCTGGACCGCCGGCTCGACATGGTCTGACGCGAAAACCGGGGCTGCGAGCGACAGCGCGGCGGCTACAAACGCGAACCTCTTCAACTGCATTCGACTCCCTCTTGGAGGGAGGCCTTTGCACGCGCGCCCGGTGCTGGGCAACTCTTGGAACCCTTTGCGTTCAGCGGGATTGCAGCTTGCTCAACATAACGGAGCCACAATGGCCGACCAGAACGCATTTGACACGGCGACCCGGATCGCTGCGGGCGACGACAAGACCAATTACGATAATGTTGCGATCACGCTCCACTGGCTGACGGCACTGCTGGTGATCGTGCTTTTCGGGCTGGCCGAAACCTGGGACTATTTTCCCAAACCGACCCAGGACCAAATGCAGAGCATTCACGTCTCATTGGGAATGCTTCTTGCGCTGGTGGTGGTCACAAGGATCGCCTGGCGGCTAATTCCGGGACATCAGCGGCAATCCATTGTCGGGGACTGGATGAAATTCGCATCCAAGGCGGTCCACTACCTCCTCTACCTGCTTCTCGCCGTGCAGGTCTGCCTGGGGTTCGCCTTCCGCTGGTCGCAGGGCCATCCGGCAAGCTTCTTTGGTCTGTTTGCAATTCCAGGACCCTTTGGGGCGGTCGACAAGTCGACTCGGCATCTGATCCACTCCCTTCACGAATATGTCGGCTGGACGATCATCATCGTCGCCTTTGGCCATGCGCTTGCGGCGCTCTATCACCATTATGGGCTGCACGACCGGGTGCTGGGGCGAATGCTTCCGCTGGCACGCCGCTCAGAAGAACCGGCCGGCTGAACTCGCGTCGTCGGAACCAAGTCGGCGTCCCCCTGGAGTTGCCTGCAAGACCAATTGGTGATTGGTTTCCAACCCTCTGACGAAGAGGGGGACAGCAATGCGCAAATCCATGACCATTGCACTGATCAGCACGGCCGCAATCGCTTTGACTTTCGGCGCCTGCAGCAAGCCCGGCGAAACGGGCGCAAGTGCCGACAGCGTCAAGCGGGCGATCACGGCCGACGAGGCCAAGTGGAACGATCAGTTCAAATCCAGGGATACCGAGGCCCTGGTCGAACATTACGCCGACAATGCCTTTTTCTACGCGACCGGCGAAGCCCCGGCCGAGGGATCGACGGCAATCCGCCAGATCTACGCGGACGCTTCGACCGATCCCGCGTTCGTGGTCCATTTTACGAGTGACAAGATCGACGTCTCCAGCTCGGGCGACCTCGCTTATTCGCGCGGCAAGTTCGACGAGAAATATACCGACAAGAAGACTGGCAAGGTCATGAGCGGGAGCGGTTCCTACATCACGGTCTACAAAAAGCAGGACAATGGGAGCTTCAAGGCGGTCGAGGATTTTGCCGCAATCGATCCCGATTCAGTCAAGCCGGTAGCGCCCGAGAAACCCGCGGCCCGAGCGAAGATGACGTCCTTTTAGTCAAAGGAAGATCCGTCCCGAGCGGCGGCTCCGCTTCGGGGAGGGAGATTCCTGTCGAACTAGGCGTTCTGCGGCTCGGAAGGGACCTGCTTTTGCTCTGAAGGCTCTTTCTCGTGGCCCGGGTGCGGGACCCTGCGCAGATAGGGCAGGTCGCTTGTCCATCCGGATGGGTACTGGGCCCGGGCGTCCTCGTCCGAAACCGAGGGGGAGATGATGCAGTCGTCGCCATTGTTCCAGTTCACCGGGGTTGCGACCTTGTGCTTGGCGGTGAGCTGGAGCGAATCGAGAAGTCGAAGGACTTCATCGAAGTTTCGGCCGCTCGACATCGGGTAGATGAGCATCGCTTTGATGAGCTTGTCGGGCCCAATCATGTAGACGGTACGCACCGTCTGGTTGTTCGCGGCGGTTCGCCCCTGCGAGGTGGCCGGCTCCCCCTCCGGAAGCATGTCGTATTTCTTGGCGACGCTGAGATCGTGGTCGGCGATGATCGGATAGTTGACGCTGGTTCCGGCATAGCCCTCGACATCCTTCAGCCAGCGGCTGTGGTCGTCGACCGGATCCACCGAGAGACCGATGATCTTGGTGTTTCGCTTGTCGAACTCTGGCTGAAGCTTCGCAAGATAGCCAAGCTCGGTCGTGCAGACCGGTGTGAAGTCCTTTGGATGCGAAAAGAGGATACCCCAGCTGTCGCCGAGCCATTCGTGGAACCGGATTGGGCCCTTGGTTGTCTCGGCTTCAAAGTCGGGCGCCTGCGAGCCAATGCGTAGCGTCATGAGAAAATCTCTCTCGAGGAAGGTGAGGGAAACGCGTTACCAAACGGCGGCGCGCATAACAGGAACTGCATGGATTCGATACGGCGGCTAGGCCGTTTCGACTTCCACAAATGCCGCCTGGGCGTGCTCCTTGCGGTCGAGCCACGAAGGTACGGGCAGGCCTTTCGAGCGCAGAAAGTCGGGATTGAACAGCTTCGATTGATAGCGTGTTCCGTAGTCCGCAAGGATGGTCACGATCGTCTTTCCAGGGCCGAGCTCGCGAGCGAGGCGGATAGCGCCGGCGACATTCACTCCGGAGGAGGGGCCCATGCAGAGCCCTTCATGCTCGACAAGGTCGAAGCAGGTCTGAACCGATTCCTCGTCGGGAACCTGGAAGGCAAAATCCGGCTCGAAACCCTCGAGATTGGCGGTGATTCGTCCCTGGCCGATCCCTTCGGTGATCGAGCTTCCCTCGGCGTTCAGCTCTCCGGTGGTAAAATAGCTGAACAAGGCCGCCCCCGGCGGATCGGCAAGACCGATCGCAACGTTGGGGCTTCGCTCGCGCAGCGCCTCCGCGACGCCGGCCAGCGTTCCGCCCGTGCCGACCGCGCAGATGAAGCCGTCGACCGTTCCATTGGTCTGATCCCAGATCTCGGGCCCGGTGGTTTCGACATGCGCCTCTTTATTCGCGACATTATCGAACTGATTGGCCCAGATTGCGCCGTTCGGCTCCTCCTGTGCGAGCTTCTCGGCGATCCGGCCCGACACTTTCACATAATTGTTGGGGTTGCGGTACGGCACCGCCGGAACTTCGACGAGGTCTGCTCCAAGAGCACGAAGCGTGTCTTTCTTCTCCTTGGTCTGCGTTTCGGGGATGACGATTACCGTCTTCATCCCAAGCGCACTTCCAACCATCGCAAGGCCGATCCCGGTGTTCCCGGCGGTTCCGTCGACCACCACTCCGCCGCGCTTCAATTTGCCGCTTCGGAGCGCGTCCTGGATGATGAAGAGGGCGGCACGATCCTTGACCGACTGACCCGGGTTCAAAAACTCGCATTTGCCAAGGATGGTGCAGCCGGTCGCTTCCGAGGCGCGCCTCAGTCTCACCAGCGGTGTATTACCGATCAGTTCAAGAACGTTTCCGAAGACGTGCATTTGAAGCGCGCCATAGCACCCCGAAAGCTCAAGGTCAGCGGCCGCTAGGCATCGGGTTGAGCAACGAACCTTGCGCCGGCACTCCCGGGAAGCGCCCAGCGGACCTGCGCGTTCAGCTTGCCCATGTCGGGAATGGCGATCTGAAGGCGTTCGCCGATTCGAAAGTGGCCATCGGATTCGATCCGGCAGCCCTCCGACGAGAGGTTGCTCAAGGTTACTCTGCGTTGGCTTCCGTCATCGCGCTGGACAATCGCGTCGATTGCGACTTCATCGCGATCCTTGCGCCCGATCCATCCCTGCATGCGATGCACAACTTCTGCTCCCACAGACGGGCTGTGTGACAGTCAGCTGTAAATTAAGGATGAATTTCCTAACCCAGTTAAATAGCCGGGTTCAGGCCGCGATGTCGTAGGGCTGGATTTCGCCGGAAAGATAAAGATTTCGAGCCTTGGTTCGAGAGAGCTTGCCCGAGCTCGTTCGCGGAAGCGTTCTTGGAGGAACGAGCTCGACCACCGGCGTGATTCCGGTAATCGCTCGAACTCGCTCCCGAATCTCGTCGCGAAGACGCCCGCGCTCCTTTGCATCGGAGACCCGGCAATGGACGAGAACGGCTGGAGTTTCCTCGCCCGAAGGCCCGGTAATGGCAAAAGCGGCGATGTCGCCCGATTTGAAACCGGGGAGCTGCTCGACGGCCCATTCGATGTCCTGCGGCCAGTGATTGCGCCCGTTGATGATGATCATGTCCTTGGCGCGCCCGACGATGAAGATATAGCCCTTGGACATGTAACCCATGTCGCCCGTGTCGAGCCAACCATCGTCGCTAAGGACTGCTCGGGTCGCTTCCTCATCGCGAAAGTAGCTGTGCATCACGCTCGTCCCGCGGACGAACACCTGGCCAATCCCGCGCTCCTCGAAGATCTCTCCGCCGGGACCGCGAATTTCGACCTCCATGCCGGTGACGGGCCGTCCGCAATTGACGACTGCCCGATAGCGCCGCGGCTGGTCCTCCACGCCCTGGGCGCATCCGGAAAGCTCATTCTCTTCGACGAGCTCGAGGCGGATGCCCTCGCCAGGCGGCATCAGCGAAACCGCCAAAGTCGCTTCCGCGAGCCCATAGCTCGGGCAGAATGCCGCGGCCTTGAAGCCCGCGGCCGCGAAGCAGTCGACGAACGACTGCATGACATCGGGGCGGATCATGTCGGCGCCGTTTCCGGCGATCCGCCAGCGCGACAGGTCGAACCGGTCCTCGGCGCGGGTCTGCGAGCTCATCCTTCGCGAGCAGATGTCGTAGCCAAAGGTCGGGGAGTAACTGACGCTCGTCCCCGGATTACGGGTGATCATATCGAGCCAGGCGAGCGGCCGGCGCGCGAAATCCTCGGTCTTGAGATAATCCGCCGAGAATTGCTGGGACAAGGGCGAGAGGAAGCATCCGACAAGGCCCATGTCATGATACCAGGGCAGCCAGGAGATCATCCGGTCGGTGATTTCGACCTGGAGCCCGATCGCGTGGGCATGAAGGTTGCCCAGAAGCGCCCGGTGAGTGACTGCGACACCGTGCGGGAAGCGCGTCGAGCCGCTCGAATATTGAAGATAGCAGATGCCCTCTGGATCGGCCTTCGGAAGCTCGCCGGACGAAGGCTCGACCGTCTCGAGCGATTCCCAGTCCCGCGCTCTTACGCCGGCTCTCTCGGCGGCCCCTTCGCAGAAGCCGGCAAGCTCTCGTGGGTAGAGAAGGAGGAGTGGATCGCTGCTGTTCAGCTGGACCGAAAGCTGATCGACATAGGCATCGCGGCCGCCGAAGCTCGTCGGGAGGGGAAGCGGCACCGGCCACGCGCCCGCATAGACCGCTCCGAAGAAACAGGCCGCGAACTCCGGACCGGTTTCGGCGATCAGAGCGATTCGGTCGCCCGGCTTGATTCCAAGGGCGATGAATCGGCGCGCATGGGCGAGCGAATCCTCGCGCAGCTCAGAATAAGGGTAAGCGCGCACGAGGCTGCCGCGCGCATCATGGAAGTTGAGCCCACGACGTCCACCGGCCGCATAATCGAGCGCCTCGCCGATCGTTTCGAAATCAGCGATGCGACGTGGGAGCGTGTCGATGGTCGGTGTCGCGCCCGGAGGGGCAAGCTCGTTCTTCAAAGAGGCGTTGCGTTCGAGCACGCCATCCCTTCCTTGCCTGTTGGTCTCGTTGCCGCCCGCGCCTCTCCGCCGCGTGCCAGTTCCTGATGTGAGGCGAGTGTGGCACAAAAAAGACGCAATGGCACCTCCGCGATCCCCCGGGCCCTCCAGACCGCTCAATCAAATCCGACTGGAGGAGCTGGCGCTTCGCTACGTGGGCCGATTTGCAACGACCCGGGCGAAGCTGACCGCCTACCTTTGCCGCAAGGTTCGTGAACGAGGCTGGAACGACAGTGTCGAGCCGGATTTCGACGGGCTCGCGGGGCGATTTTGCGAGCTCGGCTATGTCGACGATGCAGCCTATGCGCTCGCCAAGTCGCGCTCGCTGAGCGGCCGGGGCTACGGCAAGCACCGGCTCGAGCAGACTCTTCGTCATGCCGGGATCGGCGAGGAGGATGGCGCCCTGGCGCGCGAAGAGGCCGAGAGCGCGGCGCTCGAAACCGCTCTTCGCTATGCGGAAAGGCGCAGGATCGGCCCATGGAGTTCAAAGAAGTGCGATCCCAAGGCGAGGGAGAAAGCGATCGCCGCGATGGTCCGCGCAGGGCATTCGTTCAGCCTCGCAATCGCCATCGCTTCACTCGAGCCGGGGGCCGAAATTAACCGCGAGCAACTAAGCGAAGAAAGGCGAAATACCCCTTAGCTAAAGTCGGTTTCCCGACACTCTCACGCATGTTAATGAGATCGGATGGTAAGCGCGTTCGCCAGTCTGGCCGAGGGAGGGGCACGGCCCATCGTGGAGTCCAACAATGAGGCGCCCGAGGCGGAACTGCCGCCCGTCACTGGCCGCGTGAAATGGTTTGATGCGACGCGCGGATTCGGTTTCCTGGTCAGCGATGACCTCGAGGGCGACGTGCTTTTGCATTTCAGCGTGCTGAGGGAACACGGGCGCCGAAGCGTTCCCGAGGGCGCGATCATCGAATGCATTCCGGTGCGGCTCGAGCGCGGACTTCAGGCGAAGCGCATTCTTTCGATCGATCTCAGCTCGGCCTTGCCCCAGCAGCCGCGCTCGTCCATTCCGCCGTCCGAACGCGCCGACCGCAGGGCTCTTGCGGACGCGGCCGGTGAGTTCGAGCCGGTGGAGGTCAAATGGTTCAATCGCGTTCGGGGTTATGGCTTCGTCAAGCGACCCGACGAATTGGGCGGCGAGGACGTGTTCGTGCACATGGAGACGGTGCGAAGCGCGCATCTGGGCGAGCTCCAGCCGGGACAAAGGCTCGAAGCGCGGATCGCTCCGAGCTCCAAAGGGCTAACCGCCATCGAGCTTCGCGATTCCGGGTCGCTGGACTAGCGTTTGCTTTCGTCGCGTTTGCGGCGTGCAGCCCGCCAGCTCCGGCCCAAAATGCTCCCAGGGACCAGGGTTCACCGCAAACCGGACTCCAGAAGGTGCGGCTGACCATTCATTCCTCGACGGGCAACCATGTCTTCACCGTCCAGATTGCGGCGACCGAGCAGCAGCAGGAACATGGCCTCATGTTCTATCGCTCGCTTGGAGCCAGTCAGGGCATGATCTTTCCGTACGATCCGCCGCAGCCGGTGTCCTTCTGGATGAAGAACACGCTCATCCCCCTCGACATGCTGTTCATCCGCCAGGACGGAACGATCGCGCGAATCGCAACGGCGAAGCCGCTCGACGAGACGCCAGTACCGGGGGGCGAGCCCGTCGCGGCGGTTCTCGAGCTGCGCGGAGGAAGGGCGGCCGAGCTCGGCATCCGCGAGGGAGACCGGGTCGACTGGAGGCATTGATGTTCGAAGGCGAGCGCCGGGCGACACAATCGCTTTGACCTGAGCTGGCCGGAACGCTTCGTCGCTTGCGCTCCTCGCAATGACGGGGCAGAGGCAGCCTCCCATGGGATTCTGGTCGAGAACATTCACCTGGTGGAACGGCGCGACGTGGGGGACCGCCTTGTGGACTCGCCGCTTCGGACTTGAGGTCGGCAAGGACGAGGAGGGGAATGTCTACTACCAGGACAAGAGCCGGCCGAACCGTCGCTGGGTAATCTATAGCGGAAGCAATGACGGAAGTCGGGTCCCTCCTGACTGGCAACTCTGGCTCCGAGGAACGATAGAGGATCTGCCCGAGAAGGCTCTTCCGCCCATTCGCAAGTTCCAGATGAAGCCAACGCCGAACCTCACCGGCACAATGGAGGCCTTCCGTCCCGATGGAGCGCTCGGGAGCGGGAGGATCCGGCCGGCCTCGACCGGCGACTACGAGCCCTGGATCCCCGAATAAGCGTGAGAAAGCTTCCGGCAGCATTGGTGATCGCGCTCGCGCTGTCGGCGTGCGGTCGTGGCGGCCGGCAGCAGAGCGCGGGCCAGCTCGGCGCGGTCAAAGCGCCTGCGACGGCCGCAGGGCAGGGCGGTGTCACGCCCATGGCTCAGCGCGTCGCGGTTCTCGGAATTCTCAACAAGCGCAACGGCATCGTCCAGAACGTGACGCTTCGGCCAGGTCAGTCGGCGCGCTGGAAGGACGTGATCGTGCGCCTTCGTGCGTGCGAGACAACGGCTCCGTGGGAGCCGGAAGAGCTCACTGGAGCTTTCGTGCAGGTCGATGTTCAAAAGCCCGACAAGGGCTGGAACCGAGTCTTCTCGGGATGGCTCTATAAGGAATCGCCCTCGCTGAACGTCGTCGAGAACCCGGTCTATGACGTCTGGCCCAAGAGCTGCGCGATGACATATCCCATGGGCGCGGCAAGTCCCGCGGCTCCGGCAAGCTCGAGCAATCTGTCGAGCGCGAGGAAATCGGGCAAAGCGCCCGCTGCCGCGGCCGCTCCTTCGGGGAATGCTGCTGAAGCTCCTGTTGCAGCGCCGCCTCCGCCGAGCGCTGCTGAAAGCAACGCGACGTAGGTCTCGCGAGGGATGCTGATCGCCCCGAGGGAGGCGAGATGTTCGGTCATGAACTGGCAGTCGAGCAGACTGAAATTGCCGACCTTCAGCCGGGCAACGAGCCAAGCGAGGGCGACCTTTGAAGCATCGGTCCGCCGGCTGAACATGCTCTCGCCGAAAAAGGCTCGGCCAAGCTTTACGCCGTAGAGTCCGCCGACGAGCGCATCGCCTTCCCACACCTCGATCGAACTTGCGTGTCCCGAACCCTGAAGCGCAATCATCGCGCGCTCGAGTTCGGCGTTGATCCAGGTCTCCTCGCGATCGGCGCAGGCGCTGATCACCCCTCGAAAGTCGCGGTCGTGGGTGACCAAGAACCGCCCCGATCGAAGGGTTCGGCGAAGCGAGCGCGAAACATGAAATCCGTTGAGGGGGATGATCGCTCGGTTTCTGGGCTCGACCCAGAACAGCTCGTCCGCGTCGCGGCTGTCGGCCATCGGGAAAATGCCGGTGGCGTAGCCCTTGAGCAGGAGGCGCGGATCGAGGCCGCTCATGACGATGAATGAAAATTGATCGACGTCACAGAATTTCCCGAACCTTCTCCTGCGGCCGGCATAGACGGACACCATTGGCAGTCTCAACGAGCGGGCGCTCGATCAGGATCGGGTTCCTGATGATCGCATCGAGGACCTCCTCGTCGGTGACATCGGAGCGATTGAGGCCGAGCTCCGCTGCCAGCGGCTCCTTGGAGCGAAGACCCTCGCGCGGCGTGATTCCGGCGGCATCATAAAGGCGCTTCAGCTCGTCCCTCGAAGGCGGGGTCTTCAGATATTCGTGGATCCACACGTCGCAGCCGGAATCGCGCAAGATATCGAGTGTCTTTCGCGACGTTCCGCACATCGGATTGTGATAAATCGTGGCCTTCATTTCAGTTGCGCTTTCTATAGCAAAATCAAACTATTAGCGGAAGACGTTGCACAAGCGGAACAATCTCTCTAGCCGGTCTTTGTCGCGGTTGCGGAACGATGAGCCGCAATCGTCGTTCCTGCGCTTGTGACATGCACCGCCGTGCGGCGGTAGCTGCGCGCGGCGCATGTTCCGGCAGCTCAACAATTATGGGAGATAGAGCGATGCGAAATTCCTTTCTTGCCTTGGCGCTAGCAAGCACGGCGGCCCTTGGCGCGTGCACAGCAAACCCGCACACCAACGCCGATATCGCAACTGGCGCGGCGGTCGGCGCTGCTGGCGGCGCGGTTGTCGGCGCGGTTGCGCCGGGCATCAGCACGATTGCCGGCGCGGCAATCGGCGCTGCGATCGGCGGTCTCGCCGGCGCGGTCTGGGCGGACAACAACAATGACGGCTATGTCGACGGCTATGTCTACAACGGCCAATATTATGCCGGCCCGCCGCCGGGATATGACCCGACGACTCATGCAGTCGTGACCGGCGCTCTTGGCGGTGCCGCGATCGGCGCAGTCGCCGGCGCAGTGCTTCCGGGCGTCAGCATCCCCGCGGGCGCGGTGATCGGCGCCGCTGTCGGCGGTCTAGCCGGAGCGATCTGGGCCGACCGCAACAATGACGGCGTGGTGGACGGATATGTCTACAATGGGCAATATTATGCAGGTGGGCCGTCCGCGACTCCGCCGCCTCCTCCGGCTCCGACATATTCGGCGCCGGCTACCCGCGGTGAGCGCGGCTAACTCGGGCTGCCGGATCTTCCGGCGGGAGAGTGGGAGAAGAAGTGAGAAGTTTGCGTAAATGGTGCACCGGCCACTGGCCGGTGCACTCTTTTCAGAGCCAGGCAAGCGTCACCGGAGCGCTGATGCTCGGTGCGGCGGTGTTGCTGGCGCCTTCAAGCGCAACCGCCCAATCTCGGCCTGCGATCCCGGCCGCGTCGATTGCTGGAGCGAGCCAGGTCCAGTCGGGACAAAGCGTTGCCGATTTCTACAAGGCCCGGAAGGACGCTCCGCTGTGGCTTTCGCCCCAGGCCGGCGATTCGGCGCAGAAGCTGATTGCGCTTCTTGGAAGCGCGATCATTGACGGTCTTAGTCCTCAGAAATATTCGGTTCCGGAGCTCCAGGCCGATCTTGACCGGGCCCGGGCCAAGAACAAGCGCAAGGATGTCGAACGGGCCGACCTCGAGCTCTCGGAAGCCTTCGTTTCCTATGTCGACGATCTGAGGCAGGATCCGGGCGTCGGGATTACCTGGGTCGATCCGCAGCTCAAGCCCACTCAGCCGACGCCGCTGGCGGCGCTCCTCGAAGCGGCCGCAGCGCCCTCGCTGTCGGATTATGTTTCGAACCTCGGCTGGATGCACCCTTTCTATGGCGAGCTCCGCCAGGCGATCGCCGATCACAAATATAGCGATGACCACCAGCTCGAGACCCTTCAGCTGAACCTCAAGCGCGCCCGAATCCTCCCGGCCAGCAAGGAGCGCTACGTCCTCGTCAACGCAGCGCAGCAGCGGCTCTTCATGTATGAGGACGGCAAACCGGTCGACAATATGGTCGTGGTCGTCGGCAAGACAAAATATCCAACGCCGATGCTCGCCGCCTACATCCGTTTCGCGGCGCTCAACCCCTATTGGTACGTTCCGCCCGACCTCGCTCCTGATGATGTCGCCCAGTACGTCGTCAAGCAGGGCCTCAAATATCTCGACGATTATGGGTATCAGGTCGTCTCCGACTGGAGCCGAAACCCGACAATCATCGATCCCAAGACGATTGACTGGAACGCGGTCAACGATGGCAAAATCCAGATCAACATCAGACAGTTGCCGGGCCCCAAGAATTTCATGGGTCGGATCAAGTTCATGTTCCCAAACCAGTTCGGTGTGTATCTCCACGACAATCCCCGGCGTGAGCTGTTCAAGGAATCGACGCGCTATTTCAGCGGCGGCTGCGTTCGGCTCGAGGACGCCTGGCGGCTCAGCCGCTGGCTGTTCCACCGCGAACTGAGCTGGGAGGGCCACGGAACCGAGGAGCCGGTGATGCTGGACCAGCCGGTGCCTGTTTACATCACCTATATGACGGCTGTGCCGGACGGGCAGTCCATAGCTTATTATGACGATGCCTACGGGCGCGACAAAGCGAAACTCGCCGAGGGCACACGTCCCGGCTCTTCAGGCTCGAGCGCGAGCCGCTGAGACCCGCCTAGCGCGGAGCCCAGTTGGGTACCCAGGTGACGTCCTGCGAAATCGGGCGACCGTAAGGGTCGCGGGCGGGGCTGAAGCGGACATATTGGACCGTCAGCTGGCACATGAGAGCGTCGGCACCGGGATTGCCGCTGCTGCGCGCGATCCGGCAGTCCGACACCGAGCCGTCGGGGTTCACCCGGATCGAGATTGCGACGCTGCCGTAGGCGGTTCCGGTCGCCGCGAACCGACGATATTCGTGATCCGGGATCTTCGTCAGCTTTCGCGCCGGCGTATAGGTTCCCCCAGTTCCGCCGCCGCCCGAACCAAATCCGCTGCCTCCAGCGCCCGTCCCGGTGCCGGAACTGCCCGCTCCAGCGCTTGAGGCGCTGCCGGTGCCGGCGACCTTGGCCGCGGGCAGCGGCGAAGGCACCGGGATCCGCGGGGGCGGAGCAACGATGGGCGAGGGTTCGGCCTTCTTCGCCGGAGCGCCTTGCGGCTTCTTCGGCGCCTGCTGAGGCCGCTTCATCGGCGGCGGAGGCGGGACAGGCGGCGGCGGGGGCTGCTCGATATTGAACGTCTTGAGAGCGCTCACCGCCTCGCTCACGGCCCGAACGTTGAGGCCCGACAGGATAATGAAGGCGAGGGCCACGTGCACCGCGACGACAGCGGCGATGGCCTTGGCCTGATCCTGGCGGTCGGTTGCTGCGCGGTAGGTCGACAAAACTTCTGTCCTCTACCCGAACTAACGCACCGGAGCGCTCGAAGTTTGCCTTTTGGCTATTCCTCGGGAGCCTTCGCATCGGCCATGAAGTCAGCGTGACTTCGCTCTGGCCCGATCGCCGTCCAGGCGGCGATCGCGATCGCCATGATGCCGCACACGAGCGCGAGCGCGACCCCGTAATTGTTGCCGTGGGACTCGGCGATCCCTGCCTGGATCGGCGCGTTCTTCGATGCGATCAGGTTCCCCAGCTGATAGGCAAAACCCGGGAACAGGCTTCTTGCGAGCGGCGGCGAGAGTTCGTTGAGGTGCACCGGGACGATCCCCCAGGCGCCCTGAACTGCGACCTGCATCAGAAAGCCGCCGAGCCCGAGAAGAAGCGGAGTTGAGGAAAAACCCCACAGCGGGATGATCGGCAGGGCAAGCAGGCTTGCGATGATGATGGCGCGTTTGCGACCGATCTTCTCGGACCAGATCCCGAAGCCGATTCCACCGATGATTGCGCCGACATTCATCACCGCTGCAAGGATGCCCGTCGTGTGCGTATCGAAGTGATGCTGCTTCTGAAGGAAGGTCGGATAGAGATCCTGTGTTCCGTGGCTGAAGAAGTTGAAGGCGGTCATCAGGACGACGAGGTAGAGCGCGATCTTCCAGTGGCGGAACAGCTCGGTGACCGGGTTGACGTGAGCCTTGCCTCGGCGAGCCTCGAAGACCGGACTTTCCTTTACGTGCATTCGGATGAGGAGAACGAGGAGCGCAGGAGCGACGCCCACCATGAACATGCCGCGCCAGCCGATCCAATCGAACAACAGGTAATAGAGGATGCTGGCGACGAAATAGCCGGACGGATAGCCGCTCTGGAGAAGCCCCGAGACGGGTCCCCGAAGGCGCGCCGGGATACTTTCCATGACGAGGCTTGCACCAAGCCCCCATTCGCCCCCCATCCCGACTCCGAACAGGAATCTCAAGATCAGGAGGGTGGTCAGCGAGGGCGCAAATCCCGAGACGAACTCGAGGATCGAAAAGAGGATGATGTCGGCCATGAGCACCGGCCGGCGCCCGAACCGCTCCGCGAGCCAGCCGAAGCAGAATGCGCCGATCGGCCGCGCGGCAAGAGTGAGGAACACCGCCTGCGAGACGGCCTTGACGTCGGTTCCGAACTCCTTGGCAATGGCCGAAAACATGAAGACCATCAGGAAATAGTCGAAGGCGTCGAGGGTCCAGCCGAGATAGCTCGCCCAGATCGCGCTTCGCTGCGAAGGCTCGAGCGACTTGAGATCGGCGATCAGGCTCATTCAGCTCCCCTTGTTTCGCCTCTGTGCCCGCCCGCCCGCTCGGTCGCAAGACCGGCAAGGAAAAGGGCCCATCCGCGCCGACTAGCGCGGATGGGCCCCGTCAGTTGTTCGCGATTCTGACTGACCGGCAAACAGGGGGGAAAGCCGGCGTGCTGCTTACATCGGTGTCGGCTGGACGACGTTCAAGCCCCGGAAGCTGTTGAATAACAAAGAACTATAAAATCCTGGTGATGATCACCGAGACGTTGTCGGGAGCTCCGCGCGAAAGGACCGTCTCGATCAGCCGGTCGGCGACTTCATCAGGTGATCCGCGCTGAAGCTCATCCGCAAGCTCCTGGTCGCGAACGACCCGCGTCAGGCCGTCGCTTGCAAGAACGAACTGGTCGCCTGGCCTCACCTCGCCGCTGACAATATCCACCTCGCAGTCCTCGCCAACGCCGACCGCTCGAGTGATGAGATTGGCGTTCTCGTGGGTTTCGGCTTCGTCCGCATTGAGCATCCCCGCATCGACGAGGTTCTGAACGAGGCTGTGATCGTGCGTGACTCGTCCAATCTCGCCGTCGCGCAGCAAATAGGCGCGGCTGTCCCCCATCCAGAAGCAGCGGAACGCCCCGTCCGTGATCGCAAGGCCGACAATCGTTGTTCCGATGGTCTGCTTTCTTCCGCCCGAGCGGGCGAGGGTGATCAGTTCGCCGTTGACCTGCCGAAGAGTTTCGACCGCCTGGCGAGCGAGTTCGTCGAGATCTTGAAGCTCGGGAAGGCAGCGCAGGGCATCGGTGACCATCGTGCTGGCGATCTCGCCAGCTTCATGGCCTCCCATGCCGTCGGCAACCGCCCACAGCCCCCGGTCCGTCTCGACGAGGATCGAATCCTCGTTGATTGATCGCTTCAGGCCGACGTTCGTCCGGCTTGCGCAATCGAAGCGCATAAATGTCCCCCCGCTCCGTCCGATGCACCGACTAGCATTCGTCGAAGCTTCATGCGATTTACTTTTTCGACTGTTCGGTCGTGGGGGCGACGACGATGAATAAAGCGTACAGCAATAAGGCACTCCCGATGGGGACGGTGCTTCGCGAGTGGAAGATCGACGAGGTCCTCGGCGTCGGCGGCTTCGGGATCGTCTACAAGGCGCAGGGAATCTATTTCAACGAGCTCGTCGCGATAAAGGAATACTTCCCGAGCTCGATCAGCGAGCGCGATTCCGAAGATACCGTCGTGCCGATCGATTCCGAGGCGGAGGAGGTGCACGCACTCGGGCTCAAGAAGTTCGTCGAGGAGGCGAAGCTCCTCTGGAATCTGTCGACACCGACCCGCCACCCCAACATCGTCAGCGTCCGGAGCCTCTTCGAAATCCACGGCACCGCCTACATGGTGATGGATTTCGAGGACGGTCTGTCGCTTTCGAAGATGCTAAAGCAGGGCAGGCGCTTCAACGAGCGAAGCCTGTGGAACATCCTCCAGCCGATCGCCGAGGGACTGGAGCGGGCCCACCGGGTGGGGGTGCTCCACCGCGACATCAAGCCGCCCAATATCCTCATCAATGAGGACAACCGGCCGGTGCTCATCGATTTTGGCTCCGCAAGGTTCGAGGCCGCGGAGGCGACGAGCACCAAGGTCACGTTCCATACGCCTCCCTACGCCGCGATCGAGCAATATGTGAAAACCTATCCCCAGGGGCCGTGGACGGACATCTACGCGCTCGGGGTCGTCATGTACGAGTGCATCACGGGCGAAAAGCCGCCCGAGGTGCTCGAACGCCTCCATGCGGGACTTGGAAAGCCGCTCTCGGAAGGCAAGTGGCCCGGCTACGGCAAGAAGTTCCTGGCGGCGGTCGATGCGGCGATGGTCGTCAAGCCCGACGAGCGTCCGCAGTCGCTGTCCGAGTGGCTCGCGTCCTTCGGCAAGCTGCCCCCGGCCGAAGCCGACGACGATGAAGCGACCCGCTTCTATGCAAAGCAGGTCGAGACCGAAGAGATCGTCCCGGTCCCCCCGACGCCCAACGTCGATCCCAAGGCTCCGGTGCAAACCGGCGTTCCCAAGGATCCAAAGGCCGCGAGCTTCAAGCGGGCAGGAGAGGAAACCGGCACTCGAAAGAAGCTCGCCTCGGAGAAGAAGGAGGCGGAGGCTTCGGAGAAGCCGTCGACCCGGGGCCGGGTGGTCGAACCGGTCGAGGGCGCTCCCCAAGCCGCTCCAGCTGCCGAAAAGCCCCCTTCGAAAAAGCCGCCCGAGGGGACGCCGGAGAAGAAAAAGAGAAACCCGATCGTTCTTGCGGCTGCGGCTGCCGGCCTCCTCGCGGTCGTCGGAGTTGGCGCTCTTGCGCTTCGCGGCGGGAAGTCTTCGTCCGAGACCAATACGACGCAGGTCGCAACGCCTTCGCTCGATAATAGCGCGACGACCCTTGCTGCTGTCGGACCGACGGACAATTCGGCACAGGCGAATGCCGCCGTTGCCACCAACACCGGCGCGGCGACCCCTGCGGCACCTGCCGCAGCGCCGCCGCCGAGCGAGCAGCCCAATGCGGCCCTTGCGGCCGAGAAGGCAAAGACGGCGGTCGCCCAGGCTCAGCTTGCAGCGCTGAAGAAGGCGCAGGAGAAGACGGCCAAGAGCCAGACTGCGAGCGCGTCTCCGACGACGGCGACGCGGAAGGGCAAATCCGCCTCGTCAGAAATCATCGCAACTCCGGATGCGGGCGTTTCACCCGCAACCCTCGCCCAGTTCAACTCGACCGTCGACAGTGCGCGGGCGTTGGCTCGGGACGTGATGCGGTCGGGTCAGGGCCAGAATGTCGACACCGCCAAGAATTATGACAAATATCTCAAAACCTTGAAGGATTCGATGCGCGGGATCCAGTCGGAGAAGGAAGCCCAGAGACTGCTGAAGCAAGCGGACCAGACGAAGAGTTATATCGCGAGCCTGCAGCGGCAGTAGAAGGCGTTTGGGGGCGCCTCAGGCGTCCGTATCCACTTGGCCCATTTCCTCAGTCACAAGCGGTGACTTGCAGCTCGCGTCGTCTGGGGCATGCCTGAGCTTGAATGCGCCTCGAAGCACCCGATTGTAGAGGTCGGAATCGTGAAGCGAGGCACCGAAGGGTTCCGGCGAATCCGGGTCGAGAAGAGCCCGAAGGCGGATCTCCTGGCGGCCCGGGGTCACCGCGATGTGGATGACCGGAACTGAGTTTCGAAGCGCCATTCCAACGACGTTCGCCGTTCCGCCGGGGCCTCGCGCCTCTTCGCCGTCCCAGATCGCGATCATGATGTCCGCGGTTCCCACGAGTGACTGGCCGACGAGCAAATAGGCCGCTTCAAGGTCGGTACGTTCGCCCGGGAGCGCGACAATCTCGTCCGCGGCTTCCAGCGCCTGCTCGAAGCCGTCGAGTTCCTCGCCGGGCGCGAAATCCTGACGATAGTCGTCGGGCTCGAATGGCAGGACGGCTCGGACGAAATAGCCGCTCGAGCGCGCGCAGATCGCCGCGATCTGGTCGGCGCCCGTAGCAAGCGGAGTATGGAGGAGCAGCTTGGCCTCGGTCTGGCTGCACAAGGAGTCCTCGGTGTCCTGAAGCTTCAATGTCGCTTTGCGAAGCTGCTGGAACACGGTGTAGACGATCGGCCTTAGCGAGCGAACGAGGGGAGCCGTCAAGACTCCGGAACGATGGCCGGTGATGCCGACGTTGAGAACGATCGGCCTAGGAGAAACAGCATCGGGCAAGCTCGTGTCCGCGCCGGGATCACGATGTTGCGGCGACGCGCTGGGAGTGGAAGCCCCCTTGTCCGCCGCGCCGCTCGGCTTCCGCCGGCGTGTAGACGGAGTGTCGCATCGAGACTTCACCCAGTCGAAGGATCGAACCGATCGGAAGGACCGTGGCCCGCGTGATGCGCACATCGTCGACATAGGTCCCATTGGTCGAGTTGAGGTCGCTGACCAGAAGCTCGTCATTGGCAAGACCAACGATACAATGTTCGCGCGAAACGCTCCGGTGCGAGATGACGATGTCCGCGGGCGGAGTTCGCCCGAACTTCAAATTCGAGGAATCGATGACGATCAGTTCCTCGGGCAGATCGCCCTGTTCGATTTCAAGGCAGTGGACCTCGTTCGGAGGAAGCTGTTCCTTGGCCGGCGAGTGCGGGGCCGGGTGCTGCTGGACAGGCTGAGGGCGCCGGAAGTGATCGGAAGAAATCACCTCGTCGCTCCCGGGCCGAAGCGGCTGGCGGCCAATCGGTGCCTGTGTGCTCGGGGGAGCGGGCACGGGCTTTATCACAGGCGCAGCTTCCGCAGCGGCCTGATCGGGAACCGCGTGTACGATCCGGTTGAGATCCTCGACGAAGGTTCGCCAGCGCGGATCCGAACGATCGCCATGCCACTCCGAAAGTTCGGCAGTATGGGTCAGTTCGAAGACGATCGGACGGTCGCAAGCCTCGATGATTGCCGGAACGAGCTTGTTTCGCCGGTCCGCAAGCGTGGCTTCCGCCCGGACCCAGCGAGAGGCGACCGAACGCGGGGACCACAAGACGACCACCGCCTTTGCGTCCCTAAGCCTCTGCTCGATCACCTCATCGAAGGTTTCCCCCGAATGGAGCGAGGCATCCCACCATACTCTGAAGCCTTCCTCGCCAAGACATTCGGCGAAGATTCGCGCAGACGCGCGATCATGGCGAGCATAGGAAAGAAAGATGTCAGTTACGGACACGTGTCCCCGGTGCCGCTGGCCCAAAGTTTCAGCCGTGAATCTCGCGCGCGCAAAGCGACGTGCGAATCACGTCCGATTAGGGCTAATTTCCGTTAACTGAAGGACAAAGTCGAGGCTGAAGTGTCTAGTGTCGCGCTTTGGGACTCCTCTCAGACCGGGAACGCGGGCAATAGAACAGGCGTTTTGAGAAGCGATCTCCGACATTCTTGCCGCCGTGACGGCTTTAACGACACCCGCGGACAGGGTCCCGCGGCGGAGGAAAAAAGGTGAGGCCGAACAGTTTTGACAGCTTCTTCATGGCGGGTTTCGAATGCTCGTCGCACCGACGCAAGGACGGCGTGCGTCTCGATCTGATCGGAGCCACCTCGCACGATCGGCATGTGGTCAAGGACTATGGCCTTTGCCGCAAACTCGGCTTCGAGACGGTTCGTGACGGTCTTCGCTGGCATCTCATCGAGAAAACTCGCGGACAATACGACTGGTCAAGCTGGCTTCCGATGCTCGAGGCCGCTGAAGCGGTCGGGATCCAGGTGATCTGGGACCTTTTCCATTATGGCTCACCCGATTGCATAGACCAGGCCGCTCCGGATTTCCCCGAGCGCTTCACCGAGTTTGCGGTTGCGGCGCTTGAACTGCGGCAATCCGTCACCGGCCGCCCACCCCTGGTCTGCCCGCTCAACGAGATCAATTTCCTCTCCTGGGCGGTTGACGACGGCTATTTCCCGCAGGTTGGCCCAGAGCAGCGCGGCTGGTTCAAGAAGCAGCTCGTAAGGACTGCAATCATGGCCTCGAGAGCGATCAAAGAGCGCTGGCCCGGGGCGGTGATCGTCTGGGCCGAACCCTTGATCCATATTGCCCCGCACGATCGCCGGCGCCGAACGGTTCGGGACGCCAGGCGAAATCTCGAGGGCATGTACGAAGCCTATGACTGGCTGATCGGAAGGGCCGAACCGGAACTCGGGGGCGATCCCTCGCTGGTCGATGGGGTTGGATGGAATTTCTACCCCCACAACCAATGGTATTTCGACGGACCGACCATTCCGATGGGACATCACGAATACCGGCCGCTTGCCGACATGCTCGTGGAAATGGCCGAGCGGTACCAGAAACCGATCTTCCTCTCCGAAACTGGGGCGGAAGGCACTGGAAAGCCCTCGTGGCTCCATTATGTCTGCAACGAGGTCAGGGAAGCCATCCGCCGAGGCGCCGATTTTCGCGGCATTTGCTGGTACCCGATCACGGCCTATCCCGGCTGGGACAATTCACGGCATGCCGAGACGGGTCTCTTCTCGTCGGTCGTCGCAGACGGCAACCGGGATGTCGACGAACGCCTCCTTGCCGAGTTCGAGCTCCAGCGCGAGCTGTTCGGGGAGTTCGAGCGGGAACGAGCGCTCTTGGCGGCGCCGCGAGCCGTGGCGGGCGGGGGACGCTACTAGCAGGCCTTCGTCCGGTCTCAAGTTACGGGCGCGGTCCGTGGTTCGTGGGAGGGTGTGCCGACCCAGGGCCAGCCGCCGTGCCATTCGATGCGGTCAATCAGGAGGATTCGACGGCTGTTGATCTCGTCCTCCTGCTTCTGTCGCGGCCGGTTCACATCGATCGCATGGTAGACGATCCAATATTGCCCCGCCTCGTCGATCACGACGCAATTGTGACCAGGAGCAAGCCAGCGGTCATTCTTGAAGAGGATCAGGCTGTGGGGGACGCCCTTGGCCTGTTCGAGCGTTTCGAACGGACCTGTCGCGCTGTCCGAGCGGGCGATCATCACTCCATAATCGGCGTGCGGGCCGCAGCAATTGTCGCCGGAATAGAAGAGGTAATAGAAGCCGTCGTGGCAGATCACCCATGAAGCCTCGACGAGACGCGGGAAGCCGCCGTCCTTTCCATTGGGCCAGATGAGATCGATCGCTGCGCTTTCAGCGGCGAATGACATGCGGTCCGAAGCGAGCTCCTGGACCCTGATCGGCTGATATCCCGACCCCCAGTACAAGAAGTGCTTGCCCGTCGCCGGATCGTCAAAGGCCATGGGATCGATATATTCGAAGCCCGCTCCAAGGAGCATCGGCATGCCCATGTCCACGAACGGACCGGAAGGAGAAGCCGAAGTGGCAATTGCGAGTGCGTGTCCGCGCTCGTGCTGATGGCAAACATCGGGCGTTGCGGAATAATACATGAAATAGGTCGAGCCATCGTAGATGACGCTGGGCGCCCAGAAGTCCTGCGTTTCGAGCGCCCAGTCGGGCTTGGTTGGAAGAGCATCCCCAAGATCCTCCCAGTGCAGGAGGTCGGACGACCGGGCGACCTGGATATTGATCCAGCGACCCTCGCGAAGGGTCTGCGTCGCATAGGCATAATAATAGCCGTCAGGAGCAAGGATCACCGCCGGGTCCGGAAAGTCCTCGTCAAGAACCGGATTGATGTAGGTCCGCGCCGGAAGTGCCTCGTCGGAAGCGGCCGGCGAGCCGCCCAAGGCATCGAGGGGCCGATCGGCCGAAGAAAATGAGTTGGGCATGCTTTGCGCCATATGGGCGAATTGGCGGACCTTGGAAGGGAATGTTTCAAAAAAACGGCCGCCGGAGCGCTTCGTTCAATTCAGCCGGAGGGCCACGAACTTCACCAAGGAGAGACGCAAGCTCGGCTTATTGGGTCTGTCTTGCGAGCCACTGCTCAAGCCACTTGATCGTATAATCCCCCGACAGGAAATCGGGATCCCTCACGAGGTTCTGGTGAAGCGGGATGGTCGTCTTCATGCCCTCGACCACGAATTCCTCGAGCGCTCGCTTGAGACGCATGATGCAGCGCTCGCGGGTCGACCCGTAGACGATCAGCTTGCCGATCATGCTGTCATAGTAAGGCGGGACCCGGTAGCCGGTGTAAAGGCCGCTATCGACGCGGACATGCATGCCGCCCGGAGCGACATAATTCTTCACCAGGCCGGGCGAGGGGGCGAAGGTCTCCGGATCCTCGGCGTTGATCCGGCATTCGATCGCATGGCCATGGAGCTTGACCTGGTCCTGAGTGCAGGAAAGCCCCTCTCCGCAAGCCACTCGGATCTGCTCGCGGACCAGGTCGATTCCGCTGATCATCTCGGTGACCGGATGCTCGACCTGGAGCCTCGTGTTCATCTCGATGAAGTAGAATTCGCCATTCTCGTAGAGAAACTCGATCGTCCCGGCGCCGCGATAGCCCATCTCGCTCATCGCTTTTCTGACGGTTTCGCCCATTCGGGCGCGGTCTTCCGGAGTGATTACGGGAGAAGGGGCTTCCTCGAGAACCTTCTGGTGGCGGCGCTGGAGCGAACAGTCGCGTTCGCCAAGATGGATTGCAGCCCCCTTGCCGTCACCGAAAACCTGAAACTCGATGTGGCGCGGATTGCCGAGATATTTCTCCATGTAGACGGTGTCGTCGCCAAAGGCGGACCGAGCCTCGGCTGCCGCCTGGCTCATCAGACTTTCAAGCTGATCTTCGGAAGGAACGACCTTCATTCCGCGGCCGCCGCCGCCGGACGCGGCCTTGATCAGCACTGGGTAGCCAATCTCCTCGGCGAGCTTGTGAGCCTGCTTGACGCTGACGATCGCGCCGTCCGAGCCCGGGACAAGGGGAAGGCCGAGCTTCGCGGCCGTCCGTTTGGCCTCGATCTTGTCGCCCATCATTCGGATATGCTCGGGCTTTGGGCCGATCCAGATGATGTTGTGGGATTCGACGATCTCCGCAAATTGGGCGTTTTCGGAGAGGAAGCCGTATCCCGGATGGATCGCATCGGCGTGGACGATCTCGGCCGCCGAAATGATGTTGGGGATGTTGAGATAGGATTCCGCCGCGGACGGAGGGCCGATGCACACTGTCTCGTCGGCGAGGCGCACGTGCATCGCATCGGAGTCGGCGGTCGAGTGAACCGCAACGGTTCGGATGCCCATTTCATGGCAGGCGCGGTGAATCCTGAGCGCGATCTCTCCGCGGTTCGCGATCAGCAGCTTCTCGATCTTCACCTGTCCGGCCTCAGCCGATGATCACGAGCGGCTGATCGAACTCGACCGGCTGAGCGTCCGCGACCATGATCTTCTTGATCACTCCGCTCTCGGGTGCGGTGATCGGGTTCATCACCTTCATTGCTTCGACGATCAGCAGTGTGTCGCCGGCCTTCACGCTGTTGCCGACCTCCATGAACGGCTTCGATCCGGGCTCCGAAGACAGATAGGCCGTTCCAACCATCGGGGACTTGACCGCCGTTCCCGCCATTTCGTCCGGCTGAACTCCGACGTCCTCTTTCGCGTGCATTGGCGGAGCGCTGAGCGCCGGAGCAGCGGCCGGAGGCGATGCCGAGACCCCGCCGATCACTGGAGCAGGCTCGCGACTGACCTTGATTCGGCGCTCGCCGTCCTGGACCTCGATCTCGGTAAGTTCATTGTCGGTGAGAAGCTGGGCAAGCTCGCGAACCAGTGCGGGGTCGATACGCATCGCGCCGCTCTTGTCGCCCTTCGAGCCTTCGGCCATCTAACAATCCCCTATTGAATCTGGCTCTTCACTCGCGTCGCGCCCGCTCCCTTGCAGAGGTGCGCCGCCGCGTCCAGTGCGAGCACGTAGCCAAGAGGGCCAAAGCCGATCACCGATCCGCGTGTGACCTGGCCCAGCAGGCTTTGGCGGCGGAAACCCTCCCGCGCATAGATGTTCGTAAGATGCACCTCGATGACTGGAATCGGGAGCGCAGCCACCGCGTCGCGGATCGCGATCGAGCTGTGCGCATAAGCGCCCGCGTTGATGATGACCGCCGAAGCCTTGGCAAGCGCCTCGTGCAGCCAGTCGATGAGCACGCCTTCATGGTTCGATTGCCGGATATCGAGCTTCAGCTTGAGCGAACTCGCGCGCTGCTCGAGCGTCGCTTCGACGTCGGCCAGCGTCTGCGTACCGTAAAGGCGAGGCTCACGGGTACCGAGAAGGTTGAGATTGGGGCCGTTGAGGACAAAGATCGTATCGGTCATTTGCGAGGCGGCGTGGAGCCTCCTATCTGCCCTTTGTCAATGAGTCTCGACACTTCCCTTTCCATCAGAGTGAACGGCGAGCACCGCCGAGTGCCCGGCGGATTGAGCATTGCCGAGATGGTGAGCCAGCTCGGCCTCGACCCGCTGCGGGTCGCCGTCGAGCGGAACCTCGAGGTCATTCCGCGTTCGACGCTCGGGGAGCTGTGCGTCGAGGACGGCGACGACTTCGAGATCGTTCACTTCGTCGGAGGCGGGTAGGTGAACGCTCCCAAGCCGATCGAAGCCGACACCTGGTCTGTTGCGGGACGCACCTTCACCTCGCGACTGATCGTCGGAACCGGCAAGTACAAGAGCTTCGAGGAGAATGCGGCCGCGGTGGAGGCCTCGGGCGCCGAAATCGTGACTGTCGCCGTTCGCCGGGTCAACATCGCCGATCCAAACCAGCCAAGGCTGACCGACTTCATCGATCCCAAGAAAATCACCTATCTCCCCAATACCGCCGGATGCTTTTCAGCGGAGGATGCGATCCGGACACTAAGGCTCGCGCGCGAGGCTGGAGGGTGGAGTCTCGTGAAGCTCGAGGTGCTGGGCGAAGCGAAAACCCTCTATCCCGACATGCGCGAGACGCTGCGAGCTACTGAAGTTCTCGTAAAGGAGGGCTTCGAGCCGATGGTCTACTGCGTCGACGATCCGATCGCTGCCAAGCAGCTTGAGGAAGCCGGGGCCGTCGCGATCATGCCGCTCGGAGCACCGATCGGCTCGGGCCTCGGAATCCAGAACCGGGTAACCATCCGGCTCATTGTCGAAGGCGCGGCGGTTCCGGTGCTGGTGGATGCCGGTGTGGGGACCTCGAGCGACGCCGCCGTGGCGATGGAGCTCGGCTGCGACGGCGTTCTGATGAACACCGCGATCGCCGAGGCAAAGGATCCCTTGCTGATGGCTCGGGCGATGAGGTCCGCGGTTGAGGCGGGGCGACTCGCCTATCTCGCCGGCCGAATGCAGAAGCGCCGTTACGCTGATCCGAGCAGTCCGCTCGCAGGGCTCATATAGAAGCGGTCAGTTAGCGTGCCCTTTCTTCCGCAAGGGGCGGAAGGTCAGTGGAACCAGCCAGCCATATTCTTTTCGGGACCGACCCGCTCAAGCGAGGCTTCTAATCCAGCATCGAACCCTCAAACCGGAGTGCGGCCCGACCGGAACACAGGCCCGAATTGACGTGTTTCCAAAAACGTCCCGAGGTTCAATGTGGCACCAATCCTAACGGACTTCACCGCCGAGCGCGAGGCGATGGTCGAAAGTCAGCTGAGATGCCGGGGGATATTCGAACCGAATATCCTCGAGGCGTTCTTGGCGGTCCCGCGAGAAGCATTTGTCAGTCCCGAATATGCTCAGCGTGCCTATGGTG
Source organism: Sphingomicrobium sp. (assembly GCA_036265105.1). Taxonomy (GTDB): domain Bacteria; phylum Pseudomonadota; class Alphaproteobacteria; order Sphingomonadales; family Sphingomonadaceae; genus Sphingomicrobium. The sequence goes on from DATAPR010000024.1 coordinate 27,320, forward strand.
ATCACCCGCTGCCGATCGCTGCGGGACAGACGATCTCGCAGCCCTATATCGTCGCTCTGATGATCCAGGCCGCCAGGATCGGTCCCCGCGACAAGATCCTCGAGGTCGGCGCTGGCTCGGGTTATGCGGCGGCGATCTTGAGCCGGATTGCGGGCCAGGTCTTCGCCATCGAGCGCCAGCCCGAATTGGTCGAACTTGCCCGCGAGCGTGTCGGACTGCTCGGCTATGACAATATTGAGATCTTGGAGGGCGACGGAACGCGCGGCTGTCCCGATCACTCACCGTTCAATGCAATTCTTGCCGCAGCGAGTGGAAGCCACGTTCCCAAAGCGCTTCTGGACCAGCTCGCCGATGGCGGATCGATCGTCATGCCGCTTGGAAATCCGGGCTGGGTGCAGGAACTCGTCAAGGTGACCAGGCGACCCGACGGAACAGCGGAGCTCGAAAACCTCGGCGGTGTTCGGTTCGTTCCGCTGATCGGGGAAGAAGGCTGGAACGAGGCTTGATACCGAAGCGGAATCCCTGGCCCGGATGATCGCTGGCGAGAGACCCATTCGGACTGCCGCGATCGGAAATAGAACCAGATCGGACTTTATTCATTTGGAGCAAACTCGCCCCTTCAGCGTATGCATCTTGGAGCTCGGTGCATTTGGTGATGCGGAGGCGATCATGCCGCACCGACGGCGAGCTAAGAAAAACAGCTTCGGCGGCCATTTCGATGATCTGGTGAAGCATTTCCCAGAACAACTCTCGAAAGGCGAGGGGGGTGACGAAGGCGCCCCGAACGACGAACCCAACTTCCACGACCGCTTGTTCAAGAGCGCCTGGAACCGAAGAAGCGAGCGGGGTCCCGAAGGCTAAGACCGCTTCACTCCGGACCGCAAAGAGCGTTCTTATGTCTTCGCAGCCCTTTCGCGCAGCTTCGAGATCGTCGTCTGATTGCTGATTACCTCGACGTCGGTCTTGCAGTGGATGAGGCGGATGCCGGCGCGCTGCAGCGCCTCGTCGAGCGCTGGCGCAAAATCGGCGGTCGCTTCGACGATTTGCGCCCAGCCGCCATAAGCTCGAGCAAGCGCGGCGAAATCCGGGTTCATCAGCTCCGTCGCCGAGATCCGCTCGGGGTAGTCCCGCTCCTGGTGCATGCGGATGGTCCCGTAGCTGCCATTGTCGACAAGAACGATCAGGAGTTCGGCGCCGAACTGGGCGGCCGTCGCCAGTTCCTGGCCATTCATCAGGAAGTCGCCGTCGCCCGCCACGCACACGACCGGCCGGTCCTTGAACCGGAGCGCCGCTGCGACCGCGGCGGGAAGGCCGTAGCCCATGGTTCCACTGGTCGGCGCAAGCTGTGTCGGCATCGAGCCATATCGCCAGTAGCGGTGCCACCACCCCGAAAAATTCCCGGCGCCGTTGCAAATGATCGTCTTTTCCGGGAGGCGCTCGCGCATCGCCGCGACACAGGCTCCAAGGTCGAGCTTCACGCCATCGCGCGGCCTTGGCTCGGACCATTCCAGCCACTCCTTGTGCGCGTCGGCGCCGCAGGAAAACCGGACGAGGTCCGGGTCGATCCACTCATCGACCATCTCGGCAAATTCGCCCATGTCGGCGCAAATCGGCAGGTCCGCGAGATATACTCGGCCAAGTTCGTTGGGGTCGGGATGGACGTGAACGAGGGTCTGGCCGGGATGATCCGGAGTGATGAGCGTATAGCCGTCCGTGGTCGCTTCCCCGAGGCGCGGACCGGCAGCGAGGATCAGATCCGCGTCGCGAATGCGCTGTTGGAGCTTGGGGTTCGGTCCATAGCCGAGCTGGCCGGCGTAGACTGCGCAGCTATTGTCGATCGCATCCTGCCGGCGGAAAGCCGCCGCAACCGGAATGCCGTAGCGGAACGCGAAATTTGAAAAATGGTGGGCCGCTCTGGGACTCCAGTCCGCTCCGCCGACAATCGCGACCGGAGAGGCGGCTTCCTTCAGAAGTTCGAACAGTGCCTGCAGGGCGCCGGGATCGGGTTCTTCGGCAAGCGGCGGAACGCACGGCCGATCGGGCACATCCACTTCGTCGCGAAGCATGTCTTCAGGCAGTGCGAGGACGACGGGACCCGGGCGACCCGCGGTCGCGACCCGGTAGGCTCGATAGATGAATTCGGGGATTCGTCGGGCGTCCTCGATCCGCGCGGCCCACTTGGCGATCGGAGCGAAGAAAGCGGGAAAGTCGATCTCCTGGAAACCCTCGCGTTGCCGGTCGCCGCGAGCGACGTCGCCGATGAAGACGATCATCGGGGTCGAATCCTGAAATGCGACATGCACTCCCGCGCTGGCGTTCGTCGCTCCAGGACCTCGAGTGACAAAGGCGACGCCGGGACGCCCGGTCATCTTGCCATCGGCGTCGGCCATGTAGGCGACGCCGCCTTCCTGCCGGCAGACAATCGTCTCGATTTCGCTGGTGTCATGAAGTGCATCGAGAACGGCAAGAAAGCTTTCGCCGGGAACCGTGAAGATGCGATCGCAGCCCTGAATTTTCAGCTGGTCGACGAGGATCCTGCCGCCGGTGCGCTTGGTCATGGGCGGCGCGTTAGCGGGAACCTGCCGTCCCGTCACCCCGTCGCACTGGGAACCATTTGTTGAGGAATCGGCGCGCATCTATCCTCGAGGGAAGGCGCGATATGAGCGACTCTGAAATCAGACCCGATGGCCAGCCCGAGCGACGGCGAGCTCCGCGGTCCGCATTAAGGCTCAATGCAACGATTCGTGAGCCTGGCCGAAGCCGGATGGGCGCGCGGGTGATCGACATTTCCACGCACGGCTGTCGAATTGAGGCCCTGCCCGGTGCGACTGCCGACAGCTACGTTCTGCTGAGCATCGCCGGTCTCGACACTCAATATAGCCGAGTGGTCTGGAGCTGCCATGAATTTGCCGGAGTCGAGTTCGCAGCGCCGCTCTCTGAAGCGGTCCTCGACCGTCTGCTCCAGGATCATGGCCAGCTTTCAGAGAGCGCGATCGGCGAGCTTCGCTCGATCGCGAACCGGGCGCATCGTCTGTCGACGCAGGAGGAAAAAGAGCGGCGCACCCTCTCCGAGCTTTCGCGAAAATGCGCTGTCGATGCGGTAGTCGAGGGGCTCCGCCTCGGAGAAACGAAGCAGTCGAAACCTTGATCGGCTGCCGCTTTTACGCGGCTTTCGATTCCCGGTTCAAAATCGATCCAATCCCGCCCTCTGCCTCGATTCGTTCGGCAAGACCGCCGCGAGGCAATTCCTCCTCGAACGCCCAGGCAAGGACAGCCTCGAGCTGTTTGATCGTCGCCTCATCGCACATCCCATCGAACGCAAGCTTGGCGACGGGCTTCATCGGCGAGCGGAGCTGAATCTTCAGTCCTTCCGCCTGGACGAGCTTTAGATATTCCTCGGGACTGTCTTCGGCGTCGAGGGCAAAGTCGTAAGCAGCGCTCAGGCCTTCGTAGAGCGCTGCGTTCGCTCGCAACTTGGCCTGACGAGCTTCGTCGGCCTTGGCGCGAACATCGGTCAGCTTGATCTGCAAGGTCCCCTCCAACGTTGAACCAGGTGGGTCTGATGGTGTGAGGTCGGCGACTTCACCGCACTCGAAGGCAACAGTTTCCGGATCGAGCTCAATCTCAACCGGATTGCCATAAAAGCCCTTCACGCTCGCGAGCGTCTCTAAGAACTTCTTCGAGAAGCCCGGCTTGATAGCGGGGGTTGCAGCGCTCTCGAGAGGCTCGCTCACGAACTCCTGGTCGAGGACGTCCTGCACGTCCTCGACCGGCAAGGGTGCAGCCGCCTCGGCAGGTTCATCACCTTCATCGACCGGCTGTTCGACCGGTCCAAGCCCGGCAATCCCCTCGAAGGGAATGGGCTCGACGATGTCCTCGAGTGCGAGCGGTTCGACGATGTCCTCGATTGGGATCGGTTCGACGATGTCCTCTAGCGGCAGCGGTTCGACAATGTCCGGAAGCGGTTCGACTTGCTCCGTCAATTCCTCTTCGAACGGCTGTTCGAAGCTATGGGGTTCGGAGATCTCCTTACCCGCCGATATCGTTTCCTCGGCGACCTCGTCCTCGTGGCTCACGAGCTCTTCGGAATCGTGGGCTAGGGCCTCGACGTCCGGAGCTTGTGCAGGAGCCGCGCCCGGATCGAGGCTGACGAAACCATAGACGAAATCGATCCAGGTCCCGGTCGCACTGAATGGCAGCAAGCTGACCCAGCAGCGAGTTTTCCCGTGCTCGGTCTCGAATTCATCCTCAAAAGCAAAGGCATCACGGCAGGCAGCCACGACTGGAAGGCGCGTTGCAATGCAGGAGAGAAGCGACGGATTGGGGGCTTCGCTGACATTTTGCACGTTCAAACCGCCCGCGATGGCCCGGCCAAGGTGGCGGATTTCCGCGTCTTCGCCGCCGCCGATCATTTCCAGCAGGATGCTGAACGCTCCCGCATCGGAGATTTCGAGCGGATCGAGGTCGTGGATCGGTGGAAACTCGCGATTTCCCCGGATCGAGAGCCAGTAATTGTAGACGCTCGCATGTTTGCGCCGCTCCGCGGCAGCGATGGTCCTGAGCGAACTCAGCAATGTCTCGGCCGAAGCTTCGTCGACCGGATTTGTCTCAGGAGTCATCTCCGGAACGGGCACGCCCATTCTCACCTTCCCCTTGCTTGGAGTCGCGACTTTCGGCCCGTGGTTCTTAGAAAAGGTTAAGGCGGCCCGAGCCTCGGAGATTTTCAGTTCCAATGCGGGACCAGGCATCATCCCCAATTCGTGCCGCCGCCCCTCAATGGCAGCCCGTCCCAGATGAATGAACGTCAGATTAAGCGCTGAAAACACAGGGAATGTCGCGCGTTAACGTCGCACCCCCCGAAAATTTGATGGAGAATTTGGGATGTTTCGCAAGACACTCATGACGACTGCAATTGGCGCGGCGATGGTCATCGCCGGACCCGCATTTGCTCAGGCTCATGGCGGAAGGAGCGGCGGACCTGGCGCAATCGGCGGCGCCAACATGCGTTCGAACACCAACATCAACATGAATTCCAACGCCCATATGAATTCAAGTGCCAATGTGAATTCGAATGCCAATGTGAATTCCAACGCCGCCCTTAACAGTCAGGGGCCGGCGCATGCGTCCGTGACCGGCATTGCCCACGCGAGCTCGAACAGCGTCCTTGCCCGCGGCGCGGTTTCGGCGAGCACGCTTCCGGGTCTGACGACGGGCGTTACCGTCCAGAATTCGGGCGGCACCAGCATCGGGACCGTGAGCCAGGTCGTTACCGGCTCAGATGGATCGATCCGGGCCGTCATCGTCACCTCACCGACCGGTCAGACCTTCCGTCTGCCGCCGAGCTCGCTGACGATCTCGGGAAGCGTCGTAACGACGACGAGTACGACTGTCGGCTAAGCGGCCCGCACAAAGTTTCAGTTGGTCCCCGGCGCTGCCGGGGACCTTTTTTGCGTGAGCGAAGCCTTATGCCTGGTGGATCGCCCTTACGACCTGATAGCTCTCGAGGCCCTCCTTACCGCCTTCGGACCCGAAGCCTGAATCCTTGACACCTCCAAACGGTGTGTCGGCACCGCTGATTGCAAAGGTGTTGATACCGACCATTCCGCTCTCGACGAGGTCCCCGATGAGGTTTGCGCGGCGGCCGTTCTCAGTGAAGGCGAACGCGGCGAGACCGTAGGGAAGCCGATTGGCCTGTTCGATCACTTCATCGAACGTATCGAACGGTCGCGAGACGGCGACGGGGCCGAACGGCTCGTCATTCATGATGTCCGCCTCATTGGGAACGTCAGCCAGCAAAGTGGGCTGGAAGAAGAAGCCGCTGTCGCCCTTCTCTCCGCCGGCGAGGACGCGTGCGCCCTTGGATCTTGCGTCCTTCACCAATGCTTCGATCGCGTCGGGTCGACGTGCATTTGCAAGCGGCCCCATTCGGGTCCCTTCCTCGAGACCGTTTCCGACCTTCACCCTGGCGGCTCGCTCGGCGAAACCCTTGACGAAGGCCTCATAGATCCCGCGCTGAACATAGAAGCGGGTGGGGGAGACGCAGACCTGCCCTGCGTTCCTGAATTTCTGCGGGACGACCATGTCGAGCGTCTTCTCAAGATCGCAATCGTCGAAGATGAGGACAGGCGCATGACCCCCGAGCTCCATCGTCACTCGGGTCATGCTGTCGGCGCAAAGGCGCATCAAATGCTTTCCGACACCGGTCGAACCGGTGAAGCTGACCTTGCGGATCACTCGGCTGGCAATGAGCGTCTCGCTGATGAGGTTCGCATCGCCGTGAACGAGTTGCGCGACGCCTTTGGGGATACCCGCATCGGCAAGGGCCCGGAACAGCTCCGTTGCGCAGCCTGGAGTCTCGTGCGGGGGACGCGAAATTACCGTGCACCCGGCCGCAAGCGCCGCGCTCACCTTCTTTGCAAGCAGATAGATCGGGAAGTTCCACGGCGTGAAAGTCGCGGTCGGGCCAATCGGCTGACGGATCACTCGGCTAAGCTGACCTGCAGGTCTGACGAGAGTGCGGCCATAATCCCTCTTCGAATCTTCGGCATACCAGTCGAACAGCTGTGCCGAAGCCAGGACCTCGGCCTTCGCTTCAGGGAGGATCTTGCCCTGTTCCTGGGTCAGCGTTGCGGCAACCTGCTCGACCCGTTCGCGAAGGAGCGCCGCCGTCTTGTGCAGGATCGCGCCCCGCTTTTCGACGTCAAGAGCGCGCCACCCGGGCCATGCCCGGTCCGATGCCGCAAGCGCTTCGTCGAGGTCGGCGCTTGAGGCGTAGGGGACTTCGGCGATCGGTTTCGCGTCGACGGGGTTGAGGACGGTGTGGCCCGAATCCGAGCCTTTCCAAACGCCGTCGATGAAGAGCTTGAGGTCGGTTTCGTATCCCATTCGGGGCCAAATAGGCTTCGGCGCGAGCCACGCCAAGTGGCCTAGACTTCGTAGCCCATTCGCTTCGCCCAGGGCTCAAGGAGCGGAAGGACCGACTTCATCTGATCGCGATATTTTTCCCAGCGTCCGATCGAGCGGTCGGACATTGGCTCGACGACCTGCGAGTAGCTTGGAGTGTTGATGAAGCCGCGATCCTTCGCGGTCGAGCGATGGTCCAGAACCTGATCGGTCCACTCCAGGCCGAGAAACGTGAGCAGAGCGCGCATTTCCGATTCAGTGTCGTCGACGAGGCGCTCATAGCGAACGAGATGCACGATCATCGGAAGGATCGAACGGCACTGGCTCCAGAATTTCCTGAATTCGCCGTAGAGCCCGGCAGTGCCCTCGAGTGTCACGAAATTTGCGAGCGCAGAGCTCGGCTCGAACCGGGCGATGAAGCAGCTAAGGACGACATCGCACGGGTGACGCTGCACGAAGAGGATCTTGGCGCTTGGGAAAAGGCGGTAGATGAGCGGCGCCTCGACCATCGCGAAGGGCTGCTTGTCGATGAGAATTCGGCCATCAAGTCCTGGGACGTGGTTTACCGCTTCGTGAAGATAGAGTTCGCGCAGCTCGGATAACTGGCGCTCGGAAAGGTCGGCGAGATGCTCGTAGCCGCCGAGCGTTCGGGCGACCGCGTCGAGCATCGGCTTCTCCTCGGTAACCTGGATCTGCGGGTGACCCATGAGCAACGTGTCGAGAAGCGTGGTTCCGGACCGCGGGAAGCCAACCAGGAACACAGGGTCGCGCCCATCTTCGGGTGGGCGCCACCTTCGCCAGCTGCGCACCCATCTGCGCGTGGCCAGGCGCGAGCGACGGGCGATCATGGTCCGGTACGCATCTGCGCGCGCTGAAAGCAGCTCGGGCGCGATATACGTCGCCCGGTTCATTTCACAGAAGGCCTCGAAGGCTTGAGAACTGTCGTCCATTCGGTCGCAGATCTGGCCGATAAGGTGCGCGCGTTCACCGGCATCGAGAGCCGCCGACACGTCCTTTGCAAGCTCTAGCGCTCGGCTCAGGTCGCCGCGCCGGAAAGCGAGGCGAGCCTGCAACAGCGGAAGCTCGGCCGTGTGAACAGCAAGGCTTTCGAGCCTGGAAAGGGCATCAGCGAACTCATCGATCTGGTTCTGACGCTCGTGCAATTGCGCAAGAGCGACGAGGGCGGGGGCGTGTGTCGGCTCGAGTAGAAGCGCATCATTGAGCGCATCGAGAGCTCGCTCAGGTCGCCCGAGAAGGTCGTGCAAACGGGCAATCGTGACCTGCACCAGCGCGTCGTCCGGATGACTGGCGGCAAATTCGAGAGCGAGCTTCAGTCCATGTTCGCCCGTTCCGGCAGCAACATGTGCCTCGACCCATTTGTCGCGGAACCTTTGCTGGTTGCGTCGAAGGCGCAACGAAAGCTGCAGAGCTTCGGTAGCCCCCGTCGCATCGCCGGCAGCCAGTCTTGCAACGCCGAGATTTCCCCAGCTTTCAAAGTCGCGCGGATCGGCCGCGACGACTTTCTCGAACCGTTTGGAGGCATCGGAGGCGCGCCCGCGTCGCAGCGATATCAGGCCGTTCAGTCGCTCCGGTTCAAGACCCGGAATCCTGTTCGTTGCGAGAAGTTCGTAAGCCTCGTCGAGCTGATTGACCGCGATGAGGACTCGAGCGAGCTCGAGTCTCGTCAGGGGATCCGAAGGCTTGAGCCGGAGCGCCGATTTGAACGCCACGGCCGCCTGATCGAAGTCCAGCTTGCGCACCTGAAGCATGCCCACGAACAGCATGAGGCCATGATCGTGCGGATGGCTCGCGAGCGCCTGCTTGGCGAGCTCGAGGGCGCGGGCAAAGTCGCCTCGCCGTGCATGCTCGATCGCGAATCGGGCGAGTTGTGGGATCGGACTCACCGACGCTCGCACTACCCAAAGTTAGCCAAACTGCCATCGAGCATTCGACGAATGGATAAATGACGGTGCGGACCCAGCCGCCATTGAACGGACGTCGACCGCCCGCTAGCGCTGCTGACAAAGGAGAAAGCAAGCCTATGACCAAACAGGAACTCGTCGAGCGCATGCAAGAGGCCCAGGCGTGGGTGCCTGGCAAGCGAGTGAAGATCGACTTCGGGGGCGATCAGGGCACAATCATGCTCGACGGTGCAGCGCAGCAGGTCAGCGAAGAGGATGGGGCTGCCGACACAGCGATCAAGGTTGGCTGGGACGACTGGCAGCAGCTTGCTTCAGGGCAGCTCGACGGAATGACGGCGTTCATGATGGGCAAGCTGAGGGTCGAGGGCGATATGTCCAATGCAATGCAGCTTCAGGGGGTGCTCTCGAAGTTGAAAGGATGAGCGTCGCTTGAGCAAGTGCCGCTGCTTTTCTATTGGCGGCACATGCAGAAAATTCACTCCGATGCCAAAAGCGCGCTCGACGGACTGCTATTTGACGGAATGACAATCGCTGCCGGGGGATTCGGCCTGTGCGGAATTCCCGAGCGACTGATTGATGCCGTTGTCGCGAGCGGGGTCAAGGACCTCACGATCGCCTCCAACAACGCCGGAATCGACGGTGAAGGCCTGGGCAAGCTTTTGCGAACTCGGCAGGTGAGGAAGATGATCTCGTCCTATGTCGGCGAGAATAAGGAATTCGAGCGCCAGTTTCTCGCTGGCGAAATCGAGGTTGACTTCACTCCCCAGGGAACGCTTGCCGAGCGGATGCGCGCCGGCGGCGCTGGAATCCCGGGCTTTTATACGAAGACCGGTGTCGGGACGCAGGTCGCTGAAGGCAAGGAGCTGAAGGACTTCGATGGGGTGACCTATGTCCTTGAGCGCGGGATTCGGGCTGACGTCAGCATCATCAAGGGCTGGAAGGCCGACGAAACGGGCAATCTCATCTTTCACAAGACCGCGCGGAACTTCAACCTTCCGGCAGCAACCTGCGGAAAGGTGTGCGTCGCAGAGGTCGAGGAGATCGTTCCGGTTGGAAGCCTCGATCCCGACTGCATCCATCTTCCCTCGATATTCGTGAACCGGCTCATCGACGGCTCGCCGTACGAAAAGAGGATCGAGTTTCGAACAGTCCGAGAGCGCGAGCCGGCGTGATCGGGATTTGGGCTCTCGCTTTGGCCACGAGTGCCGTGCCCGAGCGCCCGAGCCGGGCCGACCGGGCAGGGATCGATCGGGCGATCCGAGCGGTGTACGAAGTCATTTCCGGCCCTCCTGGACAGAAGCGCGACTTCGAGCGGATGCGAGGCCTGTTTGCTCCTGGCGCCACGCTCAGGGCAACCGGCCCGACGGGTCTGCGCGGCGGCTCGCTCGAAGATTATATCTCGCGCAACAAGGACGTGCTCGAGCGCGAAGGCTTTACCGAGCGCGAGCTCGGGCGCCGCGTGGAGATCTGGGGCGGTCTTGCGACGGCCTGGTCCGCTTATGACGGGCGCACTGCAAGCGGGAGTTTCCATGAGCGCGGAATCAACAGCTTTGAGCTGGTGAAGATCGACGGAAAATGGCTGATAGCCTCTATCCTCTGGCAGGAAGAGACGCCTCAAAATCCGCTGCCCGCTCAACTCATTCAAGGATCGACCAGATGAGCATTGAAACGCTGACGAAGGGATGGACCCGCGACCAGATGGCCAAGCGTGCGGCGAGCGAGCTTCGCGATGGCTATTACGTCAATCTTGGAATTGGAATTCCGACGCTCGTCGCCAATCATGTGCCCAAGGGCATGACCGTGACGCTTCAAAGCGAGAACGGAATGCTCGGCATCGGACCGTTTCCCTATGACGACGAGGTCGATCCCGATCTCATCAACGCGGGAAAGCAGACGGTCAGCGAGCTTCCTCAGACGAGCTTTTTCGACAGCGCAACCAGCTTCGCGATGATCCGCGGCGGACACATCGACCTTGCCGTACTCGGCGGCATGGAGGTGAGCGAGAAGGGCGACCTTGCCAATTGGATGGTGCCGGGCAAGATGATCAAGGGCATGGGCGGGGCGATGGACCTCGTTGCCGGAGTGCGAAAGATCATTGTCGTAATGGAGCATGTCTCCAAGAACGGCGATCCCAAGTTCATTCCCGAGTGCACCTTGCCGCTCACGGGCAAGAATGTGGTCGACATGATCATTAGCGATCTTGCCGTGTTCCAGCGGCCCGATCACGACAGCCTGTTCAAGCTGATCGAACTCGCGCCAGGAGTGAGCGCAGAGGAAGTCCGCGAGAAAACAACCGCGCAATACGCGGTGTGAACGTTCTTCGACGCTATCGAGGAGGACGGCTCGTAAGGGCGCTGTTCTGGGCGGCGGCGCTGTTCGCTCTCGTCATGGCGCTCCTGCCCCATCCACCCCAAATCCCTGGAAACCCCTCCGACAAGGTTCAGCATGTCGCCGCCTTCGCGACTTTGGGGCTGCTTGGCTTTTATGCCTATCCGCGGCTTTCCGCTCTCTGGCTGATTGCGGCCCTTTCACTGTTTGGAGCCTTCATCGAGATCGCACAGGCAATTCCGATGCTCCACCGCGACAGCGATCCGGTGGACTGGATTACGGATACCATCGCCTGTCTCGTCATCGTCCTGGCGCTTCGATGGTGGGAGTCGCACAAGCGTTAGCGCGTTGCGTCGTGCGGCCGCTCCTCCTATCTCCCGCCGCAGATGACCAAGGGGACGGCATGACCCAGTTTGATGATCGCGAGCGGGCGTTCGAATCCAAGTTTGCACACGACGAGGAAATGAAGTTCCGGATAGCCGCCCGGCGCAATCGGCTGCTCGGAGAATGGGCGGCTCGGCAAATGGGACTTTCGGAAGCCGAAACCGAAAGTTACGCCAAGGACGTCGTTCGCTCCGATTTCGAGGAAGCGGGCGAGCATGACGTGGTTCGCAAAGTCCTCGGCGATCTGACTTCCGCAGGTGTCGAGTGCGACGAGGAGAAGGTTCGCGAAGCGCTTCGGAACAAGGAGATCGACGCCAGGCGCCAGATCATGGAAAGCACCAACCTCTGATGCCAATGCCGGCGAACGAGATCGAACGGCTCATCAAGGATGCCATTCCGGATTGCGAGGTGACGATTCGCGATCTTGCCGGCGACGGCGATCATTATGCCGCGCGGGTCGTCAGCAAGAGCTTTGAAGGACTAAGCCGGATCAGACAGCACCAGACTGTCTATTCCGCGCTCGGGGGGCGAGTTGGGGGAGAGCTTCACGCACTGCAGCTCGAAACCGCGGTGCCCGAAACGGAGACCGATAGTGAGTGACACGCAATCCCGCATCGATGAAATCGTCAAGAATCATGAGGTTGTGCTCTTCATGAAGGGGACGGCGCTCTTCCCGCAATGCGGTTTCTCGAGCCGAGCGGTCGCGATCCTCAATCGCCTCGGAGCCAAATACGAAACCGTCGATGTTCTCCAAGATCCCGAAGTCCGGCAGGGCATCAAGGAATATTCCGACTGGCCGACGGTTCCCCAGCTCTACTTCAAAGGAGAGTTCGTCGGCGGTTCCGACATCATGATGGAGATGTTTGAGAGCGGCGAGCTCCAGGAGCTGTTCGGAGCCGAGGTCTGAAATGGAGGAAGGGGCGGCTGCAGGGGACCAGAGAACCGCTGCAACCGCCCCTTCGTGGCGTGGAACCAAGTGGACGCGATAATAGTAGCAACCGGCGTGCCAAATTGAAGAAATAGCTGATTTCTGCCATTTTTTGTCTGAACAGGGAAAAGGCGGACGACCATTGCGTAAAGATTTCCGACAGCGGCGAGGCCTCGCCGCAAAGGGCGCTTCGGATGGCCGTTCGGGTTTGATGCTGAAGTGAATTGCTACGAACCTCATTTCGATCGAGCATCGGGAGCGAAATTGTTCTGCGACGTCACGCAGAGCTGGTCAGAGGTCGGCGGGGGCGTGCGCACCTATCTCCTGCACAAGCGCCGCCACATCCTGGAATCGACTCCCCACAGTCACCTCATGATCGTCCCTGGAGCGCGCGATGAGATCATCGAGGAGAATAGGGCGGTAACGGTGACGATCGCCTCGCCGCGCGTCCCTGGAAGCCCCCATTACCGTTTGATGCTTCGCAACGGCGCAGTCCGCCGGGCGCTCGAGCGCTTTTCCCCGGACCTGGTCGAATGCCAGGACGCCTACAACCTGCCCTGGTCCGCGATCGCCTACAGAAGGCGCCATCGGGAAACCGCGCTCGTCGCAGCCTACATGACTGATTTTCCGACCGTCTATGTCGAGCGGCCATTTTCGAAATTCCTGACCAGGCCAGTCGCCGGTGTTCTGGGGCGGATCTGCTACGCCTATTGCGGCCTTCTCTATCGCCGCTTCGACGCAATGTTCGCACTCAGCGAAAATGGCGGCGCGACGAAATTGAGAAGCCTTGGAATTCCCGAAGTCGACGTGGTTCCCCTCGGAGTCGAGCTCGGCGAGTTCGGTCCCGATCGGCGCGATGAAAAGCTGCGGGAGAAACTTGCCTTGTCGGCGCGCCAACCGCTTCTCGTCTATGTTGGCCGTCTCGACGGCGAGAAGAGGCCCGATCTTGTCGCGGACGCGTTTCGTCGGCTTCCCGCCGAGCTCGGGGCGAAGCTCGCGCTGATTGGCGAAGGCCCGCTCAAGGCTGAGATTGCCTCGCTCGGCGACGAACGCATCATCCTTCCCGGGTATATGAAGGATCGCATCGAGCTTGCGCGCTGGCTCGCGAGCTCGGACATCTATGTCTCGGGGATGGCCGACGAGACGTTTGGAGTCTCGATCGTGGAAGCCCAGGCGTCGGGGCTCCCGGTGGTCGGAGTTGCAGCAGGAGCAATGATAGACCGAGTGAGCCCCGCCGAGGGACGGCTCGGTCCGGTCGGCGACGCCGAAGCAATGGCCGCGAACATCCTGGAGGTCTGGAACGAAGATCGCGGCGCGATCGCATCGCGGGCGCGTGCGTGCGCGCTGCAGTTCAGCTGGGACAGCAGCATGGAAGCGCTCTTCGGACGAGTGTATCCGACCGCCTTTGCCCACCGCGCCGGGCTGCTCAGCGAGGCTCCCGCGGCAGCCGCCCTTGCGGCCTGACCGGTTCAAGGGACATTCACCGTCTCGGCGGAAGAAGGGGAAGTCGTGAAGGGGCGCATCATCCTTGTGAGTACAATTTTGGCGCTGGGTCTTGCCGCCGCGGCGGCCGCCGCTCCTCCTGGGAAGAAGGAGGTTGCCCCTCCAAGCGCTCCGTCGCCCCGGGCGCTGCAGCTGATGCAGAATTGCGATGCTCACCGGTTCGAGACGGTCGTGAAGACCACGGTCGATGGTCAGCCGGAGCAGTCCACGGTGAAATTGTGCGACAAGGAGGGACAGAGCGACTCCCAGTGGATCGGGACCCTCAAGGATGCGGTCTCGAAGCTGACTTCGAACGAAGACATGCCGGCGGACGAGCGGAGCCAAATCATCACTGCGCTCAATTCCGAGATCGCCCGCCTGGAGATTCATGGGGCCGCGACGGCGGGCTCGCCGGAAGCTTCAAAGACGACCGCGCTCGACGGCCTGTCGCCACTGCCGCCGCTTCCGCAATCCGGCCGGTCGGAGGGTCCGCAGATCACCCCGCGCGAAACCGTCCCTGCTGCACCGCTTCGTGAATATGCGGCACTTCCGCCACTTCCGACGGCGCCGCCGGCTCCGACGCACGTGCTGGTGGGCGGAGTCAGTGCTTCAATGCCCCTGCTTCCAAGGCCGAAAATGAGCCTCAGCTGCTATAATCCGGGCAGCGCCGAGGGACCCTGCACCGACTTTAGCCGATCGACCCTCATCATCGTCCAGGCCGGCGAGGACCTCCCGGCTGGGACCAGCCTCAGGTTCGTTCGCGATGGCGATCCGCGGGCCGAGATCCAGCTCGCGCAGATCAAGAAGGGCAGGTCGATGCGCTTTGCCATCCCCAGCGACGTGTGCCGCCATGTCGTTGGCGGAAAATTGGAGGTTCGGATCGTTCGGAGCGGCCAGGAGGTCGGGAGCGACGGGCCCTACGACCTCGAATGCTAGCCAAAAGAGGGCCGGTCGTGCGAGAGGCAGCGCTGTGGACGCGCCTTACGCCAAGCTCGAACAGCTAGACCCCGGCATCGGGCGAATCCTCGCCCACAACCCTTCCGCGTTCACCTTCTTTGGAACTCAGACCTATCTACTCGGAGAGAACGAGCTTGCGGTCATTGATCCGGGTCCGGACATCCCCGAGCATATCGATGCCCTTGAAAAGGCCATCGGCGGCCGCCCCGTCGCCGCGATCATGTGCACTCACACCCACCGTGACCACAGTCCCGCGGCCCGGCCGCTCGCTGAGCGAACCGGGGCTCCGATCATCGGCTGCGCCGCGCTTTCGCTGGAAACCGTCGGCCCCCGCGCCGACGCGTCTTTCGACGGCGATTATACGCCTGACCGGGTGCTCGATCACGGCGAGGGGATCGAGATCGAGGAGATGCGCGTGGTCGCAGTGGCGACGCCCGGCCATACTTCGAACCATCTCTGTTTCGCTTATCGCGACGCGCTCTTCACCGGCGATCATGTCATGGGTTGGTCGACGACGGTCATCGTCCCGCCCGACGGCGACATGGCCGCTTACATGCACAGCCTCGAAAAGCTCCGCTGGCGCGACGATCGCATCTATTATCCCGCCCACGGGCCCGCGGTAAAAAAGCCTCAGCAATATGTGCGTCTGCTGATCGGCCACCGACTTCAGCGCGAAAAGCAGATCATGAGGCTCATCCGGGAGAGGTCGCGCGCAATCCCGGACATCGTCGCGAACGCCTATCCCGGACTGGACCCGCGTCTCGTGCCCGCGGCCTGCGGCTCGGTCTTCGCGCACCTCGTGGACCTCGAACGCCGCGGGCTCGTAGAACATCAAGGCGAGGAATGGATAACCGTCTAAGGTCCCTGGTTGCGCTGGCTGCGATTGCCGTGGCTTTGATCCTCGGCGTGCTGATCGGAGTCTCGACGGGCATCGCCGATCGGATCTTCGGCGGTCCAAGCCCGAAGACGATTGCGACCGCGAGCCTGGAATCGATGCGGGCGGAGAACAAGCTGACCGTATTTGCAGCGCGCTACGTCTCGGTCGTCACCAGCGAACAGCAGCATCTTGGAGGCCTCGTCAGCTCCGAGCGAACGCTGATCCTTCCAGGGGACGTACGCTACGAGCTCGATCTTTCGAACCTCCAGCCCGATGATGTCAGCTGGGACAGTGCCAATCATACGCTGAGCGTTCGGCTGCCGATGATCGACGTTGCCGGGCCCGACGTCGATATCAACTCGGTGAAGGAATATGGCGGCGGGGGAGTTCTCTCCGCGCTCACCAACGCCAATGAGCAGCTCGATCAGACCAACCGCGACCGGGCCGTCCAGGATCTTCGCAAGCAGGCGACCGCAACCGTTCCGATGCAGCTCGCCCGCGAGGCCGGACGCGCAGCCATCGAGCGAAGCTTTGCGATGCCCCTGCTCGCTGCAGGGTTCCGGGACGTCAAGGTCGTCGCCCGTTTCCCGACGGACGGCAACGATGTCCCTAGCTACATCGACCTTTCAACCCCATATGATCAGGCGATCAAGGAAGCGGAACGCCGAAAGGCTGCCGAAGGCCACAAATGACCATTCAGACACAAGGCCTCAAAGGGCTCGATCTGCTTGGGGAGATCGAGCGGCTCAAAGCTGAGCGCAATGCCGTCATCCTTGCCCATTATTATCAAAAGCCCGAGATCCAGGATCTTGCGGACTTCGTCGGCGACAGCCTCGATCTGTCGCGCAAGGCCGCAGCGACCGACGCCGAGGTGATCGCTTTTTGCGGCGTGCGCTTCATGGCCGAAACCGCGAAGATCCTTTCGCCAGCAAGGACCGTGATCCTTCCTGACATGGACGCGGGGTGCAGCCTTGAAGACAGCTGCCCGCCCGATCAGTTCGAAGCCTTCCGAGCGGCCCACCCTGATCATATCGCGCTGACCTACATCAACTGCTCGGCCGCAGTGAAAGCGCTCAGCGACATCATCGTCACCAGCTCATCAGCAAAGGTGATCCTCGACCAGATCCCCAAGGATCAAAAGATCATCTTCGGTCCCGATCGGCACCTTGGCGGCTATCTCGCCAGGAAGACGGGACGCGAGATGCTTCTGTGGCCCGGCATCTGCATCGTCCACCAAGCCTTCAGCGAAACCGAGCTTCTAAAGCTCAAGGCCGAATATCCAGACGCTCCCGTCGCAGCTCATCCGGAATGTCCGCCGCACATCATCGATCATGCCGATCATGTCGGCTCGACCAAGTCCATTCTCGATTTCGCTCTGTCCTCGCCGGCACGGACCATCCTCGTCGCGACCGAACCTCATATCATCCATCAGATGGAAAAGGCTGCGCCGGACAAGACCTTCATCGGAGTTCCGGGCGGCGACGGGGCATGCAATTGCAACATGTGCCCCTACATGGCTCTCAATACGCTCGAGAAGCTCTATGTCGCTTTGCGCGACCTTGAACCAAGGATCGAGCTTTCAGGCGATGTCATGGAGCGCGCGCGTGTACCGCTCGAGCGAATGCTCGAAATGGCCGGCCGCACGGTCGGAAGGGGCGATGTCGGCACGCCGATCATCGATGATCCCAAGGACATCGACTCGCGGATCAGTGGTGACTGATCCGCGAGGACTACCGGCTACCTGTTGGCGGAATTGGGCGTGGTGGAAGGCGCCGAGGCCTGCTCGCCGCCGTTCGTTCCGTTGTTCGGAGCGGGGACCTGGACGGTCCTGCAAACACGGCGATGGATCGTCGAATAAGGATTGTCCTCAGTGTCCTCGCAGACCTGCTTCTTGATCATCTGAGGCTTTGCCGCCTGCGCCTGATTCGTCGTCGATGCGTTCGGCGCCGTCTGGGCCGTTGCTGGGATACTCATCGTGCTGGCCACCGCAAGCACGACCAAAGCCTTAATCATCCGTCCGCTCCTGATGTAGGAATGATCGCGCTTAGAGCAAAAAAGCGAAGATCTGAAAAGCCGTTTTCTGTAGATTTTTTAATAAATTGGTCCTGGGTGAACCGCTTGGAAAGGCCGGCCCAGACTCTTCGTCTCGATTTGGCGCCATCACGGCTCAATTGACCAAGCCCTCGAGTGGAAGAGCCATGTAAGCTCTTGCGGCACAAAGCGAATTTGCCCACTCTCGAAGCGTTCTCGAGGGGAGGGAAAACCCAGCATGCCGTGGACGATCTCGATGCCGCTCACCATATTGCTCGTCGCTCTTTCAAATCCGGCGAGCGCTCAAAGCCGAGCCGCTTTCAATGGAATTTCGAGCCAATTTCCAGCGCGCATTCTATCTCTTCACAACGCCGTTCGAGCACAAGCCCGAGTTCCGCCGCTCAGCTGGGATCCCCTGCTTGGGCAGCAAGCCGCCGTCTATGCAACTCAGCTCGCGCTGACGAATAGCTTTCATCACTCTGACCGAAAATCCCGGCAGGGAACCGGCGAAAATCTCTGGATGGGGACGCGCGGCGCCTATAGTTACGATGCGATGGTGGGGGCCTGGTCGTCCGAGCGGCGCAACTTCATTCCGGGCATTTTCCCAGCCGTCAGCCGAAGCGGCAATTGGCAGGATGTCGGCCATTACACGCAGATGGTCTGGCCGACCACGACCCGGATCGGCTGCGCGGTCGCCTCCAATGCAACCACGGATTTCCTCGTCTGCCGCTACGCGTCGGCCGGAAACATCGACGGAAGAACAGTCCCCTAATCGAGGCGGCCGGCCATGAGGGGCGGTTAACAGGCACGGCGCACCTTTTGCGAACAACGTATTGCCGTTGCCTATGGAAACATGCTGGGGTCAGGATCGTTGATGAGCCGAAACGGAGGAAATCTGACGATGAAAACCCTATCCAAACTCACGACTGCGGCTGCTCTTGCATTCACTGCCGCATCATCGCTTGCGGTTCCTGCGCTCGCGGCGACACACCATCGCCATCATTATTATGGCCGGACGGCCTCTCGGCACAGGGTTTGCCGACGCTCGTCCGCAACGACTGGAACCGTGGTCGGTGGAGTGACCGGAGCCGTGGTGGGGCACAGCATCCTTGGCGGCGGCCTTCTCGGGACGGCCGCAGGCGCGGTTGGCGGTGCGGTTGCGGGCGGCGCGGTCGATCGCAGCATGACTGCGCGCCGTCGCTGCTATTACACGCGCTAAGCCCTGAGGCGGGCGTCGATGCCCGCTTTGGTCCCCGTGCGGCCGCGCGAGCGTCTCATCGCGTTCGCCGCGGTAGCGGTGGTTCAGCTTGGTCTTGGGCTTGCTCTTCTGTTTGGACTTCGGGTCGACATTCTCTCCAAGGGAGAGTTTGTTTCGCGGCTCATCGACGTCGCTCTTCCACGGCCGCCGCCTCCGCCCAGCATAAAGGTCAGCCAACCTCGAGCGGCACGCCATCGTTCATCCGCCGCCCCGAAGGCGCAGCAAAAACCGAGCGGCGGCTCGCCAGGCCCGGTTCCCTCGCACGTAATGCCGGCGCCGACGCCTGTCGTCGCTGTGCATCCTTCAGCTCCGGCCTCGGGCGGAGGCAGCGGGACCGGGCCCGCTCTTGGAAGCGGCGCCGGCGGCGGCAGCGGAGGCAAGGGTTATGGAAGCGATGACGAGGGCGGGACCGACCTCGTCCAGATCGCCGGAGAAATCGACCCTTCGGATTACCCGCGCGACCTTCGTGAGCGAGGAATTGGCGGACGTGTCGGGATCGTCTTCACCGTCGGCACCGACGGGCGAGTGACCAGCTGCACGGTCACGCGCTCAAGCGGAGTGCCTGAGCTCGACGCTCTCACCTGCCGTCTGATCCAGCAGCGCTTCCGTTATCGTCCGAGCACTGATCGCTATGGTCGCCCCATCCCCGACGAGGTGGAAGGCGAGCACGACTGGGTCGCAGCGAGGGGCTAGATGCGCTTGGCCTCGCTCTCGATTGTTCGAGTGCCGGGATGCTTTTTCTCGAGATGTCGCCTGATGATTTTCAGGTTGCGGCTGTTCGAGCGGAAAAAGAATGTCGGCAGCAGGCCGATGACGGGAATGACCGAGAACAGCCCGAGCAGCCAATTCAAGCCAACGTTGCCGGTCATGCGCGCCATCTGCCACTTGGACATTCCAAGGTTCTTGGCTTCCCACACGATGTAGGCGCCGAGCACCGCAGCGGCGATGTCCCCGACCACCGGGACGACATCGAGGATCACATCAAGTCCGACCGGCCGGTTGAGACCGGGAATGACGACGAGATGCTCGAGCAGCTTCTCCATCGCCTCGACCCGCTGCCGGACCGACTGCGAGTCGGTTCCGACCGAAGGGAAGGCAAGCCGCTCGTCGATCCGCATAACTCAGCCTCCGCTGGGGCCTGTTTCGAGCTCGCTCAGCGTGTGGCGGGCGTAACGGTTCCCGACGAAGTTCTGGATGCTCGCGGAAACGAGAGACCATCGCACGGGCGCTGCAATTGGAATGAATAGCTCGCCGCCGTCGATCAGTGCGGCGGCCTGACCCAAAAGTGCGTAGCGCTGCGCCGGCACCGGCGACTGGCGGGCTCCATCCATCAACTGGTCAGCCTTCGGGTCGCAGACGGAAGTTCGATCGCACCGGAAATGCCGAACGAACCACGAAGCCCCGGTCGATGGAGCGACTTCGTCGACGAGTGTGAAGTCCGCGGCGCTTCCGCTTTGCGCCCGCTCGACGCTGAAACCGAGCTCGCCCCAGTCGCGCCGCAGGAGCACGAAGAGGAGGTTCGCCCCCGGACCATCGGGGAGTGCGATTCGGACGGTCGGCTTTGCCCCCTTGCCGAATAATCTGCTCGCCTGCGCTTTGAGGCCTGCGACCCGATCAGAATAAGCGGTGGTCGTCCAGGAGGGCGTGGTCGGTGCCGGCAAACCGTCGAGCCCGGGCTCAAGGACGGTGGCGCGGGGCGCGAGACCCGGCACCCCAAGCGCGGCGACAAAGGAATCGCGGTCGATTGCCTGGCTGAGCAGCTGCCGGACTTCGGGCTTGCCGAGCGGCCCTTCGGACCGGGTCGGCAAAAGGCCGAACAATCCCGATGCCGGATCGAAGCGAAGGCTGTTGCGTGGAAGCTTTGCGCGGGTTGCCTCCGGCAGATCGGCGAAGGTACCCCCCAGGACCAGGTCGACATCCAAGGCTGCAAAGGCCTGGATCGCGACCCTCGATGGAGCCCCGCCCAGAAGCAGCTCCTCGCGGGTGGTCGTTTCATCCTCGGGCGAGACAATGTTTCTCTTGAGCCTGATCTGCCCGTCGGCAGCCGAAGTGCCGGTGAAGGGGCCGGTGCCCTCCTGATTGCGAAGGATCGCCATCTGCGGCTGAGCAAGCAACGACAGCAGGTCGGGCCGGGGCGCGATCAGATTGATCTCGAGGACCCGGTCCGTCATCGGAACGATCTCCTCCACTGCTCCAAACGCGTCCTTGAGGCTGTTCCTGCTGCGACCGGCGATTTCCCGCTTCAACAGCCGCGCGACGTCCTTTGCGGTAATCTTGCGCCCGTCGGGCCAGTTGGCCGAGGCGAGCCGAAAGATGTAGCCGAGGCCGTCGTCGGTAACCGTCCAGCGCTCGGCAAGCCCGCTGACGATGTTTCCCGAGGAATCGAAACTGACGAGCCCTTGCGCAACGTTCAGGGCAAGGACTTGCTGAGGCTGAGTGAGTGGCCCGTCGGCTGGATCGCGAAGGGAAGGCGGGCTCCCGATGACCAGAACCTTCAAGGTTCCCTCGGGCCGCCTCTTGCAGGCTTCGGGCACCAATGCGAGCACGGCGAGCGCGACAAATGCGGCGAGGCGAGGCATCAAAGCGGTTTACCCGCAAGCGAACGTTCAGCAAGCCTCTGGATATATCGGTCGAACTGTATTAGTTAAGTAAAGCAGTTAGAAAGATGAGCGTGGCCGAGAGGGACGGAATCTGGAGCCGCGGCGGCACACCGGTCGAAGACCTGCCCGATCCTTTCACGTCATGGCCCGATACCGGGGCGAACGCGCCTCCCTCGCCCGAGCCTCTGCGGCGGCGGCGCTGGCCCATCTATCTCTATTCGGTTTCGGCGCTCATCCTCGTGACCATCGTGTGGCTTGTCCTCACCGCCCCGCTGTCGCGGGCGCTCGAGCCGCTTCAGGACCCGGCACTACTTTTGCTCTCCAGCGACGGACATCCGATCGCCAGGCGCGGCGCGCTCAAGGAGGCGCCGGTCGACGTTACCAGGCTCAATCCGCTCACTCCGGCCGCGTTCGTGGCGATCGAGGACCGGCGTTTCTATCACCATTGGGGAATCGACCCGCACGGGATCGCTCGAGCGATGGTCGCCGACCTTCGCGGCGGCGGCGTTCGCGAGGGAGGAAGTACGATTACCCAGCAGCTCGCAAAGACCAACTTCCTTTCGAGCGACCGGACCATCAAGCGCAAGGCCCAGGAAGTCATTATCGCCTTCTGGCTCGAGGCCTGGCTGACCAAGCAGCAGATCCTCTCGCGCTATCTCTCGAGCGTCTATTTCGGCGATGGAGTCTACGGGCTCCGTGCCGCTGCCCACCATTATTTCGACCGCAATCCCGAGGATTTGACCCTCGCCCAGTCAGCGATGCTTGCCGGGATGGTCCAGGCACCATCTCGGCTCGCCCCGACCCACAATCTCGCCGCGGCCCAGAAGCGGAGCGAACTCGTTCTTCAGGCAATGGCGCAGACCAAGGTCATCACCGGCTCGCGCGCCGCTTCCGTTCGGCCAGCGAGGCCGGTGATCAGCGCCTCGAGCGTCCCCACCGGCTCCTATTTCGCAGACTGGGTGACCCCGTCCGCCCAGCAGTCGCAGGACCCCGATTTTGGCGAGGTGAGGGTTTCGACAACGCTCGACTGGCCGCTTCAGCGCTTTGCCGAGCGGGCGGTGAGGAGCGCTCCGCCGGGCGCCCAGGCCGCGCTCGTGGCCATGCGTCCGGACGGGCGCGTGGTCGCAATGGTCGGCGGCGAAAGCTACGCCCAGTCGCCCTACAACCGGGTCACCCAGGCCCGCCGGCAGCCGGGTTCAGCGTTCAAGCTGTTCGTCTATCTGGCTGCGCTGCGCTCTGGCTGGACTCCCGACAGCATCATCGAAGACAGGCCGATCACGATCGGCGGCTGGACTCCTGAAAACAGCGACCGGGTCTACCGCGGCAAGATCACCCTCAGGGAGGCCTTCGCCCGGTCGAGCAACGCGGCGACGGTCCGCCTCGCCGAGGACGTCGGCCGAAATAACGTCATCCGAGCCGCTCGAGATCTCGGGATCACGACACCGCTTCCCGATCGGCCGAGCCTTGCTCTTGGAACGGCCGGAGTAAGTTTGCTGGAGCTGACTTCCGCATATGCCGCAATCGCGGGCGGGCATTATCCGATTGCCGCTCGCGGCTTGCCCTCGGCGTCCGAGCCCCAGGGCCTTGCTGCCTTTTTCCACCGCGACGGGGGGCTCGATCCATCGCGCGACCGGGCTCCAATGCTTGATCTCCTCTATGCGGCCGCGAACGAGGGGACCGGCCGCCGAGCGGCGCTCGCGGTCCCGACGTTCGGAAAGACCGGCACCACCCAGGAGAACCGTGACGCCGTGTTTATCGGCTTTGCCGGCGACCTGGTGGTTGGAGTTTGGGTGGGGCGCGATGACAACAAGTCTCTTGGAAGGGTGAGCGGCGGGACCATCCCGGCCCAGATCTGGAGAAACTTCATGAGTTCGGCGCTCGCCGTCGACAATGCTCGCGGCCCGGACTTTCCAATTCAGTACGCCCAAGCCCAGCGCCATCGGCTCAAGAGCCCCCTGCCACCGGAATGGAGCAACTCCACCAAGCCGCTTCGCGATCTTGCCGAACGACTTCACCAAATCTTCGGATGAATCGAAAGATAGTTACCAAGATTTCATCTTGGACGGCCCGAATTTAAAACTTCCTCAACCAGTTCAGCGGAAAATTAATGTCAGCCTACGCGGGTTGGTGTGCGCAGGCATGGGAAAGTTTTCCCGTTGCTAGAGCCATGTGGGAGACCTTGAGATGGCCAAGTTTGTTAAGCTGATCAAAAACGTCAAAGGCGCTACGGCGATCGAGTATGGCCTGATCGCCGCACTCATTGCCGTTGCCGCCATCGGCGCGATGCAGGGCATCGGAAATAAGCTGAATACGACGTTCAATAACGTTTCAAACAACCTGAACTAATCGTTCGGGTTGAGGTGGGAGAGGCGGCGGTGCCTTCGGGCGCCGCCGCTTTTCTTATGCCTTGAAGCTAGCGCTGAGACGGAATTGCAACTGGCTCGGCGGTCTTGACCGGCGGAGCCGTCGTCGTGCTCGGCGCGTAAAGCGGCGCGTTCGCAGGAACCCTGTCGCTCCGGGTTCCGACGCGGTGGACAATGTGCGGAGTGACGATGATGTACAGCTCGGTCTTGGACCGCGTCGTGCGCTCGTTGCGGAACGCCTGACCAACGATCGGAATATCGCCAAGAAGCGGGATCTTGGATTTCGAGCTGATCGTCTCGTCCTGCGTAAGACCGCCGATCACGAACGAGTCGCCATCGAGAACGGTTGCGGAGGTCTCGGCCTCGCGCTGGCTGATCGTCGGATAGCCCTGGCTGGTCCCGGTCACGCTCGAGACGACTGCGAAGACGTGGCTCGTGACAAAGCCGTCTCCGCTCACTCGAGGGGCAATCTGAAGGGTCACTCCGACATTCACATACTGAACTTGCTGAGACACTCCATTGACGCCCGAAAGAGCGATTGAAGTGAGGATTGGGAGCGCGTCGCCAGTCACGATCTTGGCGGTCGAGCCGCTCTGTGCGGAGATCCGCGGCCGCGAGACGATCCGCCCGTTGCCCTTCTGGATCTGGGCATAGAGGGCCGCCTGGAACTGGGCGCTGGTGAGGTGGGCCCCCGACGGAACGCCCGGAGTAATGAACTGGCCCGACTGAAAGGTGACCACTCCAAGCTGTCCGTTCGCATTGTTGAAGTCGATGCCGATCGCCTTCAACCCCTGTTCGGTAAGTTCGACGAACTGGGTCTCGAGAACAACGCTGTCGACCGGGATATCAATGGCCGCGATCATGGCCTTCAATTGCGCAATCTTGTCGGGCGAACCCTTGAGCCAGATCGCGTTGAGCCGGCGATCCACCCCGATCGATGCATCGACGGATTGGCCGAGGGGCTCATCGCTCGATCCGGGCGCCTGAGTGACCTGCTGCGGGGTGTAATTGCTGCCGGTGAGGCTGTTGGATCCGAACGCCGGCTCGATCGGAACGAAGACGTCGTTTGATTTTACGGTCAGTCCGTCGGTCAGAAGGCCCACGACCTCCGAGACATCCGCATATTTGAGGAGAACGAGCGCATAGGCCTCGGGCGGTTCGTACGCCGGCGGCAGCTCGGCTGGCCCGGCTTCACCAACGTCGGCGCCCTTTGCGGCGCGTCCGGAGCTTACAGTGACCTCGATGGTCTTGTCGCCGGTCTGGACAGCCGAAAGGGATGCCGGGCGAGCGGTTGAGAAACGAACGATGAGAAGCGTGTCGACCTGCTCGAAGCTGAGGCTTCGAACGAGCCCCTTGAGGTTCGGCGGCTGAACTGCTCCACGACCGCGCGATGCCAGCGCAAAACCGATCGAAGGCTGCGTCGGTTGCTGCGTGGCCATCGGGGCGTAGGTCGTGGCTTTCGGGCTGAAGTTGAGCTCGAAGCGGGTTTCGTCGGGGTTCTCGCTTAGAACCTTGACGTCGGTCAGGAGTACCGGGACGGGCTGGGCTCGAAGCTGAGCCGCAACGGCCGCGGTTCCGCCGCCGAGCGCTCCCATGAGCAGCAGCGCAAGGAGCGCACGCGCCCAGCCGCGAACGATAACCGCAATGGCATTCAAGACTCTTCCCCGCCCCATCAAGATACGGACTTTACAGGAAAATGACGTGACCCAAACATGAATGTGCGGACGCCCAGCGGGCGCCCGCACAATCTTTTCACTGGCAATCGGTTAGAAGGCAGTTGCGCCGTTCGGAGTCCCAAGACCCGTCGGGCCGTCGTAACCAACTGCGGCAGTGCAGAGGTACGAACCGCCGCAGCTGCCGTTGTTGCCGCTCGTCACATCGAACAATGAGCCAAGGTTGCCGTAGGGGTTGGACCCGTAGGCCGCCGTTCCGCCATTGGCCCCATAGACGCCAGCGATCAGCGGAGAAGCAACGCTGGTTCCACCGAAGACCATCCAGCCGGATCGGCGGCTGCTCGTCGGACCATAAACCGCAACGCCCGTGTTCGGGTCGGCGATCGCCGAGACGTCCGCGACGGTACGACGGGCGCAATTGCCATCGTTCTGCCACGTCGGCTTGGCGTAGATCGCGCTGCATCCGCTGCCGGCGTCGCTCCACACGACTTCATTCCAGCCGCGAGAATTCGAGGCGCGGGTGAGGCTCGTTCCGCCCACCGCAGTCACGTGCGGCGATGAAGCCGGGAACTCGACACCATAGCCATTGTCGCCCGAGCTGACGGTGATCGCCACGCCCGAGTGATTGTAGGCGCTCTCGTAGCTGTTCGAGCCGCTTTCGCCGCCGCCGTAGCTGTTGGAAACCGCGTTGGCGTGGGCAGCGGCATAATTTTCGGCCGTGGCAAGATTGCCGAAGGTCGAGCTCGTCGCCTGAACCAGCATGATCTTGCAGCCCGGGCACATGGCGCTTGCCATATCAAGGTCGAGCGCCTGCTCCTGGTCCCAGCCAGTGTCGGTACGAGGATAGGCCGTTCCGCCGGTTTGATTGACCTTCTTGAAGCAGCCGTTCGCGGTCGTGCAGGCCGCAAGCCCGTACTGCGAGCGATAGGTCGCAAGGTCAGCTTCGGCGTTGGGATAGCCATAGGCATCGACGATCGCGACCGTGTAGCTCGAGCTTCCGCTGCCCGTGACCTTGTATGCGCTGCGCAGATCCGTCGGGCCGTAACCCGCCGGAACCGAGTTGCGCGTCAGTCTCGGTCCAACGACCGATTCCTTGATGTTGCCGCGGGCGTCAGTGACGACCTTGGCGAAGCAGTGCGCCGTGCCCGGCATCGAAAACTTGCCGCAGACGGACATCGCAAAGACGTTACCGAAGCGCTCAAGCTGCTGCGTCGAGGCCGACGCCGAAGACGTTCCGGCAACACCCAGAACCGCCGTGAGCGCAACGGCGCTCAACTTCCATAAATTCATTGAAGGACCCCCTCCCAAACACTCGAAGGAATACTCATGCTGACTGCAAAAGGTAAAAAATCAAGTTACGGCAGTAGCATAGGCGCTCAACGCAACTCAGTTGAACGCAGAATAAGATCCGTTCGTCGTTAAGACAAGCAAAGTGTCGGCTATGTATCATAATGGTTACGCCCGCTTTTCTCTTAATTTCCGCGACTTGTGGTTTGCGCCCGCCAATGTCAGTTTTGACGTCATGGGGGCGAAACTGGCTCTGGCCGTGTTGGCGTTGATGGGTGCGGGGGCGCAGGCGCCTGCAGTGGCACCGCTCTATGATCCGGTGGTCCTGAACATCGGAATCAACTGCCAGTGGCAGCAAAGCTGCGAAAAGCGGCAGCGAAGCGCAATGCTCCACGCCGCTCAATTCATTGCTGCAACGCACCCGCCGCTGTGGCGGATTCACACCTGCAATCGGAATGCCAGACGCGGGCCCGCCCGCGTCGACTGGGTTGGCTTTAACGGCTGCATCCGCAATTCGAACCTTCCGCCGCCGCTTCCGCGCCGAAGGCGTCGATGAGCTGACCGAGCGCCGCGGCGCTGGAACGGCGCTTTGGCCGGCTCGTTCTTCGGAAAAAGCGAAAGAACGGCCAATGGACAGCAAGACTACCGGATTTCCGGCGGATAGAACCGAACCCGAGCGTCGCAAGGACCTTAGCGACGAGCAAGTCGGGGAGCTTGAGCGAGCAGGGGGAGCGGAAGGCGGATTGCAGGCAGGAAGTGCCGGTGGTCCAGGAAGCGATCCCGAACCATCGGTAAAGTCGCCGGGCGAAGAGCCAGGCCGGCGCTCGAAGCGCTGAGGAAATTATCGCCTGAACCGGTGAAGTCCCTCCTTCGTCCAAGCCGCAGATGATCCGCGTCGTCGCTCTTCGAAAGGCCGCTATCGCCGGTTTGTGCGGTGCGGCGGTCGTCGAGCTCGTCACCTTCGTTGGCGCGAGGGCCGGCTTGCCAACCATCGACCTTGTTTCCGAGCTGAGCTCGACCGAGTTTCACCACGTGCCTCTGATCGCGCCCGCAGCAGCGCTCGTCGCCCATTTCGCGATCGGCGTCTGCTGGGCAGTTTTCTATGCCTTTTTCTTTTGGGGACGTTTCAATTTCCGGCCGGCGGTGCAGGGGCTTTTGTTCGCGCTTCTGCCCGCGGTTCTCGCGATCCTGGTGGTCTATCCCGAGCTGTCGCTCATGCGAATCGAAGCTGCGGTCGTGACGATCGGGCCAGGGGACTTTTTCGCGCCGCTTACGGCTCCGATCATCGCCAGTCTCTTTCTCACTCAGCTGCTCTTCGGCCTGACCGTCGGGCTGCTCTACCGCGATCCGGTCGGCTACAGCGTAACCACCAAGCCCCGCACACCGTCGCCCCGCCGCCGCCTTGAGGATGGAGCAAGGCGAAAGGAAAATTCGACCGGCTTCATGTTCGCAACCGGTGTCGAGTGCAGTTACCCGACGATCGAAAATGGTCGCTGGCGCTGCGACGAGATGGATTCCACCCGCCATTACGAGCTGTGGCAGCGCGATTTCGAGCTCGCTCGCGAGATCGGGATCACCCACATCCGTTATGGACCTCCCTTGCATCTGATCTTCGAGGGGCCGGGCCGATATGACTGGAACTATATCGATCCGCAGATGGAGGAGCTTCGGGAACGTGGTCCCGAGCCGATCATCGACCTTTGTCATTTCGGCGTGCCATCGTGGCTCGGCAATTTTCAGAACCCCGAGATCGGCCCCGCTCTCGAGGAATATGCAGGGGCATTTGCCGAGCGTTATCCGTGGGTTCGCTTCTACACGCCGGTCAACGAAATGTACGTTTCTGCGCGGATGAGCGCTCTTGACGGGCTGTGGAACGAGCAGCTGCGTGATGAAGGGGCCTATGCAAGAGCTGCATGGAATCTCGCCGACGCGAGCGTCCGGATGAGCGAGGCTATCCTCAAGCGCCGGGAAGATGCCATCCTGATCAACAGCGAGAGCAGCGAATTCTACCAGCCTTGCTGCCCCGACCCGAAAATCCAGGAGATCGCGGATGCCGCCAACGAGCGGCGCTTTCTTCCGCTCGATCTCATCTTCGCGCATCCCTTGAGCGAGCGAATGAACGATCTCTTGTGTTCGCAGGGAATCTCGAAGGACGACCTTGGAAAGATCGGCCGGCGCAAAGTGCCCCGGCGCTCGATCCTCGGGGTCGATTATTACGAATGGAACGAGCGGCTGATCGACCGCAAGGGAGAGGCCCGAGCTCTTGGCGAGCTGTTCGGCTGGTACGTCATCGCCGACCAATATTGGCAGCGCTACCGCCGACCCATGATGCACACCGAAACCAACAAGATGGACGCTCAGGGTGCTCCCAGGTGGCTTTGGCGGCAGTGGCACAATGTCCAGCTGCTCTCGAAGGCCGGAGTCCCGCTGGTCGGTTTCACCTGGTACAGCCTGACCGACCAGATCGACTGGAGCATCGCCATGGCCAAGCCGATCGGTCTCGTTTATCCCGTTGGACTCTTCGATTTGAACCGTGAAGCGAGGATCGTCGGGCTCGCTTACAAGCAGTTGATCGATCTTTACCGCGACCAGCCCGATTATCTGGAATGCAAGCCGCTAAAGGAGATCATGGGATGATCCGCGGCTTTCTTGACGCGCACGGCTACGATCCTGGTCCGAGTCAGCGGCCGCTGCTCGCCGGAGCAATTTCTGGAATCCTTGCAACGGTGCCCGCGACGATCGTGCTGCTTCTTTTCGGATCGCTCAGGGTCGAGGCAAATATTCTTGGAATTTCCTGGGCTCTGACCCTCAGTCTTGGATGCGCTGCGATGGCGATCGCGGGCGCAGCCTACGCGCGATTTTTCGGACGCGCGGCCAATGCTCGAAGAGGCGGCTGGCTGTTCGGAATGTCCTTCAGTTTCGCGCTTTGGGCTGCCGGCGCGGTTCTCATAATCCCGTTGCTCAGTGGCGGCCTGGCGCCGGCCGACGGCGCTGCTGCCGGGGTTGCGCTTTCGATGATCGTCTGGGGCGTCGCCGTCGGAATTCTCGTCCCTTTCGTTCACAGGCCGCTCCACGAAAGCATCGAATCGGCATCAAAGCGCGTCGAGGTTGGTCCGGATGCTGCGGCACGAAAAAACGATCACATCCGCAAGCAGCAGCAGGACCGTCCGCGTCAGTAGCTTTCCTATCGATCGATCTGCGCTCCAGCAGCACTTCGACGCCAATGATCTTCGCAGGCGTGGGCCACTGATCAGACGCCGGATGGACGAGAATTTCAATACGACGATGCAAAGCTTTTCGCTTCGCAAATATTCCAGTACCAAGAAAGAGAGACGGATGGGGGTGCATTCCTCGAGAAAGCCCGCTGACCGGTAGGGAACGCAGCCGCCCAGGTTCAGCGTGGCGGGGAGCGCGATGAATAGTCGCCCTGGGAGCGCGCTCGCGGCGAGTCCGGGCTCGCGGCGAGTCCGGGCTCGCCGGGCATCACACGAGCTCGCGCACCGTATCGGACGCCAGCGTCAGCGCGGTTTTCATCGCTTGCGGAGTCCCTCGCGCAAGCGCTTCAGCCATGTGCATCGCCTGCTTCAGCTCGACCTTGGGCGGCATCGGCGGCTCGAAGGGATCGACAACCGCCTCGATCAGGCAGGGGCCAGGTTTGGCCAGCGCTTCACGAAGCTGCTCGCTGCACCGCTCCGGGTCATCAATACGCAGAGCACCGATTCCGCAACCTTCGGCCACTTTGACGAAGTCGATCGGTTCAAGCTCGCAGCCAAACTCGGGATTGCCCAGAAAGACCATCTGCTCCCATTTGATCTGACCGAGCGCGTTGTTCTTGATGACGATGATCTTCGCATTGAGATTGTATTTCCTCAAAGTAACCATGTCGCCCATCAGCATCGCCGCTGATCCGTCGCCGATCACCGCGACTACCTGGCGGTCTGGAAACGCGGTTGCCGCGCCGATTGCGTAAGGGAGTCCGCAGGCCATGCTCGCGAGGGTTCCCGAGCAACTGAACTGCATGGATCCGCGCATCTCCACGTGACGCGCGGTCCAGGCGGTGATTGTGCCGCTGTCGGTGATCACGATCGCATCCTCGTCGAGCAATTTGTTGAGCTCGTGAGTGACGACCTGCGGCTTCATCGGAGTGCTTCGGCGGGTGCCGCGCTCAGTCATGAGCTCGCGCCATTTGCCCATGCTTTTTTGCGCCGCCTCGAGGAATTTGCCGCTGTCATTCTTCTTCAGCAGTGGAAGCAGCTCGGAAAGAACGCGCTTGCTGTCTCCGACAAGACCCACCTCCACTGGGCAGCGCAGCCCGAGGCGCTTTGGATCGAGCTCGATCTGGACCGCCTTTGCCTGTCCCGGTTTTGGATAGAATTCGATGTAGGGGAAGCTCGAGCCGACGATCAGCAATGTATCACAGCTCTCGAACGCTTCCTGCGACGGCCTGGTCCCGAGCAGGCCGACCCCGCCCGTCGTATACGGGCTGTCGTCCGCGACCGCTTCCTTTCCGAGCAGCGGCTTTCCGATTGGCGCCTGCAGCCTCTCGGCGACCGCTATCAGTTCCTCCTTCGCTCCGATTGCTCCCCGACCTGCGAGAATGAACGGCTTCTGGGCGCCGTTAAGAATGTCCGCTGCTCGCTGGAGCATTTCGGGATCGGGCAGCTGACCGCCTCGCGCCATGATGTTCGACACATGATGAGCGACGTTTCGCTCTGACCTCTTTTCGACCGGCATCGACTGGAAATCGACCGGGATCATGATGTGGGTCGGCTGGCGGTAGGCAAGGGCAGTCCGGCATGCCTGTTCGACCACCGGCTCGACATGGGCCGGTCCCATCACGCGCACCGAATAGGCCGTTGCGTCCATGAACAATTTGTCGAGAGCGACATCCTGCTGGGTCATGGTCTCGATCAAATCGTGGTGCTGAGCACCCGTGATTGCGAGCACCGGCTGGTTGTCGAGCTTGGCGTCGTAAATCCCGTTGAGCAGGTGAATGCCGCCCGGGCCCGAGGTCGCGAGGCACACTCCAAGCTTGCCGGTGAACTTCGCATATGCGCAGGCCGCGAACGCCGCGACTTCCTCGTGACGAACCTGGACGAACCGGATCTTGTCCTGCCGGATCCGAAGCGCTTCAAATACGCCGTTGATCCCGTCGCCGGGAATTCCGAAGATCGTGTCGACGCCCCATTCGATCAGTGTCTCAACGAGGATATCGCCGCCGGTAGCCGCCATTGTCACTCTCCGTCTTAGTCGTCTTCGTAAACGCGCACGTCGCCAAACGGTCCCCCGCTCGTCGCCCGAGCCGGCCTGTCTGGTGAGGGCGGAGGGCGCAGGATGATGTCACGGGGGACCTTCGAGGCATCGGTGACCGAGGTGAGAGCCATGGCGACGTCGAGCTCGTCCTTGATGATCTCCAGCGCCTTGGTAACTCCGGCCTCGCCATAGGCACCGAGCCCGTAAAGATAAGCCCTGCCGATAAAGCAGGCCCTCGCACCCAGCCCAAGGAACTTCAGAACATCAAGACCGGACCGGACGCCGCCATCGACATAGACTTCCGTTCTGTCGCCGAGCGCATCGACAATGCCGGGGAGAATTGAGGCAGTCGATGGAGCGCTGTCGAGCTGGCGCCCCCCGTGGTTCGATACGAGTATCGCGTCCGCCCCGGCGTCGACCGCCATTTTAGCGTCCTCGACATCGAGAATTCCCTTGACGATCAGCTTGCCCGGCCAGAGCGATCGCACCCATTCGAGAGTCTTCAAGTCGAACGAGGAATCGAGCTGGCTTTTGACCAGCATCGCCATTTCCTTGACGTTTCCCGACGTGATTTTCCCAGCGTAATTGCCGAAACTCCAGCGCTTGGAATGAAGCATCGCGAATGCCCAGCTCGGGTGCGAGACGATGCTCCAGATGTTCGCCGGGGTGAGTTTGGGCGGAACTCCAAGCCCGTTACGCAAATCGCAATAGCGCGTTCCCTCGACATGCAGGTCCATGGTCAGGATCAGGACCGGGCATCCCGCCTGCTTCGCCCGCTCGACGAGATCCCTGGAGAAACCGCGGTCCTTCTCGAGGTAGAGCTGGAACCAGAAGGGCTTGTCGACCGAGCCCGCGACATCCTCGATCGAGAGGAGTGCATTGGTCGAGAGCGAAAAGGGAATTCCAAAAGACTGCGCCGCGCGGCACGACAAGATCTCGCCGTTGGACCAAATGGCGCCGCACATCCCGGTCGGACCGATCGCGACGGGCATCGCTACTTTTTGCCCGAGCATCGTCGTTTCGAGCTTTCGGTTCGAAACATCGAACATCACGCGCTCGCGAAAGCGGATTGAATCAAGGTCGCGCCGGTTCTCGCGAAGGGTGATCTGCGCGAACGAGCCTGCCTCCATATAATCCATGAAGGGCCTCGGGACCCGGGCGTGCGCTCGCCTTCGAAGGTCGGCGATGCTCGCAATGCTCGCCGGAGCCTTCCTCACAGTTCGCCTTTCTTGGCCATCTCGCTCATCCGCTCGCCCATCCGGCAGGCCAGCGCCTGGATTGTCAACGACGGGTTCACCCCGCCGCTCGTCGGGAACAGCGATCCGTCGCACACCCACAGGTTCGGGATCGACCAGCTTCGCCCGTCCTTGTCGACGACGCTGTCCTTGGGATCGCCGCCCATTCGGCAGCCGCCCATCAGGTGCGAAGTGTCATCGTCGACCCACAGTTCCTTCGCTCTCGCGCCCTCGAGCACCGAGCGCATCGAGCCGATCGAATGGCTCATCAGCCTTCGGTCGTTTTCGGAGTAACTGAAGGTCATTCGCGGAATCGGGAGGCCGAACTGGTCCGTCTCGTCAGCGACCTCGATTCGATTGTGCTTCTGAGGCTCCGTCTCGCCGACGATCCTGAGGCCCGCAATATGGTTGTAGCGGGTCATCTCATTGCGGAGCTTCATGCCCCACATGCCGCGGTTGATCGCCTGGGTCTGAGCCCAGCCGACCGGAAGCGGTCCCTGGCTCATGAATGCATAGCCGCCGTGAAAATCCTTTTTGTCCCCGTCGTCGTAATTCCAGTGCTCGGTCACCGCCATGCACGGCGGCGCTTTGTAGCAGCGCACCTCCTCGTCCATGATTCCCCAAACGCCCGGTCCCGAGTGGATCATGATGTGCGTTCCAACGAGGCCATTCTCGTTGGCGAGCCCTTGCGGGAATTGAGGACAGCTCGAATTGATAAGAAGGCGCGGCGTTTCGATCGAATAGCCGGCGACGACGACGTTTCTGGCTTTCTGGTGCCTCCATTCTCCCTTTCGGTGATAGGTCACGCCAGTTACGCGTCCATCCTTCCCCATTTCGATGCGTCCGACCATTGCCAGGTCGCGAACTTCAGCTCCCGCCTTGAGAGCGCGGGGAATGAAGGTGACGAGCACGCTCTGTTTGGCATTGGTCGAGCAGCCGTAGGCGCAAAAACCGCGATAGACGCAAGGATGCGCCATCCCGCGCGGCGCTGACAGGGTTGCGAGCGGGAGAGGCGACCATTTGATACCGATTGCTTCGCACCCGCGCGCGAGGACCAGGCCCGCGGCGTTCACTTCATGCTCGCGGTAGGGATATCGCCTTCGGCGCTTGCCCCACGGATAGCGGATCGGGCCGGAGATCTTCAGAGCCTCTTCGGCCTCTTCGTAATAGGGTTCGAGCTCTTCGAAGCTGATCGGCCAGTCGAGTCCGTAGCCAAGCCCCGACCTGCATTTGAACCATTCGGGCCGCCAGCGAAGGGCAATCATCGTGTAGTGGACGGTACTTCCGCCAACGCCCCGACCGCTGTTGTTCGACCCGAGCTCGACCGGATCCGCGCCTCCAGTGATCCGCTCGTCGGTCCAGTAGAGGCCGCCCTGCCAGCTCTCGTCGGAAACGAAATCCTCGAGCGGCCGCCAGAAGGGGCCCGCGTCGAAAGCGATGACCGAGAAGCCCGCCTCAGCGAGCTTGCATGCGAGCGTTCCGCCGCCCGCTCCGGTGCCGATTATTGCGAAATCAACGTCCTCCGCCTCGTCGTAAGCGCGCATCGATACCCATTTTGCCGGTCGGAAAACGTCAGGCGCCCGGCCTTCAACTGCTCTTGGTTCGAAAACGTCAAGCATGCTCGGCCCCGGTGCTGCCTTCTTTCGCTTCCCAGGGATCTCGCTCGTCGAAACCGAGACGCGCATAGCCGCGCGGTGAGGCAGGTCCCCCGTAACCGATCTCGCTCCAGGCGGACGGGTGGGAATAATAGATCCCGACGGTCTCCTTGAGCAGATGCTGGAGGAAGAAACCTCCTGCCGAGAGACCCTCCCAATTGCGCGCCTCGACACGGTTGTGCTGCACGTTCTTGAGAAGCTCGTCCTGGTCTTCTTCGGAGAGTTCCTCGAAGGACCTCCCGTGCCGGTTGACCGCCTCGGCGGCGATTGCATCGAGCCCCTGACTCCACGCATCGCGCATCGGCGGCATGTCGGCATAACGGTAGCCTGGCCCATGGTTGCGATGGAGCATGTCGTCGATCCAGGGAACGATCGGGACCGGAATTTCGCGATCTGGCTGCGGAATCAGCCGGGCAACGATTGCTTCAAGGAGAGTCCATTGTTCCTTCGAAAGAAAACGGCGCGGCGGCACCTCCTCGAGCCTCTGTCGGACCGCCGCGCGGGTCTGGTCATTCCACGACGGAGAATCCCATTTGTCGAGAACGTCGTAGGTCGGATAGGGGGTTTCAAACCCGCTCATTGCTGAGGCTCTTCAAGAGCCGGGAGGAGGCCCAACCCGGCTACTGCAATTCCAAGGAAAGCCGGGGGCGCTGGGAGCGGGGGCCCCTGGAGGATCATCTGGCTCCAATTGCGCCAACCGCCCATGTTACGATGGATGCCGTACGCATGGAAAATCGGCCCGGCGATGCCAAGTACCGCCGTTGCCTTAAGGAGCGGCTCGGCAATCGGTATGGCCTTTGAAGTGAGCGCGGCTGCGCCAATGCTGAGAGCTGCAAGCGGGGGAATGGTTACCGGTGCATACATGGCGGGGTTCTGGAACGAACCGCGGAAGTGGAGCAGTCCCGCTTCAGCAATTGTGCCGATGAGCGAAAAGGCAATCAGCCCGGCCGTATATTTGGGAAGGCGGGCCTGAACGGCTTCGCCTCCCGAAAGTAATTCTCCGGCGATGATTCCATAGATCCCGGCAAGGGTCAGAGCAGCCGGAGCGCCGGCCGGAGCGGCATAGAAGAGGTTTAGCGCATCAAGTTCGCCCGGGCGCTTCAGGATATTGTATGCGTGAAATC
The DNA here is from genome assembly GCA_036265105.1 of Sphingomicrobium sp. Taxonomy (GTDB): domain Bacteria; phylum Pseudomonadota; class Alphaproteobacteria; order Sphingomonadales; family Sphingomonadaceae; genus Sphingomicrobium. The sequence continues at coordinate 63,580 of DATAPR010000024.1, forward strand.
CGAGGCCGAGGAGGCCGGTCGCTCCAATTGTAACAAGCGCGATCCTGGGGAATCGATCGTTCGCTCGATCGGGCCGAAGTGCGACATAGGTTCCAATTCCGATCCCAAGGAGCGCCATCGTCGGTCCGACGAACATCGCCGGATCCTTGAACCCTCCGCGATAATGCTCGAGCGCGCTGTCGAGCGCTACGCTCGTGCAAAGGATCGCCGCGCCGGCTCCGAGCGCTTGCGCGGCCCGATGATTTGCATCTCCTTTTGGTTTCCAGGCGCGCTGCAACAGCCATCCCATCGCTGCGGCGCCCGCAAGCGTAGCCGCTGCGACAGTGAGGAGCGGGCGGCGAGAAGGCTCTGGTTGGCGGTGAAGGACCAAGGCCTTAGCTTTCCTCGATTGCATTGGCGTTCCTCATCGCGTTCCTTGGCCTTCTGACCCACTCTGCAGCACTGGCCTGAACGCTCACCGGTTCACACGGATGCGTACGGAGCGAGTGGCACCCGATCTAATGAACGCGGGGGGCATGCCCTTCGCGAAAACTCCGTCCGCTGGCCAAGTCCCCATTTTTGCGCCATCGCCTTGGCGAGGATCAACGCAAAGCCGGCCGGTTGCCAGCCCGACATTGGAGAAATGTAATCTATCGTCAATCGTCGTCGAACGTGGGCGGAGTCACATAAGTATCATGTGTGGGATCTTCGGCGCGGCGGGTCGCGATCTGCCGGACGGAGGGCTCGACCGCGTCTTCCAGGTTCTCGAGCACAGGGGTCCCGATGGCCGCGGGACCTTTAC
>DATAPR010000025.1:0-2207 GCA_036265105.1 Sphingomicrobium sp.
CGAGCGGGCCGAATAAGGAGGGAATCATCATCGCGAGGAGCGGAGCCACGCGGCGATCCAGGAGTCGTGGGCGCCCTACATTCCGTGGATTGCTTCCCCCCGGGTCCAAAAGCCCGGGGGTCGCAATGACGATCGCGGCTACGTCGGCGGGGCTGGACGGCCTCCCGTGAAATCCATGGCGAATATCTTCCCGCTGAGCAGCAACGCGACTTCGTCGCCGGGAAGCGGTTTCTGACACTCAGATTGCGGATTGAGCCAGAAATTCGACCCGGGCGGCAACAACAAAAAGAGATCGCGCGCCTTCGCTTCGAGGCACGTCTCCGGTTCCTTCAGATAGGCGGACACGCGCTCCGGCGCGGTGAATGCAGGATGCCATGTCTTGCCCTTGAACTCGACGGTCGCGACCTTGATCGTTTCGTCGGGTTTGAGCGACCGTCGCTTTCCGGGTTCAAGCTCAGTCTCGGGCGTGAGAATGTAAAGCTCGCTGTCGAGCAGCGCGCGGTAGAAATCGGGGATTTTGGCTGGATTCGAAGCCGCCGACTGCATCAGCGTCTCGAGCGGGTTGACGGGCTCAAACATGGCTCAACCTCTCTGCTCAGGATTCGTACTCACCGCTTGGCCGACCGATCGTCGAGAGCGCGATAGATCGTATTGCGCGACACGCCAAGCCGCCGAGCGGTCTCGCTGACGTTGTTGCCTGTCTCGGTATAGGTGGACAGCACCTGCGCGCGATGCCGGCCTTGGAGGGTCGAGCCGCGCTTCGCCTCGATTTGCGGAGCTGCGATCAAGGCGGCTTCCGAATAGTCAATGACAGAATCTTCCGACTGAATGGTCAGGCGAGACAGCACATTGCGCAGTTCGCGAATGTTGCCGGGCCATGCGCATGTCGCGAGGTGTTCGGCTAAGCGCGGGCTAAGGGTTCTTAAGGGATCGATGGTCGCCAGAAGGTGTGCGGCGATAGCCTGAAAATCCAATCGCTCGGCGAGCGGCGGCAAAGTCACCTCGAGCGTATTCAGGCGAAACAACAGATCCGAGCGGAAACGGCCTTTGGCAATGGACTCACTGAGATCGGCGTTGGTCGCCGATATCAGGAGCACATCGACCTGACGCTTCGCGCCGCCGACCGGCCGCACTGTCCAGTCATCGAGAAACCGAAGCAGAACGGCTTGCAACGTCACCGGCATGTCGCCGATTTCATCGAGGAACAGCGTTCCGCCATCGGCCTCTTTGACGAGCCCAATGGATCCGCCCTTGCGGGCGCCGGTGAAGGCTCCCTCGCCATAACCAAACAGTTCGGCTTCGATCAGACTCTCCGGCAAGGCGGCGCAATTGACGGCGACAAAAGAGCCGCCGCGCCCACTTGCAGCATGTGCGTGACGCGCCAGTTGCTCCTTCCCCGTGCCCGTCTCCCCTCGAATCAGAATCGGCATCTTGCGCTGCGCCGCTGCCTCCGTCTGCCGGACAATGCGAGCGACGACCGGGTCGACTGAAATGAATGGCGGGGGCGGAACGGAAGGAGCCGCGACCCGGGGTCTCACGACGGCACGCAGCATCGGGGATACGTTCGGATGTTCGATCGTAGCGACGAAACTGCTGCCGACCTCATCCTGCAGGCGCTGGCGTTCGCGCAACCGCCCCTCATCCATGAAGGAGGCAAATCGCGTCCTGAATATATCCGTGAAGCTGCGCCCTGGCGTCGTCGGCAAACCATGCAACAAAATGCGCGCCGCCTGATTGGCGGCCAGTATGCGGCCTGTGTCGTCGACTGCGATGAGCCCGGCTGTGAGCGTATGCAGATATTCGCCGCGATTGTGAAAGGCGATCAGGATGTCGCGATGGTGGCGCTCACGAAAGAGCCCGTTCTCGATCTGCGTCGCGGCCATGCAGACGAGCGCGGCGGTGTGCGATTGACGGGAGACGCAATCGGACGAAGCATCGAGGATGCCCGCCAGTGAGCCATCGGGCGCAAAGATCGGAGACGCAGCGCAAGTCAGCGAGCCGAAGCTCGGGAAATAATGCTCGCTGCCGTGCACGACGACCGGCCGCTTGAGGAATGCCGCGGTGCCGATCCCGTTTGTGCCGCAAAGCGGCTCCGACCAGAGCGTTCCAGGACGGATGTTCTTGGCTTCGGGAGTGTCAGCGAAACTCTTGTCGGCGACGATGTCGAGCAACAGACCCTCGGGCGTCGCAAAGGCGATGAGGAAATT
>DATAPR010000026.1:0-48355 GCA_036265105.1 Sphingomicrobium sp.
GGTGATGTCTGCGATCTGCTGCTGAGTGAAGGGGTTGAACATATGCGCGTCCGTGATGTTCATCCGAACGGCTGTCTCGCAGAGCAGGTGCGCGACCCTGGCGGTCGAATCCCGCCTCCCGCAATTTACCAGCCATTCGTAGCCGATCGCCTCGTTGCGCTGGATGAGCCGCCGGAAGAAGCGCTGCATTTCCGAATGAGAATCGACGATCGGGTCAAAATCCTCCGATCTTCCGACCATCACTTCGCTTCGAACGATCGCCTGAATTCCATAGTCGGCGATGCCGTCGCGAGGGAGGATTCCCTCCCCCGGAAATCGGAGTGCGACGATTTGCCGCCGGCCCGAAGAATCCGACTTGAATTTCGACACGATACCGGAGCGGACGAACATCACTTCGTTGCGCCGAGCACCTTGCTCGCGGAATGGCCGACGAGGCTCGACCTGAACGATGCGGTGAGGCATGTCGTCGAGCAGTTCGGCGAGATGGGGCTCGAGGCCCGCCGAGATAAGCGTCTCGCGCAGAGGCACACCTTGCGTTGCCGACTTTAAACGCCGACTCGCCATTTGGCGCTCTCCCCAAGGCATTGAACGATGCTCCTCCTCCAGGAGAGGCGCAAGACTTACTCCAAATTTTAAACAACCTACATTTATCAAAAGTTTGCGTTCTGATGCGCTCGAGCCAGCGCCTTGCGTTCCCGGGCCGCGCCCCCTAAGTGCGCCGCGCGGGCAAGGGAACCGCTCCCAATACGCTCCGTGGCGATCGTAGCTCAGCTGGTTAGAGCATCGGTTTGTGGTACCGAGGGTCGGGGGTTCAAGTCCCCTCGATCGCCCCACTTTCTTTCGAGCAAAGTTAGCGCATTTCAATGACGACGCCCTGGGCCCTGCCCGACTTCGACGAACACGAAGCCATCCATTTCTTCACCGACGACGAGTGCGGTCTGAAGGCGATCATCGCCGTCCACTCGACGCACCTCGGTCCTGCCGCCGGGGGCGCGCGCTTCTGGCATTACGCAAAGGACGAGGAGGCGCTCGTCGATGCGCTCAGACTGTCGCGCGGAATGAGCTACAAGAATGCAATGGCCGGACTACCGCTCGGGGGCGGCAAATCCGTCATTCTCGCCAACGAAGAGCGAAGCAAGTCAACCGATTTGCTCCACGCTTTCGGCAAGGAAGTCGACAAGCTTGGAGGCCGCTACGTGACCGCCGAAGACGTCGGCATGAGCGTCACCGACATGATCGAAGTATCGCGCTCGACGAAATTTGTTGCTGGCTTGCCCAATTCGCCGGGCGACGTCGGCGGCGATCCCGGGCCGCATACTTCGCTTGGTGTTTTTCTCGGCATCAAGGCTGCCGTCAAATGGGCGCTCGGCAAGGACAGCTTGAGTGGCCTCCATCTGGCGCTTCAGGGCGCTGGCAGCGTCGCGACTGGGGTTGCGCTCCATGCCTGTGCTGAAGGAGCGAAACTCTCGATCGCCGATGTCGACGAATCAAAGGCTCGAAAGCTGGCCGACAGGGCAGGCGGGACGGTCGTATCCGCCGGCGAGATTCTTTCGCTCGAGGCAGACGTGCTCAGTCCCTGCGCGCTGGGCGCCATCTTCGATGAGCGTACGATCCCCGATCTGAAAGTCCCGGTCGTCGCCGGCGGCGCCAACAATCAGCTGGCGACACCGCAGGACGGCCAGCGCCTTCAGGCGCGTGGTATTCTCTACGCGCCGGACTATGTGATCAACGCTGGCGGAATCATCAACGTGTGCACCGAGTTTCTTGGCGACGGCGACGCGAGCCTCGTCCGTCATCGGATCGAAGGCATTCCGGTTCGGCTTGAACAGATCTGGTCCGAAGGTGCCGAGACTGGACGTGACCCTGCCTCGGTTGCGGATGCTATGGCGCAGAGGCTGATCGGCAGGGCATAAGCCCAACCGGTGCACGCACTCGCAAATCCCGCCCGGTTCCTAAGGTTCGCTCGTCCGGCGACGGCGTGGCTGCTTCTGGCCGGCCTTGCCATCGCCATCGCCGGAATGGCTGCCGGACTTACGCTGACACCGCCCGACTATCTCCAGGGCGAGACAGTCCGGATCATGTACATCCATGTACCGTCCGCATGGCTCGGAATGGCCGGATGGGCCGGGATTGCCGCGGCTTCCTTCAGCCAGCTCGTGTGGCGCCATCCATTGGCCGCAATCGGAGGAAGAGCTGTGGCCCCAGTCGGAGCGACTTTCGCCGCCATCTGTCTCATCACCGGCTCGATCTGGGGACGTCCGACCTGGGGAACCTGGTGGGAGTGGGACGGCCGGCTAACCTCGATGCTCGTCCTCTTTTTTCTCTATCTCGGCTACATCGCACTCGCGGCGGCCGAGCAGGAGCGGGGCGGGCAAGGGCGGATCGCCGCGATCTATGGCCTCGCCGGCGCCGTCAACCTTCCGATCATCCATTATTCCGTCCTCTGGTGGCGAACGCTTCACCAGGGCGAGAGTATCGGCCTAACGGGCTCGACCATCGACACTTCAATTCTCTGGCCGCTGCCCCTGACATTGATCGGGTTCACTTGCCTGTTCGGAGCGGCGGTCCTGATCCGCATGCGCGCCGAGCTCGCCCAAGCGAAGATCGAGGCGAGGATTCGGCGAATGGGCACGCCATGAACTCCTGGCCGTTCGTCGTTGCAGCTTATGCCATCGCAATCGGCCTTACTGCCGCATTGTTGATCCTATCCTTCGCGTCGATGCGCCGAGCTGAAGCGGCTGCCGATGCGCTCAGCCGCAAATGAAGCCCAAGAACCAGCGGCTCGTGCTGATCCTGGCTGCGCTCGCCGCGCTGTTCGTTGCCGTCCTGCTCGCGATGTGGGGTCTCAAAAGCCAAGCGTCGTTCTTCTACACTCCGGCCGATATCGCATCGGGCAAGGCCCGGGAAGACGAGGCAATGCGGCTGGGCGGAATGGTTGAACGGGGCTCGATCAAGCATCTTGCCGATGGGGTGACGATCAGGTTCGTTCTCACGGACGGGAGGGCGGAGGCGCCCGTCGTCTTCAAGGGTATCACCCCAGACCTGTTTCGCGAGGGTTCGGGCGCGGTCGCGGAAGGCCGCCTGGAAAAGGGCATTTTCGTCGCGGACACCATCCTTGCCAAGCATGACGAGCGCTATATGCCGCCCGAACTCGGCAATCTTGCCGCCGAGCACAAGGCCGGGAAGACGCTCGAGAAATGATCGCCGAAACGGGCCTTGCCGCGCTGTGGCTCGCGGCCGGACTTGCAGCGCTGCAGTTCGTGTTGATGATCCTGTCGCTGCGCAGCGGCGCTGACCTGTCTCGAGCAATGCGCTCTATCGCAATCGTTCAGGGAGTTTTGACCCTGATCGCTTTTGCGATGCTCCTGATCGTCTTTGCTCGAAGCGACATGTCGGTCGCGCTGGTCTTCGAGAACAGCCACAGCGCCAAGCCTTTCATCTACAAAGTCGCGGGCACCTGGGGAAACCACGAGGGCTCGATGCTGATGTGGGTAACGATCCTTGCGGTCGCCGGCGCCTTTCTCGCGATTCTGGCCCGCCGCTCGGGCGAGCGAACGCTCCTTGCGGCGCTCGGTGCGCAGGCCCTTCTCGCGCTCGGTTTCTACGCATTCCTTCTGATTGCCTCGAACCCGTTCGCCAGGCTGTGGCCCCCCGCGGCGGACGGTCAAGGGTTGAACCCGCTTCTTCAGGATCCCGGCCTGGCGTTCCACCCGCCGACCCTTTACCTTGGCTATGTCGGTCTCTCGATCGCATTTAGCCTTGCAGTTGGAGCGCTGCTGACCGGCGAAGTGGACTCGCGTCTCGCTCGAGCGATGAGACCTTGGGTGCTGGGCGCCTGGATCCTCCTGACACTCGGAATCACAGCTGGAAGCTACTGGGCCTATTACGAGCTCGGCTGGGGTGGCTACTGGTTCTGGGACCCGGTCGAGAACGCTTCTCTAATGCCTTGGCTCGCGGCGACCGCGCTCCTCCATTCGATCAATGTGCTGGCCTCGCGGGGCGCCCTCAAGGCCTGGACGATGATGCTGGCGGTCATCGCATTCTCGATGTCGATGGTTGGCACTTTCCTGGTGCGCTCCGGAATTTTGACCTCGGTGCACGCCTTCGCCATCGATCCCGAACGCGGCACGTTCCTGCTCGGACTGCTTGCAATCTATGTGGGCGCGGCGTTCGTTCTTTTTGCGCTTCGTGGAGCAAGTCTCAAGGAAGGCCCTCCGTTCGAGCTGGTCAGCCGAGAGACGGGGCTGGTGATCAACAATCTCATCTTGAGTGTGATCCTGGGAATAGTCTTTCTCGGAACGCTCTATCCGCTGTTCGTCGAGGCTCTGAGCGGAGAGAAGCTTTCGGTCGGTGCACCCTATTTTGACGCGGTTGCGGGTCCGCTCGCGCTTGTTCTTGCCATCCTTGTCGGGATCGGTCCGCTGCTTTCGTGGAGGCGGGAAACCCGTCCGGTCTTCAAGAAGCTCCAGGTGCCGGCACTTCTCGGAATTAGCGCGCTCGCGATCACGATCATCCTTTGGCCCGCGATGCGGATCCTTCCCCGAGCCGGGTTCACCATCGGCGCCTATCTCGCCGGAGCGAGCATTCTACCGATCGTCGGCCGAAACCCGCTGAGGGCGCCTCTTGCGACCTGGGGCATGGTCGTTGCTCATTTCGGGATCGCCGTCGCCCTTGTCGGAATGGCATCGAATGCGGCCTTCACGAGCGAGCGGCTCGCGATCGCCAGACCCGGGGACATTCTGACGGTCGGCCCATGGCAGGTACAGCTTTCGAGCGTGATTCCGACCGCTGGCAAGAATTGGACGGCCGTTGAAGCTGAGCTGCTCGCGTCCCGCGGCTCGGGTGTGATCAGCCTGGCGCCCCAGTCCCGCTATTTTTCCGACCCGCCGACACAGACCAGCGAAACCGCGATCAGGACCTTCTGGAATGGCCAGCTCTACACCGTCCTTGGCAGAGAAGACGCATCTGGCGCATGGCAGCTGAGGCTCTGGTGGAAGCCGTTTGTGACCCTGATCTGGGCGGGAGGGGCCCTCATTGCAATCGGCGGAGCGCTCGCTCTGACGGGACGCTTGTGGAGGCTTGTTTGGCGCCGTCGGACTCGTCCGGAGTCCGGATGGCGAAGGGAGCGCTACTCATGAGCCGGGCACTCCGCTTCGCTCCGCTGGGGCTGCTGCTCGTCATCATCGCCGCTCTCGTCTGGCGGCTTGCGACTCCGGCCGATACGAATGTGCATTCGACGATGATCGGCAGGGCGGTGCCCAACTTCCCGCCGGTCGCGGCGACGATGAACACAATGGATTTCGGTTCCTCAGATCTCGCAAAAGGCCGTCCACACCTCGTCAACTTCTTCGCGAGCTGGTGCGTGCCCTGCATCGCCGAGGCGAAAGTCCTCGATGTCCTGAAATCCCGCGGGGTTTCCATTTATGGAATTGCCGTTCGCGACCGGCCCGGAGATCTCGCCGAATTCCTTGAGCGAAGCGGTGATCCCTACCAGCTCATTACGGCCGATCCGCAAAGCGATGTCCAGATCGCCTTCGGGTCCTCAGGTGTCCCGGAGACCTTCATCGTGGATGGGTCGGGAATCATCCGGTATCAGCACATCGGGCCCATCGAGCCTGATGATGTGCCAGCGATTCTTTCCAAATTCGAGCGGGCGCGGTGAAACTCTATGCCCTTTCATTGGCGTTTCTCGCCGCCGCCATCGCCGATCCACAGCCGCTTCTTGCCGACAGCAATCTTCCCCCGGCCTACTGGTCGAACAGGCAACTCCCAAATCCGGCGCAGGAAGCGCAGGCGGAGGCGCTGATGGAGCAACTGCGTTGCCTCGTCTGCCAGGGGCAGTCGATCGCGGATTCCGACGCCGAGCTTGCCGGTGACATGCGCGATCTCGTGCGGCGGCGGATCGCCGCGGGCGAGAAGCCAAGCTCGATTCGTGCATGGCTCATCCAGCGTTACGGAACGTGGATCAGTTACGCGCCGACGGCAGAGCCGGCGGCGTGGCCGTTGTGGCTAGCACCCTTCGCTCTGCTTCTGGTCGGCGCCCTGCTGATCCGGCGCCGAATCCGGACGAAGGAGGGCTGATGGGCTGGGTCGTCCTCCTCCTTCTCGTCGCGATCAGTCTTGGAGCTCTCGCGCTCCTTGGCGTGCGCGGAGCGGCGCTTACCGCGAGCGCGGCTGCACTGTTGCTGGGAGCGGCGGGCTACGCATTTCAGGGAAGCCCGGATCTTCCCGGGGCACCGGCTCAGGGCATCGAAGCTCACGACATCTTTCCGCTGACCGAAGCCCGGCACGCCTTTTTTGGAGACTTCACTCCTGCCGAATCATGGCTGCGCATATCCGAAGCTCTGGCCCGCGACGGCCAAAGCGAAGATTCGGTCGGGATCCTCGAAAATGCGGTGAAGCGCTATCCCGGTGATCCGCAGCTGTGGATCGGTCTTGGTAACGCGCTCGTCGACCACGCTAGGGGAATGACTCCGGCGGCAGAGCTCGCCTATCGGCGAGCGGAGCAAACGGCACCGGGACATCCGGCGGCGCCCTTCTTCTATGGTCTTGCGCTCGCTCGATCCGGCGACCGCCCCGAAGCGCTCAAGTTATGGCGAAATATTCTCGCAACTGCGCCCAAGGATGCAAGCTGGCGCCCGTTGGTCGAGCAGGGTGTCGCAGCACTCAGCACGCCGACGACGCCTCCTAGCCGCTAGGCGGCGACGGGCTCGAACGGGAGTTCGAGTGCTTCTGCGACCGCCTCGTGACGGATCTTTCCATCCGAAACGTTGAGCCCGTTGGCGAGGTGCGGATCCTCCCGCATTGCCTCTTGCGCGCCGAGATTGGCGATCTTCAGAGCGAAGGGGAGAGTCGCGTTGTTGAGCGCGAAGGCGCTGGTCCTGGCGACCGCTCCGGGCATGTTGGCGACGCAATAATGGATGATTCCGTCGACTTCGTAGACCGGGTCCGCGTGCGTTGTCGGATGCGACGTCTCGAAGCACCCGCCCTGGTCGATGGCAATATCGACGAGCACACTGCCGCGCTTCATCGTCTTCAGCATCTCTCGAGTGACCAGCTTTGGCGCAGCGGCGCCCGGAACGAGAACGGCGCCGATCACCAGTTCCGCCTCCTTGACAGCGCTCGCGATGGCCGCGCGCGAGGCATAAGCCGTCTTGATCTGGCTCGAGAAGAACATGTCGAGTTCGGCGAGACGATCATTGCTGATGTCGTAGATGGTAACGTCCGCGCGCATCCCGGTCGCCATCTGCGCAGCGTTCACGCCCGACACTCCGCCGCCGAGAATCGCGACCTTGGCGGGTGCAACTCCAGGAACTCCGCCGAGCAGGACGCCTCGGCCGCCCTGTTCCTTCTCGAGATAATGGGCTCCGACCTGAACCGACATCCGCCCTGCGACTTCGCTCATCGGCTTCAGCAGTGGAAGTGAGCCATTTCGAGCGGTCACGGTCTCGTAAGCGATGCATATCGCGCCGGATCTCATCAATCCCAGCGCCTGCTCCTTGTCGGCGGCAAGATGCAGGTAGGTAAAAGAATTTGGCCTGGCCGCAGCATTTCGATTTCCTGCGGTTGAGGCTCCTTCACCTTGACGATCATGTCAGCCGAATCAAACACCGACTTGGCGTCCGGGAGGATCTTCGCACCAGCCTTTTCATAGGCGTTATCCGGACAGTCGATACCCTGACCGGCCTTGGTTTCGACGAAAACCTCATGGCCGTGCGCAGCGAGTTCCGCCACCGAGGCGGGTGTCAGTCCGACGCGATATTCGTGGACCTTGATTTCCTTTGGCACTCCGATGCGCATCTATTCGTTCGCTCCGCTTGATGGTTGGGCGGGCCTATAGACGCGCTTTTCGCCGGTGTCCCCTGCGATTGCGGGGTCCGAACGGCAATGCTAGTGGAGCGCACCCGTGACGAGGATCTCGCTTGCGGCCCAGGGGATGCGAAGCCGCAGTCTGTCGAGTTTGAACCTCAACACATGAGCATCACCGCAACTGGAGCCGCCGAAGCCGAGGCGCCTCAGGACATTGCCCACGGGCATGCCCAGGGGCCGCTGTACAAATTGGCCCTTGGCGCGGTCGGAGTGGTTTTCGGCGACATCGGCACCTCGCCGATCTACTCGTTCCGCGAAACCTTCGCGGGGCATCACCCGCTGACACCCGACCAGTTCCATATTCACGCGGTGCTTTCGATGATCTTCTGGTCGATGATGATCGTCGTCACGCTCAAATATGTCACGATCATCATGCGAGCAGACAACAAGGGGGAGGGCGGCAGCCTCGCTCTTCTTGCGCTCATCAACCGATCGATCGGCGGCAAGAAAAAATGGGCAAGCGGAATCGTCATGCTCGGCGTGTTTGCAACTGCTCTCTTCTACGGCGACAGCATGATTACTCCGGCGGTGACCGTTCTCTCCGCCGTTGAGGGTCTCACCACGGTGCAACGGGGCTTTGCGCCCTTCGTGATTCCATCTGCCGTCATCATCCTCGTCGGCCTGTTCGCGATCCAGGCCCGCGGGACGGCCCGCGTCGGGGCAATGTTCGGACCTGTTATGCTCGTCTACTTTGGTGTCCTCGCCTTTCTCGGCGTCATTCACATCATGGATGAGCCGGGTGTCATCCTGGCGATGATCAACCCCGCAAACGCGGTGGGTTTTTTCGTAACTGAGCCACTTCGAGCATTCTTGGCGATGGGATCGGTGGTCCTCGCGCTGACCGGCGCCGAAGCCCTTTATGCCGACATGGGGCATTTCGGGCGGCGCCCTATCAAGGTGGCGTGGCTTTACTTCGTCCTTCCGGCACTATTGCTGAACTACATGGGGCAGGGGGCGATGCTCCTGTCGCTTTCCCCCCACCAGGTTGCAACCGAGGTGAAGGACCCGTTCTTCTATCTCGCTTCGGACGCTTTCAGACTGCCGCTGGTGATTCTCGCCACGCTCGCATCGATCATCGCGAGCCAGGCGGTGATCTCGGGCGCATTTTCAGTGACCCAGCAGGCGATCCAGCTTGGCTTCGTTCCAAGGCTGAGGATCACGCACACGAGCGAAAGCGCTGCCGGTCAGATCTACATCCCGGTCGTAAACTGGGCGCTGATGATCATGGTGCTGATTCTCGTCATCACCTTCCGCTCGTCCTCGAACCTGGCGGCGGCTTACGGAATCGCGGTGACCGGCGCGATGTCGATCGATACGGTTCTCATCGCCGTCGTCCTGATCACGATGTGGAAGTGGAACCGGTATCTGAGCGTGGCGCTCCTGGCGATCTTCTTCGCCGTCGACCTTGGCTACTTCAGCTCGAATTTGACCAAGATCCCGGCCGGGGGCTGGTTCCCGCTGCTTGTTGGGGCGATCGCTTTCACCTTCCTCACCACATGGGCGAAGGGGCGGCAGCTGATGATCGCACGGATGAACGAAGCGAGCCTGCCGATGGAGATCTTCATCAAGTCGGCGGCGCCAAGCGCTGCTCGGGTCCCGGGAACGGCCGTCTTCATGACAAGCTCGGCAAGCGGCGTTCCCCACGCGCTTCTCCACAACCTCAAGCACAACAAGGTGCTTCACGAGCGCGTGGTCCTGCTCACCGTCAGAATCGAAGACGTTCCCTATGTGCCGGACGAAAAGAGGCTCGAGACGAAGGATTACGGCGCCGGCTTCTTCCGGGTCGTCCTTCGATACGGATTCATGGAGGAGATCAACGTTCCCGCTGCGCTTGCGCAGCTCAAGGATATTGGCCCGCAGTGCAAGATGATGGACACGAGCTTCTTCCTTGCGCGTCAGACCCTTCTACCCTCGTCTCGGCCGGGCATGGCGATTTGGCGCGAAAAACTCTTCGCCTGGATGCTTCGCAACGCCGAAAGCGCGATGGAGTTTTTCAAGCTTCCAACGAACCGAGTGGTCGAGCTCGGAAGCCAGGTTGAGATCTGACGCGGCTTTCGAGCGCGAGATCCAAATTGGTGTCGCGAGCCGGGACGGCTCGACAACGGATCCATCCCGCAGGGACAATGGTTCGGCGGCCATGGCTGATACGATCTCCTGGGCCGCGACGGCCGCGACCGTCCTGGCGGCATTCATGACAGCGTCGAACCTCGGCTCGAGAGTAACCGGGCTGGGTTTCGCGGTTTTCACCGTCGGGGCCCTTTGCTGGGTTGGTGTTGGCTTCCTCAGCCACGAGCCGGCGCTGATGTGGACCAATGTCATCCTCACCGCGCTTGACCTTTTTGGAATGTGGCGGTGGCTGGGGCGCCAGGCGCGGGTCGAGGAGGGCGCGCGCACCGCCTCGCTAGCAAGCGAACATACGCCAGGTGAAGCGCTCTTTCCGATCTCGCTGCTGAGCCGAGCACCGGTCTGCTGCGGCGCTCTGGAGGTAGGCCATTGCATCGAAGCGATGGCCGGCTGCAGAAGCGGGAAGCTCGATTATCTTGTCGTTTCGGAAGGTGGACTGGCAGGAATTGGGGAGCGACTGCGCCGTCTCCCGTGGGTAGATGCCCACGTCGAGGCCGACAAGGTTGCAACGCATCTCGCCCGCGAGCAGTTCGACAGCCTCGACGAGCTTCAAAGGGAAGAATGGCCGGGTCGATAATCATCACCGCGATCATTGCGGCCGACGATTTCTCGTGGCTCGAGCGCCTGCGATCAGCTCATTATCCGCCCGAGCGCAACCAGTTGGCGCCGCACCTCACGATCTTCCACACACTTCCGCCATCCGCCGAGACGGAGCTTCGGTCGCGGCTGTCGCGGATCGTTCAACAACCGGCTCCGATGGCCTCGATCGAAGGGCTGTTGGATCTTGGCGGGGGGGTCGCCTTTCGGGTGGTCTCGCCGGATCTGGATAAGATTCGCGAAGAGCTCGCCAGGGATCTCTTTGGCCTTCTTGGAGCTCAGGATCGTGGGGGCTGGCGCCCGCACATCACCATCCAGAACAAGGTGAGCCCGAAGCTCGCACGGACGCTCAAGCAGTCGCTGGAGAATACATTTCGCCCGCGCGCGCTTGGAATTTCAGGGCTCGAGCTCAATCGTTATCTCGGCGGACCGTGGGAGCGGCTCGGGGCTTACAAGTTCCGAATTAAGTGACCTCGCCAATTCCGTCGCAACTGAGATCGAACGTTGCAAGCCCGGATTCGAGCACGGAAGCGAGCATGGGCTGATCCATCAGTTCGTTGATCGCTTCCTCGACGCTCTCTCCAACGATGGTTTGGGCTTCTTCGAGCGCTTCATCCCAGTCGGCCGCTTCATATGTGCCTTGGCCGACCCAGCAGAAAGCGATCACTTCCGCGAGCTGATCTTCGCCAAGATCTTCGAACACGGACTTGAGCTCTTCCTCGACGCTGTCATTGATGTCGTCCTCGAGAACGCTGAGCGTGCCCTCGTGCTCGTCGTCGACGTCGTCGGCGTCTTCATCGTCCGCATAATCGACCGTTTGCGCTTCGTATTCGCGAGCGCGCAGGACAATCCGGCACAACGTTTCGAGGGGGGTTAGCGGGTCCATCAGAGCCTCTTCATCCTTCCGCCTCAACGACAGCAGCATTAAGCGGTTCCTCGCGTTGACCGCCTCGAACGTCACACCTATATGCCGCGCCTCCCAGCGCCCTCCAGTGGGCGTTTCTCAAGCTCTGGGGCGGAGTAGCTCAGCTGGTTAGAGCAGCGGAATCATAATCCGCGTGTCGGGGGTTCAAGTCCCTCCTCCGCTACCATTGCAGCATTATTAAATCCGCCCAAAGCACATTGGATGCTCTCGCTTAGGCATTTATTTTCTGTTAAATCGACTTATGTGCCAGCCTCGGGGGACGGGGCATGAACGAGGTCGCCGAAGTCGAGCGCCTTTATTCCCGGCAGTGGTGGGAAAATCGCTCTAACAACGAATTGCAAGAAATGGTCCGCGGAGGGCTTGCCGCGGGCGAGTCCGGTGCCGGAGCGCATCGCGAGATCGAACGCCGCGCACGCCAAATGCGGAAAGCCGAGGAGGACGAGGCACAGCGTCAGGAGACGCACAGGACGGCGCTTCGCATTCGAATCCTTGCGGCGGCCTTCCTCGCGATGCTGATTTCTCTTCTGATCTTGGAGATAGTTCGAGTCCGCGGGCGCTAGCTTCCGATGAGCCGCAGGGACGCGGCGATGTCATCGATAAGATCCTGCGGATCTTCGAGACCGATGTGCAATCGGACAAGGTTGTGAGCAGGCGCCCGGGTCAATGTACGATAGGGGTTCGCCGGTATCGCGAGGCTCTCATAACCGCCCCAGCTATAGCCGATTCCGAAAAGCTCGAGCCGGTCCACGAACGCCGCCCGGCCGGAATCATCAACGCCCTTGAGTTCGAAGGAGAAGAGTCCGGATGAGCCCTTGAAGTCGCGTTTCCAAAATTCGTGCCCGGGGCAATCGGAAAGCGCCGGATGGAGGACCATCCCGATCTGGGCTTGCGATTTCAGCCATTCGGCAAGCTTGAGCGCGCTTTCCTCGTGCTTCTTCAGTCGGACCGCCATGGTCCTCAGACCCCGCGAGCCGAGCCACGCATCATCGGGCGAAACACACTGGCCGAAATCCCAGCTCATCTGCTGCAGTTGGTTGTAATGCTCGGGGGTCGCAGTCGCCGTTCCGAGCATAACGTCTGCATGGCCGCCGACATATTTTGTCCCCGCAAGGACGGTGATATCGACACCTGCAGCAATTGCCGGGAAGAGCAGGGGCGTCGCCCAGGTATTGTCGAGCAGAGTGACGATCCCGTTCCGACGCGCGACTTCCGCGATGCCGGGAACATCCTGCACTTCCATCGTCAGCGAGCCAGGACTTTCGAGAAGAATAGCGCTCGTGTCGGCCGATAAGAGTTCGCCAATTCCGATTCCGACCAGCGGATCGTAGTAGCGCGTCGCAATTCCGTAGCGTTTCAAGACGGTATCGCAAAAACGCCGGGTGGGACCGTAAACGCTATCGGGCACCAAAAGCTCGTCCCCGGACTGAAGGACGGCAAGGAGCGGGACGGCGATCGCCGCGAGGCCCGAGCAATAGAGTGCGGTCCCAGCGGCACCGGGCTCAAGTTCCGTGAGGCCTTCGGCCAGCGCCCATTGGGTAGCAGTGCCCTGCAAACCGTAGCGGTAGGTGCCGAGCTTGGGCCGGTTTCCCTCAAGCTCCGCGACGCTATCGAACAGGAGGGTAGAGGCGCGCTCAATTGGAACATTGACGAGCGCGCCCCGCCACTCCTTGCGACGCCCGCCTTCGATCACGATCGTGGAGGGCCGTCTCTTCTCTTCGCTCATCCCGATGCTCCGGGATCGACCCGAAGCGGCAGAGATCTCTTTTCGGTCAGCCCTTCACCTTCCTCACGCCGAACAGGCCAAGGAGCCCGATCACCCCGAGAACTCCGAACGGGAAGCCATGATGCTCTTCTTCGGGCGGCGGGGCAGAGTTCGCGGCAGGCGCCGGTGCGGCCGCTGCGGCGTTCTGATCCACTGCAGGGCCATTTATGGGCGATGCGACGTTGGCCGAATTTGCGTCGACTGCAGTATTGTCCGCCGCATTGGCTGGGGTGGCAGCATTGTCCTGCGCAGCGGCTGGGGCTGCGATGAACAGAACGCCGGCCAAAACCAGGGATCGCGTGAACCTCATTAAAGTGCCTCCTGTTGATCTCGTTTTTAGTCGTCGAACGATGATGGATGGTAGCTGTCGTCCTCGTGCTGCGGCAGGAGACCGATCAGTCCCACGAAGCCTAGCAGCCCGATAAGATTCCACATGAGGTCGCTGGACATGGGATCCTCCTTGCCGATCAAATTTTGCGCGGCAGGACGCATGCGCCCCGCCGATGCAGAGCGTTCCCTACAACAAAGGCGCACCGATACAAAGAGAGCCGCCTCTAACCTTCCAATTGCCATCTAACGGGCGGCGTGACGACCACGGAAGGGACGGCTTTTCCCTCGCCATTTCGGGCCGGCGCGAAGCGCGCGCGCTGCCTTAGAATGTTGCAAGTCGCACCGTCGAGTGAGCGGTGACCGCTGCTGTGCAGGATCCAGCAGTCCATCACACGGCCGCTTGCATCGACTGACAGCTTGGCCTGCACCGTTCCTTCCTCGCCGCTCGCCCGGGCGCTTGCGGGATAGTCATCTGCGCTGAAAACTGTCCGGATGTCCCGAGCCGATGACGCAGGCATCCTGGACTTCGAAGGAGCCGTCGCGGGAAACTGGCGCGATCGGACCGCCGGCGATCCCGGATGCAAGACTGAATATCGCTGAGCGGCCAAGATCATCACGGCAGCGATGATCGCCACGAGAAAGTAGGGCGCCGAGCTTCGTCCCGGTTGAACGGGCGAGCGCGGATCGAACTGTTTCCTTTTCCGGTCGTCCATCATGGACGCGGTTGTAGGAATGCCACGGCCCAAAGCAAACGCCCGGATCGACCAGCGATCCGGGCGTCGTGCGTGACGATTGCTCGTCAGCCCCCTTGGATGCGTGGCGACGAGTGTCCCCAGGCCGCGATCGGCTCGTTCCCCAGTACGAGCGTCGTTCGCGTCATCTCGCCGCACCCGAACCAGACCCAAGGGTCACGTGTTCGGACGCCACGTGACTAGGGCGGCGCCGGCTGGCTGTCAGCTGTGAAATTGATACAGGTTGTTTTTGTGCGCCGCCTGTGTCGGGGCTGCCACATGTCGAAAGTCAGGGCCGGTCCGGTTGCGCGTCTCTGGTTGCGACCCTACAGCGCGGCCCCATGCGCTGGTCCCGAGCCTTCCTGCCGGTTCTCAAGGAGAGTCCCGCCGACGCCCAGATCGTCAGTCACAAACTGATGCTGCGCGCCGGGTTGGTACGCCAGACTGCGGCCGGAATCTACGCTTGGCTGCCCCTCGGCTTCCGGGTTCTGGAGAAGATTGAGCAGATCGTTCGCGAGGAACAGAACCGCGCTGGCGCTCAGGAAATGCTGATGCCGACCCTTCAGTCCGCCGAGCTGTGGCGGGAGAGCGGGCGCTACGAAGCTTACGGCCCCGAGATGCTGAGAATTCGTGACCGGCACGATCGCGAGATGCTCTACGGGCCAACCAACGAAGAAATGATCACGATGCTCTTCCGCGACGAAGTGAAGAGCTACCGCGATCTCCCGCGCACTCTTTATCACATCCAGTGGAAGTTTCGTGACGAGGTTCGCCCGCGGTTCGGAGTGATGCGCGGCCGCGAGTTCCTGATGAAGGACGCCTACAGCTTCGATCTCGATGAGGCCGGTGCCAGACAGAGCTATTATACGCAGATGCTCGCCTATCTGCGGACCTTCCAGCGAATGGGGATTCAGGCCGTGCCGATGAAGGCTGACTCGGGCCCGATCGGCGGCGATCTCAGCCACGAATTCATCGTCCTTGCCCCAACCGGCGAGAGCGAAGTTTTCTACGATGCAGCTTTCGAGGATTTCGACTGGCACCAGTCGGACCTGAACTACGGTGATGAGGCTGGATTAGAGAGCCTCTTCGACCGCGTGAGCTCGACCTATGCTGCGACCGACGAAACCCATGACGTTGCCAGATGGGACCTCGTTCCGACGGACAAACAACGGACTGGAAGGGGAATCGAAGTCGGCCACATTTTCTATTTCGGCGACAAATATTCCGCCTCGATGGGCCTCAAGGTTTCTGGACGTGACGGAACAGCTGTGACCCCGATGATGGGGAGCTATGGAGTCGGCGTGTCGCGGCTCGTCGGAGCGATCATCGAGGCGAGCCATGACGAAGCGGGAATCATTTGGCCCGAGCCCGTGGCGCCGTGGCGCGTCGGTATCGTTACGATGCGATCGGATGACGAGCCGAGCGTGACCGCCGCCGATTCGCTCTACGCACAGCTGACGAGGGCGGGTGTGGAGACTCTGTACGACGACCGCGACGAGCGCGGCGGCGTGAAGCTCGGCTCGATGGATCTGATCGGATTGCCCTGGCAGGTCGTTGTCGGTCCGCGCGGAATTGCGAACGGCACCGTGGAATTGAAGCGGCGTTCTACAGGTCAGCGAGAGGAATTGAGTCTGGAATCGGCATTCGCGAGACTCACGGAATGATTCTCAACCGCGCCGAGCGCATGCTCGCCCGCCGCTATCTCCTGCCCGGCAAGGGCGAGGGCTTTATCTTCCTCGTCGCGAGCATCAGCCTGATAGCGGTCGCACTGGGAGTTGCAGCGCTCATCATCGTGATGAGCGTGATGAACGGCTTCCGCGCCGAGCTGTTCGACAAGATTGTCGGCCTCAATGGTCACGCCGAGGTGGTCGGCTACCAGGGACGTCTCCCGGATTGGCAACAGATTGCGGTTGCTGCGAAACAGACGCCGGGCGTCACTTCTGCCGTGCCGCTCATTGAAACGCCGCTGATGGCTACGGCCAACGGTCGCTTCGAGGGCGTGATCGTGCGGGGAATGCGCGTTGAAGATATTCGCGGCAACCGTACGATTACCTCCAACATCCTTGCCGGCGACATTCGTTCGATCACCCCTGGGAGCAACCGCGTTGCGCTCGGTTCTCGATTGGCTGACGCACTCGGAGCCTATCCCGGGAGCCAGATCACTCTGTGGAACCCGGAAGGCCGTTCAACGGTGGTCGGAACGGTCCCCCGCGAGGTCACCTATACGGTGGGAGCGATCTTCGAAATCGGTGTCTATGACTATGACAAGGCCTTCGTGCTGATGCCGATGCAGGACGCCCAGCAATTGCTTCTGATGGGCGACCAGGTCGGAATGATCGAGATCGAGACCAACAATCCCGACAAGGTCCAGGAGATCCTCGCGCCGCTTCAGAAGCTGGTCCAAGGCAAAGGCATGCTCACCGACTGGAGGCAGATGAACTCGGCCTTGTTTCAGGCTCTCGAGGTCGAGCGGGTTGCGATGTTCGTCGTTCTCTCGCTCATCGTTCTCGTTGCAGTGTTCAACATTCTTTCCTCGCTGATCATGCTGGTTCGCGCCAAGACCAGGGACATCGCCATCCTGCGCACCATGGGCGCCAGCCGCCGCGGGATGATGAAGGTGTTCGTGACCGTCGGGATGACGATCGGCTCGCTGGGCATCATCGCTGGGATCATCCTTGGCGCAATCTTCCTCTATTTCAGGCAGAACGTGGTCGACTTCATCCAGGCGATCACGGGCGAGAATTTGTGGGACCCCTCGGTTCGCTTTCTGACGGATCTACCGGCGAAGACCAATCCTTATGAGGTCACCGTGATCGTCCTGACCGCGCTCATTCTCTCATTCCTCGCGACTCTCTATCCCGCCTACAAAGCGGCGAGCACCGACCCGGTGCAGGTCCTTCGTTATGAGTGAGCCGGTTCTCGTGACCCGGGGCCTGAGACGCAGCTTCACTCAGGGTGACGTGACCATCGAGGTCCTTCGCGGGATCGACCTCGCGGTCGAAAGGGGCGAGATCGTCGCTCTCCTCGGTCCCTCCGGTTCGGGCAAGTCGACACTTCTTCAGGCCGTCGGATTGCTCGAGGGCGGCTTCGAGGGCTCCATCCGGCTTCAGGGCGAGGAAGCTGCCGAACTGGGCGATGAAGGCCGAACGCGCCTGCGCAGGGACCTGCTCGGTTTCGTCTATCAATTTCATCACCTTCTGCCCGAGTTCAACGCAGTCGAGAACGTGGTTCTTCCCCAGCTCGTCCGCGGCGCAGAACCGCAGCCGGCCCGCGAACGAGCCCAGCAGTTGCTCGGCGCACTCGGACTGTCGGACCGGCTGGATCATCGTCCTTCAAAGCTCTCAGGCGGTGAGCAACAGCGCGTTGCAGTTGCTCGCGCGCTGGCCAACAAACCGCCGCTGGTGCTTGCGGACGAACCGACGGGCAATCTTGATGAACATACCGCGGACGCCGTTCTCGGTGAGTTCCTGAACCTTGTCCGGGGCGAGGGTAGCGCTGCCCTCGTCGCCACCCACAACGAGCGGCTCGCCGCAAAGATGGACCGAGTCGTCCGACTGCGCGAAGGACGCCTCGAATAATGGAGCCCGAGCGCGGCAGCGACGTTCGACGCTCCGTGCGTACACCGAATTGGACTACGCTCGGCCTAGTCGGCGGCCTTGTCGTCCTGGTGCTGGTGGTCGCCTATTTTGCGGCCATGCGGAGCTCGGATCAGGACAAATTAAGCCAGAACGAAGTGGCTCAAAGCGAGCAGCAAACGAAGGCCCCGTCGCCCGAGAAGCGATGTGCAAGCAATCGGACCTATGATCTCATCAAGCGAGAACTCTTCCGCCGTGCGGCCCAACTGCGTGGAAGCGATCAGGCCGCCTTCGATCAACTTTCCGGGTTCGCCGTGGTGCGCATGGAAAATCCAGTGATGGAGAGCCAGGATAATTCCACCGGAGCCGTCAACTGCTCGGGCTCGGTTTCGCTCGATCTCCCGCCCGGAGTCGGAATTGTAGGCGGTCGGCAGACGCTCACCGCCGATGTCGATTATACCGTTCAGCCCGCTGCTGACGGGAGCGGCGATGTCGTTGTTTTGCGCAACGCCGAATCCATCGTCGCGCCGCTCGCGACCCTCGAGCGACTCAATCAACCTGCACCGGCGGCTCCAGCGGCAGGGCAGGGCGCGCCTGCGGAGCTGAATGGCACGGCGCCCAATCCCTCGGAAGGAACGCCGCCTCAGTCCCCTCAGCAGCCGCAGCCGACACTTCCAACCGGTCAGACCTCCTCGAACGGTCATCCGAGTTTCGATTGTGCCAAGGCCCATTCGAAAGGACAGATTACCGTCTGCTCGAACGCTGGTCTCGCCGCGCTCGACCGCAATATGGCCAGCCAATATGTGAGCGCGATGTCGGGAGCATCGCCCGAGCAGAAGGAGCTGCTGAGAAGGACGCGCGACCGGTTCATGGAATACCGCGACCGATGCCCCAACCGGACCTGTATCGGCGAGGCCTATGTCGGGCGCATGCGCGAGATCCGGGACATCATGGAAGGACGCTGGCAGCCGCCGCGATAATCGTGGATAAGTCGGGCGGCTTCCTTGTCCCCGCCGCTGCAGAAAATAACATAGCCCTACCGTGAATCAGCCTTACGTCCCGCTTCGTGTCCTTTCGTCCTTCACCATGCTCGAAAGCGCGATGGAGCCCAAGACGATCGCGGCGAGGGCGGCCATGCTCGGCTTTCCGGCTGTCGCCGTCACCGACCGGAACGGACTTTATGGAGTCATGCCGTTCAGCGACGCTTGCATAGCCAAGGGCGTGCAGCCGATCGTCGGAAGCATGCTCGCTTTGGCTCGGCCGCCGGAGCTCGGAGGCGAAAGCGGAATCGACTGGCTGGTGCTGCTGGCGAAGGACGAGCTTGGTTATGCAAATCTCTGCAAGCTCGTTTCCTCGGCGCACCTTGACCGTCCGGTTGAAGAGGAGCCTCACGTTCCGTTCGCAAAGCTCGAGGGCCTGAGCGAGGGACTGATTGCGCTTACCGCTGGATCCGAAGGTGCGCTCGCCCGACTCATCGCGGCCGGACAGCGTCCCAAAGCGGAAGCCTATCTCGATCGGCTTCAATCCCTTTTTCCTGGTCGGCTCTACGTCGAGATCACGAGGCGCCGCGAGCCAGTCGAAGAAGCCGCCGAGGAAGCGCTGCTCGAGTTCGCCTATGCGCGCGATCTTCCTCTCGTGGCGACCAACCCAGCAACTTACGTTGATCCGTCCTTCCATGCCGCACACGATGCGATGCTGTGCATTGCGAACTCAGCCTACATCGAGAGCGCCGACCGCAAGAGCTCCTCGCCCGAGACCTGGCTCAAGGATGGACAGACCATCGCGCAATTGTTCGCCGACCTGCCGGAGGCCCTCGCCAACACTTCGGTCATTGCCCAGCGCTGCGCGGTCGCGGCGCCGAACCGGAAACCGATTCTTCCAAGGCTTGGACAAGACGAGGACGAACAGCTCCGTTCCGATGCGATCGCCGGACTCGAAAAGCGGGTCTCGGGCCGCCCCGAGGAGGAGCGGCTCCTCTACCGGGAACGACTGGAATACGAGCTGGGAATCATCACCGGAATGGGATTTGCCGGCTACTTCCTGATCGTCGCTGATTTCATCAAATGGGCAAAAGCAAACGACATTCCTGTCGGACCAGGCCGCGGCTCGGGGGCCGGATCGGTTGTCGCCTGGGCGCTTACCATCACCGATCTCGATCCGATCGCGCTCGGACTGCTGTTCGAGCGCTTCCTCAACCCGGAACGCGTGTCGATGCCGGACTTCGACGTCGACTTTTGCGAAACGCATCGCGACAAGGTCATCGCCTACGTACAGCGAAAGTACGGACGCGACAGAGTTGCGCAGATCATCACCTTCGGACGGCTCAAGGCGCGCGCGGTCCTGAAGGACACCGGCCGGGTCCTGCAGATGCCCTATGGACAGGTCGACCGGCTTGCGAAGCTCATTCCAAACCATCCAACCGATCCCTGGACGCTCGATCGGTCACTCAATGGCGTTTCCGAGGTCAAATCCGAATATGACGGGGATCCTGACGTAAGGCGGCTGTTCGATCTCGCGATGAAGCTGGAGGGATTACCACGCCACGCTTCGACTCACGCAGCCGGAGTGGTGATCGGCGATCGTCCACTCGACGAACTGCTTCCGCTCTACCGCGATCCTCGCTCCGAAACTCCGGTGACCCAGTTCGACATGAAATATGTCGAGGCGGCCGGGCTGGTGAAGTTCGATTTCCTGGGTCTTAAAACCCTGTCCGTGCTTCGCGAGGGACAGCGCCTGCTGGCGGAACAGGGCATCGATGTCGATTTCAGTAGCCTGCCGTGGGACGATCCCGAAGTGTTCGAGCTTCTTCAGCGCGGCGACACCGTCGGCGTTTTCCAGGTCGAATCCGAAGGCATGCGACGCACGCTCTCCGCGGTAAGGCCAACCGTGTTCGAGGACATCATCGCGCTGAACGCGCTCTATCGGCCGGGGCCGATGGACAACATTCCGATGTTTGGTCGGCGCAAGAACGGCGAGGAGCAGATCGAATATCCGCATCCCCGCCTCGAGAGCATTCTCAAGGAGACTTACGGGATCTTCGTCTACCAGGAACAGGTGATGCAGGCGGCTCAGCTTCTCGCGGGCTATTCGCTCGGCAGCGCAGACCTGCTGCGCCGTGCCATGGGCAAGAAGATCAAGTCGGAAATGGACGATCAGCGAGCGACGTTCGTCAAGGGCTGCGCCGAGCACAATTCAATTTCGGAGGCGAAGGCCAACGAACTGTTCGATTTGATCGACAAATTCGCAGGCTACGGTTTCAACAAGAGCCACGCGGCCGCATACGCCCTGCTCACCTATCAGACGGCGTGGCTCAAGGCCCACCACCGCGCCGAATTCTATGCGGCCTCGATGAGCTTCGACATCGCGCTTACCGACAAGCTTTCGATGTTCGTTGAGGATATGCGCCGCGGTGCAATCAGCTGCCTGCCTCCGGACGTCAATTTGAGCGGCGCGTCCTTCACCGTCGAGGACGGTGCTGTCCGCTACGCGCTCGGCGCGCTCAAGGGTGTCGGGGAAAAAGCCATGGAGGGGCTCGTCGAGGAGCGCGAAAGGGTTGGGCCGTTCCAGAATCTTGAGGACTTTGCCGCGCGGATTGATCCGCGTCTCATCAATCGACGCCAACTCGAAAGCCTGGCGGGTTCCGGTGCGTTCGATAGCATCAAGCCGGAGCGGGCGGCCGTATTTGCAGGCGCCGAGACTATCCTTGCCCATGCCTCGAGCGCCTGCGAGCAGCGCGAAACCGGGCAGGCAGGACTGTTCGGAGTCAATTCGGCGGAAGCTGCTCCGATCCGCCTCCCGCGCGATGCTTCATGGACTCTTGCTCAAAGGATGGCAGTCGAGCGGGAGGCATTCGGCTTCTACTTTTCGACCCATCCCGTTGATTCTGCCCGACATCTGCTCGCCGCCCACAAGGTCAAGACCTTCGCCGACCTCGCCGACGTCCGAATTGCCGATGGCGAGCGCGTCGGTGTGACGATGGCCGGGCTGATCGAGGAAACGCGCTGGCGGACCTCAGCAAAGGGCCGTCGTTACATGATGGCGACACTCAGCGACAGCTCCGGCCAGTTCCTGGCGACCGCGTTCGATGAGGAAGCGACAGTCGCGCTCGAGGCGATCGCCAAGGCGGGGCAGTGCGGACTTCTGACCGTTGAACTTGACCGGCGCGCCGGCGACGAAGCACCCCGCGTCACGATCAAGCGCGTCCAGCCGCTTGCGGAGCTTGCCCGGCGAAGCCGGCTGCAGCTGACCATTCGAGTCAGGGACGGCTCAACCATTTCTCGGATTGTTCCCGAATTGAGTGAGCGGGCCTCCAACGGCCTGGTGAGATTTGCCATGCCGCTAGCTGAGGGTGGGGACGCCGTGGTCGTGGCGGGTCGTGACTATGCGCTCGATGAGGAACTTGCTGCCCGGATCGAGCGCATTGTCGGCGAGGGCAATGTCGATCTGTCAATTCAGGAACCGCCCAAGCTCGCCCTTGTGGGCTAGGCCATCCAGAATCCGTCGCGGTTCACGAGGCTCGTGATGCGCGCGTTTTCATCCTCGCTCATGTCTCCCTTGAACTTCGGGAAAACCTGCTCCTCCTCCATCTGAGCATGTTCCGCGACGAGCTGGCGAAAGTCGCGCACCGTCTTCAGCCAGTTGGGAGAAGCCGGACCCATCTCATTGAGATCGAATATAAAAGTCTTGATGTATCCGTGCTCGCTTTCGAGATGGTCTGCATCGACAGCGGAATCATCGCCGCGAAGCGCTGGATAGACCACCATCTCTTCGGCATGAGAATGTTTGTCGAGCGCGTGGCTAAGCTTCATGAAAAGCATCTTGCGCTTGAATGTCTGGCTGTCGTCGGTCTCGAGAATCCGGTCGAACAGCGCCAGGGCCGCATCATGCTCAGAGGCGAGGATTTCGTCCCAATCGCCGATCGAGGCTTCGATCCCCTGTTGAAGCGCCTTACGGCCATAGTTTGCTGCGAAACCGATCGCCGCCCCGCCCAACGCCGCGGCAATGATCGGCCCGGCGCCTTCACCCCATGAAAAGGCGCTTGGGCTACCCCCGCCGCGGTTCCTGGAACGGTTCGAGTTGCTGCGATTCGAGGTGGCGCTCTGGGTACGCGTAGCCATATTTTCCTCCTAGGCTGGAACCACGAACCAACGGTCAGCCAAGGGGCGCCGTTCCGGCTCTTGCGTCGTTGCGAGGACCCTAGGCGATGACCCGCGATTTTGGCCCAAGCTTCAGAGCTGATTGGTTTCCGGCTGCTGGGTTGGCGAGGCTGCCTCGTTCGAAGATGGGGCCTGCGATTGCGGCTTGGCCGGCTCATTGACTGCCGGGGGCGGCTCTGCCGCGCCGTTTTCGATCGGCGGAAGCGGCCTTGAGCTTTCATATTCCTGCCCCGGCTCTGGCCGTGCCTGCTTTGCAACCGTCGGGGGCGCCTTGTTCACCGGCGCCGTCGTGCCCTTGTAGATGCAGGCGTCGAGACCGTTGTTCGCGACAATCGGGATTCGCGCCGCGATCGTATTGCCATAGCGCCTCGTGAAGCCCTCGGGGGCGATCGCGCCCCGCTTCTTCGGCAGGGGGTAAATGGCGGCGATGCGCGCAGCCTCGATTGGGCTCATCGCGCTTGCGTCGTGCCCGAAATAACGCTGCGAGCCCGCGTTTACTCCGTAGGTCCCGATCCCCGTCTCGGCGAGGTTGAGGTAGACCTCCATGATCCGCTTCTTGCCCCACAGATGTTCGATCAGGAAGGTGAACCAGGCTTCCGCCGCCTTTCTTGGATAACCCCCGCCGTTCCACAGGAACGTGTTCTTCGCGGTCTGCTGGCTGATCGTTGATCCGCCCCGGATCCGACCTCCAGAAGCATTGCGGATCATCGCATTTTCAATGGCTTCGACATCGAAGCCGTGGTGGCTGCAGAACTTGCTGTCTTCGGCAGCGATGGATGCTCGGACCATGTCGCGATCGATCTCGCCGATCGGCATCCATTCCTTGTGAGCACCGCGTCCGTGGATGAGGTCGCCGATCATGTTGATGGTGATCGGGGGGTTGATGAAGCGGTAGGCGAGGACCCACAGGACAGAAAGGAGAACGAGGGCCAGGATGAATTTGATGATCCAGCCGCCAAGACGCCTAACGATCGAGCGCGGCCTCCTGCGCTTGTAGGTCGGAATGTTCGAGCGTCGTTTCGCCATCGCCCCTCCCTAACGGCCCGTCAGCAGAAGTCAGCCCCAGGTCGAGCGAGGCGATGAACCGGTCAGGATCGATCGCGACGTCGTCGACTCCGATCTGGTCGAACGGATTCTCCAGCTCGTCCTGAATGTTGGCAAGACCAACAAGGATGAGCGCAAAAAGCACGGGCATGACGAAGAAAAGTGTCTTGCTGAACTGAGTCGCCTGGTAGGCGAAATAGGGTCCGTAGAGGATCGGCAGGAGGAGGATGAAAAAGTCGCTGAACGCGCGCAGCGCCCGCGGCGTCCGATAGTCATAGATGCTCTTTTCATTCTCGAAGGCGGTGATCATTCGTCCGATATATTGGTTGAGACGCGAGCATTCGGTCGGAGCGAGATGCGCGTCGCGCATCTCAGTGACGAATTTGGATAGCCGATCGAACGCCTGGTAGACCCGGCTCTCATGGTCCTGCCCTTGGCCGAGCGGGCTCATGAACAGGTCCCTGCAGGCGGCGAGCAGCTCGAAGAGCGCGGATTTCAACTCGGCGTCCCGCTGCTCGTCGGGTTCCGAGACCCAGTCGCGCGAAGCGATGTAAAGCGAGCGCCCGCAGGCCTTTATCGCGCCATATTCCTCGAGCGCTCTCTCTCGCCGGTTGTAGGCGGTGCTGATCGAGAAGACGATCGGGAAGACGATTGCCGTAGCGATCAGGGTCAGCGGGAAATCGGCCTTGATGTCGAGTCTGAGGCACAGCCAGGTCGCAAAGACGGCGAGGAGGCTGATAATCCCGCTCTTGAGGTTCACGACATGGGCAAGGTTTGAAAAGGAACGCATCATCGACAGTCACTCCCCCGCCGCTGATTTGCGCTTCCACGTTACCCTTTTGTGACGGTCAAGGCGAAGCCGGGCTCCTTGCCGCACTGCAGCACAACATTTACATCGCCGTGACATGACATCGATGAACGACATCCGCCGCTCATTTCTCGATTTTTTCGAGAGGAATGGTCATGCGCGCGTCGCTTCGGCCCCGCTCGTTCCGCACAACGATCCCACATTAATGTTTGTCAACGCCGGAATGGTCCCATTCAAGAATGTGTTCACCGGCCTTGAGTCGCGTCCGTACAGCCAGGCCACGAGCTCGCAGAAATGCGTTCGAGCCGGCGGCAAGCACAACGATCTCGACAATGTCGGTTACACGGCCCGGCACCATACCTTTTTCGAGATGCTCGGGAATTTCTCGTTCGGAGACTATTTCAAGGACCGCGCGATCGAGCTTGCATGGAACCTGATCACCACGGAATGGGGCCTGGAGCCGGACCGACTGACGGCCACCGTCTATCATACCGATGACGAGGCGTTCGAGCTCTGGAAAAAGATTTCGGGGCTTCCGGAAAGCCGCATCATCAAAATTCCGACCAAAGACAATTTCTGGGCCATGGGCGACGATGGCCCCTGCGGACCCTGCTCGGAAATCTTCTATGATCATGGCGATCATCTTCCAGGCGGCCCGCCGGGAAGCCCCGACGAGGATGGCGACCGGTTTGTCGAGATCTGGAATCTCGTCTTCATGCAATACGAGCAGGCGGCAAATGAGATCGTATCCGAGCTGCCGAGCAAAAGCATCGATACCGGAATGGGGCTCGAGCGAGTCTCGGCCGTGCTTCAGGGCGTGCACGACAATTACGATACGGACACGTTCAAGGCGCTCATTCACGCCAGCGAGGAACTCACCAAGACAAGGGCCGAGGGCGAGAACCGGGCAAGCCACCGTGTGATCGCCGATCATCTCCGTGCGAGCGGTTTCCTCGTCGCCGACGGCGTTCTGCCTGCGAACGAGGGCAGGGGATATGTTCTTCGACGGATTATGCGCCGCGCAATGCGGCATGCCCATTTGCTTGGCGCCAGTGAGCCGCTGATGTGGCGGCTGGTGCCGGAGCTCGTTGCCGAAATGGGGGCCGCCTATCCCGAGCTGGTTCGGGCGCAGCCGCTGATCGAGGCTACTCTCCTTCAAGAGGAGGCGCGTTTCCGGCAAACGCTGGAAACCGGTCTCAGGCTGCTCGACGAGGCGACCGCGGAGCTTCCGGAAGGAGGCACGCTTGCCGGAGAGACGGCGTTCAAGCTCTACGACACCTACGGTTTCCCCTACGACCTAACAGAGGATGCGCTCCGCTCGCGCGGTCTCGAGGTCGACCGCGGGGGTTTCGACAGCGCAATGGCCGATCAGAAGGCAAAGGCGCGCGCCGCCTGGAAGGGTTCGGGAGCCACGGCCAGCGACGAGATCTGGTTCGATCTTGCCGAGGAATATGGGGCGACGGAATTCACCGGCTATTCGGGCGACGAGGGCGAAGGCGTCGTTCTCGCGATCGTCAAGGATGGTCAACGCGCCAAGAGTGCCGAGGTCGGCGAGACCGTCGAAGTGCTGCTCAATCAGACCCCCTTCTACGGGGAGAGCGGCGGCCAGGTTGGTGACAGCGGGACACTGACCAATCTCAAAGGGTTCCAGGGCGATGTTGAGGATACATCCAAGCCGCTTGGAAAACTTCATGCCCTGAGGACCAAAGTCGTCGCTGGCGAGCTATTGCCTGGAGACACCGTCCATCAGAGGGTCGACAGCAAGCGCCGCAACCGGATCCGCGCCAATCACAGTGCAACGCATCTGCTCCACGCGGCCCTCCGGCGGCTACTTGGGACTCATGTCTCGCAGAAAGGCAGCCTCGTCGCGCCCGACCATTTCCGCTTCGATTTCTCGCACCACAAAGCTCTGACCCGCGATGAGATCGATGCTCTCGAGGCCGAAGTGAACGCTCAGATCCGCTCCAATGAGCCTGTCTCGACCCGGCTCATGAGCCAGGACGATGCGATCTCCGCTGGGGCAATGGCCCTGTTCGGCGAAAAGTACGGAGACGAGGTTCGAGTTCTCTCAATGGGCCGCCTTAGCGATGACGATTACTCGGTCGAGCTGTGCGGCGGGACGCATGTTCGTTCACTCGGCGACATCCAGCTCTTCGAGATCATCAGCGAAAGCGCGGTTTCGTCGGGGATCCGGCGGATCGAGGCGCTGACCGGCGAAGCGGCGCGCAAGTGGCTTTCCGACCGCGACGGGAAGCTGCGCGAAGCGGCAGCGACGCTCAAGGCTGCGCCCGACGAGGTGCCGGCGCGAATCGCTGCGTTGGTCGAGGAGCGCCGGCGGCTCGAGCGGGAGCTTTCCGATGCGAAGAAGCAGCTCGCGATGGGCGGCGGAATGGACGGATCCGAAGGCCCTGCGCCTGAAGACGTGAACGGGCACAAGTTTCTCGGGCAAGTCGTCGAAGGCTTGGACCCCAAGGACTTGCGGTCCACTGTTGACGAGATGAAGAAGCGCTTGGGTTCGGGAATCGCCGCGCTGGTCGCTCTCAAGGATGGCCGAGCGAGCGTCGCTGTCGGAGTTACCGACGATCTTGCGGGAAAGGCCAATGCGGTCGACCTCGTCAAGGCCGCAGTCGCAATTCTGGGGGGCCAGGGCGGAGGAGGACGGGCGGATATGGCCCAGGGCGGTGGACCCGACGGGTCGAAAGCGAGGGAGGCGCTGGACGCTGTGAGGACCGCGCTTGAAAGGGAGCCGGTTTGATCGACACCCGCTCCAGCGAGCCGGTCGCCTTGAAGGGCGCCTGTCACTGCGGAGCGGTCAGGTTCGCGCTCACCCTGACCGAAGGTTTTGCGTCCGCCAGGCGCTGCACCTGCTCGATCTGCAGGATGCGCGGGGCTGTGGCAGTGACGTCGACCCCGGAGGCTTTCGAGATCACGCAAGGCCAAGACAAACTCGCGACTTATCGCTTCAACACCAATGTGGCGGAACATCATTTCTGCTCGGTTTGCGGGATCTACACGCACCACAAGCGGCGTTCGAACCCGGGCCAGCTCGGTGTCAACGCAGCCTGCCTCGAGGGCATTTCCCCCTTCGATTTTTCCGAGATCATCGTGTTCGATGGAGAGCGCCACCCTTCCGACACTATCGGGCACCAAGCCTATGTCGCAGGAGTACTCCGGTTCGAACCTGCGGGCTGAGAGCCCCTAAGAAGGCGGCGTCCAAGCCGCGGCGCTTTCGCGAGGTTCGCCTCAGACTTGATCAGAGCCCGCAGCTCGTCCCGCTTCTCGTGGATCGAAGCGATGACCGGCCCCATCGGCACCCCCAGATCGACGAGGACAGCTTCGGAAAGCTGTAACGATGCCTCGAGCGTCTCGGGAACCGCATCGCTCGCGCCCGCTTTGTAGAGCTCGGCGGCATGCGCAGTGTCTCGCGCCCGAGCCACGATCGGAAGGTCGGGGAAGGCGTGGCGGAGCCGCTCGGCGAGCCGTCTCACAAGCACCGGATTGTCCATGGTCAAGATGAGGGCGCTCGGTTCGCGCTCACGAAGGCGCTCGAGCAGCTCCGGCCGGGCGACATCTCCAAAAAGCGTGTCATAACCTTCCCGGCGAGCTGCGGTGACGACGTCCACATCGCTGTCGATCGCGAGATAATCCTTCCCGTGCGCATCGAGCATGTCCGCAACCATGCGTCCGACTCGGCCGAAACCGAGGATCACGACCTGCCCCGGCTCAGCGCTCTTGAGCGAAGCGTCCATCTGCGATCCCAGCGACCGACCGGCGAACCGGCTGCCGGCAAGCTTTCCAAGCTCCGCCAGGAGAGGGGTGACGGTCAGCCCGATCGCAGTCACGATCTGCCAAAACGATGCAGTTTCGGCGCTGATCAAACGCGCGGCCGCGGCTGACGCGAGCACGACGAGTGTTGTCTCCGATGGCGAAGACATCAGCACGCCCACTTCGGCAGCGATCGCGGTCCGTGCTCCACCGAGCCTCAAAAGAAGACCGGTTATGAGCGCCTTTACGAGAAGAACGCCGATCACTGCAGCGAGCAGTGCCTGCCATTGGGAAGCGATTAAGCGAACGTCGACGCTCATTCCCACCGTTATCAGGAAAATGCCGAGCCCGAGGCCGTGGAACGGCGCGGTGATCACTTCGACTTCGCTCCGATATTCGGTCTCGGCGATAACCACACCGGCAATGAGCGCTCCAAGAACGGCCGAAAAGCCAACCGCGGATGTCACGAGGCTCGCGACGATCACGACAAGAAGGCAAGCCGACAGAAACAGCTCGGGGCTTTTGGTTCGGGCCGCCTGCGCGAAGAGGGGACGAAGCAGAAGACGTCCCAAAAATAGCATGGCCGCAGCGGTGATCCCACCGATCAGCAGCGTCTCGATGAGCGAACCTGCTCCGCCGGCCGTCCGGGGGGCAATCGCTCCAAGCAGGAAGATGATCGGAACCAGCGCCAGATCCTCGAACAGCAGCATGGCGAAGGCCGATCGACCAACTGGACTTTGGGTGCCCACCAGCGGAATCACGATCGCGGTCGAGGACAAGGCCAGCGCAAGCCCAAGTCCAATTGCCCCCGTGAGGGCCTGGCCCGAAGCGTACAATCCCGCTGCGATCATGGCCGCGCTCGCAAGGAGCTCCGCAGCTCCGGTGCCGAAGACGAGTTTTCGCATTCCCCAAAGACGAGGAAACGACAGTTCAAGACCAACTGAAAACAGCAGGAGCACGATCCCAAGCTCAGCAAAGGGCTCCACTCCGTGCGGATTGGAGATCGTGACGTACCGGAGCCAGGGATGGGCGCTCGTGAGACCGCCGAGCCCGGCGGGCCCGACCAGCATCCCGATCAGGATGAAACCGATGATTGGACTGATCCGGAACCGCGCGAATGCAGGGATGACGATCCCCGCGGCGCCGAGGATCACGAGCGCATCGCTGAAGCCGGACGTTGCGAACTCGCCGCCCATGGAAGGACTTTGCCCTTTTCGTTCGAAGGACGGTAGAGGCTGACGTCATGACGCCAGGCCTCGATCTTGTCATTGCCGGCGGCGGCCCCGCCGGAGTCATGGCCGGACTGCTCTTTGCCCGCGCTGGATGCAGGGTCGAAGTACTCGAGAAACATGCCGATTTCTTCCGCGACTTTCGGGGCGATACCGTTCATCCATCGACCCTCGAGCTACTTCGCGAACTTGGCCTGCTCGAAAGGTTTCTGGAACGCCCGCACGACGAGGTGCGCAAGCTGACTGCCCGCGTCGCAAATCGCGAGATCACGATTGCCGACATGACCCACCTTCCGGTGAAAAGCCGCTTCGTCGCCTTGATGCCGCAGTGGGACTTCCTCGATTTCCTCGCAGACGAGGCGCGGCACTACCCCACCTTCTCCCTCCGGATGGAAGCCGAAGCCGTGGACCTCATCATCGAGGAAAGCCGGGTCGAGGGAGTTCGGCTGAAAAGCGGAGAAGAGGTAAGAGCGTGCCTGACGATTGCGGCAGACGGTCGCAGTTCGGTTCTTCGCGAGAAGGGCGGACTTCCAAGGAAGGATCTTGGGGCTCCGATCGACGTCCTCTGGTTTCGTTTGCCGAAAAAGAAGTCGCCGACCAATGAGACCGGCGGGACATTCGGATCAGGAACGTTTCTGGTCGAACTCGACCGCGGCGATTATTGGCAATGTGCTGAAGTGGTGCCCAAAGGCAGCGGAGACGAGATTCGGCGCAAGGGTCTTGCCGCCTTCCGCGCCGGAATCGCAAGTGCCGCTCCCGAACTCGCCTCCGCAGTCGACACCATTCGGGACTGGGATCAGGTGAAGTTGCTTTCGGTCTCGCTCGACCGGCTCGAGCGATGGTGGCGTCCCGGCCTGCTCGCAATCGGCGATGCAGCCCATGCCATGTCGCCGGTGGGAGGCGTCGGGATCAACCTCGCGGTCCAGGACGCTGTAGCCGCGGCCAACATCCTTGCTGCTCCGCTCGCACGCGGCGAAAATGTCGATCCCTTGCTCCGGAAGGTCCAGGAACGGCGACTGTTCCCAGCGCGCGTGGTTCAAAGCGTTCAAAAAGCGGTTCACGACCGAGTGCTGACGCCGCTCCTCGTGCACAGGACGGTCCTCGACAAGGTTCCGCTTGTTCTCCAGCTGTTCGACCGAGTGCATTTCCTCCGGCGGATACCCGCACGGCTGGTTGGTCTTGGAGTGCGCCGCGAACATATTCGTTCGCCCGACGCCGGCCTCAGGCGGCCTGAGATTCCTCGGCCATTGCGGCCTCGAGGTTCTTCACGATCGCCTCGAAGAACTGCTCCGTCGTAAGCCACGGCTGCTCGGGACCGACAAGGATCGCGAGATCCTTCGTCATCTGACCGCTCTCGACGGTCTCGATGCAAACGCGCTCCAGCGTCTCCGCGAAGCGTTCGACCCCGGGGGTGTCGTCGAACTTGCCGCGATACTTGAGACCGCCAGTCCACGCGAAGATCGAGGCAATCGGGTTCGTCGACGTCGCATTGCCCTCCTGGTGCATTCGGTAATGCCTCGTGACAGTCCCGTGCGCGGCTTCGGCTTCGATTGTCCTTCCGTCAGGCGTCATCAAGACTGAAGTCATGAGCCCGAGCGAGCCGAAACCCTGCGCAACCTGGTCGGACTGGACGTCGCCATCGTAATTCTTGCAGGCCCAGACGAACTTTCCGCTCCACTTGAGCGCTGATGCGACCATGTCGTCGATCAGTCGGTGTTGATATTCAATCCCAGCAGCTTCGAATTTCCCCTTGTATTCGCTATCATAAATCTCCTGGAAGATGTCCTTGAAGCGACCATCATAGGCCTTGAGGATCGTGTTCTTCGTCGAGAGGTAAAGAGGCCAGCCTCGACCGAGGCTGTAGTTGAAGCATGCGTGCGCGAAATCGCGGATGCTCGAATCAAGGTTGTACATGCCCATCGCGACGCCCGAGCCAGGGAAGTCGAACACGTCGAAATCCAGCTCCTGGCCGTCGCTGCCGACCCACTTCATCGTGAGCTTGCCCGGCCCCGGAACCAGAAAATCAGTTGCCCTGTACTGATCGCCGAAGGCGTGACGGCCAACGACGATCGGATCGGTCCATCCCGGGATCAGCCGAGGCACGTTGGAGATGACGATCGGCTCGCGAAAGATGCAGCCGCCAAGGATGTTCCGGATGGTGCCGTTTGGCGACTTCCACATCTTCTTGAGGCTGAACTCCTGGACTCGGGCTTCGTCCGGCGTGATCGTCGCGCATTTGACGCCGACACCATGGTCCTTGATCGCGTTGGCGGCATCGATCGTGACCTGATCCTCAGTCGCGTCGCGGTTCTGGATCGAGAGGTCGTAGTACAGAAGATCGACATCGAGATAAGGCTGGATCAACCGCTCGCGGATCCACTGCCAGATAATGCGGGTCATCTCGTCGCCATCGAGCTCGACGACGGGGTTCTTCACCTTGATCTTGGCCATTTGGCTTTCCTGCGATTTTAAGTCCGGCGGGGCTCTAGGATGCGTGATGAACGCGTGCAACCGCGCCGTTGTGCCTCGAGCCCGGCACCTCTAATGGATCGCCTCATGCCCGCGCTCGATAAGAATGAAACGTCGCCCCCGACCACGACGGTGAAGTGGAGCGTACCCTCGATCCACCCGGACGGACGCAAATATGTCGTCGGAGCGGCCGCGGTCACCATCCTCGTCTACTTCGGCCTCAACCACTTTGTCGGCTGGCTTCTGATCGGCCTGACCCTCTGGGTCGGAGCCTTCTTTCGCGACCCGGTGCGGACGACCCCGCATGGAGACCGGCTCATCATTGCGCCGGCAGACGGCCTTGTGACGATGATCGCTCGGGTCGCGCCTCCGCCAGAGATCCGCGAAGGCCTCGCCGACGGCGAGTGTACCAGAGTCTCGATTTTCATGAGCGTCTTCGACGTCCACATCAATCGGGCGCCGATCTCCGGTCGTATCCGGAGGATCGCCTACGTACCGGGCAAGTTCCTCAATGCCGACCTCGACAAGGCGAGCGAGGACAATGAGCGCCAATATTTCCTCATCGAGGGAGCAGACGGACTGAAAGTGGGGATGACTCAGATCGCCGGGCTGGTTGCGCGACGGATCCTGGCGTTCGTTCGTGAAGGCGACGACGTCGAGGCGGGGCAAAGGATCGGGCTCATCCGGTTCGGAAGCCGTGTCGACGTCTTTCTTCCTTCCGGCACATCGCCCAAGGTCCTGCTGGGCCAGCGCTCGGTCGCGGGCGAGACGGTACTGGCAGAGGCTGGCGTCGACGCGACCCTGACGGGCCTTAGCCAGTGAACGAAGACGGGGGTCCGAGGCGGATCCCTTTTCGGGCGATGATCCCCAATGCGATCACCGCAATGGCACTTTGTCTTGGACTGACGGGCGTAAGGTTCGCGGTCTCGGCCTCTCACGGGGAGGTTGAACATTGGCAGCTCGCGCTGGCCTGCGTCGTCGGAGCCGGGATCCTCGATGGAATGGACGGGCGCATCGCGCGCCTTCTTCGGGCCGAGAGCAAATTTGGGGCGGAACTCGACTCGCTTTCAGACAATATCGCTTTTGGTACTGCACCAGCGCTCATCCTGTTCCTTTGGTCGCTCCAATATGCCCCGAAGTTCGGCTGGACTGCTGCGCTTGCGCTTGCAGTTTGCTGCGCTCTTCGGCTGGCGCGGTTCAACACGCGGCTCGACGCCGCGGAACAGCCGCACAAATCGGCCGGCTTCAATACCGGCGTTCCGGCGCCGGCCGGTGCTGGCCTCGCCTTCATTCCAATCTTCCTGTGGCTGATCACCGGTGAGGCTCTCTTTCGGACGTGGCCGCTCGTCATGGCCTGGACGCTGTTCATCGCCGCGCTGATGATCTCGAGCCTGCCGACCTACAGCTGGTCTTCAATCCGGATCAGGCGCGGATGGCGCCTGTCCACGCTCGCCGGAATTGCAGTTCTTGGTGCAGCTCTGCTCACGGCGACCTGGTACACGCTGCTTGGAATCGCAATTCTCTACCTGCTGATGATCCCGGTCGCGTCGGCGAGCTATGCCCGTGTCAGGCGGCGGCGCGCCAGCGCGCCTTCGCTCTGACAGGCTTTTGGAACCTCGATCGTATCCTCACCCGGACCGACACCGGCAGCTGGCGATGCGCCGGCTTGCCCTTGAGGGCAGCGACGATCTTTGCGCCGCTTTCCTCAAGAACCGAGGCACCCAGAACCACGAGCAGCCACAAGGTTGCGAGAAAGGCGAGGGTGCCCAAAGGTGCAATCATCGCATCTGTCCTTCTTGAGAGCGCCTAACCGAACCGGACCCATTATGTTCCGGTTTGAGCTTGGATCGCTCGGGTGAGGGGAGGTAATGTTCTCGTTTTGTTCTCCCTTGTCAAGCGGCTTTTCCGGACGGGCTCAAACCCTTGAAAGCGACGACTTCTTCGACTAGGTGCCCCGCGTATCCCGCAGGCGGAGCTTACATACCGGTGCCGGCCGAATGGTCGGTTATTCGGCTTCGCTGAGGCAGAACCGGAAGGAGAAGAACAATGGCGACTACTGTCGTCACCATGCAGCAATTGCTCGAGGCCGGAGCGCATTTCGGCCACCAGACCCACCGCTGGAACCCCAAGATGAAGCCGTACATTTTCGGCGACCGCAACGGGGTTCACATCATCGACCTGTCGCAAAGCGTTCCGCTATTCGCCAGAGCCCTCGACTTCGTTCAGCAGACCGTCGCCCGCGGCGGCAAGGTGCTGTTCGTCGGCACCAAGCGCCAGGCGCAAGACGCGATTGCCGAATCAGCGCAGGCATCGGGCCAACATTTCGTCAATCATCGCTGGCTCGGCGGAATGCTGACCAACTGGAAGACGATTTCGAATTCGATCAAGCGCCTGAAGAGCCTCGAGGAGCAGCTTTCAGGCGACACCGCCGGCCTTACCAAGAAGGAAGTGCTCCAGCTTACTCGAGAGCGCGACAAGCTCGAGAAGAGTCTTGGTGGAATCCGCGACATGGGCGGTCTTCCCGACGTCATGTTCGTGGTCGACACCAACAAGGAAGAGCTGGCGATCAAGGAAGCGAACGTTCTTGGGATCCCGGTTGTCGCAGTGCTCGATTCGAACAGCGACCCGAGCGGAATCGCCTTCCCCGTCCCTGGCAATGACGATGCGAGCCGCGCCATCCGCCTCTATACCGATGCGGTCGCGCAGGCAGCGAACGAGGGCCGTACCGGCAATGCCGCTTCTCGCGGCGAGGACGTCGGCGCAATGGCCGAACCTCCCGCCGAAGCCGCGCTGGAAGCTTGATAAGCGCTCCTGCAAAGTCAGGAGCGAGGCACTTATATCGGAATCTGACTTGCCCCTCCCTCGGGAGGGGCACGAGGAAGGAAAGAAGAATGGCTGAGATCACGGCCGCGACAGTGAAGGAACTGCGCGAGCGAACCGGCGCAGGCATGATGGACTGCAAGAAGGCGCTTGAGGAAACCAGCGGAGAGATGGAGGCCGCAATCGACTGGCTGCGGGCCAAGGGCCTCTCGGCGGCCGCAAAGAAGGCGGGACGAACCGCGGCCGAAGGCCTCGTCGGTGCCGTCGTCAGGGACAAGCGCGGAGCGGTGGTCGAGGTGAATTCCGAGACCGATTTCGTCGCCAAGAACGAGATCTTCCAGGATTTCGTCCGCAACGTCGCGAAGCTCGCCCTGGCACAGGGCACGGACGTCGAGGCCCTTGCTTCCTCCGACTACCCTGGCGGTGGGACGGTCCACGAGAAACTGACGGACAATATCGCCAAGATCGGCGAGCATCAGTCGCTTCGCCGGGCTGCGGTCGCTGAGGTGAACGAGGGCGCCGTCGTGTCCTACGTTCACAACCAGGTTGCACCCGGGCTCGGCAAGATCGGCGTTCTCGTCGCTCTCGAGAGCGCCGCGCCGGCAGAGACGCTGCAGGCGCTTGGAAAACAGATCGCGATGCACGTCGCCGCCGCTCACCCGCTCGCGCTGACAGCTGAGGATCTCGACTCCGAACTGGTCGAACGCGAACGCTCGATCGCGATCGAAAAGGCGAGGGAGAGCGGCAAGCCTGCGAACATCGTCGAGAAGATGGTCGAAGGAGGCCTGGCCAAATTCCGCAAGGAGAGCGCGCTCCTTACCCAGCTCTTCGTCATGGACAACAAGACCCCGGTCGCCGAGGTCGTCGCGTCGGCAGCGAAGGAGGCGGGGGCCGCGATCCAGCTGGTCGGCTTCGTTCGCTTCCAGCTTGGCGAAGGCATCGAGAAGAAGCAGGACGATTTCGCGGCCGAGGTCGCCGCCGCCGCAGGCGCGAACAAGGCCGCGTAGACTTCTTGGCACTGCTTAGCAGTTGGCAACTGGGCGGCTGCGCCATAAAGGCGTGGCCGCCCTTGTTACATCTTGAGGACAGAACCCGCGCATGACTCGTCCGCGCTTCAACCGGATCCTGCTGAAGCTGTCGGGCGAGGCGCTGATGGGGCAGGGGCAGTTCGGGATCGATCCGGATGCTGTTGCGACTCTCGCCGGCGAGATCGCCGAGGCGAAAGCCGAAGGACACGAGCTGTGCCTCGTTGTCGGCGGCGGGAACATCTTTCGCGGCATGGCCGCCGCCGCGAAGGGATTCGACCGGGCGAGCGCCGACTACATGGGGATGCTCGCAACAGTCATGAATGCGCTCGCGCTGCAGAACGCTCTTGAGCGCCTGGGCGTCGACACTCGAGTTCAGTCTGCAATCCCGATGTCGAGCGTCTCGGAGCCCTACATTCGTCGGCGTGCTCTTAGGCACATGGAGAAGGGCCGGATCGTGCTCTTTGCGGCCGGCACCGGAAACCCGTTCTTCACCACCGACACGGCCGCTGCGCTTCGCGCTGCGGAAATGGGCTGCGACGCGCTGTTCAAGGGCACGAGCGTGGACGGTGTCTACACCGCCGATCCGAAAAAGGTCGCCGATGCCACGCGCTACGAAACTCTGAGTTTCGGAAAGGTGCTGAGCGACGACCTCAAGGTGATGGACGCTGCCGCCGTCGCATTGTGCCGAGACAACAATATTCCGATCGTCGTCTTCAATATCCGTCAGCCGGGCAACCTCGCTCGAGTGCTGGCTGGAAGCGGGACCGCGACGATCGTCCAGAACGGAGAGTGAGCGATGACCACGACCATCAGCACCGACGATCTCAAGCGCCGCATGCATGGCGCCGTCGAAGCCTTCAGGCATGACCTTGCGGGCCTTCGCACTGGACGCGCCTCGACCGCACTTCTCGACCCTGTTCAGGTCGAGGTTTACGGCACCAACATGCCCTTGAACCAAGTTGCCACCGTCTCGGTCCCCGAGGCCCGGACCCTGTCAGTCCAAGTGTGGGACCGCTCGAATGTCGGCCCCGTCGAAAAAGCGATCCGTTCAGCTGGACTAGGCCTCAACCCGATCACTGACGGTCAGCTGATCCGACTTCCGATCCCCGAGCTGACAGAGGAGCGGCGCAAGGAACTCGCGAAGCTCGTGGGCCAATATGCCGAAAAGGCACGAATTGCGGTTCGCAACGTGCGCCGTGACGGCATGGACCATCTGAAGAACGACGAGAAGAAACACGAAATCAGCGAGGACGAGCGAAAGCGGCTCGAGCATGACGTGCAGAAAATGACGGACGATACGATCAAGGAGATCGACGAACTCGCGCACGGCAAGGAAAAGGAAATCCTCGGCAAGTGAGCTCCGAATCCGCCCCAAAGGGCGACGTCGGACTTGAGGGGGGACCGAAGGTCCCGCGGCACGTCGCGATCATCATGGACGGGAATGGCCGCTGGGCGCGCGCGCGCGCGTTGCCGAGAATCGCTGGACACAAAGCGGGCGCCGAGGCGGTTCGCCGAGCGATGCAGTCTGCTGCCGACAACGGCGTCGAGGTGCTGACGCTCTATGCCTTCTCCTCGGAGAACTGGAAGCGAAGCAGTGAGGAGATTGCCGATCTCACCGGCCTCATGCGCTTCTATCTGGAGCGCGAGCTTGCGACTTTGAACAAGGAAGGGGTGAGGCTCAGGCTGATCGGTGATTATTCGGCGTTCGGTCCCGAACTGGTCGCGCGTCTCGAGCGGGCGATGAAGCACACTTCGAACAACCGGCGACTGACGCTTGTGGTTGCTCTCAACTACGGCTCGAGAGGCGAAATCGCGGCTGCGGCGAAACGTCTTGCGACCAAAGCAGAAGCAGGAGAAATCGAAGCGAACTCGATCGACGAGGAGATGCTTGCTGCCGAATTGCAGACTCACGGACTGCCAGAGCTCGACCTCCTCGTCCGGACATCGGGCGAGGTCCGGCTTTCCAACTTCCTCCTGTGGCAGGCAGCTTATGCCGAGCTCATGTTCATAGAGAGGCTCTGGCCCGACTTTACCGAGCAGGATTTCAGACAGGCGCTCGACGAGTTCGCCGCGCGCGAGCGACGCTTTGGTGGACGGTGAACGAACTCGCAATCCGTACCCTCACGGGGCTGATCCTCATCGTCGCCGCTCTTCTCGTCGCATTTCACGGCGGCAATCTCTTTGCAGTCGTCGTCGCTGGAATAGCGACCCTGATGTTCTACGAATGGACGAGGCTGGTCCGAGGCTGGGGAGCCCTCTGGTATATCGGAGGCTTCCTCTACGCGCTTGTTCCTGCCTTATCGCTCCTTTGGATCCGGGAGCGCGCCGGTATCGACCTTCTGCTCTGGGCGTTCATCGTCACCTGGTCGACGGACATCGGAGCCTATTTCGCGGGGCGGCGCTTTGGACGCCGCAAACTTGCTCCCTCAATCAGTCCGGGAAAGACCGTTGAGGGACTTTATGGCGGGATCGCTGCAGCGACTGTCCTTGGCGGTGCCTGGGCGCTTTCGGCCAAGCTCGGGATCGCTCTTCTTGCTCTTGCGCCATTCCTGGCGATTGCTGCCCAGGCCGGGGACCTGTTCGAAAGCAGCATGAAGCGACGAGCTGGAGTCAAGGATTCAGGAACATGGCTGCCAGGCCACGGCGGGGCCCTCGATCGGCTCGACGGCCTGGTGCCGGTAGCTGTGCTTACAGCCGCAGCACAGCTACTAGGGCTGACGTGAAGCGAAAGATTGCAATCCTTGGTGCGACCGGTTCGATCGGGAGATCGACACTCGACCTCGTTGAGCGCAATCCGGATCGATTCGAGGTCGTTGCGGTCACTGGCGCAACGAACACCGAGGCGCTTGCAAACGTTGCCCGCAGAACCGGTGCGAAACTTGCAGTGGTCGCCGACGAAACGCGTCTGAGCGACCTTGAGGAGCTGCTTTTTGGAACTGGCTGCCGAGCTGAGGCTGGCGAACACGCACTCCTCGCGGCCGCTTCAGGCGAAGCGGAGCTGGTGATTGCAGCGATCGTTGGTTGCGCTGGCCTGCGCCCCTGCATGGCTGCCGTTACCGCGGGGAAAACGGTCGCTCTCGCCAACAAGGAGGCGCTCGTCACGGCCGGGGAGCTGATGACCAGCGCGGCGCAAGCGAGCGGCGCGACATTATTGCCCGTCGACAGCGAACATAACGCCATTTTCCAATGCTTTGCAGGATCTCGTATCGAAGACGTATCAAGAATTATCCTCACTGCGAGCGGCGGTCCGTTCAGGACCGCATCGGCCGAGCGGATCGCCGAAGCAACGCCGGCGCAGGCGGTTGCACATCCAAACTGGTCGATGGGGAAGAAAATCTCGGTCGATTCAGCAACAATGATGAACAAGGGCCTCGAGCTCATCGAGGCCCGCTTCCTCTTCGGCCTTCCGTCCGACCGGATCGACGTCCTCATCCATCCGCAGTCCGTCGTTCATTCGCTCGTCGAATTTGTCGACGGATCGGTGCTTGCTCAGCTTGGATCACCGGACATGAGGATCCCCATTGCTCATGCCCTCGCGTGGCCCGAACGGATCGCCACTCCAGCCCGGCGGCTTGATCTCGCCGCCATCGCTCGACTCGATTTCGAAATTCCAGACCTGGCGCGCTTCCCAGCGCTTCGTCTGGCGCGCGAAGCGCTGGAAACAGGCGGTGCAGCGCCGATTGTCCTCAATGCCTCGAACGAGGTGGCAGTCGCCAGTTTCCTTGCCGGTCGGCTGCGTTTCACCGATATCTCGGATTTTGTGGGGCAGGCACTTTCGCAAAATGATTTTGCTCCTCCGCGATCAATCGAGGACGTCCTTGAGATCGACCAGGCGACTCGCTCGCGGGTTGAGGCTTTAATGACCGAGAGGTGTGACTGATGCTTCCACAGCCGCCTCTGTGGCTGATCCTCATCGCATTCATTTGCGCGCTGGGCCCGCTCGTCTTCTTCCACGAGCTTGGCCACTATCTGGTGGGCCGGCTTTTCCACATCCCCGCCGAGACCTTTTCGATCGGCTTCGGCCATGAGCTAGTCGGGTGGACCGATCGCCAG
The DNA here is from genome assembly GCA_036265105.1 of Sphingomicrobium sp. Taxonomy (GTDB): domain Bacteria; phylum Pseudomonadota; class Alphaproteobacteria; order Sphingomonadales; family Sphingomonadaceae; genus Sphingomicrobium. The sequence continues at coordinate 40,286 of DATAPR010000026.1, forward strand.
GGCACGCGCTGGAAAGTCGCTTGGCTGCCGCTTGGCGGCTACGTCAAATTCGTCGGCGACATGACTCCTGCAGGCAATCCCGACGATCTCGACCACATCCCGCCCGAGCTTCGAGAACATGCCTTCCAGGTACGTCCCGTTTGGCAGCGTTTCCTAGTCGTCCTTGCCGGGCCCGCCGCGAATTTCCTGCTCGCGATTGCCATTTTCGCCGCTTTTTTCATGATCCTCGGAGCTCCGAGGACAAATATCGTCGGAGCGATCGTCCCAAAGACCGCTGCGGCCAATGCGGGACTTCGGCCCGGCGACAAGATCCTGTCGGTTGCCGGGCAGGAGACTCCGACCTTCGACGATATCCGCTCGGTTGTCCTCCTTCGCGCCAATGAGCCCGTTCCGGTTCGATTCGAACGGGGAGGCGAAGCCCTGATCGTCCAGGTGCATCTGGGAACAGATACGGTGGTCGATCCATATGGCCAAAAATTCACGCGCGGGCTGCTTGGAGTTTATCCGACCACGGGCGTTCTTCAGCGCCTGCCCATCTACAAGGCGGTTCCCGAGGCAACGAGCTACACTCTGCTCATCACCCGATCGATGATCGACGGTCTCGCCCAGATCGTGACGGGGCGGCGCGGGACGGAGGACGTCGGTGGGCCCATCAAGATAGCTCAAATCGCCGGACAGCAAGCGGCATTGGGCGCATTGCCGTTCGTCCAGCTGCTTGCATTGTTCTCAATTAATCTCGGATTCATCAATCTCTTGCCAGTCCCGATGCTGGATGGAGGACATCTGTTTTTCTACGCAGTGGAAGCTGTTCGACGCCGCCCGCTCAGCGCGCGGGCACTCGATTGGGCATTCCGAGGCGGTTTGGCCGTTATCCTTGCATTGGTGATTTTCACGACATTCAACGATCTTGGGTCCCTTGGCTTGTGGGACCGGCTTCAGCGCTTGATTGGTTAAGAGGGTTAGGGCAGGGGCGATCAACCGGGGCTTCGCGGCGAAGACAGCCGTAGCACCAACTGCACAAAAGGCGGGGACGGGTGATTTCAGGGACGACGAGTTTTAGCCGGCGCGCCGGTAGGCTGCTTTTGATCGGCACGATCCTTGGTGGATCGGCCTCGCCTTTGTTCGCAGCCCAACAGGCGGCTCCGGCCGACGCGCAGGCAGCGCCAGCGCAGCCCCCTCCGGCGACGCCTCCGGCGCAAGGTGTGGTCCGCTCGATCACGGTTCACGGGACCCAGCGGCTCGAGCCCGGGACAGTGCGCGCATATGCGAACCTCTCGCCGGGCGAGACCTATACGAGAACGACGCTCGATCAGGCGATCAAGGACCTCTACGCAACGGGCCTGTTCGCCGACGCGACCATCAGCGGCACCGAGACCGGCGACCTCGTCATCAACGTCCGCGAAAATCCGGTCATCAACCGCATTGTCCTGGAGGGCAACAAGCGCCTCAAAGACGACAAGATCACCCCGGAGATCAAGGAAGCTCCGCGTCAGATCTTCACTCGGTCGGCGGCTCGCGCCGACGTTGACCGGATCCTCGAACTTTATCGCCGCCAGGGCCGCTTTGCGGCTCGGGTCGACCCCAAGATCGTCCAGCTCGACCAGAACCGCGTCGATGTCGTCTTCGAGATCCATGAGGGCGAACTTGCGAAGGTTCGGGCCATCAACATCCTCGGCAACAAGGCGTTCACGGACGATCGCCTCCGCAAAGAGATGTATACCCGGCAGGCGGGCGGAATTCTTGGCTTCCTGAAGTCGAACGACACCTATGACCCCGATCGTCTTGCTGCCGACCAGCAGAAGCTTCGCGCCTTCTACCTGACCGAAGGCTATGCGGATTTCCGGGTCGTCCAGGCGCTCGCCGAACTCACTCCCGACCGGCGCGACTTCGTCATCACCTACGTCGTCGAGGAAGGACCTCGTTACCATTTCGGGACTGTGGCGGCGGATAGCGCGCTCCGCGACTTCCCGAACAAGCAGGTGCTTCAGATTGCAAAGATCCAGCCGGGAGGCTGGTTCAACGCAAAGCAGGTCGAGGACGCCGTAACCAACCTCAACGAGGCGGCAGGAAACCTCGGTTACGCCTTTGCGGACATCAATCCGGCTTACGACCGTGATTCCAACAAGAAGCTGATGAATCTCACCATCAAGGTGAACGAAACTCCGCGCGTCTATGTCGAACGAATCGATATCACCGGCAACACGACCACGCGCGACAAGGTGATCCGGCGCGAGTTCCGGCTGAACGAGGGCGACGCCTTCAACGCTCAGAAGCTCAAACGCAGCCGCGACCGAATCCAGAGTCTCGGCTATTTCCAGGACAATCTTGAGATCAAGCAGACCGAGGGGTCCGCACCGGATCGAGTCGTTCTCGGCTTGAACGTCCAGGAGAAGCCCACAGGCCAGCTTGAGCTCTCGGGTGGTTATTCGAGCCTTGAGCGGTTCATCGTCCAACTCGGCATTTCACAAAACAACTTCATGGGCAAAGGCCAGACTGTCGACGCACAGGTGAATTGGTCGCTCTATTCCAGATCCGCGGAAGTGGGCTTCACCGACCCCTACTTCCTCGACAAGCAGATTCTGTTCGGCGGACAGTTGTTCCGCCGCGACTACAGCAGCTTCAACTATACTGCGACCAACACCCGCCAGACGACCTACAAGGATGTCAGCACTGGCGGAGGCCTGAGGCTCGGCTTCCCGCTGTCCGAATATTGGACCCTCGGCACCCGCTACACCCTGACACAGGACAATATCAGCCTCGATCAGAGCACTTTCTATACCAACGGAGTTTGCGATCCGCTCAAGGCGGGCAGCTATCTGTGCGACGAAATCGGGTCGCGACTGACCTCACTCATCGGAGTCTCGACGGTTTTCGACAACACCGACGGGATCCATCCGACGCGCGGCGAGCAGATCACCTTCTCGCAGGACTTCGCCGGCCTTGGCGGGGATGTCCGATACCTTCGTACTCAAGCCTATGTGACCAAATATCACAGTTTTGGAAGCTGGATTCTCTCGCTTCACGGCGAGGGGGGCTACATCAAGGCACTCCAGAGCTCGCCAGGACCGTTCAAGGACGCGATCCGCCTTAACGACCGCTTCTTCGGTTCCGAGATCAGGGGCTTCGACATCCGCGGCATTGGCCCGCGTGTCGTTCGAATTCCCTACGACACCAGCGGCAACCTCGGGACGCTCGACATCAACAAGGATTATAATGACGCGATTGGAGGCAAGGCCTTCTATCTCGCGCGAATCGAGCTTGAGCCCCCGGTAAGCTCGAGCATCAAGAACCTTGGACTCAGACCATCCGTCTACGTCGATGTCGGCTCGCTATGGGATATAACGGCGCCGCAGCTGAATGACGTCGTGGCCTTCTGTGCCCCCAATGCGGACACCACTGGACTGGCATCGTTCAACAGTTCGAAGGCCGATTGCAGCGTCGATAAGGCGACGGGCCTTGCGCCTCCGGGGGGCGGGACATCTTATACGGCAACTCCGGGATTCAAGGAGGTCTTCGTCGGCAATTCGCCAAAGCCTCGAATTTCGATTGGTGTCGGGGTCAACTGGGTGTCGCCGTTCGGACCGCTTCGACTGGATCTTGCAAAGGCGGTCGTCCTTCAGAAGGGGGACGATCCGAAACTCTTCACTTTCAACGTAGGAACCCAATTCTGATGAAGACTCTTCTCATTTCCGCGGCCTTCGCTGCCGCCGTAATAGCACCCTCAGCTGCGAGCGCGCAGGCCATTCCCTCCGCCATTGTCGCGGTCGTGGACCTCAGCCGTGTCACCAGCGAATGCAATGCGTGCAGAACCGCTCAGGCGGCGCTCAAAGGCCAGGTCAGCTCGTTCGAGACGCGCCGCGAGACGCTGGCGGGCAGCCTTCAGACGGAGCAGAAATCGATCCAGACCTCGATCGATGCGCTGAAGGGCAAGCAGCCCGACGCCGCGCTCGAGGCGCGCGTGAAGGCGTTCCAGGCCAAGGCGCAGACAAGCGAGCAGGAGCTTGCCGGCCAGCAGGCGCAAATCCAGCGCAACCAGGAATATATCCAGAAGCAGATCCAGGATAAGCTCTCGCCGATCTACCAGCAGGTGATGCAGCGGCGCGGAGCCAACCTGCTCGTCGAGGTTGGAGCGACATTGGCGACCGCCCAGAGCGTCGACGTGACCAATGACGTGCTCGCCTCGCTCAACAGCACGCTTCCGACCCTCATTACAACGGCACCCGCCCAGTCGGCGCCGCAGGGCCGCTAAGACGAATGACGGAAGTGACCGGCAGCGCTCCGGGTCCGCTCGACATCAGGCGGGTCATGGACGCGCTGCCGCATCGCTACCCGATGCTGCTCGTCGATCGGGTCGAGAGCCTCGATCCGGAAAAAGGGATCGTGGCGATCAAGGCAGTGACGATCAACGAGCCCTTTTTCCAGGGTCATTTCCCCGGTCGGCCGATCATGCCGGGGGTGCTCATCGTCGAGGCCCTGGCTCAGGCAGCCGGCGTGCTCGCTGTCGAGTCCCTCGGGCTCGCAGGCTCGGGCAAGCTCGTCTATTTCATGGCGATCGAAGGAGCAAAGTTCCGGCAGCCGGTAGAGCCCGGAGTGCTTTTGAAGCTCGAAGTCGAGTTCGTCCAGAAGCGGGCGAGCGTGTGCAAGTTCGCCGGACGAGCGACAATCGACGGCAAAGTCGCCGCCGAAGCGAACTTCACCGCGATGATCGCCGACCCGCCGTCCGACTGAGCTCTTCTAGCGTCCCATCAGTCGCAATCCCGCGAACATCCCGGTTCCTTCGGTATGGTAGCCGACCGAATCCTCGTAGCGGGCATCAAACAGGTTCGAGCCCCGGACATAGAGCTCGATCCCCGGCGCCGCCCGATATGCGATCCTTGCGCCGGCCAGCCAGTAGGAGCGCAGCCGAACCAGCTCGAACGGATAGTTGTCGGATGTATCAAGGTGATCGCCGACATAAGCGATCGAGGCGCCGTAACTCCATCTTCCGATCGCTCCGTCAGCGGCGATTGAGCCGCTGTGCTTGGGTCTGCGCAGTTCCGTCGATTGGCCCTCGCCCGATGCGTCGGGCTGGGTCGCGTGAAGGAAAGCGTAAGTTGCCGTCAGCCTCAACTTGTCGCTGAGGTTCCAGCCTCCCTGGGCCTCGATTCCGGAGCGATTGCTGACACCGTCTTGATTGATCGCGGTCTGAAGAAAAGTGAGCGGATCCGTCACATCGACGATCTCGTCGTACAGCCGCTGGCGATAGGCGGTCAGCGAGGCCTCCAGCCGATGCCCGCGATAACGCACCCCAGCTTCGAAGCCGCGCGAGCTTTCGGGCTTGAGCGACGGATTGCCTGCGAAATCGCCCGGAAAGAAGCCGTAGAGATCAAAAAAGGTCGGCTGCGAAATCCCTTGGGAATAGGACCCCGTAAGCGCAAAGCCCCCGCCCAGGTTTCCAAGCAGCGAAGCGCGAAGGCTAGTTGCGTCCCTGAACCGGTTGAACATATCGCGGCGAACCGCGAGATCGGCCGTAAAGGGGGCGCTGGACGCATTCCATTCGGCGGTCAGCGCGTTGTGGTCGCGGCTTCGGTCTTGGTCCGTCAGCCCGCCGTAGACCGTATCGCGGGCGTGAAACGTTTCCCGCTCTGCGTCCGCGGCGATGATGAACCGATTGCGGATCGTCCCGGTCGAAAATTGGCGCTCCAGTTGAACGCCGAAGGTATCTCGGCCTCCGCTTGTGCGATTGAGGGGATCGTCGGCAAGGAAGTTTCGGTCTGAGGAGCCGAGCACAGACCCGCTGACGCTGCCGCTCCATGGCGACGTATCGCTCCCGAACTGCGCCCATATTCGGCCAGCGGAGAGGCGGTTTCGGCTATTGTCGAGCGTGTCGGTATGTTCGAACGTCACCGGATCGTAGCCATCGAACTGGGTCATTCCGGTGAGCATGATCGCCGAAGCGCCAAGCTGGACGGAAGGGGAGATTGCGAAGGTTCCGCGGAAGCGTCCCGAGAGATTGCGATATCCGTCCTTGTCACCGCCTGGCGCGCCGAAGCTGTCGATCCCGGTGGCGTGCTGCCATCCGATTGCACCCGAAAGGTCTGCCGGGCCATCGGTCACGGCGCCCGAGACGCTCGCCCGAGCAAAGCCGAAAGATCCGCCTTCGGCAGAGGCGGCATAACCCGGCGAATCATCGAGGCCGTTGACGGCGATGACGCCGCCAATCGCATCCGAGCCCCACAGCGCCGACTGAGGTCCCCTGACAATCTCAATCCGCGATGCGAGATCGGCATTGAGCAATTCGAAGCGCGGAGTGTCGCCGGACGCCGGATCGTTGATCTTGATTCCATCGACGAACAGAAGTGTGTGGTTGGCTTCCGACCCCCGGATCCGAACCTCGGTCAGTGATCCGGCAGGGCCGATCGTGGTCACCGCGGCGGATGGGGTCAGTCTGATCAAATCAGCGACGAGGGGCTCGTCGAGCCGCTCGATCTCCTGGCTGTCGATGATGGTGATGCTCGCCGGTGTCTCGGCTTCGCTTTCGGGCGCCCTTGAGGCGGTGATGACGATCTGGTCGGTATCAATGGGTAATGCGGGCATGAATCCTCCTGTGACGAACTTGTCGTCACAGAGGGCACGGGCCCACGCCCCGCGGCTGGTCCCGGCCGAGGAAACGGACGACCGACCAAAGCAGGTTCCCGACTTGGCCGGAAGCGGAGGAGCCGCCGGCGTTCACGGTTGCGGGCACAGCGCCGGATTTGCACCGGCTTCCCTTTGAACCGCCCCCGCCAAGCGCTTGCGCTTGTGGGCGGCACCCTGGTCTCGACCTCGGTGCTACGCCGACGCTCCGCGGGCTGTCAAATTGGCGCACGCGCGGCTATTGAACCGCTCCATGAGCAGCAATCATGGCCGTCTTGCCGCACTTTTGTTCGCCATCTTTGTCGCCGCGGCGCTGCGTCTTCTGCCGCATCCGCCCAACTTCAGCCCAATCGACTCAATGGCGCTGTTCAGCGGTGCTTATCTGGGACGTCGAGCATTCGCCTTTGCGGCACCGCTTGCAGCATTGCTTCTCAGCGACGTCGTGCTCGGCTTCTACCATGGTATGGTAACCGTTTACGCGACTGTCGCGCTGATCGTTCTCATCGGCTGGTGGCTCTCGTCGCGAAAGACGCCGCTGCGAATTGCAGCTGCCGCGGTTGCAAGCTCCGTCACATTTTTTGTGATTACGAACTTCGGAATGTGGCTGTTCAGTGGCTTCTATCCGGTGACCCCCGCCGGTCTCGTCGCCTGCTACACTGCCGCGATCCCCTTCTTTCAAGGAACGATCGCTGGCGATCTCTTCTATTCGGTTCTTTTGTTCGGCGGCTTCCGAATCGCCGAACTTCTTCTGCCCCAGCTGAAGGGAGCGGAGGCGCAGCCCGCCTGAGCCCCCAAGTTGCAACTTTTGACCTCTCCCTGTAGAGGCGCCGCTCGACTTGTTGCTGCTGGTCGGAAACCAGCGGCTAACCCAAGGAAAAATCAGATGAAGTCCGGTAGCCACCCCGATTATCACATGATCAACGTCGAAATGACCGACGGCACCAAGTTCCAGACCCGCTCGACCTGGGGCAAGGAAGGCGACACGCTGCTGCTCGACATCGATCCGCTGGCGCACCCGGCGTGGACCGGCGGCCGCGGCCAGCTGCTCGATCAGGGCGGCCAGGTGGCCCGCTTCAACAAGCGCTTTGGCGGGCTGTCACTCGGTAAGAAGTAAGTTCCGGTGCTTCAGGCGCCGCGGATCGAGACCGATCGGCTGATCCTTCGAGAATTCCGCGTTGAAGATCTCGAACCGCTTTCTGCAATGTGGGCGAAGGACGTGGTCGTCCGCTTCATCGGCGGCGCCAGTCTCAGCCGCGAGGATGTTTGGCGGCGTTCACTTGCGGCGTGCGCGCAATGGCCGCTGACCGGCTTCGGCTATTGGATCGCCGAGCTCAAGGACGGCGGCGGGGTCACCGGCCAGCTTGGCTTCGCTGATTTCAAGCGCGACATGGAGCCGAGCATCGAAGGCGAGCCGGAACTCGGCTACGTCTTCGATCCCAGCGTGCACGGCAAGGG
>DATAPR010000027.1:0-156858 GCA_036265105.1 Sphingomicrobium sp.
CGCCTCTCCTGGAGGAGGAGCATCGTTCAATGCCTTGGGGAGAGCGCCAAATGGCGAGTCGGCGTTTTAAGTCGGCAACGCAAGGTGTGCTTCTGCGCGAGACTCTTATCTCGGCGGGCCTTGAGCCCCATCTCGCCGACCTGCTCGACGAAATGCCGCACCGCGTCGTTCACGTCGAACCCCGACGGCCATTCCGGGAAACCGGAGCGCGTCGCAACGAAGTCCTGTTCGTTCGCTCAGGCATCGTATCGAAATTCAAGTCGGATTCCTCGGGGCGCCGGCAGATCGTCGCGCTCCGCTTTCCGGGTGAAGGGATTCTCCCTCGTGACGGGTTCGCCGACTATGGAATCCAGGCGATAGTCCGGAGCGATGTGATGGTCGGAAGGTCCGAGGACTTCGATCCGATCGTTGATGCCCATTCGGAGATGCAGCGCTTTTTCCGGCGGCTCATCCAGCGCAACGAAGCGATTGGCTACGAGTGGCTTGTGAATTGCGGGCGACGGGACTCCACTGCGAGGGTTGCCCATCTGCTCTGCGAGACGGCGGTTCGAATGCACGTCAAGGACGCGCACATGTTCAACCCCTTCACTCAGCAACAGATTGCAGACATCACTGGACAGACATCGGTGAACGTCAATCGAGTTCTCGCCGACATGGAGCGGCAGGGACTGATCAGGCGCAAGGGCCGCGACATCGAGTTTACAGACTGGACAGAAATGCGACGCGTCGCGAGCTTCCAGCCCGAATATCTCGCGATCTAGACGTCCGCCGCGATCAGCGTTTCGCGGACTCTTCGAAGGTCGCCCCCGAAAAATCTGGTGGGCGCGGTAGGGTTTGAACCTACGACCCCACCCGTGTGAAGGGTGTGCTCTACCACTGAGCTACGCGCCCGCCGCTTGCCGGAACGGGCCAGATAGGGGGGGTTCCGGACCCTGTCCATAGCCACTCCGGCTAACAGGGTTGGGCCGCAGTTCTCGCAAGTGAATCCGTCGGCAAAGATCCTATTGGACCGCGTCCTTGAGCACCTTGCCAGGCCTGAATTTCGGCTGGGAACTCGCGGCGATCTGCATCGGTTCGCCGGTTCGCGGATTTCTGCCGGTCGAGGCCTTTCGGCGAGTGACCGAGAAATTGCCAAATCCGACCAGTCGCACCTCGTCGCCGCGCTTGAGCGTCGACGTAATCACTTCGAGCATCGTCTCGACGGCCCGGGATGCGTCGTTGCGGCTCAGTCCCGCGCGGTCTGCAACATGGCCGATGAGTTCCTGCTTGTTCATGCCCCGGATCTCCCTCATCGCCCGCAAGACTCGCGCGCTGGGCGCGTCAGCCCTTAAGGCAAGAGTCCGCGCGCGAGTCCAGTGACTCTAACAGCGACTCAGCCGTTTCGTCGCGGGGACTCTGGGCTCACGGAATCTCGCACCTATATGAGTCTCGGTAACCGACGCGAGGAGCCGCCATGGACAACGATGCACCCGAACAGCAGCCTGCCAACTCAGGCGACTTCGTCGGCAGGATCGAGACCGAATTACTTCGAACGAGGAAGGTGCTGATCTTCGGCGACATCAACGACCGGCTGGCACGCGATGTCTGTTCGAGGCTGTTGCTTCTGGCGGACAGGGACTCCACGACGGCGATCGATATCTACATCAATTCGCCGGGCGGGCATGTCGAGTCGGGCGATACGATCCACGACATGGTTCGCTTCATTCGAAGCGACGTTCAAATCAACATGATCGGCACCGGGTGGGTGGCGAGCGCCGGAGCTCACATCTATCTCGCGGGAGCGAAGGACCGCCGTTTCTGCCTGCCCAACACCCGCTTTCTATTGCATCAACCTGCCGGCGGTGCGCGGGGAATGGCGGCTGACATCGAGATAGAAGCCAGGGAGATCTTGCGCATGCGCGAGCGGCTCGTGCGAATCATCTCCGAGGAGACCGGTCAGCCCGTCGAGCGGATCAACAAGGACATCAATCGTAATCACTGGCTAACCGCGGACGAAGCGATCGATTACGGAATGGTCACGAGCATCATCAGGGATCCGCGCGACATTCCGCATGACTAGGTCGCGCGTTCAATGGCGAACCGCAGTCCCTGTTTCTCCAACCTGGCCATGGACGGGCGGTTCGGCGGCATGCTCGTCCGTCTCGCTCCACTCGATGGGCTGGAGCTGATCGACTAGAGCGCGGGCCAACACCTGATCGACATGGTCGACGGGGATGATCTCGAGCTGCTCCTTGAGCGTCACAGGGAGCTCGACGAGGTCCTTCTCGTTCTCGGCCGGGATGAGCACAGTCCGGATCCCGCCTCGAAGTGCCGCGAGGAGCTTCTCCTTGAGGCCGCCGATCGGCAAAACGCGCCCGCGCAGAGTCACCTCGCCAGTCATCGCCACGTCACGGCGGACCGCGACTCCAGTCAGCGTCGAGATCATCGCAGTCACCATTCCGATGCCGGCGGACGGACCGTCCTTCGGGACCGCCCCTTCGGGAAGATGGACGTGGATGTCCTTGCGGGCAAAAATCGATGGCTTCACTCCAAAGGCCGGTGCCCGAGCCTTCACGAAGCTCATCGCGGCCTGGATAGACTCCTGCATGACCTCGCCGAGCTTGCCGGTTGTCCTGATCTGGCCCTTCCCCGGAACCGTGACCGCCTCGATCGTCAGCAATTCGCCGCCAACCTCGGTCCAGGCAAGGCCAGTGACCGCCCCGATCTGGTCCTCTTCCTCGCCAATCCCGTAACGGAATTTTCTGACACCCAGGAAATCCCCGACATTCTCGGGGGTAAGCTCGACCTTTTCCGCCTTCGCCTCGAGGATCTGACGCAACGACTTTCGGGCGACCTTGGCAAGCTCGCGTTCAAGAGTTCGGACGCCGGCCTCCCGGGTGTAATGGCGGATGATCGTCCTTACCGCGTCGTCGGAGAAGGTCAGTTCCTCTGGCTTGAGGCCGTGCGCGTCCATCTGTTTGGGGATCAAGTGGCGCTTGGCAATCTCGACCTTCTCGTCCTCGGTGTAGCCTTCCAGCCGAATGATCTCCATCCTGTCCATCAGGGGCTGGGGCATGTCGAGCGAGTTCGCAGTGGTGACGAACATCACGTCGCTAAGATCGTAATCCAGCTCGAGATAATGGTCCTGGAATCGGTTGTTTTGCTCTGGATCAAGCACCTCGAGAAGAGCGGAGCTCGGGTCCCCGCGGAAGTCCTGTCCGAGCTTGTCGATCTCGTCGAGGAGGAAGAGCGGGTTCGAAGTGCCAGCTTTCTTGATATTCGAGATGATCTTTCCTGGCAGCGAGCCGATGTAGGTCCGACGATGCCCGCGGATCTCCGCTTCGTCGCGAACGCCGCCAAGAGACTGGCGCACGAATTCGCGCCCGGTGGCACGGGCGATCGAGCGTCCGAGCGACGTCTTGCCCACCCCGGGCGGCCCGACGAGGCACAGGATCGGACCCTTGAGCTTGTTAGTCCGCGCCTGCACCGCGAGATATTCGACGATCCGTTCCTTGACCTTGCTCAGTCCGTAATGATCCTCGTCGAGAATCCTCTGCGCTTCCGCGATATCTTTCTTGAGCTTGGACTTCTTGCCCCACGGAAGTGCCAGCAGAACGTCGAGATAATTGCGCGCAACGGTGGCTTCAGCGGACATCGGAGCCATCGCACGTAGCTTCTTCAGCTCCGAATTGGCGCGGGCTCGAGCCTCCTTCGAGAGCCGCGTCTTGCGAATTTTCTCGGCGAGTTCCTGGAGCTCGTCGCCCCCCTCCTCGCCTTCGTTCCCGAGCTCGCGCTGAATCGCCTTCAGCTGCTCGTTCAAATAATATTCGCGCTGGGTCTTCTCCATCTGGCGCTTGACCCTGCTCCGGATCTTCTTTTCGACCTGAAGAACTCCGAGCTCGCCTTCCATGAAAGCGAAGACCATCTCGAGCCGCCGAGCGGGATTGAGTTCGCCAAGAAGCGCCTGCTTGTCGGCAACCTTGATCGACAGGTTCGAGGCCACCGCATCGGCAAGCACCGAAGGGAGTTCGATTTCCGTAAGCTGGATTCCAGTCTCCGGCGGAAGGCGCTTGTTGAGCTTCGCATAATGCTCGAACTGTTCGTAAACCGACCGCATCAGGGCCTGCGCCTCGGGGCCGTCGGCGACCTCCTCCTCGACCTCTTCAATCTCGGCGGCCATGTAGCCGTCGCGGTCGACCAGATCGACCAGGCGAGCGCGCTTCACGCCCTCGACGAGCACTCGGACCGTTCCGTCGGGCAGCTTCAAAAGCTGCATTGCGGTGGCGATCACACCAAGATCGTAGAGCGCGTCGCGGTCGGGATCGTCCTCGCCCGGATCGAGCTGGGCGACGAGGAAGAGCTCCTTGTCCGCGGCCATCGCCGCCTCGAGCGCTGCGACCGATTTCTCGCGTCCAACGAAGAGGGGGACGATGCGATGCGGGAAGACGACAATATCGCGAAGCGGAAGGATCGGGAGAAAACGAGTCATGCTCGGGTATATGGGCTGCCCTCTGCGGCGGTGCAACAAAGTGGAGGAACATTGGCCGAGTGCCGCTCGCTATGTTCGAAGCAGAAGGAGGCAGCGATGGTCATGGACAAAGAGAGGGTCAGCGCCGGCCAAGAGGATGACCGGACGATCAGCGAGACAATCGCCGGGACGGGCCCCGGAATAGCCGACGACAGCCTTGCACCTGGCGAAGTGGAGCTGCCCGAGGCACCCTCGGACGAAGAAGTCGAGAAAATGGCCAAAAAGCTCGGCGCTCCAACCGCAGAGGAGGACAATCTTCCGCTGGAAGGTGAATGAATTGCGCCTGCCTGAAGCGGGGGATTCTGTCCCGGTTCAGTTTCGCGCGCTACACTGCCCAGCGTGAAGATTCGCTATTCTCTGCTTGCGCTTAGCGCATTATCGCTGGCTGCGGCCGCGTCGGCTCAATATTGGCCCGCGCCTCCGCCCCCTGCGCCGCCCGCACCCGCTGCAGCTCAGCAACGCGCGCCCGTGGCGGAGCCCTGGCTGGCGCAGCCCACGCCTGAGAACATGCCTTCGGCACAGGCATGGCAGTCGCCAATGGCCCAATCCAACAAGGGAGCGGCCCTGGAGCCGATCGACCTTCCGCCCGCCATCGAGCAGGGCGTGGACATGATTTATATCGACGAGGCTCTGGTCCCGCGCGCTGTCCACAAAAAGGGATTTCTCGCCGAGATGAGCGATGCGGCCTGGAGTGCCGCTCCTGTCGATCTCTTCACCTCTGTCAATCCGATCTACACCGATCTTCGACGCGGTCTCGTCAAATACGAACAGAGCTGGGGCAGCCTCCCCCAGACCCAGGTCCCTGGTGGCCCGACTCTCAAGCCGGGTTCGACCGGCGATCGAGTGACCCTGCTCAGGACCCGGCTCGGCCTTCCGGAAGGCGGGAGCTATGATCCTGCGCTCGCGGCCAAGGTGAAGGAGTTTCAGGCAGTTCACGGCCTCAAGGATGACGGGATCGCGGGCGCTGGAACGATCGAAGCCCTCAATCGCGGCTCAGATTATTACGAGCAGCTGATTATCATCAATATGGAGCGGGCCAAGCGCCTGCCCGCCCCCGAGGAGCAGCCGAAATATCTGCTCGTCGACGCCGGCGATGCCCGTCTTTCGATGTGGCAGAATGGCAAGAAGGTCGATGAGATGAAGGTCGTCGTCGGCAAAGCCGAAACGGCGACCCCGATGATGGCAGCCTACATCAAATATGCGAGCGTCAATCCTTATTGGAACGTGCCGCCGGACCTTGTGAAGAACCTCATAGCGCCGCGCATTGTCGCGCAGGGCGTCAGCTACCTGACCGACCGCGAATATCAGGTGATGACGGACTATTCGGACGATGCGAAGCTCATTGATCCGCATGACGTCGATTGGCAGGCGGTCGTCAACGGAACTCAGGAAGTGCGGCTCCGGCGCCTTCCGAGTCCGGCGAACTCAATGGGGATGATGAAGTTCATGCTGCCTAATTACTTCGGCATCTATCTCCATGATTCACCGGAAAAAGATCATTTCACCAAGAACGAGCTATGGATCAGCAATGGCTGTGTGAGGCTCGAGGATTACAAGCGCGTCGCGCGTTTTCTCTTTGATGGATCGATCCCCAAGGGAAAGGATCCGAAAACGGAGGAGGAAGTCGACCTTCCGCAGCAGATCCCGGTCTACATGACCTACCTGACTGTTCAGCCGACGGCGGACGGTGTCCAGTTCCTCGAAGACCATTACGGCCGCGACGCCCATCTTATGGAGCGTTACGGAGCGCAGCTCCTTGCGGCGGTGCACGGACACTAGGTCCGCTCTATTGAAGTGCTGGCGGACCGGTCGTAGCCTGCTGCGCCATGCCGTTCAGAATGCCGATCAGCCACCTCCAGCTGTGGGCGTTTTTCGCGCTGTCCCTGGTTTTCTTCATTTTCCTGCTCCGCGCATTTTCCCGGAGCGCGGGAGAAACCGGCTCGAAAAATGATCCCAACTCCAGGCTCGGGATCCTGCTTCAGGCGCTAGGGATCGCGGCCACTGGAATTGGCCGGGAAAAGGCCACGCTAACGGCCTTCAGCCTTGCCGGACTCGCCGGAACGCTGGCGGTTGTCCTGCTGATGGCAGGAGCGATCATGCTCTTTGCAACGAGTTCCAGCGCCCTCGGTCGCAATTGGAGCATCGTTGCTCGGACCCGCGCCGACCATGAGCTTGTTCGAAGCGGCCCCTACGCCAGGGTGCGGCATCCCATCTATCTTGGATTATTGCTTTATCTGTTCGCCTTTGCGGTGGCGCTCGGCCACTGGCTTCAGCTCGTCATTGCCCTCCCCCTCTATCTCGCCGGCACGCAGATTCGGACTCGGGTTGAGGACCGACTGCTCGAAGAGAGCTTCGGCGATGTCTTTCGTGATTATCGGAATAGCACGCCGGCACTGGTGCCGCGGCTGTTCTAAAGGTCAGGCGGCGTCGTCGGCTTTGTCCTTGGCCGAATAAACCCGGACTGGCTCCTTGCGACCCTCGACCACGTCCTTGTCGACATGAACTTCATCGACCCCGTCCATCGAGGGGAGGTCGAACATCGTATCGAGGAGGATGCCCTCGAGAATGGAGCGAAGTCCGCGCGCTCCCGTCTTCCGGTCGATCGCCTTCTTCGCGACCGAATGGAGCGCGTCGTCAGTAAACTCGAGCTGCACGTCCTCCATGTCAAACAGCTTGGCATATTGCTTGACCAGGGCGTTCTTCGGCTCGACCAGAATCTTGACCAGTGCCGTTTCGTCGAGGTCGAGAAGCGTCGCGATCACTGGCAAGCGGCCGACGAACTCGGGGATCAGGCCGAACTTCAGAAGGTCTTCGGGCTCGCAATGCTTGAGGACCTCGCCGGTCTTCCGCTCGTCCGGCGCCGCGACATGGGCTCCAAAACCCATCGATTTTCCCTGCATGCGGTCGGAGATGATCTTCTCGAGACCGGCGAAGGCGCCGCCGCAGATAAACAGGATGTTGGTCGTGTCGACC
Source organism: Sphingomicrobium sp. (assembly GCA_036265105.1). Classification (GTDB taxonomy): domain Bacteria; phylum Pseudomonadota; class Alphaproteobacteria; order Sphingomonadales; family Sphingomonadaceae; genus Sphingomicrobium. Next base: position 7,481 of record DATAPR010000027.1, read on the forward strand.
TGGAGGAATTCCTGCTGCGGGTGCTTGCGTCCACCCTGGGGCGGAACGGAGGCAGTCGTGCCTTCCATCAGTTTCAAGAGTGCCTGCTGGACGCCCTCGCCCGAGACGTCCCGGGTAATTGAGGGATTGTCCGACTTGCGGCTGATCTTGTCGATCTCATCGATGTAGACGATCCCGCGCTGCGCTTTCTCGACGTTGTAGTCTGAGGACTGGAGAAGCTTCAGGATGATATTTTCGACGTCTTCGCCGACATAACCCGCCTCGGTGAGCGTGGTCGCGTCCGCCATGGTGAAAGGCACATCGAGTATTCGTGCGAGGGTCTGCGCGAGCAGAGTCTTTCCGCAGCCGGTCGGTCCGATCAGGAGGATGTTCGACTTGGCGAGCTCGACCTCGTTCCCGGCCTTGGACCCGTGCGACAGCCGTTTGTAATGATTATGGACCGCGACCGAGAGCACGCGCTTGGCGCGGTCCTGTCCGATCACATAGTCGTCAAGGACCTTGCAGATTTCGGATGGCGTCGGAACCCCGTCACGAGTTTTGACGAGGGCAGACTTGGATTCTTCGCGAATGATGTCGTTGCACAGCTCGACGCATTCATCGCAGATGAAGACTGTCGGTCCCGCGATCAGCTTCCTCACCTCGTGCTGCGACTTGCCGCAGAACGAGCAGTAAAGGGTGCTTTTGCTGTCGCCGCCTGAAAGCTTGGTCATTCCAGTCCTTGCATATCGGTCGCTAGCGACCGTCCTCTCGTGGGCATGCTAGCCCGCTTTATGACACAATCAACTCTGCAGGTCGGTTAACGTATCCCGCTTCACCATTTGGTCCTTTGATTTCAGCAATATGGATGGTGCTCAAAGACCTAGCAAGGTCCCGGTTCAGACCGCCTGTCCCACGCTGGGCCGCCAAATAACGCTCCTCGCGCTGTCGCTTTCGCCAATCTCTCGAACCGGCCTTTCCAAGTCACGGGCTCAGCTTGGCGAGTGCCTCTCGCATCGATTGCTGGAACTCAGAGCGCGCATAGATGTCGTTATGGCCAGCCCCGAATATGGTCCTGTCGAAGAGGAGTTTCGGAACCTTGTGCCTGAGGGCATCCGTTCGCTCGCTGGGAACGATCTGATCGAACTGCGCTGCGATGACGGCGACAGGAACTTTGGCCTTTTCAATAGCGAGCGCGGCATTGATCTCGTGCTCGAAGAACGGACCGATCGGAAGCCAGGGGTACATCGATTGCGCGACGGCTTTGAGCGAATCGAATGGAGTGACGAGAATGAGACCGTCGAGTTTCCTGGCGGCTGCAAGCTCGGCCGCAACTCCGCTCCCGATGCTGAAGCCGACGCCAATGACGCGTTTGGGCTTCACTCTCTTGACAGCAAAGTCATAGATCAGCCGAGCATCTTCGATCAGCGCATTAGCCGATGCGGTCCCTCGCGACGGCGCGTAGCCGCGATAATGGAAAACGACGACCTCATCCTCGGGGAACAGCTCATGGAGATATTGGGCGACGTCCTGCCCGTTCCAGGCATTCCCGCCGAAACCCAGAATGAGCGTTGGTCTCCCCGTCGGCTCGTCCGCTGGTATGTGGATCCCGAAGAGCTCGTCTCCGCCGGATGTCTTTAGCTCGAGGCGTTCGGCCCGCGGTGGAAAGGGACCGGCAGCGGGAACGGCGTGTGTCGGGAAGATCAGCCGGCTTTGGAATTCAAACATGTTGGTGAATGCCGCCCCTGCGATCTAGCGAAGAGCTAAGGGCTAAGCTCCGAATGCGGCCTCGATCGCGGGGGTCACCCGGTCGACCGTATAGGGCTTCTCGATGACCGGCGCGTCGTTGAACTCGGGCGGCGGCGGATCGACGTGGCCGCCGGTCGCGATGACGAACGGCACCTTCTTCTCGCGAAGCTTGGTCGCGACCGGCCAGACATTCTCGCCCTTGAGATTCACGTCGAGGATGGCAAGGTCAAACCCTCCCTTCTCCACCTCCCTCAGCGCGCACTCGACCGTTTCGCAGGTCCCTCGCACCTTGTGACCAAGCGAATCGAGGAAATCCTCGAGCATCATCGCAATGAGCGGTTCGTCTTCGACGATCAAAATGGAGCGCGGGCCAGCCATGGAGCCGTCGGCATAAAGTGCGAGTGTGAAACCGAAAAGACTTTATTTCGTCCCAACCGCGCGCCGAGCCGCTTCGGCGAGCTCTATGACCGAGAAGGGTTTGGGCAGGAAGTTGACGTTCTCGATGTCGATCGACTTGCGCAGCTGTTCCTCGGCATAGCCCGACATGAACAAGATCTTGAGTTGTGGCCAGCTCTTGCGCGCCTCGCGGACCATCGTTGGACCGTCCATTCCGGGCATGACGACATCGCTGATCAAAAGATCGATCTGTTCGCCCGAAGAAAGAATCTCGAGGGCATCTTCGCCGTTGTCCGCCGTCACCACATTATAGCCGTGGCGAGTGAGCGCTCGCTCGGCAACACCGCGCACCATTGGCTCGTCCTCAACCAGAAGAACGGTCCCGCTGCCCCACAGCTCGTCCTTCTTGGCCCTGCCAAGAGTCCGAGACCGTTTGACGGTCTCCGCTTCGCGGTGGACCGGCAGGTAGATGTCGAAGCTTGTCCACTCGCCCGGTACGGTGTCCGCAAAAATGAAACCTCCGGACTGTTTGACGATCCCGTACACGGTCGACAGGCCCAGACCGGTCCCCTTCCCGACCTGCTTCGTCGTAAAGAATGGCTCCCAGATCTTGCCAATGACATTTGGCGGGATGCCGGTGCCGGTGTCGGTGACCTTCAGCGCGGTATAGTCGACGATCGGTAGGATATCCGATCCAAGCTCCGCGACCTGATCCGACTTTATGGAATAGGTCAGGATCGTCAGCGTTCCTCCGCCCTTGGCGGCCATTGCGTCGCGAGCGTTGACGGCGAGGTTGATGATCACCTGCTCAAGCTGGCCAGGGTCGGCCCGAATAGGTCCGAGGTTGCGTCCGTGCTTCACCACCAGCTCGACAGTTTCGCCAAGCAGCCTCTTCAGCAGGTGGGAGACTTCAGAAACGACGTCCGGAAGCTGAAGGACCTGGGGCCGAAGCGTCTGCTGGCGCGAGAAAGCGAGAAGCTGACGAGTGAGGCCAGCGGCCCGGTTCGAGTTGGACTTGACCTGCTGGATGTCGTCGTAATCGATGTCGCCCGGAGTGTGCCGCATGAGCATCAGGTCACAATGGCCGATGATCGCAGTGAGGATATTGTTGAAGTCGTGGGCGACGCCGCCGGCAAGCTGACCGACGACCTGCATCTTCGTCGCCTGTGCGACCTGGCGCTTGAGCTTCGCTTCCTCGCTATTGTCCTTAAGCAGCAGGAAAACGGCGGCATCGCCCAGTCCGCGCAGGCCCGCGATGGTCAGCGCTACAGGCTCGGACGGCTGGCAAACGAGCCGCACTGCAATGTCCCCGGACATGGCAGGCCCCCGGGCATTGCGCCGAATTGCATCGGCGACCGTCGCCTTGTCTTCCTTCACGACCAGATCGCCCGGGTAGAGCGGTGTGCTGCCTCCCTTGATTCCGGCGGCCTGGAAAAACGCCTGGTTCATCGTCAGGAATCGCCCGTCGCCGTCAACCAGAGCAAGGCCGATTGGAAGCATGTCGAGCAACGCCTGCAAATGGGACGAGCTCGACATTGGCAGGGTATCGGGGCTGTCGAAGAGATAGAAATTGCCGTAGTCGCTGGGTCCCGGCGGATCGAGGGGCAAGAGCAGGGCGCGGAGCGGTCGCGCATTCTCTCCTTCGGCCGTCAGTTGGAAATGGGCGCCGCCCTCCGCTTCCGAAACGAGGTCGTTGAGCCGGGACGGTTCGCCCGTTGCGTGACCCCCAAGCGCCCGCTGCTCGAAGAGCCGATTGTGGGCGATGACCCGGCCCTGCGGGTCGATGAGCGCGGCCATGATGCCCGCACGTCCGAGAAGATCGCCTGCCTGATCGCGCAGCCGGCTGGCCGTGAGCGTGATCGGATCGGGCGCCGCTGGCCTTACGAACCGCCACAGGAGGAGGTCGCCCTTGATCCCAACGCGCTCGACCTCGACCGGAGTCGCTCCGGCAGCCGTCTCGATTCCGGCAACGCAACCGGCGCCGTCCCGCTGAGCCATGTTCAGAGCAAGATTGAGACCTTCCCGGGCATCGTCGTTCGCCGCAAGCTCAAGCGGCGGAGCTGCGCCATTGAACCGCTTCCGGTAGGCGGCATTGACGAGAAGCAGCGATCCCTCGGCGGTCGTGAGCGCAACCGGGTCGCCCAGAAGCCCGAGCGCAGAGCCGAGAAGTGCATAGTCGGGGCCGACGACAAGCGGCTCTGTCGGGAGCGGAGCGGCGGGCGACCGAAAATGAGCGAAGGCCGCCGATGCGGCGCCTGCCGCGAGGAGCACTCCGGCAATTGCGGGTCGTCCGGCAAGGAGCAGGAGGAGCGCGCCGCTCGCCGCTGCCCCGACGATCAGACCGGGGGCAAGCCATCGCCCCCAGCCGTCGAGGCGCATCGATTCGATTGGGGGAAGCTCCTGGTACAGCATCGGCTCTCGGCGACCATGCTACCAGAAGTGCGCCAAGCTACCAGATGCGGACTCGGTCCGCGGGCGCCAGATAGAGCTTCTGCCCGGGCTGCACTCCAAGAGCTGAATACCAAGGATCCATGTTTCGGACGACATCGGTCCTCACTCGGCAAGGCGAATGCGGGTCGGTCAAAAGCCTTTGTCGAAGCGAGGCTTCGCGGTCGTTACAACGCCAGACCTGAGCCCATCCCAGATAGAAGCGCTGATCCGCGCTGAAGCCGTCGATCACCGGCGGGGAAGCGCCATTGAGCGACGCCAGATAGGCGTCGTGCGCGACCGAGAGTCCCGCAAGGTCAGCGACATTCTCGCCCATCGTCAACTTGCCGTTCACATGCATTCCGGGGAGCGGCTCATATGAATTGATCTGCCGCTCATATTGGTCGAGCCGGGCCTGGAAATTCTTGGCATCCGCGGGGGTCCACCAGTCGACCAAATTGCCGTGGAGATCGTACTTCGCGCCCTGATCGTCGAACTGGTGGCTCATCTCGTGACCGATCACCGCGCCGATGCCGCCGTAATTGACCGCTGGATCGGCGTTGGGATCGAAGAATGGAGGCTGAAGGATTGCTGCCGGAAACACGATCTCGACCATGGTCGGATTGGAGTAAGCGTTGATCTCCATCGGGGTCATGCCCCATTCCCACCGCCGGATCGCACCCCCGAGCTTGCCAATCTGATAGGCAGATTCGAACCGGTTTGCCCGCATCGCATTGCCGAGCAGGTCACCCCGTTCGATCGTGAGACCGCCCATGTCGCGCCAGTGTGACGGATAGCCGATCTTGGGCGCGAAGGCCGCGAGCTTGGCGTGGGCCTTCGCCTTGGTTTCGGGGCTCATCCAGTCGAGCTTGTCGATCCGCCGGTTCATTGCGGCGATCAGATTATGGACGAGCTGGTCGGCCGCAGCCTTGGTCTCAGGCGGAAAATATCTGGCGACGTACAGTTTGCTGACGTCGTCGCCGAGCGCTCCAACGGTGAAATTGACGGCCCTTTTCCATCTCGGCTCCTGCTCGGGGGTTCCGGAGAGGACCGTCCCGTAAAAGGAGAAATTCTCCCGATCGAACGCTTTGGGGAGATAGTCGGCATAGGCATCGAGCGAGCGTACGAGGAGCTGGTCGCGAAGCACCGGGAGAGGGGTGCGCCCAAGGAGAGCCGAAATGCCCTTGAAGGCACTTGGCTGGAAGACGATGACATAGCCGACCCTCGCGCCGTCAGCCTTGACGAGCTGCGAGAGGTCGAAGCCCGGCGCGAACGTGCGCGCCTCCGCAAGCGTCATCTTGTTGTAGGTCTTGGTTGCGTCGCGGCTTTCGGCCCTGGTCCAGTGGACCTGCGCGATCTTCGTCTCGAAATCGACGATTGCCCTTGCTCTTGCCGCCGCATTGGTTTCGCCGGCAAGGGTCAGCGTGTTGGTGAGATGCTGGAGATATTTCGACCGAGTTTCGGCGAGCTTTGGATCGCTCGAAAGATAATAGTCGCGATCGGGCATCCCCAGTCCGCCCTGGATGATGTTCAGAGCATATCGGTCTGAGGCCTTGCGATCCTGGCCGACGAACATGCGGAACGGAATCTCGACGCCGAGTTGATCGGCGCTCGAATAAAGCTTGGGCAGGTCCTTCTTCGACCTGACCGAGCGAATCTCATTGAGCCACGGCTTGAGGGGGCCGAGGCCTTTCGCCTCGATGGTCGCCTCGTCCATGAAGCTTGCATAGGCGTTGCCGATCTTGCTGTTCGGATTCTTGGCCTGCTCGTCGATGATCGTGCGCGTCCGTTCCTTCGACAGATCATCGAGGACATTGAACATTCCGAACCTGGCCTTGTCGGCCGGAATGGGAGTGTTCTTGGCCCAGGCGCCGTTGGCATATTCGAAGAAATCGTCACCGGGCGCGACGCCCTTGTCCATGCCGGCGGTGTCGAAACCGAATGCCCCATATTGGGGTCGTCCGGCGGCTGCCGGTGCCTGGGCAGCAACGGCTGGCGCATTGAAGATCGGGGGAGCGGCCCAGCCTAGAAGTGCGGTTGACCCAAGAGCGAGCGCAAGCAACCTCGTCATTACAATCCCCTCCATCGGTACTTCATTTCTCGTTTGAGTGATTGCACGGCAGAGCGCCGCCCGCAAAGCCGCTCGCAGAAAGAACCCGCCCGCACACCGAAGGGACCGATTGGGCTTATGACCCCGTTCTGAGGCGACGCCGACGGCGAACCTTCCTCGCGAGCCACAAACGCCAGAAGATCGAGGTCGCGAAATAGCCCAAAGCCGAGGCCACAATCGCAATTGTCAGGATTCCGAGAGCGATCGGCCCCGAGGCATGATGGATCCAGAACAAGAAGCGCGCGAGCTCTCCCGACGCCTGCACCGCGGTCGCAGGGTTCATCACCGCCGAATCCGCGTGGAGCTCCCACAAACCGATCCGATAGGCCGCGTAGTACATCGGAGGGATCGTGAACGGGTTGACGACCCACGTGAATATCGCCGCAACGGCGACGTTGGCGCGGGTCGGGATGGCGAGGAGAACTGCGATCAGCGTGTGCATGAACGGGATGATCACGGCGACGAACAGACCGACGGCAACGCCCCGCGGCACCGAGCGCGGCGTCATTCGCCAGAGCGAGGGGTGAGTCAGGTAGGGAGCCAATGGTCGGAGAAAGCGATTTTCGTGAACTGTCTCGCGCGTCGGCACATGGCGCGTGAGCCAGCGCATTCGACCCGCTCCAGCGCCCGTCTCAGCCATTGTGCCGGAGCAGGCGTTGCTGCTCGCGCTTCCAATCCCGTTCCTTCATCGTCTCGCGTTTGTCATGCACCTTCTTGCCTCGCGCAAGCGCAAGCTCGATTTTTGCTCGCCCGCTGGCGTTGAAATAAATCGAAAGCGGGACGAGCGTTAGCCCCTCGCGGCTCACCGCCCCCTGAAGCTTCGCGATTTCACGATTTTTCAGCAACAGCTTGCGCTGGCGGCGAGGCTCGTGATTCAGTCGATTGCCGTGACTGTACTCGGGAATGTGGCTGTTGATCAGCCAGACCTCGTCGCCATCGACGGTTGCATAGCTTTCCGCGATCGACCCCTCGCCGCCGCGCAGGGACTTCACCTCGGTCCCGCTTAGCTGGATCCCGGCCTCGAATCGCTCCTCGATGAAATAATCGAACCGCGCGCGCCGGTTTTCGGCGACGACCTTCTGCTTGTCGAACGGCTGCGGAAGCGGCTTGGCCATCAGCGGTCAGAGCATTCCCGCATGCTGAAGGGCGGCATCGACGGCGCTCTTCGACGCCTCGGATGCCTCCACCAGCGGAAGCCGGAGATCCGGAGGAAAATCGTTCCTGAGACGCGATAGCGCGTATTTGGTGGGCGCAGGCGATGAATCCGTGAAAAGCGCCGAATGGAGAGGATAAAGTCTATCCTGAAGCTTCAGCGCGTCCGCCCAGCGCCCCTCGCGAGTTGCGCTTTGGAAATCGGAACAAAGCCTTGGCGCGACGTTCGCGCTCACCGAGATACATCCGACCCCGCCCATTGCGTTGAAGCCGAGCGCCATGTCGTCATTGCCGGAGAGTTGGACGAAATCCTGGCCGCATTCGAGCCGCTGAGCGGAGACTCGACCAAGATTTCCAGTCGCGTCCTTGATGGCAACGATCTTCGGGTGCTTCGAAATCCGGCCCAGCGTTTCGACCGAAATGTCCGCAACCGTGCGCGAGGGGACGTTGTAAACGACGATTGGGAGCAGCGAGTCGTCGGCGATCGCCAGGAAATGGGCGATGAGACCAGCCTGGCTTGGCTTGTTGTAATAGGGAACGACGATGAGGACGGCATCGGCGCCGACGTCCGCAGCGGCCCTGACGCGATCGATCGATGCCGCCGTATCATATGTTCCGCAGCCAGCGATTACCGGGACCCGGCCCCTTGCCGCCTCGACGGTAGTGGCGATGACATGGCGATGTTCATCGCGAGTGAGAGTCGCGACCTCTCCGGTCGTGCCGCATGGCACCAGCGCACTGGAGCCTTCGACGATCTGCCAATCAACGAACTCACGCAATGTGTCTTCGGCGACACGACCGTTCGAAAAGGGCGTCACAAGCGCCGGGATTGAGCCGAAAAACATGAACTTACCTCCCGGGTCGCGAGTTTTTCTGTGGAAAGATTTCGTCGTGTTCAGTGGCTGATAAGGAGGGGCGTGCCAAGATGTCCAGCATGTGGCGTATGGCTGCTCTCGTACCAGTCCTTCTGGTCACCGCTCCTTCGAGCTCGGCGCAATATTCCGCGCCGACGACCTACTCGGTTGGCGGAAGCTATGCGCCGAGCGTCGCCTACTCCCTCGATGAGTGGCGTCGGCTTCGCCAGAGTAGCGGCTACAGTTTTGCCGATTACGCCTCCTTCCTGATCGCCAATCCCGACTGGCCCGACGCATCGCGGATGCGGAGCTGGGCTGAAGGGGCGATGCAATCCGGAGAAAACTCGACGAGCGTCCTTGCCTTCTTCGCCAAGGAAAAGCCGGAGACCGGCAATGGCTGGGCCCGCCTTGCCGAAGCCGAGACTTCGAGCGGGCGAGCGGCCGACGCTCTCGAGGCGGCTCGGCAAGCCTGGGCTTCTTCGGACCTTAGCTCCAGCGACGAGCAGGCGATCTGGGCGCGGTACGGCGCCAGCTTCTCGCGAGCCGACCATGATCGGCGGATCGATTCGCTCCTTTTCGCCAAGAAGCCTGACTCGGCGGCGCGTTTCCTCACCATTGCGAGCACCGAGCGCCAGCCCGCATTTGCCGCGCGCATCGCGATGCAGCAGGGCTCGTCCGACGCCGAAAGTCGCTATCGGACGGTGATCGAGAGCGTCACGAGCGATGCAGGGCTGATGATGGACCGTGCGCGTTATCTGCGCGATCATCATCAAGGAGATGCGGCGGAGGACCTCGCCGCGCGCGCTCACCACTTCATCTACAAGCCGGCGGATCCCGAACGCTTCTACGATATGCTGCTCCTCGTCGCTGACGATGCTGCCGATGCCCACGACTGGACCACCGTCTACAACATCACTCGCCAGATCGACGACGCACTCCCCAAGGACGGTGACGTCGCCGACCAGCCGATTGGCGTTCGCAACGATTATACAAGCCTTGCGTGGCTCGGCGGCAGCGTCGCGCTCGATCGAATGCGCCAGCCCGCAAGCGCGCAGGCCATGTTCGACCGTTACGCCCGCGCCGGGCGTTCGCTCCAGGTTCAGGCAAAGGGCGACTATTGGGCGGGACGCGCCGCGCTGGGCGCGGGCCAATTCCAGACAGCGTCCGGCTATTTTCAGCGCGCTGCGGCCTATCCAGACCTCTTTTACGGACAGCTTGCGCTCGAGCGGCTCGGCCGCGGCGTTCCGCCGCCGCCAGCGGCGCTTCCCCAATATACGACAACATCGGTTGAGCGTGCCGCATTCGACAGCCGCCGGATTGTCCAGGCCCTCCGACTTCTCGGGCAGCAGGGCCGTTCGGCCGAACAGACCTTGTTCGTTCAGGCGCTCGCCCGGTCACTCGATAATGATGTGGAGCGCAACCTCGCCCTGCAGCTCGCGCAGCAGATCGGGCGGCAGGACTTGCCGGTCTGGGTTTCTAGAATGGCGCGAATCAAAGGCTCCAGCTTCTACGTTCGGCAGGCCTATCCGACGCTTTCGACTTCAGTGTCGAATAGCTTGTGGTCGCTTGCCCATGGGATCACCCGCCAGGAAAGCTCGTTCGACCCTTATGCTGTCAGCCACGCGGGCGCTCGGGGGATGATGCAATTGATGGTCGGGACGGCGCGCGATCAGGCCGACAAGATGAATGTCGGCTTTGACAGCTACCGCCTGATCACCGATCCCAATTACAACGTGACGCTAGGCGCCGCTTATTTCCAGCACATGCTCGATATCTGGGGCGGCAACGTCCCGCTCGCTGTTGCAAGCTACAATGCCGGCTCGGGGAACGCGGGCAAATGGGTGCGCGAATATGGCGATCCGCGCGGACAGGTCGACGTCGTCGAGTGGATCGAGGCGATCCCGTTCGATGAAACGCGAAGCTATGTGCAGCGGGTGATCGAGAACAGCGTCGTTTATGATTCGCTTCGCTCTTCCCAGCCTCAGCAAACGGCGCTTCACGTCTCGCGCTATCTTGGGAAGAGCCAACCGGGCTGATAGTGGCTCGGTCGATGACCGATCGCCCACCCCGCTTCATCACGCCTCAGGGTTTTGCCCGGATTCGCGCGGAATATGACGAGCTGTTCGGAACCGAGCGCCCCAAGCTTGTCGAGACAATCGCCTGGGCTGCCGCGAATGGCGACCGCTCGGAGAACGGGGATTATATCTATGGCCGAAAGCGCTTGCGCGAAATCGACCGCCGGCTCTCCCATCTTTCGCGCATCATGAAGGACGCCAAAATCGTCGACCCCGCTTCACAGAAATCGAGGGACGAGGTGCGCTTCGGAGCCACGGTCGAACTCGCTGACGAGGAGGACAACCGTCGCATGCTGACGATAGTGGGTGACGATGAGGCGGATGCGTCGGGTGGCACGATCGGCTGGAACGCCCCGCTTGCCCGGGCCCTTGTCGGAGCAAGGATCGGGGAGGAAAGGATCGTGTTTCTCCCGTCGGGCGAGAAAAGCTACGAAATCATGGCGATTTGCTATCCGGGCTGATCTCAGCTGGGCTCGACGATCCGGATGTGAAGATCCTTGAGCTGATTTGGATAGACCTGCGACGGCGCATTCATCATCAGATCCTCCGCCTTCTGGTTCATCGGGAAGAGGATCACTTCGCGGATGTTCGGTTCGTCTGCGAGGAGCATGACGATGCGGTCGATACCCGGCGCCGATCCGCCATGCGGCGGGGCTCCAAATTTGAAAGCGTTAATCATCCCGGCGAAGTTGGTGTCCACCTCGTCGCGCGTGTAACCGGCAATCTCGAAAGCCCTGTACATGATGTCTGGCTGGTGATTCCGGATGGCGCCTGAACTCAGTTCGACGCCGTTGCAGACGATGTCATATTGCCAGGCAAGGATTTCCAGCGGATCTTTCGAATCGAGCGTCTCCATGCCGCCTTGCGGCATCGAGAACGGATTGTGCGAGAAGTCGATCTTTTGCTGGTCGTCGTTGAACTCGAACATCGGGAAATCGACGATCCAGCAGAACCGGAACGCATCTTTTTCGACCAGATCGAGCTGTTCGGCGACGCGGGTTCGGGCAATTCCCGCCAGCTTCGACGCATCGGGTTCCTTGCCTGCTGCAAAAAAGATGCCGTCGTCGGCTCCGAGGCCCATCGCCTCGGCGATCCGGTCCATGCCCTCCTTGCCATGGTTCTTGGCGATTGGCCCGCCCCACTCTCCGCCCTTGCGAGTCGCATATCCGAGACCGGCAAAGCCTTCGCTTCGTGCCCATTCGTTCATGTCGTCGAAGAACTTGCGGCTCTTCTCCGCCGTTGCGGGAGCCGCGACCGAACGAACGACGCCCCCTTTCTCGACGATTCCCGCGAACAGTCCGAACCCCGAGCCCCGGAACTGCTCCGAAAGGTCGGTGATGAGGAGCGGATTGCGCAGATCCGGCTTGTCGGTTCCGTACTTTAGCAAAGCTTCCTTATACGGAATGCGAGGATATTGCCCGGCCTCGGTAACCGTTCGGTCGCCCGCAAACTCCTCGAATACGCCGGAAAGCACGGGTTCGATCGCTGCGAACACGTCCTCTTGAGTGACGAAGCTCATCTCGAAGTCGAGCTGGTAGAATTCTCCGGGCGAGCGGTCGGCACGAGCGTCCTCGTCCCGAAAGCAGGGTGCGATCTGGAAATAGCGGTCGAAGCCGGCGACCATGATCAGCTGCTTGAACATCTGCGGCGCCTGGGGAAGTGCGTAGAACTTGCCGGGATGTACCCGGCTCGGAACCAGATAGTCCCGGGCGCCCTCCGGCGAGCTTGCCGTAAGGATCGGAGTTTGAAATTCGGTGAAGCCCTGATCGATCATCCGTCGGCGGATCGAGGCGATTACGGCCGAGCGGAGCATGATGTTCGAGTGGATCTGCTCGCGGCGCAAATCGAGGTAGCGGTACTTGAGTCGGATTTCTTCGGGATAGTCCTGTTCGCCGGCAACGGGCATCGGCAGCTCGGCGGCAGCGGACTGGACGGTAATGTCCGTCGCCCGGACCTCGATTTCACCCGTAGGCAGGTTGGAATTCACGGTTTCGGGCGAGCGAGCGACGACCTCGCCCTCGACGGTCACGACCGATTCCACGCGAACTCGGTCGAGGGCCTTGAACGCAGGGGACTCCGTGTCGGCGACGACCTGTGTGAGCCCATAATGATCGCGCAGGTCGACGAACAGGAGGTGTCCGTGGTCGCGCTTGCGGTGGACCCAACCCGAGAGGCGGACCGTTTGGCCGACATCGCTGAGGCGGAGCTCGGCGCAGGTGTGGGAACGATAAGCGTGCATGCGAAACGTCGGCTCTCTGGTTCAAAGGTAGGTGGGAAAGTGAGCGCCGCGCTTCACTTCCAACTCACTTTTTGTCAACCCGCGAGGCGGGAGCTATGGGCCCTTCCAGACTCATGCGTATCCATCCACTGATTGCCAAGTCCGAAGACCTCAAGGCCCTCGTCGAACGACTTTCCAAACAGCCGTTCATCGCAGTGGACACCGAGTTCATGCGGGAGAACACCTACTGGCCCGACTTGTGCCTGATCCAGGTTGCCAGCCCGGACGAAGCGGCCGCAATCGATCCGAAAGCGGACGGAATTGATCTCAAGCCCCTTCTCGACCTGTTCGTGAGCAATGAGGAGATATTGAAGGTCTTTCACGCCGGCGGGCAGGACCTTGAGATCATTCACAATCTCACCGGGAAGGTCCCTCATCCCCTGTTCGACACGCAGATCGCCGCAATGGCGCTCGGGCACGGCGAGCAGATCGGCTATTCAAACCTCATCGAGAGTCTTCTTGGGCATAGTCTCGACAAGGGCGCGCGTTTTACCGACTGGAGCCGTCGGCCGCTCGACAAGCGGCAGATCGATTATGCGATCGCCGATGTGACCCACCTCGCGGCGGTCTTCCCGCGAATGGTCGACAAATTGAAGAAAACCGGTCGGGGGGCATGGTTGGATGAGGAAATGGAACGACTGGCTGATCCTTCGAGCTTCGCCTTTCCGCCTGAAGATGCGTGGAAGCGGCTGAAACTTCCGAGCCGCAATCCCATGGTTCTGGGGAGACTGAGGGCGCTTGCGGCCTGGCGCGAGAGCGAAGCACGTTCAAAGAACCTGCCGCGCGGGCGGATCATCAAAGATGATACGCTGAACGAGATCGTCCTCCATCCCCCCAAGACCCAGGATGATCTCGGCAAGGTCCGCGGGCTTTCTGCGGGCTGGAGAACCAATGATATCGGCGGCCGCCTGATGTCCGCCCTCCACTCCGCCAAGCCGCTCGATCAGGAAGAGATGCCCGACCGCGAACCCCGCCGGCCTGGCCTCACCAAGGACGCGGCGCTGGTCAGCGACCTTCTCAAACTGCTGCTGAAAATCCGAGCGAAGGAATCGGGCGTTGCCGCTCGGCTCATCGCCCGCTCCGATGATCTCGAGTCGCTGGCAGCCGGAGTTCGCAAGAACCTCAATATCCTCCAGGGCTGGCGCTACGAGCAGTTCGGAAAGGATGCGGTCGATCTCGTCGAGGGCCGCCTCGCCTTTGCCATTGAAAATGGAAAGCTCAAGATGAGTCGCGTACCCCAGGTCCAGCAGGAGACGGTCGATGCGTAAGGCGTCCTGGCTCGTCCCGATCCTGCTTTGCGCCTGTTCGAGCCTGTCCGGCCGAACTCCTGTCCATGGCGTTACTCCGGGCCACAAGTGCGAGGCCGAGGGAATGTCGAAGTTCATTGGGAGACTGGCCAATGGTTCGACCGGCTCCGCCATCAGGCGCGCGACGCATTCGGCCGTCCTTCGCTGGGCTCCCCCCGGCGTGATGCTGACGATGGACTATCGAGAGGATCGGGTGACCGTCTATCTCGGACCGGACAAAAGGGTGACCCAAATCAAATGCGGCTAGACGGCTAAGCCGCCTCCCCGATCATTCTTGCTTCGGACAGCGCGCGCCGGACCGTCGGCAGCGAAAGTCGCGCGCGTTCTGCGATCGCGAATCGGTCGACCGCTTCAACTGCGCGTTCGGCCGTCCAATAATCCCTGGGCAGACGCTCGCTCATAAAACGAAGGGCGTCGGCCGGGATGTGGAGGCCTCGATCTGCGAAATGGAGCTGGATCAGCCCAGCGAACAGTTCGTCATCGGGATGGCCGATCCTGATCACTGGGGTGATCGCAAGGCGGGTCCTGAGGTCGGGCAGTGCAGGCGACCAGGCGGGAGGTCCCTCATCGCAGACCATGATCAGCGGCCGCCCGGTGTCCTGCGCCTGGTTCCAGGCGTGGAACAGCTCCTCTTCGTCGCGCCGCTCAGCTTCATCAAAGAGTCGCCCACCCACCCGCTCGATGAAACTTCGGGCAAGCAACGTTCGTCCTGAGCGCCTGGGGCCGGTCAGGATCGCGGCCTTCACGGGCCACATGCTCCATTTGCGAAAATGCTCGAAGGCATCACGATTGGCGCTGGTGACGATCAGTCGGACGTCGCCATCATTTTGCGGCCAGTCGAGCGGAAGCGCGATCTGGTCCGGCCCCTGCTTCACTGGGCCGCGCCCACTTGATTGGTCACAGGCGGTGTCCCGCCGGGCGCAACCGCGGGCGCTGGACGCGGCGGGATCGGCGGCGGCTTGTCCGACCCCGAGTGAATGCGAACCACGGTCCCCGAAAAATCGACGACCCAGCCGCGAGCCCTGAGCGCTTCGGCGAGCTGTGAAACGCCGCCACGATAGGCAACCAGTACGTAGCTCGTTCCAGTCGGGTTGATCTGCTGGGGAGTCGCCGATTCGACGCCTGGGAGCGTCCTGAGGTGGGCCATCGCGAAATTATAAATGATCACGTCCCTGCCTGTTACCTGCACCTGGAAGGCATTGACGAGGTTCGTCGGCTTGGGCGGAGGAGCCTGCGCGGGCGCTTCCTGGACTGGCGGCGGCGGAGTGTTGAGCGACGGGTCGCGCGAGAGACGACCATCCGCGAGCGCCTGGGCAAAGATCGCATCGATTCGCTGAGCGCCCTGCGCCATCATCGCGGGGATCGCTTCGCTGTTCGGCGCCGTGAGAGTGAAACCGCCCACGATCTCATCATCGGGACCGTGCCGGGCGATGAACCGAGCGAGCGCCGGACCGCCTGGATAGGCGCGCTGGAGCTGGACTTCGGCGATGAGGATGTCCTGCGCGCCATACATGTCGAGCAAGGCTCGCCACCATCCGCGTCCCGGCCTTGCGACTTGCCCGGCGTTCACCAGAAGCGGGTCGGTGCCCATCCCACTGACGCGCACATAGCTGATGGGTGTCTGGGCGGTTCGGAACTGTGCCCAGGCACGTTGCCAGGCGTTGCGCAGCTCCACGCTCGTTTCCGTGCCGGCGTTCACGGTCACCGGAATCAGCAACATCGGGACCGAATGTTCGGTGACCTGACTGCCTTCGACTCCGAGGAAGGGGGCAGCGCGGTCGCGGTCGAACTCGACCCTGAGGTCCGCAATGTAGCGCTGCGGTCCGATCTCCTCATGATCGACATTGATCGAGCTCACGATCTGATCGAGCGTACTGTCGGGGATATTCGGCGACTGGTCGATCGGCGCATTGTGCATCTTTGCCCAAAGCAGTCGGAATCCCTGCCTCTGGGCAAGTCTCCATCCTCCGAGGCGAGCCGTTTGCGAATCTGCGGCGGTTACGTTGACGTGAACCGGGCCGATCTCGAGGGTGTTGGACGTGTCGAGCGGAAGGATGCCGCGATCGGTGCTTTCGAGCTGTGCAAAGACCGCCGCACCGATCCCGAGGGCGGTGAAAAGGACCAGGAAGGGAACGACGAGCTGGCGACGGAGCATTCGCGCCGCCTTTTGGCGACAACGGCGTGGAAATCCAAGCGGCTTGTCTCTACTGCCCGCCCGCAATGCCCAAAAAGCCCCTGACTTATGCGGATGCCGGTGTCTCAATCGATGCGGGCAATGCCCTGGTAAAAGCCATCGGACCCCTCGCCCGCTCAACGGCCAGGCCCGGCGCCGAGGCGGAGATCGGCGGCTTCGGCGGCTTCTTCGACCTCAAGGCCGCAGGCTATCGCGATCCTCTTCTCGTCGCTGCGAACGATGGCGTCGGGACCAAACTCAAGCTTGCGATCGAGCTGAAGCGGCACGAGGGTATCGGCATCGACCTCGTTGCGATGTGCGCCAACGATCTCATCGTCCAGGGCGCCGAACCTTTGTTCTTCCTCGACTATTACGCAACGGGAAAGCTCGACAACGATGTCGCAGCTGCGGTCGTCGCATCGATCGCGCAAGGATGCCGCGAGGCGGCGTGCGCGCTGATCGGCGGGGAAACTGCTGAAATGCCGGGAATGTATTCGGCCGGCGACTATGATCTTGCGGGCTTTTGCGTCGGTGCAGTCGAGCGCGACAAGGTGGTGACCGGCGGATCCATTCGGCCGGGTGACCTGGTGTTGGGGCTTGCAAGCTCGGGCGTGCACAGCAACGGCTTTTCGCTCGTCCGCAGGATCATCGAGAAGAACGGTTGGAAACTCGATGAGAGCTTACCTGGCGAGGGAGGGCGAAGCCTCGGGCAGCTGCTTCTCGAGCCGACCAGGATCTACGTTCGCCAATTGCTTCCCCTGGTCCAGCGCGGACTGATCAAGGGTATGGCTCATATCACTGGCGGCGGACTTCTTGAAAACATCCCGAGAGTTCTGCCCGAGAGATGCCACGCGGTCGTAAATACGGATTCGTGGCGGCTTCCGCCCGTCTTCTCTCAGCTGCAAATTGGAGGTCGGATCGAACCCCAGGAAATGGCTCGGACGTTCAACTGCGGAATTGGGATGGTGCTGATCGTTGGTCCGGGCGACCGCGAGGCCGTCGCCTTGGCACTTGGGGCCGAGGGCGAGATCGAAATCGGAACCGTGGAAGCGGGACAGCGCGGCTGCACGGTAAGCGGCAGCAGCGGTCACTGGGGCTCGACAAAGGACTGGTCCGCTACCCACAATGCATGACCGAAAGCGTGTCGCCATTCTTATCTCAGGGCGCGGAAGCAACATGCGCGCGCTCGTCGAGGGAGCGAACATTTATGAAGTCGTTCTTGTCGCTTCGAACAAGGCGCAGGCACCCGGCCTGGACTGGGCACGAGAGCGAGGGCTTCCGACCTGGGCCAGCGACAGCAAGGGCATCGAAAAGGAGCAATATGATCGGATACTCTCCGCGGCGCTGGAGGAGCACGAGGTCGGGACCATTGCTCTTGCCGGTTTCATGCGCGTTCTCTCGCCATGGTTCGTCGAGCGGTGGGCCGGGCGGATCGTCAACATCCACCCTTCCCTGCTTCCAAAGTACCGCGGCCTCGATACCCACGCCCGGGCGCTGGAATCAGGCGATAAGGTCAGCGGCTGCTCGGTTCATCTCGTGACCGAGGAGCTCGACGCCGGAGACGTGCTCGGGCAAGCGGAAGTCCCGATTGAGCGCGGCGACACGCCTCAAGCACTCGAGCAAAGGGTGCTCGAAAAGGAGCATCAGCTCTATCCTCAAATTCTCAACTGGTTCGTTTCGAGATGATCGATCGGCTTCAAAAGATCCGCGAGGCCGCGCTCGAGCTTCCGGAAACCGATGAACGCCTATCGCACGGGCAGCCGACTTTCTTCGTTGCCGGCAGGCAGTTCGCGCAGTTCCGGAACAATCATCATGGCGACGGCAAGACCGTCGTCTGCGTTCGCGTGAGCGGCCTCGACGAGCAGGCGGTACTGCTCGAGGCTGATCCGGTGACCTATTCGAAGCCAGCCTATCTTCCGAGCTGGGTTTCCATCAATCTTGCAGGTGACGGGGTCGATTGGGATCATGTCGCTGACCGGATCGCCGAAAGCTGGGAGCTTGCTGCGCCGCGTCGCCTGCTTGAGGCTGGCGGACGATGATTGAAACCGAATCTGAGCGGCGCCGACGGTGGATCACGCTTGGCGAGATGATCGCGCTCGCAGCGCTGATCGTTTCCGCGATCGGCGTCTGGATCAGCTGGAAAAGCAATGGCGGGGACAAGTCGGCGCGTCTCGTCGAGCAGCGGCAGCCCATTCCGCTCACGCTTCGGGGAAAAAGGGAAGACGACGGACGAACGCTGGACATCGCTCCAGTCGAGTCGAGCCACGCGCTGGAATCCTTGACTGTCACTTTGCCGGGCGCGTCATCGATCCAGGTAGGAAGCGACGGCGAGCTTGCCGCGAGCGACGTCGAGTCGGCCCTAAAGGCGCATGAAAACGAGGCCAAGGATCAGAATTTCTCGGTTCGGGTCCGGATCGATGCGCGCTACGTCGAAATGGGCAAGGACCGCCGAGCTTCCTCGACCTACCTGCTTCGCTACATGTGGAAAGGCGGCGGCCTGTTCGGCGGCCGATCGCTCCATCTCTTGAGTCTCAGCCGCGCCTGAAGCTGGACAGTCGACCCGCAATGTGCGGCATAAGCGGAAATGGCATTCAATTGGCAGATGATCGGTTCGGGCGTCGTCTTTCTCGCCGACGCAGGGACGATCATGCGGGCGCTCCTTCGGCCGCACCGCGAACCCGCGTCCCGGCTCGCGTGGATCATCGCCGTGCTCGCTCTTCCGATCATTGGGGTGCTCCTCTACCTCCTCCTCGGCGAAGCGCGAATCAGTGCCCGCCGGAGAAATCGCGGCCGCGAGATCAACCGGCGCTTGCCGCGTCCAGCGGGCAATTATGAATGCACAGGTGACAAGGTGGGAGGAGCTCACTGGGCCCCGTTCTCCCTTGCTCGAACAGTCAATCGGCTCGACCCAACCTGCGGCAACAGCGCGCGCCTTGCTCCCGACAGCAATTCGGCGATCGACGAGATGGTCGCGGACGTGGACTCGTCGAGCGCCACCGTTCACGGCTGCTTTTACATCTGGCTTGCCGACAACAATGGGCTGAAGCTCAAGGACGCGTTCATTCGCGCAGCCCGGCGCGGGGTTCGGGTGCGCCTCCTGGCCGACGCTCTTGGATCGCGCCGGCTGATCCGGTCGAGCCATTGGCAGGACATGCAGGAAAGCGGGTGCGAGGTTCGAGTGGCGCTCCCGGTGGGCAATCCGCTCTGGACCGCGATCCGTGGGCGGGTCGATCTTCGCAACCACCGAAAGCTGATGGTGGTCGACAACAAAATCGCCTGGTGCGGAAGCCAGAATGCGGCGGATCCGGAGTTCCGGATCAAGGCCCGCTATGCGCCCTGGGTCGACGTCATGAGCCGCTGGCAGGGCGCAGTCGCCCAGCAATGCCAATATCTGTTCGTTTCCGACTGGATCGCAGAAGGCGGCGAGGAGATCAGTGAGCTATTGACCAGCCCGGCAGCGCAGGGCGACGGAACGATCATTGCTCAGGTCCTCGGCACCGGCCCGACCGCCGAATTCGATGCAATGCCGGCCTGCTTTTCCGAACTCATTCATTCGGCGCGCGAGGAGCTTGTCGTCACCACGCCCTATTTCATCCCCGACGAGCAATTGCTCTTCGCGCTCACATCGGCCGCTCGCCGGCAAGTGCGCACTTTGATCCTCTTCCCCAAGCGCAACGACAATTGGGTCGTCGCCGCATCAAGCCGGAGCTATTACAAGGACCTGATCGACGCGGGCGCCGAGATCTACGAGTTCCGACCGGGGCTTCTCCACGCCAAGACAATGGTCGTCGACGGCTGCGTAGGGTTGATCGGGAGCGCAAACCTCGACCGGCGCAGCTTCGAGCTCAATTTCGAGAACAACATTCTGTTCGATGATCGCGCGTTCGCGGGCGAGCTTCGAGCGAGGCAGGACCAATATCTCGCTCAGTGCGAGCGGGTCACCTTCGAAGACGTCGATAGCTACGGACTGGTGCTTCGGCTCTGGCAGAACTTGCTTGCGACCTTAAGCCCGATGCTGTGATCGAGGAGCCCCTCCCTTGCGGCCCCTTCCCTCAGCCAACGATTTCTTCAGGCCTGAAGAAAAAGGCGATCTCGATCTGGGCGTTCTCGTCGCTGTCCGAACCATGGACGGAATTGGCTTCGATCGATTCGGCATAGGTTTTGCGAATCGTGCCCTCCGCCGCATCGGCGGGATTGGTGGCGCCCATGACTTCGCGATTGCGCTTCACGGCATCGTCGCCCTCGAGAACCTGCACCACGACCGGTCCCGACGTCATGAAGGCGCACAGGTCGTTGAAGAAAGGCCGCTCCTTGTGGACGGCGTAAAAGCCTTCCGCTTGGTCGCGGGACATCCGGATTCGCCTTGAAGCAATCACACGGAGCCCCGACTCCTCGAGCATCTTGGTGACTGCGCCGGTGAGATTGCGACGGGTGGCATCGGGCTTGATGATCGAAAAGGTGCGCGTCGCGGCCATGACCGGGCGGTCTCCTTCAAAAGTGAGCTGGCTGGAATTTGTGGGCCGCCTAGCGGTGCTCGGGCTCGGCGGCAAGCCTCAGCCCTTTTTCACCCACTTTCCCTCCTCTTGCGTCGAATATCGCCGCTCCACCCCTTCCCTGCCTGCGAGAGATTTCCATGCCGCGCGCGCCTCCTCGACCATCGAACTTGCGAACAGGAAAAAGGCGCGGTCGTAGGACAGTGCCGAATCGCGCCAGATCCCGTCGGCAATCAGCATGTTGCGGGCAAGATTGGGAGCGTCGGGACTCGTCGAGAGAAGGACAGGTTGGCGCGCATCGTCGGCTCCGCCCGAAAGACCATGCGGGAGGAAGCTTGCCGCGCCCTGGTCCCACAGAATGCGATCGAGCCTTGCGAGGAATTTCTCGTCCGTGGAGATCACGATCAACCGCGCCTCACTCGCGAGGAGCTTGTCGACGAGGCTTGCGATGACCTGCTCGGGTGGAGTCTCGCCGAGCTGATAGAAATCGACCTGCACGGCCTTGGTTCAGGCTTCGAGCACGTCCGCGACATATTGGTCGAGAAGGCGCACACCAAACCCCGTCGCGCCCTTCTCGTAAGTCGGGCTCGGCTTGTCCGACCAGGCCTTGCCGGCCATGTCGATGTGCGCCCACCGCACTCCGCCCTCGATGAAGCGCTGAATGAAATGGGCGGCCGTAATGGAGCCCCCCTCGCGCGGCCCGACATTCTTCATGTCCGCGATCGGCGAATCGATCAGCCGGTCGAATGGCTCTGCAAGGGGCATTCTCCACAGCTTGTCGCCCGATTCGTCGGCCGCCTTCAGAAGCGAGGACGCCAGCTCCTCATTATTGGAGAAAAGGCCTGCCCATTCATGGCCGAGGCTGACGAGGATCGCGCCCGTCAGAGTTGCAAGATCGATTATCGTTGCCGGCTTGAAATTGCGCTGCACGTAAGCAACCGCGTCGGCAAGCACGAGCCGCCCCTCGGCGTCGGTGTTGATGACTTCGACGGTCTGTCCGGACATCGTCGTCACAACGTCGCCAGGCCGCTGTGCATTTCCCCCCGGCATGTTCTCGACGAGACCGCAGATGCCAACGACATTTGCCTTCGCCTTGCGAAGAGCGATCGCCTTGAGAGCGCCAGAAACAGCGCCGGCGCCCCCCATATCCCATTTCATAGCCTCCATGCCGGCTGCGGGCTTGATCGAAATTCCGCCGGTATCGAAGGTAACCCCCTTGCCTACGAAAGCTGTGGGTTCTCCCTTTCCGCCGCCGTTCCACTTGAGGATCAGTAGCCGGGCTTCGCGAACCGACCCCTGCGCGACTCCAAGCAACGCGCCCATTCCGAGCTTTTCCATCTGTGCACGGTTGAGGACCTCGATCTCGACACCGGATCCTTCGAGCGATTTCTTGACTCGCTCGACGAAGCTTTCCGGATAGATGATGTTGGCGGGCTCGGTGACGAGTTCGCGAGTGAGCGAAACTCCCTCGACAACGGGAGCCCAGCGCGACCTGTAGCGAGCCTCGGCGCCTGCTTCGCCGACCACGATGATTTCCTCAAGAGTCGGTTTCTGATTGTCTTTCAGCTTGGTTCGGTAGCGGTCGTATCGCCAGGAGCGAAGGGCTGCAGCAAGCCCGACCCGGGCCGCCTTGTCCGCATCATAACCAAGGCCGCTGAGATCGATCACGCCCTTCTTTTCGCCCGATGTCTGCAACCGCGCGATTGCCGCGCCGCCGAGCTTCTCGGCGGTTTGTTCCGAATTGCCGCCATTCCCGAGCCCGATGACGAGAACACGCCTGACCGTTCCGTTCTCGTCGATGAAGTTTTCCGAAACGCTCGACGCTTCACCCTCGAAGCGCTGGCGATCGAGTGCCGCGGAAACAGCCGGCTGAGCGGGTCCGAGCGACGCGAGGCTCTTGCGGTCCTTGCCGGCAACCGGAAGCACCAGCGCATAGTCTCCCGAGGGCCGGCTGGCGGCGAAACTGATCTTCATCTGTAACTTTTTCCCTGAAAGGCGAACGTCCGCGTCGCCTTTAGGATGCAAGTCAAACCTTGGCAAAGTCGCGGCGCTCGCTGCTGAGGCCGATTGTCGTCCCGCCAGAGAGGTGCGATAGGCTTCCCCAGGGCAGCAGCATTCGATCGGGCGGACGAGACGGCGTTGGCGGCAAGATTTGTCTGGTGGTCAGCGCTCCCGATGCTGATGGCGGTCCCCGCCCCGGCGGCTGTGGCACCGGCGCAGGTCGCCGCCCAGCCGCCCGCGCCCACTCCGCAAGAGGAGGTCATCCAGTTCACCGCCGATCAGGTGAGCTACGACAGCGGCGCCGACGTCGTGACGGCGTCGGGCGAAGTCCGAATGAAGCGCGATGGCAATTATATCGCGGCCGACAAGATCGTCTGGGACCGCAAGAGTGGTCAGGTTTTTGCCCAGGGCAACGTCGTTCTTCTCACTCCGGAGGGCGACAAACTCATGGGCGATACGGTCAAACTCACAGATACGCTCAAGGACGGAACCGTCGAAAACCTCCTCGTGGTCCTCGAGAACGGGGCTCGCGTCGCTGCAACACGGGGGTCGCGGGCAGGAGATATCACCACACTCGAGAACGCGGTCTATTCTCCCTGTCCGGTCACCACCGATAATGGCTGTCCCAAACAGCCTAGCTGGTCGATCACTGCGGTTCGAGTGATCGATGATCCCGCCACCAACAGGGTCAAATTTGTCGGCGGCCGACTGCAGCTTTTCGGAGTCACAGTCCCGCTTCTTCCGATCTTCAACATCTCCACGGGAAAAGAGGGCGCGACCGGCTGGCTCGCTCCTGATTTCAGCATTTCGAGCGTAAAGGGGTTCGAGATTGCCGAGCCTTATCACTGGCAAATCGGACCCAATCGCGATCTTACCGTAACGCCCCATCTCTATACAGGCGTGCTTCCGGCGCTCGAGGCGAGCTATCGTCAACTCGACCAATGGGGCGCGTTCCAGGTTGGCGGCTTCCTGACTTACGGAACGATCGAGAGCATCGATCCGGACGTCACATCAACCCGCAAGGGAATCCGCGGCTATTTCGAAGCGAACGGGAAGGCCCAGCTCGACCCGTTTTGGAGCATCACCACGTCGCTTCGGGTCGCAACCGACAAGACGCTGACCAGACGGTACGACATCACCAACGACGATCAGCTGCGTAACGTTGTCAATGCGGAGCGGATCAGTTCCGATTCCTACATTTCGATTGCGGCATGGGCGTTTGAAGGACTGCGCGCCGGAGATAACCAGAAGCAGATCCCGATCGTCCTGCCCGCGATCGACGCACGATTGCGCGAGGAAGATGTTGCTGGCGGAACGCTTCAGCTGCAGGGGAACAGCCTGTCGATCGTCAGGATCGAGGGTCAGGACACACAGCGGGCATTCGCGAGCGCAGAATGGGACCTGAGGAGGATCACCCCCTGGGGACAGGAGCTCACCCTCACCGCTTATGCCCGAGGGGATGTCTACCATACGGACGACGCGGAAAGCACAACGGTGGCGATCTACAGCGGGACGGATGGCTGGCATACGCGCGCCATCGGAGCGCTCGCAGCGGACGTCCAATGGCCCTTCATCGGTCCGCTGCTGGGCGGCGTCCAGCGGCTCGTTCCAAGGATCCAGCTGGTCCTCACTCCAAAAACGCCCAACCTCGACATACCCAATGAGGATGCGCGCTCGATTGACCTTGAAGACAGCAACCTGTTCGCGCTCAATCGCTTTCCGGGATACGACCGCTGGGAAGACGCGTCCCGGGTCACTTACGGCCTCGATTGGTCGCTCGAACGGCCCAATCTCTCGATCGAGAGCACGATAGGACAGAGCTACAGACTCGTCGACCGGGCGGACATCTTCCCGCAGGGAACCGGGCTTACCGATCGGCTCTCGGATATCGTCGGGCGCACGAGCATCCGCTACGGTCGCCTGCTCGAGCTCACCCACCGTTACCGAATCGACAAGGGCAATTTCGCCGTTCGGCGGAACGAAATCGACCTCACCTTCGGAACCACTCAGACCTACGCCCAGGTCGGCTATCTGAAACTCAACCGAAACGTCGATCCCACGATCGAGGATTTGCGGGACGTCGAGGAGATCCAGGTCGCTGGGCGCGTCCTGTTCAATCGCTATTGGTCAATCTTCGGGGCGGCCGTGGTCGACCTCACCAACACCACTGAGGACCCGCTGTCGCTCGCTGACGGCTGGCAGCCGGTTCGCGACCGCCTCGGCATTCAATATGAGGACGATTGCGTGCAGATTGGACTTACGTGGAAGCGGGACTATGAGCGCATTGGTACCTTCGTTGCAGGGAACACGATTGGAGTTCACTTGGCATTGAAGGGAATTGGCCGCTAAGGCTGCGTTCAGCGGGCCTGGATAAACGGCTAACACCACCAGCAGGCTGCAAATCAAGGGAATTTTGAAAATCGTGGCACGAGCTTTCCGACTAAGTTCCACGCGCGTTTTGTGCGCTGGCGCAGCCGTTCTTCTGGGTGTTGCAACCGCCTCCGCCGCCCAGCAGGGGACCGATCAACCGGCGCCGCCGATCAACAGCAGCCAATCGCTTCACTTGCCGGAAAACCCCGAGGTATTCGGTGCGGGAATTCCGCCAGTGATCAAGGCCACCGCAATCGTGAACGGTGACGTGATCACCCAGACCGACGTCGACCAGCGGCTCGCCCTCCTTGCCATCGCCAACGGCAATGAGATTCCCGCCGACCAGGTCGATGCACTTCGTCAGCAAGTGCTTAGAAACCTGATCGACGAGACGCTCCAGATCCAGGCCGCCAAGGCCGACAAGATCGAGATCAAGAAATCGGAAATCGACAAGACGGTCGATCGGGTTGCGTCGGGTGTGAAGCAATCGCCTGAGCAATTGGGCGATTACCTCATGAACCACGGGTCATCGATCGCCTCGCTTCGGCGCCAGATCGAAGGCGAGATTTCATGGTCGCGACTCCAACGCGACAAGATCGAGAGCGGAGTCAGTGTCGGCGACGACGAAGTGAAGTCCGTTCTTGATAAGATGAATGCGTCGAAGGGAACCGAGGAATATCGAGTCGGAGAGATCTTTCTGTCCTCCACTCCCTATACCCAGGAGCAGACGCTTCAGAATGCCACCAAGATTCTCGCACAGCTTAAGAACGGCGCTTCGTTCGCGGGCTATGCCCGGCAATATTCCGAGGCTTCGACCGCAGCGGTCGGCGGAGACCTTGGCTGGGTTCGCCCGGAGCAGCTCCCGGCTCCGCTCGCGACCGCACTTCGCCAGATGAGTCCGGGAACGATCAGCGATCCCATCCCGGTCCAGGGCGGCGTGTCGATCATCGCCGTCCAGGATACGCGCAAGAGCGGGGTGGCCGATCCGCGAGACGCGGTTCTCAGTCTCAAGCAGGTGTCGATCGCCTTCCCGAAGGGCACAACGCGCGAACAGGCCGAACCCATCGTCGCCCGTTTTGCCGATGCCGCCAAGAATATCGGCGGATGCGGGGGAGCCGACAAGATCGCCGGCGATTTTCACGGTGAAGTCGTGACGAGCGACCAGGTGAAGCTTCGGGATCTGCCGACAACACTCCAGCAGATGATGCTCCCAATGCAGGTCGGCCAGGCGACCCAGCCGTTCGGATCGCTCGAGGAAGGGGTTCGAGTTCTGGTCATTTGCGGCAGGGACGAGGCGGACGCGAACGTTCCGACTTACGACGACATCTACAGTCAGATAAATGAGGAGCGCGTCAACATGCGCGCAAGGCGGTATCTGGCAGACCTTCGGCGCGACGCGGTGATCGAATTCCGCTAGTCGAATATTTCCGATAAGGGCGGATTTCATGTCCGCAGCGTCGCCCTACCCGCTTGCGATTTCGCTCGGAGATCCGGCCGGCATCGGCCCTGAAGTGATCGCAAAATGCTGGGACTCGAGAGATGAGTTCCGCTTGCCTCCCTTTGTTGCGATCGGCGATCCTCGATCCGTCGCGGCAGTCTGGGATGGTCCAATCGAATTGATCGACGATCCCTTGCAGGCCGATGCCGCGTTCGATGTCGGGCTTCCGCTCATCCAGCTCAATGCGCCGCATCCGGACATGCCGGGTCATCCAAGCGTCGCAGGCGCGCATTGTTCACTCGATTCGCTCGAGATCGCGGTAGGTCTCGCTCGCTCGGGCTCGGCTGCTGCAGTCATCACTGGTCCGGTTGCGAAAGAACAGCTCTACTCGATCGGCTTCCAACATCCCGGCCAGACCGAGTTCGTCGCAGAACGGTGCGGAGTCTCGGCGGCGAACGTCGTCATGATGCTCGCCGGGCCCACGCTTCGAACAGTGCCCGTCACAACCCATCTGCCCCTTTCAGAGGTGCCGCGGCATCTGACGTGCGCCCTTGTCGAATCGCGCGGGCGTGCAGCGCTTCGGGGGCTGCAGAGAAACTTCGGAATACCCGAGCCAAGGCTCGCGGTCTCGGGGCTCAATCCTCACGCCGGAGAAGGCGGCCAGCTTGGCGAGGAGGAGATCGAGATCATTGCTCCCGCGATCGCCGCGCTTGCCGCTGAGGGCTGGCGAGTCAGCGGTCCGCATCCCGCCGATACGATGTTCCATGAAAGCGCGCGCGCCAACTACGACGCGGCGCTTTGCATGTACCACGACCAGGCCCTGATCCCCATCAAGGCGCTCCATTTCGAAGACGCCGTCAACGTGACCCTCGGTCTCCCGATCGTCCGGACCGCGCCGGATCATGGCACGGCATTCGACATCGCCGGAACGGACCGTGCCGATCCGCGACCGATGGCTGCCGCGATCCGAATGGCTGCAACAAGCGCGATGTATCGCGCCGACGGCCCTTGAGCAAAACAGCGGAACCGCTACGCGAGGTCATTGCACGGCACGGGCTTAGCGCAAGCAAGGCTCTTGGACAGAATTTCATTCTCGATCGTCAATTGCTGTCGCGGATCGCGGCAATCCCAGGCGATCTCCATGGGCAGCGCGTCTATGAGGTCGGACCAGGGCCAGGCGGCCTCACCCAGGCACTCCTCGATGCCGGCGCCTGTGTCACTGCGGTCGAACGGGATCGGCGCTGCCTCCCGGCGCTCGAGGAACTGCGGCTTAAGTCCGGAGACCGCCTTCGAATTCTCGAGGCGGACGCTCTTCAAGTCGATGAGCAGGAAACCATTGGTGAAGGGGCGCACATCGTCGCCAACCTTCCCTACAATGTCGGGACCGCGCTGCTCCTGAAATGGCTGTCCGGTAAGTGGCCGCCGTGGTGGCTCTCACTCACGCTCATGTTCCAGAAGGAAGTCGCCGAACGCATCGTGGCCAAGCCCGGAAGCGGCTCATATGGACGTCTGTCGGTGGCGGCACAGTGGCGCTCGAGCCCCGAACTTGCGATGTCCCTCAACCGGTCGGCTTTCGTGCCTCCCCCAAAAGTCACTTCGGCAGTCGTCCACATCGTCCCGGTGGACGCTCCAGAGGGCGTCGACCCCCAGGTCCTCGAGCGGTTGACGAAGGCTGCCTTTGGCCAGCGGCGAAAAATGCTTCGATCGAGCCTCAAACAGGTCGAGGGAGCACTCCAGGCAGCGAGATCACTGCATATCGATCCGCAACGGCGCGCGGAAACCCTCAGCTGCGGCGAGTGGGTCAGGCTCGCTCGGGCGCTCAGCTAGTCCTTCTTCGGGCTTTCGGGAGCCTTGGCGGACGCGACGCTCGGACCGCGAGTGATTGCTGCCGAGAGCTGCGACACCTGGGGGCAGCCTTTCGAGCCGCAGATCGTCTGCAATTTCTGAAGGTTGTCGTGGGCCCGTGCAGTCGCGCCCATTTCGACCATCGCTTCACCCTGGACGGCAATTGCGTCGGGATCGTTTGGCTCGATGAGGAGCGCCTTGTCGGTCATTCGGACGGCTTTCCCGAACAGATGCTGCTTTTCGGCCACCCGCGCGAGGTCGACATAGGCCCAGCGGTTGCGAGGATCGACTGCCAGGGCGGTTTCCAGCGCGTTCTCGGCATCCTCGAGCTTGCCTGATGCCATCAGCGTCTGGCCCTGGTGCATGAGCTCGACCGATTTCGGCTGGATCTGATCGTCGGGACGCTGGCCCGCAACCGGCGCTCCGAGCGCAAGTGCGGCGATGCCGGCGAACACAAGACGAGGAAAAGACTGCATCAAACTCTCCACTTCTCGAGCGTTCCGCCTAGCATGGACGACGGAGCCGCGCGACGAAAAAGCCGTCGGTGTGATCGTGCGCCGGGGTCAACAACCACCCGCCGCCCTCTGATCGGCCAGAAACAATGCCCGGATTCTCACTAATCCACGATGAATGGCGTTCGCGGAAGCGCTCGATCTGCGCTGCCCCTTCACGGGACAGGATCGAACAGACCGCGTAAACGAGCCGGCCCCCCGGCCGAACCAGTTTTGCGCCGATGTCGAGGAGCCGCGTCTGGACCGCGATCACTCGATCGAGCCGATCGGGTGTAAGGCGCCATCGCCCTTCCGGGTTACGCCTCCAGGTCCCGCTTCCGCTGCAGGGCGCGTCGATGAGAACGAGGTCAGCTTTCTCCCGCCATTCGGCGAGGTCCTCCAGTTCATCGGGCGGATTGAGAAGACGGGTTTCGATTGCCGCACCCGCCCGTTCGGCACGAGGTGCAAGTCTCGCCAGCCGCGGCCGGTTGGTGTCGGTTGCAAGAATGTTCGAGCCCGGAGCTGCAGCGGCGAGGGCGAGCGACTTTCCACCCGCTCCAGCGCAAAGATCGACGATATCTTCGCCGTCCTTCGGCTCGCAGGCGAGCGCGATCAGCTGGCTGCCCTCGTCCTGGACCTCGAAAAGTCCCGCCTCAAAAGCGGGATGATCATCGATCCGGCTATCGGGCGGCAGGCGAATACCCCAGGGACTGAACGGGGTCGGCTCACCTGTTGGAAAGTCGTCCCCGAGTTCGGTGCGAGCAGCCTTTGCGACGTTGACCCTGAGATCGAGCGGCGCACGCTCGAGAAGAGCTGGCCATTCCTCTTCAGTCACAAGCTCCGATAGCTCTCCTCTCAGCCAATCCGGAACGAGGCCGGCTGGGGTGCCGGGCTCATCTGGATTCAAGGTTTCCGGGCCGCGCGGCTTCCCGAAGAGATCAAGCAAGTCAGGTTCTTCCCGGGCCAGTCCGACTATTGCCGAGCGCCCGCTTTCTGGCCGCTCGGCCGAGCGGCGGATCGTCCGGAACACGAGCTCGCGCGCGGCCCGCCGATCCTTCGACCCGGCGTACCGCCGATGCTTGAAATAGCGGCTGACGATCGAATCCGCCGGAGGCCCGTCGTCGCGCGCCGAAGCAATGACCTCGTCAAGGATTTCAACTGCCGCCTCGAGGCGCGCGGCCGGGGTCATCGCCTAGCGTGTCGGGTAATTGGGGGCCTCGCGTGTGATGGTGACGTCATGGACGTGACTTTCCGACAGGCCGGCATTGGTAATCCTGACGAACCTTGCGCGCTTCTGAAGCTCGGCGATGGTCTGCGCGCCGGTGTAGCCCATCGCGGCCTTAACGCCGCCGACCAGCTGGTGGATAATCTCGCGAACGGGGCCCTTGTAGGGGACTTGCCCCTCAATCCCTTCCGGCACCAGCTTCAGATGATCCTTGATGTCCTGCTGGAAATAGCGATCCGCGGATCCCCGAGCCATTGCTCCAACCGATCCCATGCCGCGATAAGATTTGTAGCTACGCCCTTGATAAAGGAAGATTTCTCCTGGCGCCTCCTCGGTTCCGGCAAGAAGCGAGCCGACCATGACTGCGGAGGCTCCCGCAGCAAGCGCCTTGGCGATGTCTCCGCTGGTTCGGATCCCGCCATCGGCGATGACCGGAATGCCGCCGGAAGCGCTTGCGGCATCCATGATCGCAGTCAGTTGCGGCACGCCGACACCGGCAACGATCCGGGTCGTACAAATCGAACCTGGACCGATCCCGACCTTGATCGCGTCGGCGCCGGCGCCAGCGAGCGCTCTAGCCGCATCAGCGGTAGCAACGTTGCCGGCGACGACCTGAACGGAGTTGGAAACGGTCTTCACCCGCTCCACGGCCCTTGCAACATCGGTGTTGTGTCCATGGGCCGTATCGATGACGATGCAGTCGCAGCCGGCATCGATCAGCGCCTGTGACCGCTCGAAACCCTTGTCGCCGACCGTGGTCGCAGCTGCAACTCGCAGCCGGCCCTCTGCATCCTTCGTCGCGAAGGGGGCCGCGACCGACTTCTCGATGTCCTTGACGGTGATGAGTCCGACGCAATGGTCGGATTCGTCGACCACGAGCAGCTTCTCGATTCTGCGCTGGTGAAGGATCCGCCGAGCTTCCGCCTCGGACGTGCCGATGGGGACCGTCGCAAGATTGTCCCTCGTCATCAGCTCGCTGACCGGCTGCTTCGGATTTTCAGCGAAGCGCACGTCGCGGTTGGTAAGGATGCCCGACAGCTTGCCCGATTTCTCGACAATTGGAATCCCGCTGATCCGGTGGTTCTTCATCAGCTCCAAAGCTTCGGCGAGTGACTGGTCGGGCGTCATGGTGATTGGATTGACCACCATCCCGCTCTCGAAGCGTTTCACTTGGCGCACGGCAAAAGCCTGCTCCTCGATGCTGAGATTGCGGTGGAGGACTCCGATCCCGCCCAGCTGAGCAAGCGCGATCGCCATGTCCACTTCGGTCACGGTGTCCATCGCCGACGAAAGGATCGGGATGTTGAGCGGGATTTCCCGGGTGAGGAAGGTTTTCGTCTCGGCCTGGCTCGGGAGGACCGACGATTCGAGCGGCTGCAGGAGCACGTCGTCGAACGTCAGTCCAAGTGGAATTGCGGCGGTATCGTTGAGTTGGGCCATATCGGCCCATGACAGGCCAAGGGCGATTCGCCAAGTCTTGCTAGCCGTTCGACCTTGCAAGCACCCGCTTGGCAGCCTCGATGTGCATGCGCTCGATCATCTCGTTTCCGAACCGCTCGGCACCGCCGTCGAAGGCCTCGACAAGCGCCTGTGCCCGCTCGATTTCCACCGTGCTCGGAGAAAAGGCCCGGTGGCAGGGCTCAATCTGGCTGGGATGGATGAGGCTTTTGCCGTCGAACCCGAGACTCCGACCGTCTTCGGCTTCTTTCAGGAACCCGGCTCCGTCCTCCAGATTGTTGAAAACCCCGTCGAACACTGCGACGCCTGCGGCGCGGGCAGCGAGAACGATGATCTGGAGGGCTGCCGAAATCGGCTCGCGTGTGGCCTCGAGCGGCAGTCGGAGATCGGCGCGAAGGTCGTTGGTTCCCGCAATCAGCCCCGCAGTTTCCCGAGCAATTTCTCCGCTCGTGAGCACTCCCGCGGCAGTCTCGATCATTGCCAACACGGGTTTGCCAACCGTCCCGGCGATATCGTGGACCAGGTGCGCGGAAGTTGCTCGCGGAACCACGGCGTAGTCAGCTCTCGATTTCGCAACGGCGTCGAGGTCGAGCGAGTGCCATTCCGTTCCGATTCCGTTGACCCGGATTGCGACCGCCATTGGCCAGGGCGTCCCGACTGCCTCAATCGCAGCAGCCCTCGCCAGATCCTTGTCGTTTGCCTTCACGGCATCTTCGAGGTCGAGAATGACGAGGTCGGCCGCGGTCTACCGCGCCTTCACGATCGCCCGCGGGTTGGATGCCGGAAGGAACAGCAGCGATCTTACTGCGAAGAGGTCGAGGTCCCTGTCGTTTTTCGCTTCCGCTTCAACCATCACCGTCGCATCATGCCCCGAACAGGGCAGACCGGGGAAGAGTAATGCTGACGACATTCGCAGCCGCCGTTGCGGTTCTTGTGCTTCTCTACGTGATGATGGGCGTCAAGACCGTGCGCCAGGGTTATCGCTACACCATAGAACATTTCGGTCGGTTCGTGCGTGTTGCCGAACCCGGGTTCAATTATGTCACTCCGTTTTTCTATCGTGTTGGCCGCAGGATCAACATGATGGAGCAGGTTCTCGAGATCCCGGGTCAGGAGATCATTACCAAAGACAACGCGATGGTCGCGGTCGACGGTGTCGTGTTTTTCCAAGTGCTGGATGCCGCCAAGGCCGCCTACGAGGTCTATGATCTTTATTCAGCGATCACAGCCCTTTCGACGACCAATCTCAGAACCGTGATGGGTTCGATGGATCTCGACGAGACACTCTCGAGGCGCGACGAGATCAACACCAAGCTCCTCGCGGTGGTCGATCAGGCGACCGAATCTTGGGGAGTGAAGATCACCCGGGTTGAGCTTCGGGACATTCGGCCGCCGCAGGACATCGTGAACGCGATGACCCGCCAGATGAAGGCCGAGCGCGAGAAGCGCGCCGTCATCCTCGAGGCGGAAGGCCTGCGTCAGTCTGCGATCCTCAAGGCCGAAGGCGAGAAGCAATCATCGATCCTTCAGGCGGAGGGCTCGAGGGAGGCGGCGTTCCGAGAGGCTGAGGCGCGTGAACGCGCGGCCCAAGCGGAGGCCACCGCGACCAAGGCCGTCAGCGATGCGATCGAATCCGGAAGTGTCCAGGCGATCAATTATTTCGTCGCCCAGAAATATGTCGAGGCCATCTCCGAATTCGCACGCTCGCCAAATGCCAAGACGATCCTCTTCCCGGTCGAGGCGACTCAACTGATCGGAACGCTCGGCGGAATTGGGGAGCTTGCAAAGGAAGCCATCGGCCGGCCGGTGGCCCCGAACCGGCCGCCAACTTCCAAACCGGTCGCGTCCGTTCCCAAAGCTTCCGAGTGATGCACCTTCCCGTCGATCCCGAGTGGCTGTGGCTGATCGGCGGAGTCGTTCTGCTGATCGCGGAGCTGATCGCGCCCGGTTTCTTCCTGGTGTTCATCGGTGCTTCCGCAATCGCCACTGGTTTTGCAGCTCTGCTTCTGCCGCTCAGCCTTCCCCTTCAGCTTGCGGTGTTTGCCGTCATCGCCCTTCTCGCGGCTCGAATCGGGGGGCGGCGAGCCTATTCGATGCGCTACGACTATTCCCCCGACCCCTTCCTCAATGACCGGGCAAGACGTCTCCTTGGCAAGATCGTCGTGGCTTCCCAGCCGGTCGATTCAAACGGCGGACGGGTGCGCGTCGGCGATAGCGAATGGTCGGCGCGGGGCGGTCCAGCTCAGCCGGGCGAGCGGGTTAGGATCGTCGACATCGAGGGGAATTGCCTCAAGGTCGAACCCGAGCACGTCCTTCCGCCACCCTAATGGGCGGGCGATTTTTCCGCCTTCTGGGCAGGCCGCGCGGCTTCGCTCCGAATGAAAGCGTGCATCTGGTCCTCGAGCACGTTCAGGGGAACCGAACCGAGCGCAAGAATGGCATCATGAAAGCGGCGCTCGTCGAACTTGGGCCCAAGAGTCTTTTCGGCTTCGCTCCGAAGACGAAGAATCGTCAGCTCGCCGAGCTTGTAGGCGAGCGCCTGTCCCGGCCAGCTGATGTAGCGATCAACCTCGGTTTCGACTTCATGCTGGGTGAGTGCGGTGTGGCTTGCAAGGAAGTCGATCGCCTGCTGGCGTGACCAGCCATATTGGTGAATCCCCGTATCGATCACGAGACGAGCCGCGCGCCACATGTCGTAGCTCAGCTGACCGAATTTCTCGTAAGGAGTGCGGTAGATGCCGAGCTCATCGCCGAGCCACTCGCTGTAAAGCCCCCACCCTTCGCCCATTCCCGAAAAATAGAGATTGCGACGGAAGCTCGGAAGTGACTTCTGCTCCGAAGCCAGTGAGAGCTGGAAGCTGTGCCCTGGCTCACATTCATGGAGCGTCAGCACCGGGATATTGTAGAGCGGCCGGACCGGAAGGTCGTAGGTATTCATCATGCAGTTTCCGAGGCCTCCGCGCCCCGACGTGTAAAAGGGCGCGAGCGCATCCGGCACCGGAATGATCCCGAACCGCTTTCGCGGGAGAAGCCCGAAATGCTTGCCGATGACGCCGTCAACGCGTTTTGCGACATAGGATGAGACGCCAAGGAGCTCATCGGGCGTCTTGGCGTAGAATTGCGGGTCCGTTTTCAGGAAGTGGAGGAACTCGGGCATCGTGCCCTTGAAGCCGCTCGAACGCATGGTCGTTTGCATCTCGGCATCGATCCGGGCGACTTCTTCAAGCCCGATCTGGTGAATCTGCTGCGGGTTCAAATTGGTGGTCGTGAATTCGCGCACCTGCGCGCGGTAGAAGGCGTCGCCGTTTGGAAGATCGTGCGCCGAGATGCTCGTCCTCGTGTGTGGGATGTAGTCATCAGCGATGAAGGAGAGGAGTTTGCGATAGGCTGGCATGACCGATTGCTGGATGGTTGCCAGGGCTTCCGCTCGGAGCGCCTGTTGCTCGGGGGCGGGAATATTGGAGGGAAAAGTCTCGAACGGCTTGTAAAAGCTGCTCTTTTGCGGATCGTCGACGATGAAGGTGGCGACCGACTTGTCGCGCCCCTCTAGGGTCGCTCGCGGAACGCTAAATCCTCGCGCGAGCCCGGCGCGCATGTTTACGATCTGCTCGTCGAAGTAGCGCGGAATTTCCCGCATCCTGGCGAGATACCGATGATAGCCATCGACATCGTCGAATGGCTGGGAAGCATCGAGGTAGGTCCAGAACGAGCTGTCGCTGTTGAACGGCATCTCCCAGGTGCGAAAACCATAATCGGAAATGTCGTTCTCGAGGACCGTTCGGAACACCGCGGCATTGACCTGCTCATCGGCCGAGAGCTGGGACTTAGCGATTCCATCCAGCTGGGTGAGGAGGTCCTTGTCGTGAGCCTCGCGGCGAAGCTGCGATGCCTCATCGACGTGCGGGAGGTAGCCAGCCTCCTGTTGCTCGCCGCGACTATCCTGGAAATAGCCGAATTCCTTGTCCTGCCACGTCGAATAGCCGTCGTAGAGCGTTTTCAGCCGGGCGTCGGCGGAATTGGGTGCATGGGCGGGCGCCGGAGCTGCGGAAAGGGGCGAACACATTGTGGCGGTTCCAATCAGGATCGCTCCGAGACGCACCAGGACTGCCATGCTCTTTTCCCCTCCCCTCGACATTTCGATCGCCAAAGGACGACGACGTCCGCCCCTTTGTCGAACTCAGTTTCCTTCCATCACAAGAAGCCGCTGGCCCTCGTCAAGGCCCAAGCTCCTTTGTGGGTTCGCGGCCTCAAGGCCTGTAGTCCGACCTCGGGAAATCTCGCCCGCGCTTCACCGTCATCACGACCGAGCGCATGTGACGCACGTCTTCGAGCGGGTTCAAAGAGAGGATGACCATATTGGCGAGCTTGCCGGGCGTGATGGTGCCCATTTCGGCTTCCTCGCCCATTGCCTTCGCGCCCGTGATCGTCGCCGCCTTGATCACCGCCATCGGAGGCAGTCCGGCGGCGTCGTGAAGAAGCTCGAACTCGTCGAACAGCGAAGGCCAGCTCTCGCTGGACGGCGTATCGCCGTCTGTACCGGTCGAGATTTGAACGCCGGCGCGATAGGCCTGGTTGGTCAGCTTTCCTGCAAGAGCGACCGTGCAGAGCGGCGGCTTGTGCTGTTCACGAGCTGCCGCTTCGACCTCCCGATAAACGTGCAGCGTGGCGTCGAGGATCGTTCCGCGCTGGCGCATGTCGGTATAAAGTTTCGCCATGACGGGATTGTCGTGGTCGAACAGTGCCGGATCGATCGGGAACCGGTGCTGATATGAGTCCGGACGCTTCGCCATCGGTTGATAAGCGAGATAACAAGTGTGGGAGACGGTATCGACGCCGGCATCCACGACTTCGAATGGAGTTGCGGGAAAGACCATGCCATGGGCCCACACCTTCATCTTCTGCCGATGCGCTTCGATGGTAATCCTGGCGACGAGGTCGCCCGGCAAATTGGCGTAGATTTTGACTGCGGTCGCATAGGTGCCCTTCGCCCGTGCAACCGCCAACGGCATGCCAGTGGAATGGTCGATCGCCTGCTCCCAGGGGACCTGCCCTGCTTTGGCTCCTTGGGCGATCGCCTGGGTTCGAGGATCGTCGAAGAAGCTCGGTCCGGCCATCAGCGCTGCATAATCAATGTCCGGCGAGGGGATTTCGCCGACGCGGGCAGCCCGAGTGACGTCCGCCATCTGGCGGAGGTCGTCTGCCATGTCCCGAGTCGCTGTAATACCGCTGTAGATGTCGCGTTTCAGTCGCGCTTCCGCTTCGGGCCGGTTCGGAGGCGTTGCAAGATGTTGGTGCGAGTCGATGTAGCCCGGAAGCAGGAACTTGCCGGACAGATCGACGAGACGGGCGTTCTCTAGCTGCGACTCCTGAAGCGACGAATCGGGTATTACGGCCACGATTCT
Source organism: Sphingomicrobium sp. (assembly GCA_036265105.1). Classification (GTDB taxonomy): domain Bacteria; phylum Pseudomonadota; class Alphaproteobacteria; order Sphingomonadales; family Sphingomonadaceae; genus Sphingomicrobium. The sequence goes on from DATAPR010000027.1 coordinate 44,701, forward strand.
CTCGCCGCTTGTGATTACAGCCATGTCGCTCCTGATGGCCGATCCGGTGCCGTCGATCAGCGAGGCGTGGCGGTAAATGGTTCGCGAGCCGCCTTGGGGCGGTTCGAACGGCGCGTTTCCCATCAGTAGCACGCCGAACAGAAGTGAGAGGAAGGGCGACTTCATCTCCGCATTCCTGCCCGCAACGCGGGCGTCAGGGAAGCGGGCTGAGGTCCGGATCGACGAAATGCCGGCGGGCTTCGACCGAAAAGAGCCGCTCGGGCGAATAAAAGCGCAGGGGCCAGTCGCGCCTTCCCATTTCCAGGAGCAGCAGTTCGTTCACAAGCTCGTAAAGCGGCTTGGACAAGTCCGCCTCGGCCAGGAATAGGCGCACGCCACGAAGGAAGAGACAGGTGATCGTCTCGTGATAGCCTTCGCTGTCGCTGTTCACTCCGCCGACGCTTTCGTTGTAGCTCCGGATGAGACCGGCCAGCTCCTGATCGAGGTCGATTTCTGGGCGCCTCAGCACCAGATAAATGGTCGCTCCAAGGTGCGCTTCGTGAGTCCATTCGCTTCGCGGAAGAGTGCGCGCGAGCAGTCCTTCGCCGATATGCTCGATCTCGAAATCGGAATTGAAAAGGCGCGGGAGAAATTCACTCATCGGTCGGGACCTCGTGAGGGCCCGACCGAGATCGGGCCTAGGCAGACGTGGTTTGGGCGGCCTGGAATTGGCCTTGTTGTCGTGCTTGCCCGTTCGTCGCCTGGGGGCCGGCCTCGCGAACGCCTTCGTCGACCGAATCAGCGAACTGCGCAAAATTCTCGACGAAGAGATCGACGAGCTTTGCTGCCATCGCGTCATATTCGGCTGGATCCGCCCAAGTGCTTCGGGGATCGAGAAGGTCGGTGCAGCCGGGCAGTTCGACCGGCACTTCGAAACCGAAATTCGGATCTTTGCGGAACTTCGATGTCTTGAGGGTTCCGTCCAGCGCGGCGTTGAGAAGAGCGCGCGTCGCCTTGATCGGCATGCGCGTCCCTACCCCATATTTTCCGCCCGTCCAGCCGGTGTTGACCAGCCAGCAGTCGACGCTGCCCTCGGCGATGCGCTTCTTCAGAAGATTGCCGTAGACCGAGGGATGTCGCGGCATGAATGGCGCTCCAAAGCAGGTGGAGAAGGTCGCCTGCGGCTCAGTGACGCCAACCTCTGTTCCCGCCACCTTGGCCGTATACCCCGAGAGAAAGTGATACATCGCCTGGTCCGGAGTCAGCTTCGCGATGGGCGGAAGCACTCCAAACGCGTCTGCGGTCAGCATGACGACGGTTTTGGGGACCGGTCCCATATTTGCTTCCGACGAATTCGGGATGAAATCGATCGGATAGGCGCCGCGGCTGTTTTCGGCGAGGCTCGGGTCATTGAGATCGAGCTCGCGGGTTTCGGGATCGATAACGACATTTTCCAGCACCGTCCCGGACCGCTTGGTCGTCGCGTAGATCTCCGGCTCGGATTCGGCCGAAAGGCGGATCATCTTGGCGTAGCAGCCGCCTTCGAAGTTGAAGACCGCCGTATCCGACCAGCCGTGCTCGTCATCGCCGATCAATGTGCGGTTCGGGTCCGCCGAAAGGGTCGTCTTCCCGGTGCCGCTGAGGCCGAAGAAGATGGCCGTATCCCCCTTGGGTCCGATATTGGCCGAGCAATGCATCGGCATGATGCCCTGCATGGGAAGGATGAAGTTCAAAAGTCCGAAGACCGACTTCTTCATTTCGCCCGCGTAAGAGGTCCCGCCGATCAGGATCAGTTTCTTCGAGAAATTGACCGCGACGACGGTCTCGCTTCGGCAGCCGTGCCGCTCGGGATCAGCGCGAAAACTCGGCAGGTCGATGATCAGGAATTCGGGCTCGAACCCGGGCAGCTCGCCACTTTCCGGCCGCACCAGCAGGGTGCGGATGAAGAGATTGTGCCAGGCCAGCTCGTTGATCACTCTAACTTTCACCCGGTGTTCGGGCTGCGATCCTCCGTAAAGGTCGGCAGCGTAGAGCTGATCCTTGTCGGCCAAAGCGAGCAGGAAATCGGCATGCAACCGCTCGAACGCATCACCGTCCATCGGCTTGTTGCCGCCGTTCCACCAGATCACGTCCTTGGTGAGATCGTCCTTGACCGTGAACTTGTCCTGAGCGCTTCGGCCGGTGTGTTTGCCGGTTCGGACGACGAGCGGTCCATCCTTTGCAAGAAGTCCCTCGCCGCGGCGTACGGAATGCTCCACGAGTGGCGCGGTGGTCAGATTCCAGAAGATTTCGGCGCCGGTGGCGATGCCGTTTGCATCAAGGCCGCGACGCGGAACGCGGTCGTTCACTGACAAACTTCCCTTTCCAACATGTCAAAAGCGGCGGCGACCGGGTGTCGGGCCTGCCGCCGCATACGTATGCAATACCAAAGCGCCTATAGTCGCGAAAAGGCCGCCCGGTCAAAACGGGTTGGCTGCGGTTGAGCACCGAATGTCCGACGGTAACGCTAACATTTCCCTATTGGATTTCGGTCCGACGCCTTGTCTCGCGTGCGGCCGGTGGCTAATCGCTTGAGGCTCAATCGGCAGAGGCATCGACAGAGCAGCGGATGAGCCATGTAATCGCGCTGGTCGATGATGACCGCAACATCTTGACCTCGGTCTCGATCGCTCTTCAGCAGGAGGGATTCGTGACGCGGGTCTATTCCGACGCGGTCTCGGCCCTCAAGGCAATCAACGACAATCCGCCGGATCTGGGTGTCTTCGACATCAAGATGCCAAATCTTGACGGAATGGAGCTGCTGCGCCGAGTGCGCGAGTTCAGTTCGATCCCAGTGATCTTTCTGACATCCAAGGACGACGAACTGGACGAGGCGCTCGGCCTGGCCATGGGCGCAGACGATTATATCTCGAAGCCCTTCTCGCAGCGGCTCCTGATCGCTCGAATCCGGGCGATCCTGCGCCGGCAAGAGCTCGAGCGCGGCGATGCTGCCGAGGCCAGCGCCGAGGAGGACCCGCCGGCCCTCGAGCGCGGGAGCCTGTTAATGGACCCCGCCCGGCACAAGGTCAGGTGGGGCGGCAGGGACGTAAGCCTTACCGTTACCGAATTCATGATCCTCGAAGCACTCGCTCAGCGCCCCGGTGTCGTGAAGACTCGCAATCAGTTGCTCGACGTCGCCTACAGCGATGACATCTATGTCGACGATCGGACGATCGACAGTCATATCAAGCGTATTCGGAGAAAATTCCGCAGCGTCGACTCGCAGTTCGACGCGATCGAGACTCTTTATGGCGTCGGCTACCGATTCGACGAACAATGAGGCGTCCGACCCCCAGCTGCGCTGGTCGGGCCGTTGGACGCTCACGCACCGAATCCTTGCACTCAACATCCTGACGCTGCTGCTGGTTGGTCTCAGCACGCTCTATCTCGATGTCTTTCGGCACAGGCTGAGCAGGGAACGGACCCAGCAGACGCGACTGGAAACGGCGACCGCGGTCGCGGCGATGAGCGCCGTCCCAAGCTCGCAATGGTCGCAGCTCCTCGCAACGGCATCGAAGGTCACCAATGACCGATTCCGCTTTTACAGTGCCGACGGATCGCTTCTGATCGACAGCTGGAAACAGACCGGCCCGACGTGGGAGCTGCGCGATCCCGATGCCCAGAAATGGACTCAATATTTCGCTCGAGCTCTCGACCGGGGTTTCAACCTCCTCGTCGGCGCAAGGCAGCTGGACGATTATGTCGAACCGAGGGTCGATCGGCTCGAGGCGTGGCCGGAGGCGGTCAAGGCGCGCAGTTCGGGAAAAGCCAGTACCGAGATCCGCAACGCGCCGGACCTGACGCCCGTGATCTCGTCAGCGGTTCCCTTCCAGGGCGGCATACTTCTTGCGACAGATAACGACCGTACCTTCACAAAGACGATCCGCCGGCAAAGGGGGCTGATCATCGGTGCGATGGCGATTGTGATCGCCATCTCCGTGTTCCTCTCGATTTTCCTCGCCCGGACGATCGTAAGGCCGCTGCGCCGGCTCGCGATCGCGGCGCACCGCGTGCGTCTCGGCCGCGCCCGCGAGGTCAACGTGCCGCGCCTTCCCAAGCGAACCGACGAGATCGGGATGCTGGCAAGGGCTGTGTCGGACATGAGTCAGTCGCTGAGGCAACGAATCGACAATATCGAAGCCTTCGCCGCCGACGTCACCCATGAGCTCAAGAACCCCCTCGCCTCGCTCCGCTCGGCTGTCGATGGCCTGGACAGGGTCGAGGATCCCGAGCTTCGCCAGCGTCTGATGGGGATCGCAAGGGAGGACGTCGGGCGCCTCGACCGACTCATCAACGACATCAGCGAAGCCGCGCGCACCGACGCAGAGCTTCACCGAGCAAAATTCGAGCGAGTCGACCTTGGACCGCTGATCGAACAGCTCGTCTCGAGCTGGGAAAGCAGGCGCGAGAAAGGCGATGCCCGAATCGCGTTCGCTCGTCCGCGCAAGGAGACGGCCGCCGTCATGGGCAAGCCCGATCGGCTCGCCAGGGCAATCAGTGCGATCATCGACAATGCGGTGAGCTTCTCGCCCCCGGGCGGCCTCGTCGAAATCGCCGCGGCTCACGTCGGAGACGAAGTAAGGATCCGGATTGACGACGAAGGCCCCGGAGTTCCGCCCGAGGCGCGTGAAGCGATCTTTAACCGGTTCCACTCAGTAAGGCCTGAGGGCGAATATTTTGGCCGCCATTCGGGCCTCGGCCTTGCCATCGCCCAGGCAATCGTCAAAGGCCACGACGGAGAGATTGACGTGCACGACCGCGATGACGCCCCGTCCGGCGCCCGCTTCACCATTCGCCTTCCGGCGGCAGACCGCTCATGAACCAGGTTCAGCGAGCATCCGCCCCTCGACTTTCAGCCGAGACGATCCACGCCAGCACGGTGGCGAGCGAAGGCCGGGCGGTTCTGATCACCGGTCCATCGGGTAGCGGAAAATCCGATCTTGCGCTTCGGCTTCTCGACCGTGGCTTCATTCTCGTCAGTGACGATCAGACGATTGTCAAACGCCAGGGCGATCGTCTCATCTCCACCTCCCCTTCGACAATTGCCGGGAAGCTCGAGATTCGCGGGATCGGGATCGTCGATATGGAAAATTTGAGCGACGTTCCAGTGGCGCTGATTGTCGAACTCACTAGCGACATCCAGCGACTGCCCGATGATGCTCGGGACCGTCCCATTCTCGGGGTGACCGTACCGCTGATTTCAATCGACGCCTTGACCGCCTCGGCACCTTCGAAAGTCGCCTTGGCGCTCGACCGCGTGGGATTGAAATTCTGATGCGAGAGCGGCGGCCGGCGCGGCTGCCGCGGCTGCTGCTCGTCACCGGAATGTCCGGGGCCGACAAGTCCACGGTCCTCGACACGTTGGAGGATATGGGCTGGGAGGTCGTCGACAACCTTCCGGTCGATCTTCTCGACGCTTTCGTGAACGGCGGCGGCGAGAGCCGAACCGCTCCCGCGGCGGTGGCGATGGACTCGCGAAGCCGGGGCTTCGATCCCGAGAGGCTTGCGGGGCTGATCCGCTCTGTCGAGGGCGTCGACCCGGAAATTCTTTACCTTGACTGCTCCGGAGCCGAGCTCATTCGCCGGTACGACGAGACGCGCAGGCGCCATCCCCTGGCGCCGGATCGGCCGGCAGAGGACGGGATCGCGCGCGAGCGTCAGCTGACGATGCCCCTTCGCAATGGCGCGGACAGCGTTCTCGACACGACCGACCTCAGCCCCGCTGAACTTCGCGATGAGCTCCAGCGACGTTACGGCGGCGATTCGGACCAGCCGGTGCTGACAATCACCTCCTTCGCCTTCGCCAGGGGAATTTCACGAACGGCCGACCTCGTCTTCGATCTCCGATTCCTTCCCAATCCCCACTGGATCGACGCGCTTCGGCCGCTGACCGGCGCCGACAGGCCCGTGCTGGACTATCTCGAGCAAGAGCCGTCCTGGAGCGAGACGATGGACCGCATCGAATCGCTTCTCATCGATTGGATTCCCCGCTACTGGGCCGCGGGCAAAAGTTACGTGACCGTTGCATTTGGATGTACAGGAGGGCGGCACCGCTCGGTCGCCGCGGCAGTCGAGATGGCCGAACGGTTGCGTAGTTCCGGTTTTACTCCGAATGTGCGTCACCGTGATCTTGCCTTAGCGCCGAGTGACACGATCGAACGAAATCCCGGGCGCGCTGGCGCAATCGAGGGCGAGGACGAGTTGAATCGATGATTGGATTGGTGCTGGTGACCCACGGCCGGCTGGCGGCCGAATTCGTCACAGCGATGGAGCATGTCGTCGGACCGCAGGAAGCAATCGAGTCGATCTGCATCGATGCCGACGACGACATGGAAAGCCGGCGCAAGGACATCGCCGCCGCGATCGCAAGCGTCGATCATGGCAAGGGCGTGATCATTCTTACCGACCTCTTCGGAGGAACTCCCTCGAACCTCGCAATCAGTCTCATGAAGGGCGAGAATGTCGAGGTAATCGCCGGTGTGAACCTGCCGATGCTGATCCGGCTCGAGGGCGCCCGCAAGGTGATGCCCGTCCACGCCGCGGTCGCTGCTGCGCGCGAAGCCGGGCGCAAATATATTTCCGTCGCTTCCGAAATCCTCGGGGAAGCTGCAGCTTGAGTCGGGTCAGCCGCGAGGTTCGAATCACGAACCAGCGCGGCCTTCACGCCCGGGCAAGTGCGAAATTCGTCAATCTCGCGAGTGAAATCGGCGCTCCGATCGAGGTTGAGAAAGACGGCAATACGGTTTGCGGGACGTCGATCATGGGTCTGATGATGCTTGGAGCGGCGATGGGTGACGTCATCATCATCCATGTCGAGGATGAACAGGGAGAGGCGGCGCTGGCGAGGCTTGTCGCGCTCGTCGAGGAGCGGTTCGGGGAGGAATAACAATGCCCCGCGAGGTCAGCGCCTTTTCAAATCCGACCGTGAAACTTGTGCGCTCCCTGCGCGACAAGAAGGGGCGCCGAGCGGCCGGGCTCTTTCTCGCCGAGGGACTGCGCATCCTCACCGAAGCACGCGATAGCGGCCGTCTTCCGGAAATTGTCGCCTTCTCGGCCGAGGGAGCAAAGCATCCCCTCGCGATGGAGATCATCGCTGCGACAGAGGCGGCTGGAGGAGATGCGATCGAGACTTCCCCGGACATCCTCTCGAAGATGAGCGGCAAGGACAATCCGCAGATGCTGATCGGCGCCTACCGGCAGCTCCAAACGCCGCTCGAAAGTCTCGATCGTTCGCGGGCGCCTCTTTGGATCGTTGTCCAGGCGCTCCGCGACCCGGGAAATATCGGCACGATCCTCAGAACTGGAGATGCCGTCGGCGCTGGCGGGCTAATCCTCGTCGACGAATGCGCCGATCCTTTCTCGGTGGAGGCCGTTCGTGCCTCGATGGGTGCTATTTTTACGCAAGCGACCGCCGCTGCCCCCTGGGCCCAGTTTCTTGCTTGGCTGAGGTCGGGCGACGGGCAGCTCATCGGCACCAGCTTGAAGTCGACCCACGATTATCTGGGCGTCGAATATAAGAGGCCCTGCTTTCTGCTGATCGGCAACGAGCAGCAGGGGCTTCCGATAGAATATGAGGGCGAGTGCGACCTCCTGGTTAAAATCCCGATGGCGGGACGCGCCGACAGTCTCAATGCAGCCATTGCCGCTGCCGTCATGGCCTTCGCAATCAAGGCGAGCTGGCGCTGAGAAAGGCCTATTCCGCCGCGATTTGAGGTGGATCCTCCGCTTCATCCTCCGCGAGATCGAGCTCTTCGTCGGCATAGCGCGGAAGCGCTTCGACTGGCGAAAGAACGTCGATGTCGCGCCGGCCCGGCTCGATGTTGAGTTCACGAAACTTGCGCGCCGTAACTAGAGAACGGCTCTCAAAACTAGCTACGAAACTATTGTAATTATTGACAGCTGTCGCCAGTCCGCTTCCAACCCGCCGAAGATCGTCGGCGGCCTTCGCAAGACGATCATAAAGCTCCTTGCCAAGTTCGCCGATCTGCCGCGCCTCCTTTGCCAGACGTTCCTGGCGCCACACGGCAGCAACCGTTCGAGCAATTGCGATGAGGTTGGTTGGTGTCGCTAGAAGCACCCTCTTGTCGAAGGCATAGTCCCAAAGGGTCGGGTCCTCCTCCAGCGCTGCCGTCAGGAAATGCTCGCCCGGAATGAACATCACGACATAGTCAGGCGCATCTTTGAACTGCGCCCAGTAGGTCTTGGCTCCGAGCGTGTTCACGTGAGCGCGGATGGCCGTCGCATGCGCCGTCAGATGGACTTGCCGGTCGGCCTCATCGATCGCTCCGAATGCATCCTGATATTCGTTGAGGGAAACCTTCGCGTCGATGACTAGCGACTGGCCGCCGGGAACCCGCACGACGACATCGGGCCGAAGCCGGCTGCCTTCGTCGTCCGTGACACTGACCTCGGTTGCAAAATCGCAATGCTCCGAAAGGCCGCACGTCTCGAGTACGTTGCGAAGCTGCTGTTCGCCCCAGCGCCCCCTCGCCTTCGGTGCATTGCGAAGGGCGTTCACAAGCTTGGCAGCTTCGGCCGAAACGCGTTCGGTTCCGCTTCGCATCGCCTCGATTTGACCGGACAGCATTCCGAAGGCGTCGCGCCGCTCTGCCTCGACTTTCTGAACCGTGGTCTCATAGCGTTCGAGCCGTTCGTGGACTGGCAGGAGAAGCGCCTTGAGGTTCTGGCCTGCATTTTCCTCGGACTCTCGGAAGCGCTGGTCGGCGCGCTTGAGGAAGGTTTCCTGAGCCTCGCTCAGCAACCTGTTGCTGATCTCGGCGAACTGGGAGGACAGGGCCTCCTTGGCTTCGACCAGTTCCTTGATCCGGGCTTCAAATCCGCGCTCCCGTTCGAACTGGGATGCTTCAAGGGCAGCCAGCCTCGTCGCCGAGTCCCGGTTCACGTCGCGTTCCCTTATGGCCTCATCGAGCTGGAGGCGGAGACTTTCGACGGTTTGCCTTGCGCCGGCGGACTCGCGGCTGGCCCATAGCCAGCCGAGCACCGTGCCCAAGATCAAAGCCATTGGAATGAATGCAAAAACGGCCGCGTCCATGACCGTGACCCTCCCGGAACAGAATGCGAACAATAAGGTGGTTGCTGCATCTGCTCAAGCGAAACGCTATTTGCTGTCCACAGGTTTGTGGAAACGAGGAGAACGCAATGTCCATCCGCAAGATGATGAGCCTTCACCCCAATGTTGCAGGGCATGTGAATCAGCCGCTCGCAGATGCCGCCCACCATCTCATGTATTGCGCACGCATGTGCCTGAGCTGCGCCGATGCTTGCGCGGCTGAGCCCATGGACATGCGCGAGTGCATTCGCACCTGCCTTGATTGCGCGGACATCTGCGAGGCGACAGGCAAGCTGTCAGTCCGGCGAACGGGATCGAACGAACAGGTTCTTCGAGAGGCGCTCGAGCTATGCGCTAGGGTTTGCGATTCCTGTGCCGCCGAGTGTGAGCGCCACGACCATGAGCATTGCAGGCTGTGCGCACAGATGTGCCGGGAATGCGCCGAGGACTGCCGCAATGCGGCCGCTTCGGTGATGGAACTTGCCTGATCAGGATCAGTTTCTGGGCTGGCGTCAGGCGGCCTTCTTCTGCTGCTCTTTGCGCCACTTAGCGAGCTTCTTGAGGACCATGTCTCGCTTCAGCCGCGAGAGATGGTCGATGAACAGGACGCCTTCGAGGTGGTCCATTTCATGCTGGAGACAGACCGCAAGAAGACCCTCGATCTCCTCTTCGTAAGCACGGCCGGTCTCGTCCCTCCAGCGGGCGCGAATGCGATCAGGGCGCATCACCTCCGCATATTGTTCTGGAACGGAGAGGCAGCCTTCCGTGTAAGGCACTTCGCTATCGGAATGCCACAGAATCTCAGGATTGATGAAGACCTTCGGGTCTTTGACCGCGGGACTTTCGGGATCGTCAGGATCCTGCGGCTCCTGGAGATCGATCACCAGCAATCGGATGGGCTCCCCGACCTGGACCGCTGCAAGGCCGATGCCCGGTGCATCATACATGGTCTCGAACAAGTCCCCGACGAGCGTCTTCAGCTCGTCGTCGAACGTCTCCACCGGCTTGGAAATCTGCCGGAGAACCGGGTCGGGCGTCTCGTAGATGCGGCGAATGGCCATGGCGTTTCATATGGCCGGAATCGGCCACTTTTCAACTGGCGGGCGGTTCCCACAGCTCGATCGGATTGCCCTCCGGGTCATGAATTCGAGCGAAGCTCCCAACAGCGGGATCATTCCATTCCGGCTTGGTGATGATTTCGATACCGCCGTCTCGGAGATCTTGAAGCAGGGAGTCGAGTCCATCCACTCGAAGATTGATCATCCACTGACGGTCCGCCGGGAAATAATCGGTTTCGGCGCTGAACGGCGAGAAGACTGTCGTTCCGGCTTCCTGATCCCACATGCCGTAGTCGCCGCAGCCAACGCCCAAATGGTCGCGGTACCAGCGCTTTAGCGCTTCGGGGTCGCGCGCCCGAAAGAAGATCCCACCTATACCGGTCACCCCCATAACGTCCTCCTCATGAAATTGGCCGGCGGGCCCGAAGCGCCTGCGCTAGCGTGCCTTCGTCGAGATAGTCGAGCTCGCCCCCCACCGGCAGTCCGTGCGCCAACTGACTGAGACGAATTGGAAAGCCCTCGAGCCGCTCGACCAGATAATGAGCCGTGGTCTGACCTTCGAGCGTTGCATTCATCGCCAGCACAACCTCCTCGAAGCCGCCTTCGGAAACCCGGCGGACGAGCCGATCGATGCTGAGATCCCCGGGACCTATTCCTTCCAGCGCAGAGAGGCAGCCGCCAAGCACATGATATCGCCCTGGAAACAGTCGTGAACGGTCGAGCGCCCAAAGATCGGCGACCTCCTCCACGACGCACAGCATTTTCTCGTCCCTTCGAGTGTCGCGGCAGATCGAACAGGGATCGGACGTATCGACATTGCCGCATTGCGAGCAGGTCGAGAGCTTTTCGGCGACGTTTTGGAGCGCGGCAAGGAGCGGCTGAAGGGCGGTTTCTCGCCGCTTCATAAGGTGAAGCACCGCCCGCCGGGCCGAGCGCGGCCCCAGTCCGGGAAGGCGCGCGAGCGCCTGGCTCAATGCTTCGATTTCCTGACTGGCCACTCTGAGCCTCGAGGTAGGCAATTCCGTCCGGTTTCGCCATAGGGCCGCCATGCGCGTCGTGTTCATGGGTTCGCCAGACTTTGCGGTTCCAAGCCTTAACGCCCTCATCGAGGCCGGCCACGAGGTGGTCGCCGCCTATGCGCAGCCTCCGCGTCCGGCCGGTCGGGGCAAGGCTGATCGAAAAACGCCGGTTCATGAACGGGCTGAGGAGCTCGGCATTGAGGTGAGGACCCCGAGCCGATTGCGCGCTCCCGGCGAGCAGGATGCGCTGCGCGCGCTGGACGTCGAGCTCGGAGTGGTGGCCGCTTACGGTTTGATCCTTCCAAAGGCGATCCTCGAGGCTCCCGCGGCAGGCTTTATCAACGTTCATGCCTCGCTCCTTCCCCGCTGGCGCGGCGCAGCGCCAATCCAGCGCGCGATCCTTGCCGGAGACGAGGTAAGTGGAGTGACCATCATGAAGATGGACGAAGGACTCGATACCGGTCCGATTCTGCTTCGTGAGAGCCTCGATATTCGCGGGAAGAACGCCGGCCAAGTCACGGAAGAATTGGCACGTCTTGGAGCGCGCCTTCTGATCCAATGGCTCGATCATCCAAAGCCGGGAGTGGCGCAGCCGATTGCCGGCGGCACCTATGCTTCGAAGATCGACAAGTCGGAAGCGCGCATCGCCTGGACAAACAGCGCGGAGGATATCCTGCGGCAGGTTCTCGCGTTCAACCCGGTTCCCGGAGCCTGGTTCGAGGCCGAAGGCGAGCGAATCAAGCTTCTCGATGCGGTGGCTACAGGCGATACGTCCGGACGGCCTGGGGAAGTGCTGGACGACAACCTCACCATCGCCTGTGGCTCTGGCTGCGTTCGGCCGCTGAAGGTTCAACGTGAGGGCCGCGGACCGATTACGACCGCAGAGCTATTACGAGGCTTTCCGATTCCAAAGGGTACGGCCCTTCTGTGACTCGATGGCGCCTGACCCTCGAATATGACGGAACCCCCTTCATGGGTTGGCAGCGCCAGGAGCACGGCCCTTCGGTCCAGCAGACCCTCGAGGAAGCGCTTTTCAAGATGACCCGGCAAGAGGCGGTGTTCACGGCCGCTGGGCGTACCGACGCGGGCGTGCACGCTTTGGCCATGTCGTCCCATGTCGACATCGACAAAGAGCTGACGCCGCATCGCCTGCGGGAGGGCCTGAACGCGCTTGTCCGACCTTATCCGATCTCGGTTCTCGCCGTTGAACAGGTTGCAGATGACTGGCACGCGCGTTTCTCGTGCGTCGGACGCCGATATCTCTACCGGATTCTCAATCGCCGGGCGCCTCCGGCGCTCGACGTCGGCAAGGTTTGGCACGTTGCCTTCCCACTCGATCTCGAGGCGATGCAGGACGGAGCAGCGCATCTGGTTGGACGTCATGACTTCACGACCTTCCGCTCGGCCCAGTGCCAGTCGGACAGCCCCGTGAAGACCCTCGATGCGCTGGAAGTGAGCTGCGTGGGCGAGGAGGTCCACATCATCGCTGCCGCGCGCAGCTTCCTTCATCACCAGGTGCGATCGATGGTCGGATGCCTCGAACTGGTAGGCCGCGGACAGTGGCGGTCCTTGGATATCGCAACCGCGCTCGAGGCGCGCGACCGATCGGCGCTCGGATTCAACGCGCCTTCACGCGGTCTCTATTTCGTCGAGGCAATCTACCCCTAGGTCTATTCCGCAGCGAGCGCTTCGAACTCCTGCGCGGCGAGATATTTCTCCGCATCGAGCGCGGCCATGCAGCCGGTTCCAGCCGCAGTGACCGCCTGGCGATAGACCTTGTCCATAACATCGCCGCAGGCGAAGACGCCCGGAACGCTCGTCTTGGTCGTGCCGGACTCAACGGTGATGTAGCCGTCCTCGTCGAGGTTGAGTTGGCCCTTGAAGAGCTCGGTCGCGGGCACGTGGCCAATTGCAACGAAGGCCCCTTCCACTTCGAGACGGCTGACCTCGCCTGAGCGCTTGTTCCTAAGGTCGAGGCCGATCAGCGCATCGGGATCGCCGCCACCGACGAATTCAGTCACCTCGCTGTCCCAGATGATGTCGATATGAGGGTTTGCGAAAAGGCGATCCTGCAAAATCTTCTCAGCCCGAAGCGTGTCACGCCGATGGATCAGCGTGACGTCATGGCTGTGGTTGGTCATGTACAGCGCTTCCTCGACCGCGGTGTTGCCGCCGCCGATCACGGCGACTTTCTTGCCCCTGTAGAAAAAGCCGTCGCACGTCGCGCAGGCCGACACCCCCCTGCCCTTCATATGCTCCTCGGAGGGAAGTCCCAGATACTTGGCCTGGGCTCCGGTCGCGATCACAAGGGCATCAGCGAAATATTGAGCGCCGCCGTCGCCGCTCAGTCGAAACGGCCGCCGGCCAAGATCGACTTCGCTGATATGATCCCACACGACCTTGGTGCCGACATGCTCGGCCTGGGCCTGCATTTCCTCGACCAGCCAGGGACCCTGGATCACGTCCCGAAAACCAGGATAATTTTCGACGTCGGTCGTGGTGGTTAGCTGGCCGCCAGGCTGGATGCCCTGGATGACGATCGGCGAAAGGCCGGCGCGAGCCGCGTAAATTGCGGCCGTGAGCCCTGCCGGCCCCGAACCAAGCACGGCCACGCGCGTCGAAATGCTATTGCTCATCCGCCGCATTTAGGAGCGCTTTAGACGCCCCGCAACGGCGAGAAATTGGCGCTAAACCGCCCGTCGACCGGCGACGAAGTTCCAGATCAGAACGATGATGCCGATGACGAGCAGGATGTGGATCAATCCGCCAGCCACGTGGAAGGCGAAGAACCCGAGTGCCCAAAGAATGAGCAGGATGATGGCGATCGTTAGAAGCATGGGCGCTTTCCTTGTTATTTTCGTGGAACGGGCCCGTAACGGACTAGCGGCAGTGCTGTTCCCACAGATAATCAGTTAGACGAGCCGCGACTGCTTGACGGCGGCTTCGATGAAGCCGGCGAAGAGGGGGTGAGGCTCAAATGGCCGGCTCTTGAGTTCGGGATGAAACTGCACTCCGATGAACCACGGATGGTCGGGCCGCTCGACAATCTCGGGCAGCTGGTCGTCCGGGGACATGCCCGAGAAGATCAGTCCGTTGCTTTCGAGCGCATCCCTGTAGTGGATGTTGACCTCATAGCGGTGGCGGTGACGTTCGCTGATCAGATCCTCACCGTAGATCGAGTGGACGACGCTGTTGCCGTCGAGCTTGGCGGGATAGGCTCCGAGCCGCATCGTCCCGCCAAGGTCGCCGTCGGCGGCGCGCTTCTGAAGCCCTTCCTCGCTCATCCACTCGGTGATCATTCCAACGATGGGCTCCGGGGTTTCGCCGAACTCTGTCGTCGAGGCCTGCTCGATCCCGGCAAGATTTCTTGCAGCCTCGATGCACGCCATCTGCATTCCAAGACAGATCCCGAAGAACGGGATCTCTCGCTCACGCGCAAATTTCACACTTGCGATCTTCCCCTCGCTGCCGCGCTCGCCGAATCCGCCGGGCACGAGGATTCCGTGAAGCGGTTCGAGTTCGGCCACGATATCGGCCTCGGGGTGCTCGAAGACTTCAGCGTCGATCCACTCGATGTTGACCTTGGCGCGATTGGCAATGCCGCCATGAACGAGGGCCTCGCGCAGACTTTTGTACGCGTCCGGGAGACCGACATATTTTCCAACGACTCCGATCGTGACCTCGCTCTCGTAATGGTCGATCCGGTCCATGATCTCGAGCCAGCGGGAAAGACCCGGTCGCGGCGCATCTTCGATTCCGAAGGCGCGCAGAACTTCGTCGTCCAGACCTCCGGCATGATATTGGAGCGGGACGTCGTAGATGTTCCTGGCGTCGAGAGCCTCGATCACCGCGGATTTGGAAACGTTGCAAAACAGGGCGATCTTTTCGCGATCGCTCTCGGGGATCTCCTTTTCCGTGCGACAGAGCAGAACGTCCGGCTGGACCCCTAGGCTCGACAGCTCCCGCACTGAATGTTGCGTCGGTTTGGTCTTCAGCTCGCCTGCGGCCTTGATCCACGGAACCAGGGTCGTGTGGACACTGACTGTCTGATTGCGTCCAAGGTCGTTGCGCAGCTGGCGGATCGATTCGATGAACGGCAGGCTCTCGATGTCACCGACAGTGCCGCCAATCTCACAAATGACGAAATCACAGCTATCGATGTCGGTGAGGGCAAATTCCTTGATCGCGTTTGTGACATGAGGGATGACCTGGACGGTCGCTCCAAGATAATCGCCGCGCCGTTCCTTGGTGATGATGTCGCGATAGATGCGTCCGGTCGTTATATTGTCGGACTGCCGCGACGAGACGCCGGTGAATCGCTCGTAATGGCCA
This sequence comes from Sphingomicrobium sp., assembly GCA_036265105.1. Lineage (GTDB taxonomy): Bacteria > Pseudomonadota > Alphaproteobacteria > Sphingomonadales > Sphingomonadaceae > Sphingomicrobium. The sequence continues at coordinate 60,198 of DATAPR010000027.1, forward strand.
AGGTCGAGATCGGTTTCAGCGCCGTCGTCGGTCACATAGACTTCGCCGTGCTGATAGGGCGACATCGTCCCTGGATCGACATTTAGATAGGGATCGAACTTGCGAATTCGGACTTTGTAGCCGCGCGCCTGAAGGAGCGCTCCGAGAGAGGCGGAGAGAAGACCCTTTCCAAGCGATGAAACCACGCCGCCGGTGACAAATATGAACCGCGCCATGGGATTCGAGGCTTAAGTCGGTTCAGCCCGGCTCCGCAAGCGGTCGAACGAAAAAATATTGTGAATGAGGCTTTTCCGTTACTGCGCCAGTGGAACGGCCGGTGCCTGCTGGTTCTCCTGAGCATTTGATGTCGGAGATGGAGCCTGCTGCTGCGGCGCTGTCTTCGGCTGCGCAAAAGAACCTGTCGTGTTCGCTAGCGAGGTGTCGATTTTCGAGGGCTGCCGGCTCGCTCCCGCATACGCTGCCATGAGGATGGACAGAAGGATGAACAGCCCGCCAAGAACGGCCGTCGAACGAGTCAAGAAATCTGCCGCCCCCCGGGCGGTCATGAAGCCCGAAGAGCTTCCGCCGACGCCAAGACCACCGCCTTCGGAGCGCTGCATCAGGATCGTGCCAATCAACGAGATTGCGATCAGCGCTTGGACGATCAGGAGAAATGCAAACATTGACGAACTCTCTCGGGAAATGGCGGCCGCCGGCCACTTAGTCGGCGCGGCGTCGGCTTTCAACCAATAGCCGATCGTCGGACTGCCGTCGGCGTTGCCTCGCCAGTCTTCATCCGAAACCAAAGAACCAGATCAGGAAGCAGCGGCAGCGACAATCGGAATGAAGTCCGCGGCCTTGAGGCTCGCTCCGCCTACGAGCGCTCCGTCGACGTTTGAAACGTCAAAGATCTCAGCTGCGTTCGAACCCTTGACGGACCCTCCATAAAGGATCCGGATACGGCCGCCATCGGGACCATAGATTTGGGTTAAACGGTCCCGAATGGCCGAGTGCATCTCGCCGATTTCGCGGGCGGTCGGGACCTTCCCCGTGCCGATCGCCCAAATCGGCTCATAGGCGATCGCGAGCTCCGAGCGGGTGCTGATCCGGTCGGGAAGGGACGCGCCGAGCTGGGCCAGCACGGTCGAAAGGGCGGCGCCTTCCTCGCGGGCCTCGAGGATCTCGCCGACGCAAAGGATGACGCCAAGTCCGCATCTGATCGCCGTTTCAGCCTTGGTTTTGATCTCTTGATCGCTCTCTCGCTGCTCGTCCCTTCTTTCGGAATGGCCGACGATCGTCAGTTTCGCTCCGGCATCGAGGAGCATCTGCGCTGAAATGGAGCCCGTGTGTGCTCCCTTCTCCGCTTGGTGGATATCCTGGCCGCCGATCGCGAAACCGGGCACTGCCCGAACGGCCCGCTCGATGAGTATGGCAGGAATGCATAGCGCGACGTCCACGCCGGGAAAGTTGAGGGCCTCGGACGCGATCTCCTCAATCTCGACGAGATCCGCCGAGAGGCCATTCATCTTCCAATTGCCCGCGACGAACTTCCTCAATCCCACTTTCGCTCCCCTCAAGGAACGCCACTAGCGGCGCTGCCTTGATGCGTGCAAGGCTCGCCCCTAAAGCGTCGCTCCAACTGGCCTTTTGCCCTCTAGGAACTCCATGCTCACCTCGCTACGCCGCCTCCAGAACACGAAGATTGGCACCATAATTATCGCCACCTTCTTCATTCTGATCCTCGTCGTCTTCGCCTCGTCGGGAGTCAGCAATTTCGGCTCGGGCAATCTCGGGCTCGGGATGACCAGCTCAACGCTCGCGAAAGTCGGATCCGAGCAGGTCTCCGATGAGGACATGAGGCAGGCAATGCAGCGCCGGCTTCAGCAGGTTCGCCAAGAGCGGCCCGACGCCGACTATTCGACGATCGTCGGCGACTTCGAAGCTCTTCTTGGCGAGCTGATGGACGAGAAAACGATCCTAGCCTTCGCCGAAAAGTATCATTTCCCCCTTTCGAAACGCCTGGTTGATGCCGAGATCGCGGAGATCCCTCAAACCAAGGGGCTCAACGGACAATTTAGCGAACAGGCCTACCAGGGCTTCCTTGCGCAGCAGCGCTTGACCGATTCGGAGGTCCGAGAGGTCTTGGCAGGCGGCCTCCTCGAGAAATATCTTCTGACACCAGTGGCCGCGAATGCCCGTGTCTCGGTCGGAATGGCGACCCCTTACGCCTCGATGCTGCTCGAGGCCCGCGAGGGTCAAGCCGCTGCGATCCCGCTCGGCGCCTTCCGCGCTGGGTTCAAGCCGACCGACAGCGACCTTCAGCAATTCTATTCGGCCAACCGCAACCGTTACATGGTGCCCGAGCAGCGCGTGCTCCGAATCGCTCGGATCGGACCCGAGCAGGTCGCGAACCTCATCGCATCGGACAAGGATATCGCCGACTATTACAATGCTCACAAGGCCGATTACGCCTCCAAGGAAACCCGCAGCATTAGCCAGGCAGTGATCCAGGATCAGGCGACTGCAAACCAGATTGCTGCACGGGCCAAGGGAGGTGCCAGCATCTCTTCCGCCGCGGCTCCCGCGGGCGCAAATGCAGCGGTGACGAGTCTCCCGAACCAGACCCAGAGTGCCTACGCGGGCGTTGCCGGCGACAAGGCGGCCGCCGCAGTTTTCGCGGCGCCTTCGGGCTCGGTCGTAGGACCGATCCAGAGCACCTTCGGCTGGGTCGTCGCGAAGGTCGATTCCGTAAAGGCGGTCGGCGGAAAGTCTCTCGACCAGGCGCGCTCCGAAATCTCCTCCAAGATCACCGCGGAAAAGCGCAAGAGCGCGCTTGAGGATATGGTCGACAAGATCCAGGATGCCGTCGACAACGGAAGCAACTTCACCGAGGCTACGAACCAAGCAAAGCTCGCCGTCACGACCACCCCCCTCATCGACGCAAACGGGACTTCGCGCTCGGATTCGACGTTCAAGCTGCCGCCGGAGCTCGCTCCAGTACTCAAGACTGGCTTCCAGATCGAACCCAACGATCCGCCCGAAGTTGTCACTTTACCCAATGATCAGGGCTATGCAGTCGTCTCCCCGGGTCAGATCGTGCAGCAGGCGCCGGCGCCTCTTGCAAGCGTTCGGGATAAGGTCGCCAGCGATTGGATCGACGGCAAGGCGTTGGATCGCGCTCGCTCTGTCGCGGCGCAGATCCAGGCGAAGATCGATCACGGGATGGATTTCGCGCAGGCGATGAAGGAGAGCGGCGCCGCGCTTCCACCGGTCCAGCCACTGGCGACGCGTCGTATCCAGATCGCCCTGGCCCGGGGACCGGTTCCAGCCCCGGTCCGCATGCTTTTCGCTCTGGCGCAGGGCAAAAGCCGGATGTTTCCCGATCCCGAGGGACGGGGTTTCTTCATCGTCAAGGTCAACAAGATCACGCCGGGCAATGCGCTGCTTCAGCCCAACCTCATCGGGCAGATGCAGGGCGAGCTTCAGCAGAGCTTTGCCGAAGATTACGGACAGGAATTTCTCGCAGCGATGCGCCAGCAACTCGGATCGAAGCGCAACGAAGCCGCAATCCAGGCATTCAAGACCCGGTTGCTGAGCAGCGGCGGCTGACGAGGCTTGACCAAGGCGGGTTTGTTGCCTACACGTTCACTGTTCGTTCCAACAGGGATGACGGGGAACAGCCAATGCTCACCGCCAAGCAGCGCGAACTTTTGATGTTTATCGACGGCCGTCTGAAAGAAGACGGGGTCAGCCCCAGTTTTGACGAGATGCGTGAAGCCCTCGAGCTGAAATCAAAGTCGGGCGTTCACAGGCTGATTTCAGCTCTTGAGGAACGAGGCTTCATCCGCCGACTTCCCAACCGCGCGCGAGCCTTGGAGATCGTGAAGCTTCCGGAAACCAGGACGCCCGCGAACGCCGCACCGATTCGGCCTGCCGCCCCTGCCCCCGCGAACGACACGATGGAGATTCCGCTCCATGGCCGGATCGCCGCGGGTACGCCGGTTGAAGCGCTGCAAGGCACCGAGACGTTTGCCGTCCCTGCTGCGCTGCTCGGACCCGGTGAGCATTATGCCCTCGAGGTCTCCGGCGATTCTATGGTCGATGAAGGAATTCTCGACGGTGATTTTGCCCTGATCCGGAAGGTCGACATCGCTCATGAAGGAGAGATCGTCGTCGCACTCATCGATAATGAGGAGGCGACTCTCAAAACTTTCCGTCGCGAGGGCAACATGATTCGGCTGGATCCTGCCAATCGCCAGTACGAGCCGCAACGTTACGATCCGCGCCGTGTACAAATTCAGGGCCGGCTTGCCGGACTAATCCGGCGCTATTGAGTATGGCGATAGCGCGCATTGATTACGTCGAGCTGCCCAGCGCCACGGCGCACGAGCTTACTCGAGCGTTCTACGCCAAGGCATTCGGCTGGAATTTTGCCGATTATGGTCCGACCTATTCAGCAACGACGAACGGCACGACCGATGTTGGCCTTCAGGGCAGCCCGGGTGAAGCGTTAGCGGCTCCTCTGCCGGTGGTTCGAGTTGACGATCTCGAGGCGGCATTGGATGCTGTCGCCAAGGCTGGCGGTATCATCGCGCGGCCCATCTTTTCTTTCCCTGGCGGTCGCCGATTTCACTTCATCGATCCATCCGGAAGCGAACTCGCGGTCTGGAGCGAAGTCCCGGTAACCTAACAGGCCGACTGGGCGCGAAGGACAGCATACCTTTGAAGGGTCTACAGTTCCGGCCTTGGAAGCGGGCTGTCCACGCTGTGGAAGACGCGCTTGCCCTATGTTAGGGCGCTGATCCATTGCACTGCAGCATAGATAGAAGAGGAAGCGCGTTTGAGCGCCAGCAGTTCGCCGCCGCGTCCGGTCGTTACACGTTTTGCCCCCTCGCCCACCGGCTTTCTACACATCGGCGGTGCGCGCACGGCCCTCTTCAACTGGCTGTACGCGCGGCATTTCAGCGGCAAGTTCCTCCTTAGGATCGAGGATACCGACAAGGTCCGTTCGACAAAGGAAGCGATCGACGCAATTCTCGACGGAATGCGATGGCTCGGCCTCGATTGGGATGGCCACGAATATTACCAGTCGCAATTTTGGTCCCGTCACGCTGAGATCGCGCACCGAATGCTGGAGCGCGGCCAAGCATACCGGTGCTACATGACGCAAGAGGAGCTGGCCCAGCAACGCGAAGCTGCACAGCGCGATCGACGTCCGTTTCGCATCGACAGTCCGTGGCGGGATGTTGGCGCGGAGCAAGGCGGCAAGCCCTTTGTCATCCGCTTGAAAGCGCCCCGAGAGGGCGAAACCGTGATCGATGACCAGGTTCAGGGCCGTGTGACCGTGCAGAATGCCGAGATCGACGACTTCATCCTGCTTCGGTCCGATGGAAGCCCGACCTACATGCTTGCGGTCGTGGTGGACGATCACGACATGGGCGTCACACATGTGATCCGTGGAGACGACCATCTGAACAACGCCTTCCGTCAGCTTGCGATCATCCGAGCGATGGGCTGGCCCGAGCCTACCTATGCCCATGTCCCATTGATCCACGGGCCCGATGGCGCAAAGCTCAGCAAGCGCCATGGTGCGCTGGGAGTGGACGCCTATCGCGACGGGCTCGGCATGCTCCCGGAAGCCGTCGGCAACTATCTCCTTCGCCTCGGTTGGGGGCACGGCGACGACGAAATCATCAGCCGGGACCAGGCAATCGAATGGTTTGACCTTCCGCAGGTCGGCAAGTCGCCCTCGCGTTTCGACTTCAAGAAGCTCGAGAACCTGAATGGCCACTACATTCGAAATGCGGACGACCAACGGTTGGCCGATCTGGTGGCTCAAAGGAGCGGTCTTGGACCGGAACAGATCGAGCTTCTTGTGAGAGCGATGCCGGAGTTGAAGTCACGCGCGAACACAATCAAGCAACTATCGGAAAGTGCTGATTTTTTGTTTGCCAGCAGACCCATCGATATCGACGATGCCGCAGCGGCCCTCCTCACAAGTGATGCCCGTTCGCTCCTCCATGCGGCGCAGCGAAACCTTGGCGCTATTGCGAATTGGGACGCAGCATCGTTAGAGGCCGCCATCCGCGAAGTCGCCGAGGCGAGCGGCGTCAAGCTCGGCAAGCTTGCGCAACCTCTTCGGGCTGCCCTTACCGGGCGAATGACGTCTCCGGGGATTTTTGATGTTCTTGCGTTGCTCGGGCGGGACGAGAGCCTCGGCCGCATCGCCGACCAGATGGAGCCGAGGGAATGACCGACAAAGCCGTATCGATGAAAATGCCGGGAGGGGATTTCGAATACCCGGTTCTAGACGGTACCGTCGGGCCCGAAGTCGTCGATATCCGAAAGCTTTACGCTCAAACGGGCATGTTTACCTATGACCCCGGCTTCACCTCGACGGCGAGCTGTGAAAGCGCGATCACCTATATCGACGGCGAGAAAGGGATCCTGCTCCACCGCGGCTACCCGATCGACCAACTGGCCGAGCAGTCGACCTTCATGGAGGTTGCCTATCTCCTGCTTCACGGCGAGCTTCCAACGAGCGCCGAACTCCAGGAGTTCACCTACACGATCAGCCGCCACACGATGGTCCATGAGCAGCTGGCCGTGTTCTTCCGCGGATTTCGCCGCGATGCCCATCCGATGGCAATCATGTGCGGAGTGGTCGGGGCGCTATCGGCTTTCTATCACGACAGCACCGACATCACCGACCCCGCCCAGCGGATGATCGCATCGCATCGGTTGATCGCCAAGATGCCCACCATCGCGGCGATGGCGTTCAAATATTCGATCGGGCAGCCGTTCCTCTATCCTCAGAACGATCTCAGCTACACCGGCAACTTTCTTCGAATGACGTTCGGCGTGCCGGCTGAGCCCTATGTCGTGAACCCGATCATCGAGAATGCGATGCGGCGCATCTTCATTCTCCACGCTGATCACGAGCAAAATGCCTCGACCTCGACGGTACGGCTTGCCGGCTCGTCGGGCGCCAACCCGTTCGCCTGCATCGCGGCGGGAATTGCCTGCCTTTGGGGTCCTGCGCATGGCGGCGCCAACGAAGCGGCCCTCAACATGCTGCGCGAGATCGGCAATGTGAAGCGCATCCCGGAATATATCGCCAGGGCGAAGGACAAGGACGACCCGTTCAGGCTGATGGGCTTCGGGCACCGCGTCTACAAGAACTTCGATCCCCGAGCGAAGGTGATGAAGGCCACCGCCGACGAGGTCCTCAAGGAACTCAACATCTCCGATCCGGTGCTCGATGTCGCCAAGGAGCTCGAGCACATCGCCCTCAATGATCAGTATTTTATCGACAAGAAGCTCTATCCGAACGTCGATTTCTACTCGGGCATCATCCTCAATGCGATCGGCTTTCCGACCGACATGTTCACTGCCTTGTTTGCGCTTGCACGTACGGTCGGCTGGGTCGCCCAGTGGAACGAGATGATTGCGGACCCGGATCAGAAGATCGGCCGTCCGCGTCAGCTCTATGTCGGAGCGACACAGAGAGAATATGTGCCGGTTGGGAAAAGAGGCTAGGCTGAAGGTAGCGTAAGGGTAAAGCGAGCGCCCTCCCCGGGCGCGCTGTCGAGCGTGACATCACCGCCCATTGAACGCGCCAGTCGGCGCGAAATGGCAAGACCAAGTCCGGTCCCGCCTTCCTTGGTGTGAGCACGCTCGAAACGTTCGAAGATCCGCTGCTCGTCACCGGCGGAAATGCCGGGTCCCTGGTCGGAAATCGTGACCGAGGCGGTCCCTGAAGTCCGAGCAAAACTCAGCCGAACGACGCCGTTTTCAGGTGAATAGCGGATTGCGTTCACGATCAGATTCACCAGGATTTGGATCACTGCGCGCTCCTGGCCCCGAGCGCGGAGCGGCTCGGGCCGTTCAAGCTCGATGTGAACGCCGCGCTCCTCCGCGGAAGACTCGAGCATGATCACCGCCTCGGCGGAAAGTGACGCGACGTCCACGAGCCCGTGGACCTGGGTCGGATCCTCGCTCATTGCCCGAAGGACCGAAAGGAGGTGCCGGGCGGCCGACGCGATGTCGTTGCCGTAGCTTGCGTAGTCGCTGCGCAGCGGCCCGTCTGCACGAGCAACGATGCGCTCCGCACTTTCGATGATCCGGTCGATCGGCGAACGGAGAAGCTCGTCGAGGGCATCGTCGACACCGGCGGTGTGTCTCGCGACGGCAGCGGCCGATTCCTTCTCGCTCTCGGCGGTTCCGCGGAATCCCGCGAAGCTTCCGTCAGCGGCTGTCACTACCTCGCCGTTCAGGATCACGCTGCAGCTCTCGTCAGACCGGCTGCGCGCGCGCTGGCCAGAAAAGCCGCGCCGGGCAGCAAGTGAACTGATCAGGGGCATTTCGCCGCCCTCGTCTTCCTCCAAACGAAGAACACGGGTGAGCGGTGCCCCTGCGGCTTCCGAAACGTCAGCTCCCAGCAGTGCAGCAAATTCCGACGACAGGGAGATGATCCGCAGCTCCTCGTCGGTCGCCCACTCGTTCTGGGTGCTCGCGTCAGCCGCTTCGCTGCCTCCGCCGAGAATGGATGCAAGCCGCGGACCGGCTGCAGGACGCACAGTCCATCCCTCGAGCGACAGTGCGATCTCATCGCCCTCAGGTCTGGCGTTCACCCACAGTTCGATGTCATTTTCGGCTGAGGCGGCGACAGCCGGGCGTCCGACCGGAGTTCGAAGCTTTCGGGCGAGCTGCGCCACGGCCGCGACCTGAGGCAGTGCAAGCGCCTGGCCCAGCTCGGAGCCGGCCTCTTGCTGAAGCGCTTCCAGCTCCGGATCTGCGGCGATCAGCCGACCGGTGCGGTCGAGGCGGCCAAGCACCGGTCTTGGTTCTGAAGGCACGCTAGCCATTTCTAATTCCGAGCGTCTGGAGCGCCGTTCGATAGGCCGCCGGAGCAGATAGCCAGCTCGCTGCAGCCTTGACTTCGTCGGCGCCCATCCGGTCGAAGATCGTGATCGCTGCTCCTGGATCATCGATCCCCAGAAGGTCGCCCAGACTGGCCAGCAATCCGGCACTGAGCTCACGCGAAAAACTGGCGAGGCGGAGTAGAGCCATCAGCTGTCCGGCCTCGCCGGAAAGAAGTTCATCGAGAGCCACGCTCGACTCAATGCCTGCGCGCCGACCCAGGACTTCAGCAAGGAAGCCGACTTCCCCCTCCTGCGCGCAGGCGAGGAGCAGCTCATCGGTGAGACCGCCGCTGTCATCCAGAATTGCGACCACTGCGGCGGTCAGGTCATCGATGCTGCGCGGTCGCTCATGCTTGTCGAGCAGCCGCGAGGCAGAAGCTGCTAGCTCCGTATCGGCAGCGGCAGCTCCTCCAGCTGCTGCGACATCAGGTCGAAGCGCCGCGGCAATCGCATTGACGAGCCGCTCTGCCGTATCGGACGGCAGATCGTCGAAGCCAACCAGGCACTGGCCGAAGCGATCTCGGCGCCGGCCTCGGGCGAGGATCAGGGCCATCGCCGCTGCCGAAACGGCGCCGTTGTGATGACTGACCAGACCCTGGACTGCCCTGGCCTCGCGGCGGCCCGTCCGGGCGCGAGCGGCGGAGCCAATCCGTTCTTCGTCGGCCCGCCGAAGCAGCAGGGTCATGAGGCTTGGATCGTCAAGAAGACCCGCGCGGGTCAACACATTCACAATTGCCGATTCGTCGTCGTTCGCTCCCGCCCAGCCAGCAGGAAGCGCGGCTCGGATTTCGCCAACGATATCACCAACCAGGCAGTGCAGCATCGCGGTCATCAGCGCCCGCTCCTGCTCGGTCAGGCGCTCGGCTGGGTTGAGGAAAAAATCGGCGCGCACGGTCGTGAGCCGGCTGCGACCCGCTACGCGCGTCCTTGCGTTCCCGTCCGCTTGTGTCGCGGCGATGGGCCATTCTTCCGGCATCATTACCCGCCTGCGTTATCCGATTTGGGTTAACTTGGGGTCAACTGGTTGGCTGGTGGCGAACGTGTTGGATGATGAAAAAGGAGACCACTGCATAAGCGAGCAGAGCGACAAGATAACTGGTCCAGGCGCCGGCGATCGCGAATGGAACTGCAAGGACGATCGCACTTCGGCGCGAGACCAGCCACGGCTCGTTTTCTTGGATGGCCGTCCGCTCAATCCGGGCCGCTTCGGAAAATGCAATGGCTCCGATCGCTGTGACCAGTGCGCCCCAGCCGCTCACATGTTTCATCTCCCACCAGCCCAGTGCCAGCAATGCAAGACCGGCTACGGGCCATAGTGCAAGCCGGCTCAAGAACCGAGCCGGAAAGGGCCTCAGACGCAAGGTCGCAAGACGGCTGGCGATAAGGTCGAGGGGCATGGAAGCGATCAGGAGAATCAAGCCCGCGCCAAGCCACCCCCGGGTGAAGCAAAAGGCTCCGGCAAGAGTGAGCGCAAGCGCGGCCCAGATCAACCATCGCGGTCGAATGCGCGTTTCCATCAGATGCTCGGTCGCGAACTCCTCGACCGCCGGCAGCACGAAGCGGCTTACCCAGTCGGGGCGCACGCCCCGTGAAGCGATGAACAGCTTTCGTTCGAAGTCGCGGAGATCGTCGGCCCTCTCCACAAGCAGCGGCTCGCCTCCCAGTTCAGCAACCGGAACGCGCAAAGCGCCCTCCTGCAGCGTTCGCCTCAGAAGCGTCGACTGTAGATCCCAGTCGCCCAGGATCGCTGCAGTCGATCCGAGCAGATGCGCGTCCACAACAGCCACGCCGGCCCAGCGCGATTCGGCGTCAATTCGCTCGAACATTGCGTGGGCTTCGTCATCGGCGATTGTTGACACCGCCGGTTCGGGCTCCTCCGCCATGGTCATGACCAGGTCAGCTGGCGGGACAATTCCATCGCCGATCAACAAAATCAGGGATCCTGCCTCGAAACGACTGACCGCCTCCGAGATGTCGCTGACGGGAAAGACTCCAAGTCCGTCGATTCGCAGTCGTTCGAAGGCGTCCTGCAGGGCCTGGGGAACGCGTTCGACGACAATCACGATTGGGGCCGCGCCGGCTGCTGATGCGCATCGGACCTGATATTCAATGAGCGTTCGGCCTGCGAGCGGGAAGAGCGCCCGAAGACCACCTCTGTCGTCTTCCTGATAGGCTCCGATCAGCGCACCGACGGCCATTCTTTTATCATTCCTCCCCGGCCCCCGCCGCTGATCCTCTCTAACCGCTTTCGTGAAGCTTCAAAGGTGGTAAACTCGACTTACGATGACACCCACACCCAAGCGCGCCGAACCCCTGCCACCGGCGAGTGATGCGGCAGAGCCCCTCGAGCTGACCAGCGCTGACATCCTTCAGGAGTCCTTCTTCGAACAGGACCCCTGGCTTCAGGAAGCTGAGGCTGTTGAAGCACCGGAAGCCGACCCTGGTGCTGGCGGGCGGCGAGTTCTTGGGATCGCCCTTGGTCTCCTTGCCGGTGTGTGGCTCGCTTATTCCGCCTGGTCGGCAGGGCGCACTCTGGTCGGGCAGCCCCTGTCCTCGCCGTACCTCGCGCAATGGCTGGCGATCGCGGCTGGCCCGCTCGCCCTTCTCGGCCTTGTCTGGCTGATATTCGGACGCACCCGCCGCAAGGAGGCGGAACGCTTCACTCGCTCGGTCATCGCGATGCGCGGAGAAGCGCAATCACTCGAAGCGCTGCTCGAGGTCCTTTCACAGCGGATCAACGACAGCCGGACCGAGCTCGCGATGATGACTCAGAATCTGATGCAGCTGGGAGACGAAGCAACCGGAAAGCTCGGCGGGATCACCAGGGAGTTCGACAGCAGCAGCGCAACTCTCAAACTGCATAGCGAAGCATTGGATCGCGCGGCCGAATCGGCGCGCAACGACGTTGCGGTCCTGCTCGACGACCTTCCGCGAGCAGAGGAGACCACCCGCCAACTTTCCGAGCAGCTCCGATCGATCGGAAGCCAGTCGGCCGAGAAGACCGCTGCGTTCGGGCGCCAAGTCGGAGAGCTCGCCGAACGGACCCGCGAGGCAGACCAGCTCATCCTCGAGGCGACTGACCGCCTGGCGGCCCGGCTCGCCCAGATCGATTCGGCCGGAACCCTGGCCGCAGGTCGAGTGGGTGAGGCCGAAGCGGCGTTTTCGGGCACTCTCGACGCCTTGTTCGATCGCACTTCGACCACGCTCGATGAGATCCGAACCGGAATCGATGTTCAGTCCGCGGCCGTCGCAGCGCTTGTTGAGCAGGCGTCGGCCGGTATCGGAAGGGCCGGTGCCGAGGCGTCCGAGTCGCTTGCGGCGAATGTCGATCACGCAAATAGCTCGATCGAATCGCTGTCTCAGCGAGTCGCTGAACAGGACCGCGCCTCGCAGCGCATGATCGCCGAAATCGACCGGGGCCTTGCGATGATTGACGAGCGCTTCAGCGAGCTCGCAACTCATGGCGACGAACGCGCAAATCGGTTCCTCGAATCGCTGACCCGCGCCCGCACCGAGCTCGACACGCTCGCCGGTCAGGCCACTTCTCAGGACCTTGCGATCGGCTCCATCGCCGAGCGAACGGCCTTGCTTCGTGAGAGCATCGAGCGGTTAACCGGCGAGATACGCGACAATCTCGCAGCCGCGATCGGCGAAGCTCACGGAGGCGCGGACCGTCTTGCCGAAGCAGCGGTTGCAGTGAGGCCCGAAATCGGGTGGATCCGCGATGCCGTCGTCGAGGCGAACGATCGGATCATGGCCACGGATGGCCAGATTACCGAGCAGCAAGACCGGCTTTCAGCCCTGCTGGCATCGATCGACGAGGGCGTCGGCAATGCCCAATCGAGGCTTTCCGAGCTTGCATCACTCATGGCCAAGGTTGAGCGGGAAGCCACGGACCTCAGCAACGAAACCGGTCCTGCGCTGGTTGCCTCGCTCGTTCAGGTCAAGGAGGCAGCGGCTCATGCCGCAGAGCGCGCCAGGGAATCGATCGAGAGCGTCATTCCCTCGAGCGCGACCAAACTGTCGCAGGAAACACAAAGGGCACTCGAGCAGGTCATTCGCGACACAATCGAGGATCGGCTTCGCGAAGTTGAAACCGTGGCAGCCAAGGCGGTCGAATCGGCACGAGCTGCGTCCGACCGCCTAACACAGCAGATGATCACCCTCGGCCAAAGCGCGGCCGCCCTCGAACAGCACATCGATCAGACGCGCGAGGAACAACGCGAGAAGGACAGCGAAGCCTTTGCTCGGCGCGTCTCGCTCCTTATCGATTCGATGCATTCGGCAGCGATAGATGTCGGAAAAATCCTCTCGGACGAGATCGATGACAAAGCGTGGGGCGCCTACCTCAAAGGCAATCGCGGAGTGTTCACCCGGCGCGCGGTTCGTCTGATCGACGGAAGCGAAACTCGAAGCATCCGCGCGCACTACGAAACGGACCGTGAATTTCAGCACTCCGCGAACCGCTATGTCCACGATTTTGAAGCGATGCTCCGGCGAGTGCTTGCGGAGCGTGACGGCGGGATGATTGCGGTGACGCTCATGTCCTCGGACATGGGCAAACTCTACGGAGCCCTCGCCCAGGTGATCGATAAGCGACGTTAGCCGTTCGTCTTGGCGGCTTGGGCCGGATTATAGAAGTCGAGGTCGGCGGGCGTAATCCAGCCAAAGCTCCAGTTCGCATAATAGATTGCGAACAGCAGCGCGGAGACGATCGTCGCCCTGATTAGATGTCTCTTCAGGTCGAAATGGTGCGGGGCGCTTTCGGCCTGACCCGGAATCCTTTCGCCGCCTATTTCTTCGGTCGTCTTCACCCCGAACGGCAGCAGAACGAATGCCGTTCCGGCGAAGAACAGGAAATAGATAGCGATGATCGATGTCAGATTCATACGGCGACTTGGAGCAGGATCACCTCCACGACGGGCTTCTTTCCGGTCCACAGCGTCGCGCACCGTCTCACCGCCAGACGAACCTGTTCACGCACCCGATCCTCATCGCCGCCTGGGCTGTAGGCTCGGGTCGCCGCGTCGGTCGCATCGGCAATGAAATCGTCGCGATCCTCCTCGACCGGGACTCCGAGGGCGCGGATGCCCGGAGTACCCATGAGCTGGCCGTCATCGCCGATCGGGAGGGCAACCGTGATCATTCCGCCGTAGCCGATCTTGCGGCGCTCGTTGACTGTCGCTCCATCGGCTGGAAGGATCACGTCCCCATCGAGCACGAGCCGGCCTACGCGAACCTCCTGGACGCTTTTCGGCTCACCCGGAGCAAGTCGGATCACATCGCCATTCTTCTGTAGAACAGCATGTTCGACATCGTGGTCGAGCGCGAGCCGGGCATGCTCCGCGAGGTGCCTCGGTTCGCCGTGGACCGGAACTACGATCCGAGGCCGAACCCACTTGTACATCTGAACGAGCTCGGGCCGGCCAGGGTGACCCGACACATGAACATGAGCCTGCTTCTCGGTGACGATCTGCACGCCGAGGTCCGACAGCTGATTCATGATCCTGCCGATCGCGACTTCGTTGCCGGGAATGATCCGGGAGGAGAAAATGACGGTATCGGTTTCGCCGAGTTTCAGCTCGTGCGTCCCAGAAGCAATGCGTCCGAGCGCCGCCCGGGGCTCGCCCTGACCGCCCGTTGCGATGATCAGCACCTCCTCCTTCGGCAGGCGCATGGCGTCGTCAAACCCGATCGGCGGCGGAAAGTCCTCAAGATAGCCGGTCGCCTGAGCGACCCTGAGGATTCGCTCGAGGGACCGCCCAGCAATGCACACTTGGCGCCCCGCTTCTCGTGCAACGCGGCCGATCGTCTGGAGTCGCGCAGCGTTGGAAGCGAAGGTGGTCACCAGAACCCGTCCATTGGACATCATGACCTGTGCGAGCAGGCCCTCGTGGACGCTCTCTTCCGATCCCGACGGCTTTTCCTGGAAAACGTTTGTCGAATCGCAGACAAGTGCGAGAACTCCGCGATCTCCGATATCGGTCAAGATGTCGGTGTCGGGAGCCGAGCCGATGACCGGGGTCTCGTCGATTTTCCAGTCGCCGGTATGGAAGACGTTCCCGAACGGAGTCTCGATAAGCAGTCCGTTCCCCTCCGGGATCGAATGGGAGAGCGCGACGAAGCTCACTCGGAACGGACCGAGCTCGATTGTTCCGCCGCGCTCGACAATGTTGAGTTGGACGTGGCCCGTCAGGCCCTCTTCCTCGAGCTTTCCAGCGATCAATCCGGCCGTGAAGGGCGTTGCGAACAACGGCGATTTCAATTCTTCCGCGAGGTAGGGAAGCGCCCCAATATGATCTTCGTGGCCGTGGGTCAGGATGATCCCGATTAGGCGCTCCTGCTGGCCCTCAATAAATTCGAGATCGGGCAGGATCAGCTCGATGCCCGGATAGTCGGGACCGGCAAAATTGAGACCGAGGTCGACCATGATCCATTGGCCGCGACAGCCGTAGAGATTGACGTTCATGCCAATCTCGCCGGAACCGCCAAGCGCGACGAAAAGAAGCTCTTCGCCCGGAATCATCTTGGGCTACGCACCATGTCGTACAACAGGCTCAACCCCTGGATGGTCAGGTCGGGTTCAATCGCATCGAACAGTTTCGTGTGCTTGTCGAACAGGCTGGCAAGGCCCCCTGTCGCGATTGTGGTCACGGGACGGCCGAGTTCGTTCTTCATTCGCTCGACCAGCCCCTCCATCATTGCGACATAGCCCCAGTAGATGCCGATAAGCATCTGATCCTGGGTCGTTCTGCCGATGACCGAGAGACTGTCCCTCGGTGCTTCGATGGCAATTCTCGGGAGCTTGGCTGCAGCACTCACCAGCGCATCAAGCGAGAGATTGATCCCCGGAGCGATTATCCCGCCTTTATAGGCTCCTGCCCCGTCGACGACATCGAACGTCGTCGCGGTTCCAAAATCGATCACGATGAGGTCGCCGGCATATTTGGAATGTGCCGCGAACGCGTTGAGCGCTCGGTCGGCACCCACATTCTGAGGCTCGTCAACGTCGAGCTGGAGCGGCCAGCCTGCACTTCCCTCGCCTGCTACCAGCGGATCAGCGCGAAAATATTTGCTGGCGAGGACCTGGAGGTTGTGGAGAGCCCGCGGAACGACCGTGCCGATAATGACCGCATCCACGGCAGTCTTTGGAAATCCCTCCAGCTCCAGCAGCTGGTAGAGCCAAACGGCATATTGGTCCGCGGTCCTCCGCGGGTCTGTGGCAATCCGCCACCGAGCCTTGATCTCGCCACTCTCGACGAGTGCGAAGACAACATTCGTGTTGCCGGCGTCGATGGCAAGAAGCATGGAGGCGGTCCTACTGGCGCTCGTTGCGGTTCACAACTCGACGTCGCCCGCCCGAACGATGGCGAGTGCACCGTCGTCGTGTCTCAGACGCAAGGCGCCGTCCGTCTCGATGCCATCGAAGCGGCCGCTGATCATCTCGTCGCTCGCCGAATGGACGTTGAGCCGTGTGCCAATCGCGTGCGCGCGCGCGAGCCACGCTCGGGCGATAAAAATCGGCTCGCTTTGCCTCCACAGATCAAGCAACCGAGCAAAGCTTCCGGCAAGCAATGGAGCAAAGACTTGGGGCGTAATTCGTCCTCCAAGAGACGAGCATTGGCGATCCGGCAAGTCGGGCGCCGAGGAAAGGTTCACCCCGAAGCCGATGACGACCCGGCTCGAGCTTCGCTCAAGGAGGATTCCAGCGAGCTTCTTTCCAAGAAGAAGCAGATCATTTGGCCATTTGAGCATCAGGGGCTGGCCAGGAATGGCGGCATCAAGTGCCTCGATCAGCGCCAAGCCTGCGGCAAGCGACAGCGTCTGTGGCTGGGGATCGGAGCGGAGCAGATCGACGACCGTACTGCCGTAGAAGTTGCCGGTGGGCGAGATCCATTCACGGCCCTGTCTGCCGCGCCCGGATTTCTGCTCGGCTGCGACGAGCCAATCACCCTCCGAAAAGCCGGGATCGGCAATCACATCGGCGTTGGTCGAGCCAGTGCGCTCGACGAAGCGGATACAGCTCAGAAGAGTGTCCCCGCGGCCCGGTCGGCCAGCGCTCCAAGAGGCCCGATAAGGAGGTAGCCAAGGGGCGATACGGCTAGGGCCGCAACAAGGATCAACAGGCCCTGCACGGGCTGACGCACCCGGGCATAAGGTTCGGCCGGCTCGTCCATATACATGATCTTGACGATCTTCAGATAATAGTAGGCGCCAATCACCGTCCCGAGAATTGCTGCCACGGCGAGCGTGACATAACCGGCCTCGACAGCTGCAGTGAACACCAGCAGCTTAGGCCAGAAGCCGAACAGCGGCGGGATGCCGGCAAGGCTGAACATGAAGATTGCAAAGGCCGCCGCAAAGCCGGGACGGGTCTGAGCAAGACCGGAGAGGCTCGATATGTCCTCGACCGGACGGCCTTGCGAATCCCGCATCCAAAGCACGCAGAGGAATGCACCAAGAGTCATCACGACATAGACGGCCATGTAGAAGAGCACCGACGAGGTTCCTCGCGGCCCAGCGGCAGCAAGTCCGACCAAAGCGAAACCGACGTTGTTGATGGACGAATAGGCGAGCAGTCGCTTGATGTTCGTCTGCCCATAGGCCGCGACAGCGCCGAGGAAAATCGACAGAAGCGCCGAGGCAATGACGATCTGACGCCAGGCATCGGTCGCAGGGCCAAGTCCTTCCACGCAGACCCGGACCGCCAGCAGCACTGCTGCGACCTTCGGAGCGGATGCAAAAAAGGTCGTGACCGGCGTCGGCGCTCCTTCGTAGACATCGGGGGTCCACATGTGAAACGGAACCACGCTCGCCTTGAAGGCGAGGCCAGCGAGCAAAAAGACGAGACCGAAAAGTAATCCAAGCGACGGGGCTCCCCGGCCGAACGCTGCGGCGAGACCGGTGAAGTTCGTTGTGCCTGTGAACCCGTAAAGGAGCGAGATGCCGTAAAGCAGGATCCCGCTGGCGAGCGCCCCGAGGACGAAATATTTGAGCCCCGCCTCGGCTGAACGTTCGTCGGTACGCCGATACGAAGCCAGGACGTAGCCGGCGAGGCTGTTGAGCTCGAGGCCGACGTAAAGTGCAATCAAGCTCGTCGCAGAAACCATCACGCTCATGCCGACGGCGGCAAACACGATCAGGACCGAATATTCGGAAGCATGCTCGCTCCCGCGTTCGAACCATCCATGAGCCGCAATGATCGCGATCGCGGCGGCCGGAAACATGATCGCCTTTCCAAAGCTTGCGAAAAGATCGGCGGTGACGAGGCCATCGAACACTGGCCCGGCATGCGACGGCGGTCCGACGAGGGCGAAGGTCGCCCCGATCAGCAGCGCAACTGCAAGCCAGCTGGTCAGCCCCGATCCACGTCGACCGGTAAAGGCCGCAACGATCATCAAGACCGTTGCGCCGATCGAAAGGATCAGTTCGGGAAGCAGGGGAGCGGTGAAGCGCGGGATCAATGCGATGCTCCCATGTCCATGTGGACCGCGCCCTTCCCGAGAGTCAGGTGCGAATCGCCCGCGGGAGCGACGGTATCGAGCCTCGTCATCAACCGGCCGACGTCGTTGCGGATCGGCCTAAGAAAGCTCTCCGGATAGACGCCCATCCAGACGACCGCGAGTGCGATAGGTGCCAGGAGCCACCACTCGCGAACGTCGAGGTCCTTCATCGCGGCCGCTTCAGGCGTCCTGGCCGCCCCGAAACAGATGCGCCAATAGAGCCAGAGCATGTAGGCCGCCCCGAGGATGATCCCGGTCGTTGCGACGATCGCCGCCCAGCTCGAAGCGCGATAGGTACCCACCGAGCTCAGAAATTCGCCTGGGAAGTTGCTGAGTCCCGGAAGGCCGACGCTCGCCATCGTGAAGACCATGAACAGCAAGGCGTAGCCGGGCATGTTGTTGGAGAGGCCGCCGTAAGCTGCAATCTCGCGCGTGTGCAGGCGATCGTAGACCACTCCAACGCATAGGAAGAGCGCTCCCGACACGAGTCCATGGCCGAGCATCACGAGCATTGCGCCCTCGATCCCCTGCCGGTTCATCGCGAACAATCCGAAGGTGACGAACGCCATGTGGGCGACCGAGGAATAAGCAATGAGCTTCTTCATGTCGCGTTGCACAAGAGCAACAAGGCTCGTGTAGACGACCGCGACTCCCGAGAGGACGAACATCAGCGGGATGAACTGAGCGGACCCTTCCGGAAACATTGGAAGTGAGAAGCGGATGAAACCGTATCCGCCGAGTTTGAGGAGCACGCCCGCAAGGATGACGGAGCCCGCGGTCGGCGCCTGAACATGGGCATCGGGGAGCCAGGTGTGGACCGGCCACATCGGAAGCTTGACGGCGAAACTTGCAAGGAACGCAAGGAAGAGAAAGGTCTGCGCTTCCCGCGGGAAGTTGAAGGCCATCAGCGCTGGAATGTAGGTCGTGCCCGCAACCGATCGCATGTAGAGCATCGCGATCAGCATCAGTACCGAGCCGAAGAGCGTATACAGGAAGAACTTGTAGCTGGCCTTGATCCGCTCGGCTCCGCCCCAGATGCCGATGATCAAATACATCGGGATCAGCCCGCCCTCGAAGAAGACGTAGAATAGGAACAGGTCCTGCGCACTGAAGGAGCCCAGGATGAGAGCCTCCATCAGCAGAAAATAGGCCATGTACTCGGGAACGCGTTTCTGGATGGAGCGCCAGCTCGCGCCGATGCAGATCGGCATCAGGAAAGCCGTGAGCGCGATCAGCACGAGTGCGATCCCGTCGATCCCGAGCGACCAGTTGATCCCGCCACCCAAGGGGACATTCTCGACGAATTGCCACTGAGCGCCGTTCGGATCGTAATTCACCCAGAGATAGGCGCTAAGAACAAGGTCCAGGAGGGTTGCGACGAGCGCAATCCAGCGGGCCGCCTCCGCTCGAACGAATAGACATATGAGGCCCGCGAGCAGCGGCACGGCGACAAGGACCGTAAGCACGTTCGCTCCGATCACTTGGCCCACCAGATCGCCCAGCTCGCCGCGCCAATCAGGCCGAGGAGCATCACCAGCGCGTAGGAATAGAGATAACCTGACTGGAAGCGGTAGGTGATGCGGTTGCCAAGACCAACGGCATAAGCTGCCCCGTGCGGTCCGAAGCGGTCGATCGTTCCCTCGTCACCGCCGTGCCAGAGCAGTCTGCCAAGCCACAGCGCCGGACGAACAAAAATGACGTCGTACAGTTCGTCGAAATACCATTTGTTCGAGACGAACGTGTAGATCCCCGGGAACATCGAAACGAAGGCGGAAGCCGCCTTGGGATTGCGGATGTAATTGTTCCAAGCGATCCAAAATCCGAGCAGCATCGCGATCGTCGGCGAAAGCTTGACCCACAGCGCTGAGCTCTCCGCCGCCTCGGCGAGTTCGCGGCTGAAGGCGACTGCACCGCGCCAATAGGAGGGAGCTCGGTCCGGGCTGATGAATATTCCGTGGAAGATCTGGCCCGCTAGCAGCGCTCCGACCGCAAGAAGACAGATCGGCACCAGCATGCTGGGTGGGCTTTCATGGGGACGATAGCCTCCGCGTCCGGTTTCGATGCGATGCGATTCATGAGCGCTGTCGCCATGTTCTTCGGAAGGGTCATCATGTTCGCCGTGGAGCGCATGCTGGATATGCTCGGAAGCGGCCCAGCGCGGCTCTCCGAAGAAGGTCATGAAAATCAATCGCCAGCTGTAGAAGCTGGTCATCCCGGCAACAATCACGCCGAGCCAGAAGGCGATTGTGCCGGCGACAGATCCGCTCACCCACGAATCGTCGATAATCGCATCCTTCGACCAGAAGCCCGCAAACCCGAGCCCGCCGCCAACGTCGAGGCCGACGCCGGTGATCGCCAGTGTACCGATGATCATTACCCAGAAGGTGATTTTAATCTCCTTCCTGAGGCCCCCGTAGAAGCGCATGTCCTGCTCATGGTGCATCGCGTGGATCACACTGCCCGCGCCGAGGAACAGCAGCGCCTTGAAGAAGGCGTGAGTGAAGAGGTGGAACATGGCGGCGCCATAGGCGCCCACGCCAGCTGCAAAGAACATGTAGCCGAGCTGCGAGCAGGTCGAATAAGCGATCACGCGTTTGATGTCGTTCTGAGCGCAACCGACAGTTGCCGCGAAGAAGCAGGTGATCGCGCCGACCCAGGTGACGACGTGCATCGCGGTCGGTGATGTCTGGAACATCGGCGAGAGGCGGCAGACCATGAACACTCCAGCCGTGACCATGGTCGCAGCGTGGATGAGGGCGCTGACTGGAGTGGGTCCTTCCATCGCGTCCGGCAGCCAGGTGTGGAGCGGAAGCTGTGCCGATTTGCCCATCGCTCCGACGAACAGCAGGAGACAAAGGAGGGTCATCGTGTCGACCCGCATGCCGGCAAACCCGATCGTCGATCCGGCCATTCCGGGTGCTGCGGCGAGGATCGCCGGAATTGAAACCGTGCCGAATACGAGGAAGGTACCGAAGATTCCGAGCGAGAAGCCAAAATCGCCGACACGATTGACGACGAAGGCTTTGAGGGCCGCCGCGTTCGCCGACGGCTTGTAGTACCAAAAGCCGATGAGCAGGTAGGAAGCGAGACCGACGCCTTCCCAGCCGAAGAACATCTGCACCAGGCTGTCGGCGGTCACCAGCATCAGCATGGCAAAGCTGAACAGCGACAGATAGGCGAAGAACCTGGGCTGGCCCGGGTCCTCCTCCATATAGCCCCAGCTGTAGAGGTGGACGAGCGACGAGACGGTGGTGACGACGACCAGCATCACAGCAGTCAGGCTGTCGAGGCGAAGCGCCCAGTCGACGCTCAGCGTTCCCGACTGGATCCAGGTCATGACCGGCACGACCGACGCCTGCGCGTGACCAAAGATATAGTGGAAGAAGATCGGCCAGCTGAGGAACGCTCCAACGAACAAGCCGCCGGTGGTGACGACCTTTGCCGCAGTCTTTCCGATCCACCGTCCAAAGAGGCCGGCGATGACGGCTGCGAGAAGCGGCAGGAAGACGATGAGTTGGAGTGCCATCAGCCCCTCATCCTGTCGGCGGCGTCGACGGCGATCGTGCCTCGGCGGCGGAAGAATATGACGAGAATGGCGAGCCCGATCGCCGCCTCGGCGGCGGCTACGGTGAGCACGAACATCGCGAGCACCTGCCCGGTAAGATCGCCCAGATAAGCGGAGAAAGCGACAAGGTTGATGTTCACTGCAAGGAGAATGAGCTCGATCGCCATCAGCATGAGGATGACGTTGCGGCGGTTGAGAAAGATTCCGAGCACACCGATTGTAAAAAGTGCGGCTGCGACGACGAGGTAGGCGTCAAGCCCGATCACAGCTTCATCCCCTTGCCTACCCCGGGTTCAACCAGCTTGACGGCGCGATCGGGGCGCCGGCGCAGCTGCCTTGATGCCTTCGGAGTGCGCGTGTCGGCACGGCTGCGGTGCGTGAGAACGATCGCACCGACCATCGCAACAAGAAGGATCAGCCCGGCGAGCTCGAAGGCAAACAGGTAGCGGCTGTAGAGGAGCTGGCCGAGGGCGACGATGTTCGGAACCCTTGGCACCGGGATTTGCTGACCGGCGAGCGAGGGGCCCCCTTTCTGTGCGAGTTCGGCAACGACGACCTCGCCCAGCAGCACAAGGGCGATAATGATTCCGAACGGAAGGTTGCGCGTGAACCCGCTCCTCAGGCTCGCGAAATCGATGTCGAGCATCATCACCACGAACAGGAACAGGACCGCGACCGCGCCGACGTAGACGATGACCAGAAGCATCGCGATGAACTCGGCGCCGACCAGCAGCATCAGGCCGGCCGCATTGAAGAAGGCAAGGATCAGCCAAAGCACGCTATGAACCGGATTGCGCGCGAAGATCACTGCCAACGCAGGAGCGATGGTGAGCGTCGCGAACAGATAAAAGGCGATTGTAGCGATCAAGTGGGGGCCCTGTTGCGGCGCGCTTATCGGTAGGGCGCATCGGCGGCAAGGTTGGCGGCAATCGCCTGTTCCCACTTGTCACCGTTCGCCAGCAATTTTGCCTTGTCGTAAAGCAGTTCCTCGCGCGTTTCCGTCGCGAATTCGAGGTTCGGCCCTTCGACGATCGCATCCACCGGGCAGGCTTCCTGACAGAGCCCGCAATAGATGCATTTGACCATGTCGATATCGTAGCGCGTCGTTCGGCGACTGCCATCCTCGCGGGGCTCCGCTTCGATCGTGATCGCGAGCGCAGGGCAAATCGCCTCGCACAGCTTGCATGCGATGCAGCGCTCTTCGCCGTTGGGATAGCGGCGAAGCACGTGTTCGCCGCGAAAGCGTGGCGAGGTCGGGATCTTCTCGTAGGGATAATTGATCGTCGCCTTCGGCTTGAAGAAATACTTCAGCGTCAGCCAGTGTGCCTGGACGAACTCCCAGAGAGTGAAGGATTTGATCCAGTGCTTCATGAGGGGGCTCCGAAACGCGTGAGCATCAGCCACCCCGAAACGAGGACAACGAAAATGAGCGACAGCGGAAGGAAGATTTTCCAGCCGAGCCGCATCAGCTGGTCATAGCGATATCGCGGCACGGTCGCCTTCACCCATCCGAAGATGAAGAAGAAAATCAGCATCTTGGCGATCAGCCAGACGATTCCGGGGACCAGGTACAGCGGGGCCCAGTCGATCGGCGGGAGCCATCCTCCCCAAAACAGGATGGCATTGAGAGCACACATCAAAATGACATTGGCATATTCGCCGAGCCAGAAGAGCGCGAAGCTCATCGACGAATATTCGGTCTGGTGTCCGGCGACGAGCTCGCTCTCTGCCTCGACCAGATCAAACGGCGTTCTGAAGGTTTCGGCCATCGAACTGATCAGAAAGACGATCCACATCGGAAACAGCAGGAGATTGAAGCCGAAGGCGTTGACGATGCCGAGGCCGAAACCCCTTTGCTGGACCACGATCTGCGAGAGATTGAACGTCCCGGCATAAAGGACGACGGTAATCAGGACGAAGCCGATGGAGACCTCGTAGCTCACCATCTGGGCCGCGGCACGGAGCGCCGAGAAGAAGGGATATTTGGAATTGGATGCCCAGCCGGCGACAATGACTCCGTAAACGCCGAGCGAGCTCGCAGCGAGAATGTAGAGCAGACCGACATTGACGTCGGCAAGCACCACTCCGGGCTGGAACGGAATGACTGCCCAGACGATGAGCGCGACGGTGAAGGTGATGATCGGAGCGATCAGGAACAGCCCCTTGTTCGCGCTGGTCGGGATAATGGTCTCCTTGAGAAAGACCTTGAGCCCATCGGCAAAGCTCTGAAGCAGTCCCCACGGCCCGACGACGTTCGGCCCTCGCCTGAGCGCGACCGCAGCCCAAATCTTGCGCTCGGCATAGATGATCATTGCCACTGCAAGCATCAGCGGCAGCGCGATCACAAGGATTCCTATGAGGGTGGCGAGAAACCACGCCCAGCCATAGATCATGCCATGGTCGACGAAGAATTCGGTCACTCCACCGCCTCCTCATAGTGAAGCCCGCGCACGAGCTCCTCGGAACAGCGAAGCATCGTCGGACTGTTGCGGCAGATCGCATTGGTCAGGAAGAAATCGGCGATCGAATAGCGAATTGGCCCCTCGGCCTTCGTATCAAGCTTGGGGGGCGCCCATTTCAGATCGACGATCCCGTCGCGACCAAGTTCGGGATAGTCGCTGACCATCTGTTGCCGAAGCTGAGGAAAGCTGTCGAACGGAAGGGTCTTTCCGGCGAGCTCCGAAACTGCGCGCAGGATCGCCCAGTCCTCGCGCGCCTCGCCTGGCGGGAAGGCGGCCCTCTCGCCTCTCTGCACTCGCCCCTCGGTGTTGACGTAGGTCCCGTGCTTTTCCGTATAGGCTGCGCCGGGGAGAACGAGGTCGGCCTGCCGCGCACCGTTGTCGCCGTGGTGGCCGATATAGACCTTGTAGGCGCCGTCCAGTCGATCGCCCGGCATCTCGTCAGCTCCGAGAAGCAGCGCAAGCTCCGGCTTGGCCGCCTCGATATCGCCAAGGCCGCGCTTCTGCGCATAGCCAAGGACGAGCGATGCCATGCGCGACGCGGAGGTGTGGAGAACGTTGAAGCCGTTCCAACCCTCCTTGATGAGTCCGAGCTGGCTGACCAGCGCGAGAGCTGCTCCCAGTCCCCCCGCCGCGAGCGCGCCCGGGCCGATGATCAATGCGGGACGCTCGGCCTTCGCAAACGCATCAGTCACGGCCCTCGGAAGCTCGCCGAGCAGCTTCAGGTCGTTACCGAGCCACTGGACCTTGATTCCAAGGTCAACCTTCGGACCGATGGCGAAAACCTTGCCCCCCTTGCGGGAGATCTTGCGCACCCTGGTGGCGATAAGCGGCGCTTCCCAACGGATGTTCGAACCCACCAGAAGAACGGCGTCCGCAGTCTCGATGCCCGCGATCGTCGAATTGAACGCGACCGCGCCGAGGCTGGTGCAATCGTAGGTCAGGCCCGTCTGGCGACCTTCGAGAAGTTTCGAGCCCTGCCCTTCGAGCAGCTTCTTCGCAGCATACATGGTCTCGGCATCGAGCAGATCCCCGGCGATTGCCGCGACCTTGGCTCCAGCCTTCTTCAGTCGCTTTGCGAAGATATCGAGCGCTTCTTTCCAGCTCGCTTCGCGCAGCTTCCCCTTCTCACGAACCCACGGGCGGTCGAGGCGACTGCGGACAAGCGCATCAACATGATGACGTGTCTTGTCGCTGATCCATTCCTCGTTCACGTCCTCGTTAATTCGAGGCAGGACTCGCATGACTTGCCGCTGTCGGACATCGAGTCGAACGTTCGAGCCGACCGCGTCCATGACGTCGATCCCCGGAATGCGTCGAAGCTCCCACGGCCGCATCTCGAATATCTGCGGTTTCTGGAGAAGCGCGCCCACTGGACAGACGTCCGCAAGATTGCCCGCAAGTTCGCTTGTGACCGTCCGTTCGAGATAGGAAGTGATCTGGCTGTCTTCGCCCCGATACAGCATCCCGATCTCCGGAACGCCCGCAACTTCGGAAGAAAATCTGATGCAGCGTGTGCACTGGATGCACCGGGTCATCGAGGTCTTGATGACCGGACCCATGTATTTGTCGTCGATCGCCCGCTTGTTTTCCTCGTAGCGCGAAGAGCTGCGCCCGTAGGCTACGGCCTGGTCCTGAAGGTCGCACTCGCCGCCCTGATCGCAGATCGGGCAATCGAGCGGGTGGTTGATGAGGAGGAACTCCATGACCCCTTCCCGGGCCTTCTTGACCATAGGGGTGTCGGTACGGATCGTCTGTCCGTCGGCAGCAGGAAGGGCGCAGCTCGCCTGTGGCTTGGGCGGACCGGGCGCCACCTCGACCAGGCACATTCGGCAGTTGCCGGCAATCGAGAGCCGCTCGTGGTAGCAGAAACGCGGGATCTCCTTGCCGGCAAGCTCGCATGCCTGCAGAACGGTCGCGCCCTGTGGGACTTCGATCTCGAGCCCGTCGACGGTGACCTTAGGCATCCCCGCCGTTCTCCTTCTTGTTGCGGGTTACCGTGCGGGTGATTTCCGTCACCCGTGCGCGGCGCGCCCGGCGCATCGAAAGGATCACCGCAAAGCAGATGACCAGCGTGATGAGCATGATGACGCTCATCAGTCTTCGATCCTTTCCCGCTGGCGCTTGGTGTCCGCTCCCGGCGAGCGGTCGGGTGCACGCCATCCGACTATGGCGAGAACAGCAACGGCCGCTAGAACAAGGACGATGGCGATCACCGCCCCAGGCACGTGAAATCCGCTTCCGGAATGCAAGGGAGCTGCAAGGCCGATTGAAATGCGGCTCATTCCGCCGCCTCCAGCATGCGTCGGCTCGAGCGCTCCGCAATTCGGCGCTCGAGCTCAGGCCGGAAATGGCGCACCAAACCCTGGATGGGCCACGCGGCAGCATCGCCAAGCGCGCAAATGGTGTGTCCCTCGACCTGCTTGGTAACATCGAGCAGCTTGTCGATGTCGGCGACCTCGGCGTCGCCGACGCGCAGCTTTTCCATCATCCGCCACATCCAGCCGGTGCCTTCGCGGCAAGGCGTGCACTGACCGCAGCTCTCATGCTTGTAGAAATAGCTGATGCGGCTGATCGCCCGAACAATGTCGGTCGACTTGTCCATGACTATGACAGCTGCGGTTCCAAGTCCCGAGCCGAGCGCCTTCAAACCATCGAAATCCATTGGAGCATCGATGATTTGCTCAGCAGGGACGAGAGGCACCGACGATCCGCCGGGGATCACGGCGAGAAGATTGTCCCAGCCGCCGCGGACCCCACCGCCGTGGCGTTCGATCAGTTCGCGAAAACTGATTCCCATCGATTCCTCGACGACACAAGGAGTGTTGACGTGCCCGGAGAGCTGGAAGAGCTTGGTCCCTTCGTTCTTGGGGTTCCCGATGCTTGCGAACCACTCGGCGCCACGGCGAAGGATCGTAGGAGCGACCGCGATACTCTCGACATTGTTGACGGTCGTCGGGCAGCCGTAGAGGCCCGCTCCCGCGGGAAACGGCGGCTTGAGTCGAGGCTTGCCCTGTTTGCCCTCGAGGCTTTCGAGCATGGCCATTTCTTCGCCACAGATGTACGCTCCGGCACCGCGGTGGACGAAGACGTCGAAGTCGTACCCGCTGCCTGCGGCATTCTTGCCGAACAGCCCGGCGTCATAACATTCCTGCACCGCTCGGCGCAGCACCTCCGTCTCGCGGATGAACTCGCCCCGAATATAGATATAAGCGGCCCTCGAGCGCATCGCGAAACCGGCAACGAGTGCGCCCTCCAGAAGCTTGTGCGGATCGTGACGGATGATCTCCCGGTCCTTGCATGACCCGGGCTCGGACTCGTCGGCATTGATGACGAGAAAATTGGGTTTGCCGGGCTTGGGCTCCTTGGGCATGAAGCTCCACTTCATCCCTGTCGGGAATCCGGCACCGCCTCGGCCGCGCAGTCCCGACGCCTTGATCGCGTCAATGATTGCGTCTTGGCCGAT
Organism: Sphingomicrobium sp.; assembly: GCA_036265105.1. Classification (GTDB taxonomy): domain Bacteria; phylum Pseudomonadota; class Alphaproteobacteria; order Sphingomonadales; family Sphingomonadaceae; genus Sphingomicrobium. Next base: position 88,094 of record DATAPR010000027.1, read on the forward strand.
CGCCATCAGCGCCTTGGTGTTGTCCCAATCGCCCCGTTGCTGGGCGGCCTTGAGCCACGGCTGCTGGAACCCGTAGACGTTGGTGAAGATGCGGTCCTTGTCCGCGAGCGGCCCGGTGTAGCCCATCAGTGTGCCGCTCCGTTGGCGAAGAACCAGATCAGGAACACTACGATGATCGCGAGCAAGCCGAGCTTGATCACGCCCTTTACGAACCGGAAGGCGAGCAGCGCAAGAACGACCGCGACGATGACGGCGATGAGCGTCATTTGATCTGCTTGGTCCCGAATTTGTTCTGGGCGAACATCACGATCCCGACACAAACCGCGAGAATGACTGCGATTTTGATGATCTTGAGAAGCAATCCGATCAGCAGGATCGCAAGGATGACGGCGATAATGATTCCGATCATTGCGATGTCTCTCCAGCTGGTCCCGCAGTCGGCGTCCACTGCGGCCGGTAATCGTAATTGCGTTCGGCCATCTTCTTGAGGGTCGTGGGCCCTCCGATTGGGCAGCTTGTCTGGCGATCGATCTGCGGACCGGGCTTGGGCGTTTTGCCAAGGGCGAGCGAATCGAGGATCGCGGCCATGCTCTCTTGGGTCAGATCCTCGTAATTGTCGTCATTGATCTGGACCATTGGCGCATTGGCGCAGGCGCCCAGACATTCGACTTCGGTGAGCGTGAATAGTCCATCGCCAGTCGTATGACCTTTTCTTAGGCCACGTTTGTAACAGGCTTCGAACAGCTCGTCTGATCCGCGCAGAAGACACGGCGTCGTCCCGCAGACCTGCACGTGGAAGCGGCCCACCGGCTCGAGGTTGAACATCGTATAAAAGGTCGCAACCTCCAGCAGCTGCACGTAGGGCATGTCGAGCTCGCGCGCGACGAACTCCATGACCGGGATGGGAAGCCAGCCTTGCGTGTTCGTCTCCGCTCCGACCTGCCGCTGAGCAAGGTCGAGGAGCGGGATCGAGGCGGACATCTGCCTTCCTGGAGGATAGCGAGCGATGATCTCCTTCGCCCTGCTGTCATTCTCGCCTGCCCACTCGAAGCCTTCCCAGCGGGCGCGCTCTTCGGCGTTGTCGAGGATGCCGGCCTGGCCAGCCATCATGCCACCTCCCGGCGGCCGAAGGGCGAAAGCGACGTTCCCGCCCGTGTTGCAACGGTTGCCCCACTCATCGGTCAATCTCCCCGAACACCGGATCGAGCGCCGAGAGGACTGCCGTCGTGTCGGCCAGCATGTGACCGCGCATCATCATGTCCATCGCCTGAAGATGGCTCATCATCGTCGGCCGGATCTTGCATCGATAGGGTCGATTGGTTCCGTCGGCGACCAGATAGACCCCGAACTCGCCTTTCGGGCTTTCGGTCGCGACGTACACCTCACCCGCGGGCACGTGATAACCTTCGGTGTAGAGCTTGAAGTGATGGATCAGGGCCTCCATCGACGTCTTCATTGTCGATCGGCTCGGCGGGAAGACCTTGCTGTCAGCCCCGATCGGGCCCGGCGGCAGCTCCTTGAGGCACTGGCGCGCGATCTTCCAGCTCTGGCGCACTTCCTCCACGCGCACCATGAAGCGGTCGTAGCAGTCGCCGTTCGTCCCGACCGGGATCTCAAAATCCATCCGGTCGTAGACCTCGTAGGGCTGGGACTTGCGGATATCCCAAGGAACGCCCGACGCACGGATCATTGGACCCGAGAATCCCCAGGCGATTGCGTCGTCCTTGTGGACGGTGGCGATGTCGACATTCCGTTGCTTGAAGATCCGGTTGTCGGCCACCAACGAGATCGAATCTTCGAATAATTTCAGTCGATTGTCTAGGAATTCTCCGATCTTGTCGAGCACCGCCGGAGGAATGTCCTCGCGAACACCGCCGGCCCTGAAGTAATTGGCGTGCATCCGCGCCCCCGAGACATGCTCGTAGAGCTGCATCAGATCTTCGCGGATTTCGAACAGCCAGAGATTGGGCGTCATTGCACCAACGTCCATGATGTGGCTGCCAAGATTGAGAACGTGGTTCTTTATCCGGGTCAGCTCCGCCATCATCGTTCGGATGTATTGGGCGCGAAGCGGGATCTCGAGGCCAAGGAGCTTCTCGATCGCGAGCACGAATCCGTGCTCCATGCACATCGGCGAGCAATAATCCAGGCGATCGAAATACGGCAGCGCCTGTGCGTAGGTCTTGTATTCGATCAGCTTTTCCGTGCCTCGATGGAGGAGGCCGACATGAGGGTCGACGCGCTCGACCACCTCGCCGTCCAACTCCATGATCAGCCGCAAGACTCCGTGAGCCGCTGGATGCTGGGGACCAAAGTTGATCGTGTAATTGTTGAACTTTTCGTCGCCGGGATCCCGTCCCGAAGGATGGATCGCACCGGGCCGCTCCGGAAGGGGCGAACCTTCGCCGCCCGCCCCCATCGAAACTTCAATCGTGCGAGAGGTTTTGGGCTCGGCCTGACTGTCGGTCTCAGGCGTCAGATCGTCGCGCGTGTCTGTCATCCGCTCCCGCCTGTGCGCGGTTTGCGCGCTCTCTTCGGCTTGGGTTCGGGTCCGACGCCAGGCTTGGCGGCATCCTTGGCGGCTTTCATCGCTCGAGGCTTGCGCGCTTCTTTGGCCGCCAGCGCATCTGCGGATTTGCCTGCGCCCGTCTGCTCAGGCGAATCTGTCGTTTTGGGCGTATTGGCCGGAGTTTTCACATTCTGCGGTGCCGGGCCTCCCGGCGCTGGGGCAGGCGTCGGCGCGCCCGGCCCCTCTCCAGTCGCCTTCTCATCGCCGGGAAGATGATATTCAGGGCCTTCCCACGGCATCAGGAAGTCGAACGTTCGGAAATCCTGGGGAAGAGAGACCGGCTCGTAGACCACGCGCTTCTCGGCCTCCGAATAACGCATCTCAACATGGCCGGTGAGCGGGAAGTCCTTGCGGAATGGAAACCCCTCGAAGCCATAGTCCGTGAATATTCGCCGAAGGTCGGGATTGCCTTCGAAATAGACGCCGTAAAAATCGAAAACCTCGCGTTCGAACCAGCCGACCACCGGCCAGAGAGAAACGATGCTGGGGATCGGGGTCTGTTCGTCGGTCAGGACCTTTATCCGGATGCGGCGGTTCCTGGTGAGCGAGAGCAGGTGATAGTTGACTTCGAACCGCTCCGGCCGTTCGGGATAGTCGACGCCGGCAATCTCCATCAGCTGCTGATATTCAAGGCCGGGTGTATCGCGCAGCGAACGGCAGACATCGATGATGTCTTCGCGGCGTACGGTGAGCGTAATCTCACCGACGGCTTCCTTGATCTCCAATAGCGCGTCGCCGAGGAGCCCCCTGACCGCCTCGATGACGCCCTCGTCCGAAGCCATCTGGGGCACATGAGACGCAAGTTTGGCCGGCATTAGCGCTCGATCGTCCCTTCGCGGCGGATCTTTCGCTGCAGTTGAAGGATCCCGTAGAGCAACGCCTCGGCGGTCGGCGGGCAGCCGGGCACGTAGATGTCGACAGGCACGATGCGATCGCAGCCGCGAACTACGGAATAGCTGTAATGGTAATAGCCGCCACCGTTTGCGCAGCTTCCCATCGAGATGACATAGCGCGGCTCGCTCATCTGGTCGTAGACCCGGCGAAGCGCCGGCGCCATCTTGTTGCAAAGCGTTCCAGCGACGATCATCACGTCCGACTGACGGGGCGACGCACGCGGCGCAGCACCAAATCTTTCAAGATCATAGCGGGGCATGTTCACATGGATCATCTCGACAGCACAGCAGGCGAGACCGAAGGTCATCCACCACAGTGAACCGGTTCGGGCCCAGGTGAACAGGTCCTCGGCAGTCGTGACCATGAAGCCCTTCTCGTTTAGAGACTGCTGGACCTCGAGGAGCTTCTTCTGATCGACTTCGCCAGGGACAAGTCCCGAGATTCGGGCGAGCTCTTCCTCACTCGGCATCCGGTCTTCGCCCGGAGAGAGCATTACTCCCATTCGAGCGCTCCCTTCTTCCATGCATAGGCAAGGCCAAGGCCAAGTTCGATGAGGAAGATGATCATTGCAGCCCAGCCCGTCCAGCGCGTGAAATTGAGGCTGACGGCCCAGGGAAACAGGAATGCGGCCTCGAGATCGAAGACGATGAACAGAATCGCGACGAGATAGAAGCGGACGTCGAACTCGGCGCGCGCATCTTCGAACGCCGGGAAGCCGCACTCGTATTCGCTGAGCTTTTGAGGGTCGGGCCGATAAACGCCCGTGAAGCGCGCAACGATCATCGGCAGCACCACGAAGCCCGCGGAAAGACCGAAGGCGATGATCAGGAACAAGAGGATCGGCAGGTAGCCTGCGGCGACGCTTGCCAAGGGGAAATACTCCGGGCGCTTCGAAAACTTGGCGGCTCTCTAGGCCAGCGAGCCGAGTGCCGCAACCGTCAGACGCTTATCGAATGGCTCCCGCGACAAGTTTCTGAAGCTTGCTGTGGATCGCTGCCGATCCTGCTACATATTCCCGCCGCTCGAACGGGCGATCGGATCCGCGGTAGTCCGTCACGAACCCGCCGGCTTCCTTCACCAGGAGAACGCCCGCAGCCGTATCCCAGAGGTCGAGGTCGTCTTCCAGGAAGCCGTCCATTCTGCCCGCGGCCACCCACGCAAGATCAAGCGCCGCCGATCCGAACCTTCGAATGCCGGAGACCTGGGGCCCGACAGCCGAATAGATCTTCGCCCATCGCGACGCATCGCCGCGTCCGCAGTGGGGAATGCCGGTGCCGATGATCGTGTCGGCGAGCTCGCGGCGAGCCGAGACGCGCAGGCGGGCCTCGTTGAGCCACGCGCCCCTCCCCTTCTCGGCCCAGAAACTCTCATCGGTGAGCGGCTGATAGACAAGTCCGTGACTCATCTCGGTCCGTCCGTCAGACCGGCGGTCTTCAACCGCGATCGAAATCGAAAAGTGCGGAATTCCGTGTAGAAAGTTGGTGGTTCCGTCGAGCGGGTCCACGATCCAGCGCGGCTTGGCGGGGTTGCCCTCGATCTCTCCGCCTTCCTCGAGCAGCATGCCCCAGTCGGGCCGGGCGTTGCGAAGTTCCTCGACAATCGTCTGTTCGGCGCGTTTGTCGGCCATCGAAACGAAGTCAGCCGGTCCTTTGCGGCTGACCTGAAGCTGCTCGACCTCGCCGAAGTCGCGCCTGAGGCGCGGAGCCGCCTTGCGCGCTGCGCGGGTCATGACGGTGATCAGGCCTGAATGGGCAACCATGGCTTAGTCCGCTCGGCGGACATACTCGCGATTGTAGACATCGACGACGATCCGGGTTCCGGCCGTGATGTGCGGGGGAACCAGCACCTTGACCCCATTGTCGAGAACGGCTGGCTTGTAGCTCGAGCTTGCGGTCTGCCCCTTAACAACCGCGTCGGCTTCGACGATCGTCGCCTCGACTTGCTCCGGGAGCTCAACCGAAATCGGCCGCTCATTGTACATGTCCAGCTTCACCTGCATGCCGTCCTGGAGAAAGGCAGCCGCCTCGCCTAGCAGATCTTGGGGGAGCGACACCTGCTCGTAGGTGTCCGTGTCCATGAACACGAGCATGTCCCCGTCGTGATAGAGGAATTGGAAATCCTTCGTATCGAGCCGGACGCGCTCGACCGTCTCAGCCGAGCGAAAGCGGACGTTGGTCTTCCGACCATCGATGAGGTTCTTCATCTCGACCTGCATGTAGGCGCCGCCCTTGCCCGGCTGCGTGTGCTGGATCTTCACGGCGCGCCAGATGCCGCCCTCATATTCGATGATGTTGCCAGGACGAATGTCCACGCCGCTGATTTTCATATCTTCTCTCGGAGAAAATGTTGGGAAAGAGCCGCGCCGCTCCGTTTGAAGGTGCGGCAGATTGGAGGCTCCCCTAGCCGCTCGCCTATTTTCCAGCAAGCAGCGGGTACGGGTTGATCGGAGTTCCCTGCCACCAGCGCTCACCTGGAGCCATCGAGTTGATTGCAAAATGGAGATGGGGAGCCGATGCGACAGCATCGCCGGTATGGTCGACCAGGGCGATGACCTGTCCCCGCTTGACCTGCTGGCCCTCCGACAAGCCCGGAGCATAGCCTTTGAGGTGGGCGTAATAGTACATCCATTTGGGGTCGCTCGCCCGCTCGTAGATGGTGATTCCGCCGCCGCCGTTACTGAAGAACAGCTTTTCAATCGTCCCGTCCGCTGCCGCGATCACGGGTGTACCTTCGGGGGCCATGATATCGATGGCGTCATGACGTCGCCCCTGGGCCCTTGCGGCATCGAACGTGTCGACGAGATCGGTCGCTTTCACGCCGACGACCGGGATCGCGAGACCTGCGGGGCCAACCACCACCTGCTGAGCGACCTCGATCGGCGGCGACTTTTCGGGTTTCACGGCGAGAATCGTGCCGCTTCGCGCGACCTCGGCTCGAGGTTCGGGCACGAAGCTGTAGAACCACATCCAGAACGCGCTCACGACCACCGCAGTGAAAACGGCGGTGAGCAAGGCGGTCGCCGCATACCTCAGCGCAACTCTCCAGCAACAGCGTTGTTGAGGTGCAACGATGCAATTGTCGTTCGTTTCCCTAAAGGCGCGAGGACGGCTCCGAACGGGGTCGATTGGCCGTTCGATTTGAAACGCGGCGAAATCTTGCGCAAAATGGGCCAATGGCGACGACGGCCGAAACAAAACCCTATTTCGAATCCACCATTCCCTTTGCCGAGCAGCAATCGGAGGAACGTGCGGAGGTCGGCCGGCGGGTCGGCGAGACGCTCGACAATACCCCAGGGCTGTGGCGGCTGACCAGCAGCCCGGGGCGCCCGATCCAGCTCTTCGTCCGAAGCGCCTTTCTGAGGCCCGACGAATGCGGGGTCCTGTGCGGCAAGATCGATTCGAACAGCTTCCCCTCGCCGCTTTACGAAAAGGAAAAGCACGAAGGCGTTCGGACAAGCTTTACCTGCAATCTCGATGTCTATGATCCGATCGTCTCGGAAATCGAGACGCGAATCGCAGATCTGCTTGGGATCGATCGTTCCCACGGCGAGCCGCTCCAGGGGCAGCGCTACGAGACCGGCCAGCAGTTCAAGGAACATGCCGATTTCTTCTACATCGATCAGCCCTATTGGGAGCAGTATGGGAAGCAGGGGGGCCAGCGAACCTGGACGGCGATGATCTACCTCAATGTCCCTGCAAGAGGAGGTGCGACCGCCTTCCCGTTCCTCGACCTCGCCGTGGCGCCGCAGCTTGGGCGACTTCTGGTCTGGAACAACATGGCGTTCGACGGCAGCCCCAACCCCTGGACCCAGCACTCAGGACAGCCAGTCGAGGCCGGGACGAAGTACATCGTCACCAAATGGTTTCGCGAGAGGCCGTTCGTCTAGGAGCCGAGGGCGCTCTCGAAGGCGCGCACGGCGGCGGCCGGGTCATCCTTACCCCACACCGCCTGACAGACTGCGAGGAAGTCGGCGCCCGCATCGACGAGCGGCGGCGCATTCTCCGGTGTAATCCCGCCGATCGCTACGCACGGAATCTCGAAGAGCGTTGACCACCAGGTGAGGAGCGACGGATCGGGGCGATAATGAGATGGCTTCGTGAAGGTCGGATAGAAAGCGCCGAATGCAACATAGTCCGCACCTGCCTCGCCCGCATCCATCGCCAGGTGCCGACTGTCGTGGCAGGTCTTGCCGATCTGGGCAGAGGGCCCGAGCAATGCACGAGCTTCGCGAACGTCGCCGTCGCTCTGCCCAAGGTGAACGCCGTCAGCGCCGATCCGTTTGGCGAGTTTCATGCTGTCGTTGACGATGAACGTGACTTCCGAATTCTGGCAGATGCGCTGCAAGGGCTGAGCGAGGCGCGCGAATTCATGCTCATCGACATCCTTCACCCGCAGCTGGAACGCCTTGGCGAGTCCCGGCTTGAGGGCCTCCTCAAGGCGCTCGGGAAATGATCCGCCGACGTCCTTCGGACTAATCAGGTAGAGACTGCAATGACCCGGCTCGCGTCGGGCGAAGTCCTGCGCGAATTCTCTGGTCACTTCGTCCAAGATCAGGCCGGCAGCTTCACGGTCGAAGCATCGTAGATCTCGTCGATCGCTTCCCCAAGCACGCGGTTGAACTCCTCGTCGCTCTGCTGCACCCGAAGGTCCGCCAAAAGGGCGCGGCTGAAGCTCGCGATCATTCCAGGGTTCTTAGCAAGCTCGCGGCAGGCTTCGTCGCGCGAAAAGCCGCCCGACAGAGCGACGACCCGAAGCACTTTCTCATGGCCGATCAACGGCTCGAACAGCCCGGGCTTGGCGGGAATCGAGAGCTTGAGCATCACCCGCTGTCCCCCCGCAATCTCGTCAAGCTCCTCCAGGATTGCAGAAAGGAGAAGATCATCGCTCATCGCCCGGTCCGAGCTCTTGATGTTCACCTCGGGCTCGATGATCGGCATCATGCCGGCGCCGAGCACCTGCTTGGCGATCTGAAACTGCTGGGCGACGACGAGAGCGATGCCGACGGGGTCGGCTGAATTGATTACCGAGCGCTCCTTGGTCCCGAATACCGAGAGCGATCTGGCACGTTCCAGGAGCGCTCCAAGCTCAGGGATCGGCTTCATGAGCTGTACGCCGTTTTCTTCGGCCTCCAGGCCCCGGTCGATCTTGATGAACGGGACAATCCCGCGATCGATCAGCGCCTGCGGCGTCGGTTTTCCGCCGACCTGACCGTCCATAGTGCGCTCGAAAAGGATTGCACCGATGACCTTCCCGCTCGAGAAGGACGGCGCGGAGATGATCCTTGCTCGCATCTGGTGAATGAGGTCGAACATCTGTTCCTCGTTCGACCAGGCGCTTTCCTCGATCCCGTAGCCCTTGAGTGCCTTGGGGGTGGATCCACCGGACTGATCGAGTGCGGCAATGAAGCCATCGCCACGTTCGATCTTCGCCATCATCTCCAAACGGTTCATGATTACCCCTGCTGCTCCAATGCGGCGACGCCCGGTAGTGTACGCCCCTCCATCCATTCGAGAAACGCGCCTCCGGCGGTCGAGACAAAGCTGAAATCCCGAGACACTCCGGCGTGGTTCAGGGCAGCCACGGTGTCCCCGCCGCCCGCGACCGAGACGAGCGAACCTTCCTTCGTCAACGCCGCCGCGATTTTCGCAAGCGCGACCGTGGCAGCATCGAACGGAGGCACCTCGAAGGCGCCGAGCGGACCGTTCCAGACAAGTGTCCGGCAGGTCTTGAGCACGTCCGCAAGAGCCTCGACAGCTGCGGGACCGATGTCGAGGATCATTTCGTCCGCCTGTACCTCGTGCACGTTGCATGTTCGAAGGCTCGGCGGATCAGGCACGAATTCCTTCGCAACCACCACATCATAGGGCAGATGGATCGTGCATCCTGCCTGCTCCGCGCGGTCGAAAATGGCGTTGGCCTCGCCCGTCAGGTCATGTTCGCACAGGGATCGACCGACATTGACACCCCGGGCGGCAAGAAATGTATTCGCCATGCCTCCGCCGATAATCAGATGGTCAACCTTGCCGATCAGATGCGCGAGGACTCCAAGCTTGGTTGACACCTTTGCGCCGCCGACAACCGCCGCAACCGGCCGCTCCGGGTTCCCCAGAGCCTGTTCGAGTGCATTGAGCTCACGTTCCATCGCTCGCCCTGCGAAGCTCGGCAGGAAATGGGTGATCGCCTCGGTCGACGAATGCGCCCGGTGAGCGGTCGAGAAGGAGTCGTCGACATAAAAATCACCAAGCGCCGCCATCGCTCTTGCAAGATCCGGATCGTTCTTCTCCTCGCCGGCATGAAAGCGGGTGTTTTCGAGTACCCCGATATTGCCAGGAAGCATCGTCGCTACCGCACGCTCGGCCTCCGGCCCGCGGCAATCCTCGATGAACCGTACCGAGCGCCCGGCCAGGCGATGGATGGGCAGGACGAGCTGGGCCGTCGACATGTCCGGTCTTTTCTCGCCCTTGGGCCGGCCGAAATGCGACAGCAGTAGGACGATAGCGCGGCGATCGCTGAGCTCGAGGATCGTTGGCAGCATCGCTCGCAGCCGAGTGTCGTCGGTCACCTTCGCACCGTCCATCGGGACGTTGAGGTCGACGCGGACGAGCACCGTCTTGCCGGTCAAATCCTCCGGCAGGTCATCGAGGGTCCTGAATTTTGCGGCCACCTCAGCCGAGCAATCCCATCGCATGGGCCGTATCGACCATACGATTGGAAAAGCCCCATTCGTTGTCGTACCAGCTCACAACCCGCACCAGCTTGCCCTCAAGGACCGCCGTCTCGAGGCTGTCGATTGTCGAACTCGCCGGAGTGTGCACGATGTCCGCGGAAACGAGCGGGTCCTCGCTATAGTCGAGGACTCCCTTCAGCCTGGCGGTCTCGCTTGCTGACTTCAGGATCTGGTTGACCTCGTCGCGAGTGGTATCGCGGCCGGGAACGAACGTGAGGTCGACAATGCTCCCGTCGGGCACCGGGACTCTAATCGCAGACCCATCCAGCTTGCCCTTGAGTTCGGGTAAAACCTCGCCGACCGCTCGGGCCGCGCCGGTCGTCGTCGGGATCATCGACATGGCCGCCGCTCGGGCACGGCGAAGGTCCTTGTGGATCTGATCGAGGATCTTCTGGTCGTTGGTGTAGGCATGAATGGTGACCATCAGCCCGCGTTCGATGCCGAGGGCGTCATTGAGGACCTTGGCGACGGGCGCGAGGCAGTTTGTGGTGCACGACGCATTGGAAACGATCCTGTCCTCGGCCTTCAGCCTGTCGTCGTTGACGCCGAAGACAACAGTCAGGTCGACGTCCTTTGCAGGCGCCGAGATCAGCACCCTTTTCGCCCCGGCTTCGAGGTGCTTCTCGCCGCCCTCGCGGTCGGTGAAGAAGCCGGTGCATTCGAGCGCGATCTCAATGTCGTTCTTGCGGTGCGGAAGCTTTGCCGGATCCTTCTCGGCCGTGACCTCGATGCGCTTGCCGTCGACGATGATGTCATTGCCGTCGGTCGTGACATTGCCCGGATATTTGCCGTGCACGCTGTCATGACTGAACAGCCACGCGTTCGCCTTCGCGTCGGCAAGATCATTCACGCTGACCAGCTCAAGGCCGCAATCCGGACGCTCGAGGATTGCGCGCGCGACCAGGCGGCCGATTCGCCCGAAGCCGTTGATTGCAACTCTAGTCATTGGATTCCTCGCTGTTTCATGAAGTCGGTAACCCTGCCGACGACCTTGTCGCTCGTGAGGCCGAAAAACTCATACGCATCCTTGGCTGGAGCAGACACTCCAAACCGGTCGATGCCGATCCTCAGCCCATGCAGCCCGGTGTAGCGTTCCCAGCCGAAGGTCGTTCCAGCCTCGATGGAAACGCGAAGGATCTCGCGGTTGCTGACATCGGGCAGGACCTCCTCGCGATAATCGAGCGGTTGAGCATCGAAATGCTCGGTGCACGGCATCGATACAACGTCGGCACCGACTCCCCGCCGTTCAAGCTCGGCGGCCGCATCAAGAGCAATTTCGACCTCGGAGCCTGTGGCAATAAAGATAATTCTCCTCGTATTTTCAGCAGCTTTCAGTCTATAGCCACCACGAGCTGAGAGGTTCTCGGCGACAGCTTCGGTGCGAACTGGGCGCAGATTCTGTCGGGTGAGGGCGAGGATTGAGGGGCCCGCGCTCTTCAGTGCAAGCGCCCAGCATTCGGCGGTCTCAACAGCGTCCGCTGGGCGATAGACGTCGATCTGCGGCATCGCTCGGAGACTCTGGAGGTGCTCGATCGGTTGGTGGGTCGGGCCATCCTCGCCAAGCCCGATGCTGTCATGGGTCATCACGTAAATCACGCGCGCATGCTGGAGCGCAGAAAGCCGGATCGCAGGCCGGGCATAGTCGGTGAACACGAGAAAAGTGCCGCCATAGGGGACCACTCCGCCGTGGAGGGCCATTCCGTTCATCGCGGCCGACATGCCGAACTCGCGGATTCCGTAATGGACGTAGCGGCCTGCATAATTGTGTTCGGTAAGCGGCTCGAGCGACTTGGTCAGGGTGTTATTGGAGCCAGTGAGGTCGGCAGATCCGCCGATGGTTGCGGCAAATGCGTCGTTGATCGCCTCGAGCGCCATTTCCGACGCCTTGCGCGTCGCCACTGGTTTCAGTTCTGTGAGCAGCTTGTCGAGATAGGGCCCGAGCCAGCTGTCGCTGAGCTTTCCCTCCAGCCGGGCGATAAACTCACCCTTCCGGGAACTTTGCTCGAGCCTGCCTTTCCACTGCTCGCGAGCGATCGAGCCGCGCTTGCCGACGGCTCGCCAGGCATTGAGGACGTCGTCGGGAACGAAGAAATCCTTGTCCTCGAGACCCAGTTCCTTGCGCGCCGCTTCGACTTCATCATGCCCGAGAGCAGAACCGTGCGTCGCTGCCGTTCCCTGCTTGTTCGGCGCCCCAAACCCGATGATCGTCTTGCAGCGAACCAGGCTTGGCCGCGGATCGGCAATCGCTTCCTCGATCGCACGGCTGACATCGTTTGAGTCGAGGCCATCGCATTCGCAGGTGTGCCAATGTGCCGCCCGGTGTCGCTCGAGTACGTCTTCGTTTCGCGATAGCTCGGTCGATCCATCGATGGTGATGTTGTTGTCATCCCAAAGGACGATCAGTCGGCCGAGCTGGAGGTGCCCGGCAAGTCCCACGGCTTCGTGGTTGATGCCTTCCATCAGGTCGCCGTCGCCGGCGATGACGAACGTTCGATGGTCGACGAGTTCGTCCCCAAAGAGCGCGTTGAGGTGCCGCTCGGCCACCGCCATTCCGACGGCCATCGCCACGCCCTGGCCAAGTGGTCCGGTGGTGACCTCGATCCCCGGCATGTCGAAATTCTCGGGATGGCCGGCCGTCGGGCTTCCCAGCTGACGGAAGTGCTTGATGTCGTCGAGCGTCGGCTTTTCGTAGCCGGTCAGATAAAGCAGCGAATAGAGCAGCATTGATCCGTGGCCGGCCGAAAGGATGAATCGGTCGCGGTCGGGCCAGCGCGGGTCGGAGGCATCGAACTTGAGGTGCCTGGTGAACAGTGCGGTCGCAGCGTCGGCCATGCCCATCGGCAACCCGGGATGTCCGCTGTTCGCGGCTTCGACCGCGTCCATCGCAAGGGCGCGAATGGCATTGGCGAGACTGCGATCGGTTGGCTGCATCGAAGCTCCGTAGAGGCTGCGAACCCGTTCCGGATGGACGGGCCGTGCCGCGCCCTTTGTCCGGTGAGCAGTGCAGCGTCAATGCTCGGAAGGCTAATCAAAATGGCTACGCTAGGCGTCGCTTTGGGAGGATCCGTTCCTCCGACCGCTTGGGGGAACCAGAGTTTTGGCCGAGCTGTTGCCGTGGCTCCGCTGCCTCGCTTTGAGGTGCCCTTCGATTTTGCGCTGATAAGCCGCTTGAAAAGGTCATATGGTTCAACAGCTCGCTTGCGGGCGAATTCGACATTGCGTAGTCGGCTTGAAATGGATGACGGCGGCCTTTCCGCGGCATTGGACCGGTCAGAGCGGGCGATCGAGCGCATTCGGCGAGCGATCGGCTCGCGCAAGCCGGTGGCAATGGACCGCGATGAAGAACTCAGGGCCAAGGTGCGCGAAGTCGTCGAAGAGCTCGACGAGCTGATCCGGCAGGCAGCCGCCTGATGGCCTCGCTGATCGATCTGAATATTGCAGGGCGCAGCTACCAGGTCGCGTGCCGCGAAGGCGAAGAGGATAATCTGCGCGCCGCCGCCCGCCTCGTCGACGGGAAGAGCCGAGAGGCGCTCGCCGGACTTGGAACCCTTTCGGAAGCGCGCCAGTTTCTCTTCGCTTCGCTTCTTCTTGCCGACCAGTTGATCGACAAGAGCCCCGAAGCTGCCGTCACGACGAGCCCGGCACTTCCGGACCCCGTCGTTGTCGAGCGAGCCGAGGCGCTCGCCAACCAGCTCGAAATGCTGGCGGCGCAGCTTGAGGCCGAGGCCGCGAATCCCTAGATGAGGGACCGACGGGCACTACCCGGTGCGCGCCTTCGGAAAATCCCTGAGGCGATAGAACATCCACGGGAGCTGTCCCTGCCCTGGTCACGATGGTCACATCGGGATCAGGAGCAAACGGCGCCCACCTGACGTTTTGGCGTCAGAGGATTTTAGGGCAAACGGCCATGGTGGTCCCGTCACCTCCTTTCGAACCCCTGTCGCCGCGGCCTGAGATGGAGCCGCTGTCAAAGGAAACCTTGCGCCGAGCTGCGCTCGATGCGCGCAAGGCGTTCGTTCGAACGCTGAGCGACGCCGGACGCGCAAGGCTCGAACAAAAGCTTGCACAGAATCTCACGTCCCTGCTTGCCGGCGTTTCGGTCGTCGGCGGCTATCATCCGCTCGGGTCCGAGATCGGGCCTCTCCTGGCAATGGAGGAAGCAAGAGCTGTTGGAGCGATCGCCGCCTTTCCCTGCTTTTCCAATCCGGCAAAGCCGTTCCGCTTCGTCGCCGGGGACCCGCTCGAGCCGGGACCGTTCGGCATCATGCAGCCGGCCAAGCGACACCCGACCGTCGATCCGGACCTCGTTCTCGTCCCGCTCATCGCGATCGATGGCGCCGGCACACGTCTCGGCCGTGGCAAGGGCCATTATGACCGCGCACTGGTGAGGTTGAAGAAGAACGGCGCGCGTCTGATCGGGGTCGGCTGGGCGATGCAGAGGCTGACAGACGCGATTCCGGCTGACGCCTGGGACGTACCGCTCGACGGCTTCGCCTCTCCCGAAGGCCTCGAGCTCTTCGGCCAGCGCTGAACTTCGGGGCAGCTCACCGCAACCCGCTTTTTTGTCGGCAAAGCCGTGACGCGAAAGCCACAATCTCCAACTTTGCACCAGACAATAGGCACCCTCTTCCGAGTCGCCAGCGAAGTCTCCTTCTTTTACCGATAGTTGAATGTTACCTGCTATCCATCGCGGCTAATCTGGCGCCGCGGCAGGGGTTCCCATGCGTATCAAGGCGATTGCAGTTTTGATCATCGTGGCTGTCAGCGCAGCCGCGTTCGTGGCGATGCGGCGGGAGAACCGCGCCGACGCCGCCGGCGGGAATTGCTATTCCGCGCCGCAAGGTCCCTCAACTCCGCAGATCTGCGACTAGGCTTTGCTTCCGTTCGCCGCGATGGCCTCGCGGATGAGCGCCTTGAACGCCGACTCGTCCACTTCGTCACCCTCGCGAAAGTCGATCGCGCGGCGTGTTCCTCCGTCCAGGCTGGAATTGAACAGCTTCTTGGGATCGCCGAGCGAAGCGCCTCTTGCAAAGGTCAGCTTGACCTTGTCCCGGTAGCTTTCACCGGTGCAGATGATGCCGTCATGTTCCCACGTCGGCACGCCGAGCGGGTTCGAGGCCTTGCTCCACTTCACGCCTTCGGAGACGTTTGGATCGGCCTCGAGGATCAGCCTCCTCAGCTTGGCGAGAACGGCCCCGCGCCAGTCCGCGAGCGACTTCAGCTTCTCGTCAACCGCATCCGATCCGGTCTTTTCCATTTTCGTCTCGGTTCCATTGAACCCCGGCCAGAAACACATGGCTAGGCTCGTGGTTGCGGGGCTTCGAGCATCTTCCATCCATTGCCCGACGGGTCGCGAAAGCTTGCATCGATATTGCCGTAGCGCTCGATCGGCTCCTGGGTAAATTCGATTCCGCGTCCCCGCATCTCGTCATATGCGGCGCGGCAGTCTTTGACGACGAGGACGAGTGGCGGCATCGCGCCCTTCGCGACCGCCTCGCTCAGCGCCTGGGCGGTCGTCTCGTCTACGGCCGGCGCCTGCGGCCTGAACAGGCCGAGCTGGAAGGTCGGTTGGTCCGGATGCCTGACCGTCAGCCACCGATAGTCGCCATTCCTGACGTCCGTATGGACCTCGAAACCCAGTTTTTCGACGTAGAATTGCAGCGCTTCGTCCTGATCGCGAACATAGACGCCGGCTACCTGCACACCCTGGCTCATGGGACCTCCGTTTCTGTCGGGGGCTCAATATCGCCGCTCTCGATGCGACGCTTCTCCGAAACTGCCATCTTGAGATCGGGCCGGTGAGCGGCCCTGACGAAACAATGCGGGACTTTCTCAAGCGCGCTGGGAGCACCTCTCTCCCGCTCGCGAAGCGCGCTCGGGCTATCGCCGGTGACGTCGCGAAAGACGCGCCCGAACGTACCAAGGCTGTTCCAACCCGTTTCAAAGGCGATGTCAGTGATCGGAAGATCGGTATCTCGAAGGAGCGCTTTGGCGCGCTCGATTCGCCTGGACAGCAGGTAGCGGTGCGGAGGCACTCCAAAGGCGTCCTTGAAGGAACGCGCGAAATGCGCTTCCGAAACTCCGCTGACGGAGGCGAGCCTTGTGACCGGCCATTCCTCGTTCGAGGCCGAATCCATCCGGTCCCTGGCGCGCAGCAGCCGCCGCAACAGCTTCGGGTCCTTCGGCGCAACACCCATTGCGCTGCTCATAATCGGGTCTCGGCCGTCGGGCCAATCTCCCAGCCTCGCCTCAGTCGACCCGCTGAAATCTCACTTGCCGGTGAGGCACGTCGACGCTCGTCAGTTCGACATCGATCGTATCTCCCGGCAACGCTCCCTTGCCGTCGACGCGCGCAACGACAGCCGGGTCGGCGAGCTGGATTCGCGTGCCGCGCTCGTCAATGTCCGTCACAACGGCCTCGAACCGCGATCCTTCGCGGCCCTGCAACATGACGGCCTCGGCAAGATCGAGCACCGCGCGCTCCACCCCGCCGGCTTTGCTTTCTGCCCTCGCCATGACTGCCGGCAACGCCTGGAAGGCGGCGCTCAGCTCTTTGGGAACGTCTTGCCCACTGGCGAGCTGGAGAGTTGCTTCAATCACATAGCGATCCGCGAGACGCCGGAGGGGCGCGGTCGCATGTGCGTAGGTCGCGGCCATTGCGGAGTGCCAGGGAACAATCCCTTCCTGGTAAGGTGCATAGGAAGCTCCAGGGCCAGCCCGGCGGACCGCTGTCATGAACGCGGCGTGGCGCGGATCAGCGGCGCTCAGGCCGCTTTCGAACTGCTTCAAGGGTTCGTGCTTGGGCCAGATCAGGCTGAGTGCCTTGGCCGTGTGGCGGAACCGCCAGGTCGAGCGTTCGTCCGGCTCGGCCATCACCCTGAATAGCCCGGTTCCATGGGCGAGCATAGCATCGGCAATGGCAAGGTTGGCGGCAAGCGATAGCGCGGCGTTCTGCTGTTCGGCGAGGAGCTGCGGGCGGAATTCGAGCGCGAAATTCCCCTTCTCGTCGATCACGAGTTCCTGTTCCGGAGCCTCGACGGTCGCCGCCCCTCGGGCGTTCTCAGCCATTTCTATTCTACGGAAAAGTTCGGCGAAACTGCTCGGCAGATCGGCCGGAGTTGCGGTTTCGTAGGCGAGCTTCGCCCTTGATCTGATGAGGGCCCTTACGGCGCCGTCGAGCGACGATCTGCCCGACGGGTCAATCCTCACCGTGAAAACCACCGAGGGCCGCACGGCATTGGGCAGGAGGCTTGCTGCGCCCTCGCTCAGTTCACTCGGATATAGGCTCGCCTTCCCGTCGGGCATGTAGATTGTCTCGCCGCGCTCCCACGCTTCCCGATCGAGCGCATCACCAGAGCCGACGAACCAGGCCACGTCGGCGATGGCGTAATGGAGGATGAGATCCGCTCCGGCCTGCTCGATCGCAAAGGCCTGGTCGAGGTCGGTCGACGTTTTGGGATCGAGAGTCAGGAACTCGCGACCCGTCCAGTCCGCATGGTCCAAGATCGGTCGGGCGGCCGCAAGGTCCGCCTCCGCCAGAACCGTCGCTGGAAACTCCGACGGCACCTGGAACTGGGTACGGATGTCGGCAAGGCCGTGCGAGAGCACGCCCTCGCGGTCGATGAGGCTCTTCATCCTTGTTCAGCTGCCAAGGCCGAGCCCCGCCCGCAAGAGGATCGAAAGCTCAAGGCTCAAAGACGAAGTCCGAACCGCGGCCCGATCCACGTCATCAGCACGTAAAGAAGGATCGTAAGAGTGCAGCCCAGCGCCAGCACGCTCCAGAAGCCCCACCCGCTTCGAAGCAATGCCGGCATGAGCAGGAACATCGGAAGAGAAGGGAGAACAAACCAGAAGGTCGCCTCGATATGGGCGGCCATGTTGGGAACGTCGGGCTTGTCATGCCATAGCCAGATCATTCCGAGCAGCGATACCAGCGGAAGCGAAGCAATGAGCGCTCCAAAGCCCGGATAGCGCTTGGCTATCTCTGAAACGATGGCGATGATGATCCCCGACAAACCGGCCTTGATTACAAGGTAGAGCATTCGTCAGTCCTCGAAAGGGTTGGGATCAGGGCTCTATCCCTTGCTAATCGCCAATCATTCCCCGAAGCACAGAAAGCTTCTCGGGGCCGAAAATCTGGCCGTCGCTTCGATAGACTTCGATTTCCGGCTCGCGGTCGTCGAAGAACTCGATTTCCCAGCGCTCGTCGGGAAGCGCGACTTCCACCATAACCGCCCCGTCCCGAACGGAGGTCAGCCTGTAGTAGGTCCGCGTTTCGTCCAGCTCCCGGAGAAAATCGTGGAGGGTCGGAGCGGCCATTGTGCAAGTCTAGGGCGAGCGACGGAGGCTTCGCAACGGAAAAGCGGGGACGCTTCGATCTTCAACCCTGGCCGCCTTGCTGGAACCGCCGAGCCTGAACGACTATGTCGCACGCCAGATGAACGAGCCATCGCCCAGAAAACTCGCCGGAATCGCCATAATCCTGGCGATTATCGTCATTTGGGCGGCATTCGTCGCAAGTCTCGCGCCCTTCGTCGGCAAATGGCCTGTGCTCGTTCAGGCGCCATATTATCTAATGGTGGGAGTGGCGTGGGCAATCCCGTTAAAACCGTTGATCCGCTGGATACAGACCGGTTCGTTCCGCGTTCGTCACTAGCAGCGTTGTAACGGGTGTATTATTTGACTATAGCACTACCGAATGGCTGAAGCACTGATCATCTCTCGGCCGCTCGACGGCCTGCGCAAGAGCGCCTTTGGCTTGCGAGAGCGGGCGCGCGCTCTGCTGCGCGCCTATCCGCGAGAAGCGATCGGTCTTGGCGTGCTCGGCTTCGTCGCGGCCGTGACGCTTGGCAGTCTTGCCATCCCGAGCGCCTCTACAGGCCCGGAAGTGCGTTCAGCGCCCCCTGCTCCTCCCCCGCTGATCCTCCAGCCGATCGCGCCGCAGCAGGCGCTGCAGGTGAACTCGAATATTCCGATTGCCGGCGGTCCCAATCCAGCCGCAGCCGCCTTCGTCTTCAAGGGCAGCGAGACTGCCCGGGCTCAAGCGCTCAACTGTCTCGCGAGCGCCGTCTATTACGAAGCGGGAAATCAGGACGCCGACGGCGAACGGGCGGTGGCGCAGGTTGTTCTGAATCGGGTCCGTCACCCGGCATTTCCGAATAGCGTCTGCGGAGTGGTCTACCAGGGCTCGACCCGCCCGACCGGATGTCAGTTCACCTTCACGTGCGACGGATCGCTCGCGCGCGAGCCGGACTCGGACGGATGGCGCCGCGCCTGGAAGATCGCTGAAGACGCACTGTCGGGCTTCGTCTATGCGCAGGTGGGCTGGGCAACCCATTATCACGCAGATTATGTTCTGCCGACCTGGGCCTCGAGCATGGCGAAGAACGCAATCGTCGGGGCGCATCTCTTCTATCGCTGGCCCGGCAGCTGGGGTCGGCCGGCCGCTTTTTCTGACACCTACGCCGGACGCGAGCCCAACGCGGCCGCGCTGAGGACGGCCGCACTGGAAACCCCGCACGTTGCGCCTCTGACGCAGCGCGGTGGGCTCGCCAGCGCGATCAAGGATATCCCGGGAGCGCAAGCTCTCAGGCTTACGCCGTCGATGCGGCGCGACAAACGCGTTGCAGTTCGCTTCAACCTTATTGCTCGCGAGGCGTCGAAGGACGTGGCGCCGGCTGATTATGACAAGACGTTCGAGGTGTCTGACAACCTCAAATATGCGCTCTCGCCCGACTCCGTTGCCAAGAACGAGCAGCCCCTCGGCAAGCCCTCAGCTGCAGGGGGCGGCGCGGCCCAAGGCGGTTCCGAACACTAATTTTTCGCCGGGCTGGCAGGCGCGACTGGCGGAACCTGCGGAACCAGCGCCAACTCGACCCGAAGCCTGATCTGGTCCAGTCTGCTGTCGATCGCAAGGGAATCGTCAGACAGATCCGAGGCAGCGCTCCACTGGCGACCAGTTACTGCGAGTGGCGCGAACGGTCCTCCGTCGCGCAAGGGGTCGCGATCCTCGAGACCGACCACCGCATCGTCGAACGCGGCGCATCGGTCGAGCATCCTTGTGCCCGGTTTGTCGCGAAAGTCGCGCTCGCAATCCCTGCTGGCGTTGGCGAGCGCGATTTCGTCCTTTGTTCGGTTGAGACGAACCGCTTCGTTGACCGCCGTGTCAATTTCATCGACGTGGAGCTCGCCCGCGATCGGATCGGGGGCCGCAGGCGCGGCTGGATGACGAACTGGAGCGCGCGGGCTTTGACCCGAGAGCCGAAGTGATCCGCCAGGGTCGGTCCCAAGGACAAATCCAGCCGCGGCAGCAACCACCGCCAATAGAGCGATTGGCCAGCGAGCGCGGGCTCGGCCACCGGCGAGGTCGTCGTTGAACTCGAGCGGATCATTCGACGCCTTTCCGCCCCGCAGCTCGCGGTAGGCTCGGTTGATCTCGGCGGCACGTGTCGGATCGCCGCCTTGACGGTCCGGGTGATGCTGCTTGATCAGTCGCTTGTAGGCCTGTTCGATCGCTGCAGCATCGGCTCCAGGTTCAAGACCCAGAACGGCAAATGCGGATACCCGGCCGGCCATGGCGAAGCCGGTCTAATCCAGTCCGAGGTCATGTGAAAAGTGGCGCGAGTGACGGGGCTCGAACCCGCGACCTCCGGCGTGACAGGCCGGCGCTCTAACCAACTGAGCTACACCCGCGTTTTTGGCGTGGGCGGCGACCTAGGAGAGGGCCTTTGGAGTGTCAACCATCGCAGGCTCCATTTCCTGCCGCTCCTCGGTTTCCTCTTCCTCGGGGTCGCCGACGTGGGTCAACGTCCCGTGCTCGAACAGGAACCCGGCAATGTCGGGCGTACCTGCGGCAGAGAAGATGGTTTTCATGATGATGAGGAGCGGAACCGCCAGAAGGGCTCCTGTCGTTCCCCAAACCCATGCCCAGAAAGAGAGTGAAACGAGAATCGAAAGCGGACTGATCGTCAGCCGGTGACCCACGACCATCGGGGTGAAGAAATTCGCTTCGACGAGATGGAAGCCGATGAACACGGCCGGAGGCAGGAGTGCGCCCCAGATATCGGGGTAGGTCATAAGTCCCCCGAGGAACAGCAGAAGCGCCGATGCGATCGGGCCGAGGTAGGGAATGTAGTTCGCGA
This sequence comes from Sphingomicrobium sp., assembly GCA_036265105.1. Lineage (GTDB taxonomy): Bacteria > Pseudomonadota > Alphaproteobacteria > Sphingomonadales > Sphingomonadaceae > Sphingomicrobium. The sequence goes on from DATAPR010000027.1 coordinate 109,425, forward strand.
CCGCTACGATGCCGCCCCACATGATCGGCGAGGGCATCCCAAGCCACCAAAGAACCGTGGCGGTGAGTGCTCCGAGACCGACGTTGATGAGCGTGATCGTGCCCAGATAGGTCGAGGTCGCGTCGACGACCTGCTGGATCACACGAGCAGTCGTCAGCGCACCCTCGAAGCTTCCGCGGCTGACGATCGTCCGCTTCCGCATGGCAGTCCAGCCCGCGAGGAAGAAGAAAATCACCAACAGCGAGAAGAAGAGCTGGATGAGAAGATGCGGCGCAGAGGTCGCGAGCAGACCCATGACCGAGTTGGGCTGCTCGATCGTCACGGTTCGGGCATGGCTCGCGTGATTGACTTCGATCTGGTTGGCAATCCTGGCGATGAACCGGTCTAGATTCTTGTAAAGGTCGAAAACGGGTTCGAGAGCTGTCCTGACCTTCGGGATCTGGGACGGTATGCGAGCCACCCAGTCGCTCGCGGGAAAGACGATCGAGCCGATCGCAAAGATCGCGATCAGGAGGAAAATCACCAGGCACAATCCAGCCGCCGCCTTTGACGGGATTCCTCGCCGTTCGAACCATTCGAGAAGCGGGACAAGAGCGATCGCGATGACGAGCGCTGCCGTTACGGGCATGAAAAATTCAGCTCCGGCGCGCAGGGCGAAGGGCAACGCCACGACGACGCCAATTCCCGCGATCAAGGTTAGGCCGGCAAGCAGACGGTCTCGCTTGGCAGCGATCGCTTCGGCGAGCACTCGTGCCTCGTCGCCGTGCTCGTCCTCGAGTTCCTGCTGCTTTTTCGCGCGTGCGTCCATCGCCGACAGCATAATCCGGGGTCTCTCGCGCCGCCAGCGATTTGGGGGCTGGCCCAAACGATGCCGGTCAGCCACCCAATCGATGGTGCCCCTGGTCCGACTCGAACGGACACTCCCGTGAAGGAACTCGATTTTGAGTCGAGCGCGTCTACCATTCCGCCACAGGGGCACTCGAGGCTCTAGCTAGCGACGCGATCCGCGCGCGGCAATCACCAGCCGTTGACGCGCTCCCAGACGCCGATGATCTGTTCATCTCCGTCCGTCACGAAATAATGACCATAGGCCGCAGCTGTCGCGCAGGCATGATTGGGAAGGATCCTGACCCGGCTGCCGATCGGAAAACAGGACCAGTCGAGCTCGCCGGTTCGAGCGGTGATGATGCCATGCTCCTGGTTGGTTGAATCGACGCGAACGCTCTCGATCAGGCCGCCGCTCTGCGCATCGCAAACCGCTCCGTAGCCCCAGTCGACCGGGAAGTCCGCGGTGCCACGGTCTCTGCTGAGGGCAAGAAAGCCGGCGTCTGTGAGAACCCGGCCGTGAGTGCGGCTTTGACCGATGACACTCGTAAGCACCGAGATGGCGATATCGCCCATAGCGCAGGTACCGAGCTCCGTCTGGACCAGGTCTCCGAATGCATAGACGCCGACGCGCGCCTCGGTAACGCCCTCGAGCGTTCGGGCATAATGGACCGTAGGAGTGGAGCCGACGCTCACAATCTCGGCCGGAAAACGGGCTGAACGAAGCCGATCGGCAGCGCGCGTGGCTCCTGCCCGCTCGCGCTCGGCAATTTCCTCGAACTCTCCCAGGGCTCGGGCCGAATAGGATCCCCCCGCATGGGTCATGACCCCCGCGAGCCGCGCTCCCGGCCCGCTGGTGAGCCGCCGCGCGACCTCGATCAGCAGCTCATCGTCAGGAGCGATACCGGCTCGGTGGCCGTCGGTATCGACTTCGATGAGCGCCTCGATCGCAAGGCCTTCGGAGCATCCGAACGCCCGCACAGCTTCCGCCGCATCGAGGCTGTCGAGGATCACCCGCACCGTACACCCGGCTCGCATGAGTTGCGCCACCTGCGGAAGCTTCACCGGCGCGATCCCGACCGCGTAGAGGATGTCACGAACGCCCCTGGCGAAGAAATAACGCGCTTCCGCAAGGGTCGAGACGGTGATTGGGAGGTCCGCGCCGCCAGATAGGAGCTTGAGGACGTCGATCGATTTCGACGTTTTGACGTGCGGGCGAAGCGTCACCCCGAGCCGCCGTACCCGCTCGAGCATTCTGAAGGCGTTTCTCTCGAGCCTTGAGCGATCGAGGATCAAGGCGGGCGTCGGCAAGTCGAAGATTGTCTTCGCATGGGCAAAGACTGGTGAGAGCTCGTCCATGCGCCGGCCGATGCGCTTTCGAGGGCGCCTCGGCAACTCTTGGCTGCGTATGTGCTCCCGGGCATGCCCTAATGGCTCGGCTGCCGCTTTCGCGCACGCCGGGCTTTGGCTAAGCGGCAGCGATGAGTTCTTATCGTTCTTCCCTGATGCGTCTGCTCGACGAGCGGGGCTACATCCATCAGGTCACCGATCCTGCGGGGTTCGACGCGCTTGCAGATCGCAAGGTGGTCAGCGCCTACATCGGGTTCGACGCCACGGCGTCCAGCCTGCACGTGGGCAGCCTCGTTCAGATCATGATGTTGAGACGGCTGCAGCAGGCGGGGCATCGACCGATCGTTCTGATGGGTGGGGGAACGACGAAGGTGGGCGACCCGTCGGGCAAGGACGAAAGTCGGCAATTGCTTTCGGACGATCAGATTGGAGCGAACATCGCCGGCATCCGCCGAGTTTTCGAGCGTTTTCTGACCTTCGGCGACGGCCCGTCCGACGCGATCATGATGAACAATGCCGACTGGCTCGATACGCTCGAATATATTCCCCTCCTCCGCGAGATCGGACGACATTTCACGATCAACCGGATGCTGACCTTCGACAGCGTACGACTTCGGCTCGATCGCGAGCAGCCGCTCACCTTTCTCGAGTTCAATTACATGATCCTCCAGGCGTACGACTTCCTCGAACTGTCGAGGCTCGCCGGCTGCAGCGCACAGTTCGGCGGCTCTGACCAATGGGGGAACATCGTCAACGGGATCGAACTCGCCAGGAGAACCGACGGTGCCGAGCTGTTCGGAGTGACGACGCCCCTCATTACGACGGCTGACGGAGCGAAGATGGGCAAGACCGCGCAAGGCGCTGTCTGGCTCGATGAGCGCCAGCTGAGCCCCTATGATTATTGGCAGTTCTGGCGGAACACGCAGGACGCGGACGTCGGCCGGTTCCTCAGGCTTTTCACCGACCTCCCGCTCGACGAAATCGGCGGCCTCGAGAGTTTGCCGGGTGCCAAGATCAACGATTCAAAAATCGTTCTGGCGACCGAGGCGACGGCGATGCTTCACGGACGCTCCGCGGCCCTTGCGGCCGAGCGCACCGCCCGGGAGACGTTTGAGGGCGGGGGATCAGGAGAGGATCTGCCGACGCTTTCGCTCGGCGAAGGCATGAACATCGCCCACGCCCTGACCGCGCTTGGGTTCACGCCTTCTAACAAGGAAGCCAAGCGCAAGATCCTGGAGGGTGCGGTGCGCCTCGGCGACGTCACCGTGAACGATTCGACCCTGGTCCTCACTCCTGCCGACGAGCCGCTGAAGCTGAGCCTCGGAAAAAAGAGGCATGCGCTGCTGGTCCGCTAGCTTCCAAGATCGATCGGTTCATTTTGTGCAATTCTCATCCCGAGCGGATGAGATCGACGGCCTGGTCCCGCTCGAACAGATAGAGACAGGTCCGAGCCGCCTGTCCGCGTTCGCCCTTGAGACCTCCATCGCGCTCGAGAAGCAGCTTGGCATCGCTCTGAGCGACCGGAGCGAACCTTTCTACGTCCTCGAAGGATGCGACTCGAAATGTCTCCTCTCCCGATTGCCGGGTCCCGAGGATCTCGCCGGGGCCGCGCAGCCTCAGGTCCTCCTCGGCGATTCTAAATCCATCGTTGGTCTCCCGCATCAATGAGAGGCGTGCGCGGCCAACGTCGGTGAGGTTCGGGCCGCGAACGAGGAGGCAAGTACTCTTGTCACTCCCCCGCCCGACCCTGCCCCTCAACTGATGGAGCTGGGCCAGTCCGAACCGCTCGGCGCCTTCGACGATCATCAAGGTCGCGGTCGGAACATCGACCCCCACTTCGATGACGGTCGTTGCAACTAGGGCCGCCAGCTCGCCCGAGGCGAAGCGCGTCATGACTGCATCCTTGTCGGGGCCTTTCATCCGGCCGTGAACGAGCCCGACCTTGTCTTCCCCGAAGCGGAGCTTGAGGGCACGCGCTCGCTCCTCCGCCGCCGCGGCATCCAATTTCTCGCTCTCCTCCACCAGCGGACAAACCCAATAGGCCTGCCCTCGCCCAGCAATGTGGCGAGCGAGGCCTTCGATCACATCCGGGAGCCGCTCTTCGCTGATCACCCGGGTCTCGACTGCCCCTCGCCCCGGCGGCATCTCGTCGATCCGGCTTACGTCCATCTCGCCATATTGAGTGAGCGTCAGCGTGCGAGGAATTGGAGTCGCGGTCATAGCCAGCAGGTGCGGGGGATGCTCCGCCTTGGATGCGAGAAGCAGTCTTTGTGACACCCCGAACCGATGCTGTTCGTCGATTACCGCAAGACCCAGCTGCTTGTAGGCGATCTTTTCCTGAAAAATCGCGTGCGTTCCGACAAGGACGTCGATCGAGCCGTCGGCGAGACCCATTACGACGCTTTCTCGAGCTCTGCCCTTCTCGCGTGCGGTGAGGATAGCGACGCGCACTCCGATACTGTCGAGCAGGCCAAGCAGGGTCGAATGATGCTGGCGGGCAAGAATTTCTGTCGGGGCCAAGAAAGCTGCCTGTGCGCCGCTTTCAACCGCGCTCAGCATTGCCGCGAGTGCGACCAGGGTCTTGCCCGATCCGACGTCCCCCTGAAGCAGGCGCAGCATTGGAACCGTCTGCGCCATGTCGCCGCGGATTTCCCGAATGACCCGTCGTTGAGCATCGGTCAGCTGGTAAGGGAGTTTGAGCTTGCGAATGAGCTCGCCCGTGCCCGCAAGCGCTGTCGTCCGGTGCCGTCTTTGTGACTGGCGCAGAAGCATGAATGCAAGCTGATTGGCGAAGATCTCATCATAAGCGAGCCGCTCGCGCGCGGCTCCCGGCTCCCGATGGGCCTCCGCGAGCGATGCACGCCAGCCTCGCCAGCTCTGGCGATCGATAAGGCTCGGTTCAATCCATTCGGGGAGTTCGGGGGCGCGTAAAAGCGCCTCGCGCATCAGTTCGCCGATGCGCCTGTTCGTCAACCCCTCGGTCAAGGGATAGACCGGTTCAAGAATCTGCGGCGGCGGACCCTTGCCCGGTTCTGAGACTTCGGGATGAACGATCTGCCATTCGCCGCCATATTGCTCGAGCTTGCCCGAGACGATCCTCTTTTCTCCCTTGGGCAAGGTGCGCTTGGCCCAGCTGGGATTGTTGAAATAGACGAGACTGATCGTCTTGCCCTCATTGTCGCTCGCGTAGATTCTTGTCGGGCCCCGGCCGGATCGGCCCTCGCGGCTGTCAAACGGCGTCAGCTCCAAAATGACATTGCGGCCGAGGAGCGAGGCATTCGCCGCCGGCGCCGCGATGCGCTCTATCGACCCGGTCGGCAGGTGGTAGAGCAAGTCGACGATCCTGGTGACGGCAAGCCTCTTGAGCAGCCTCGAAACCTGGGGACCGACGCCCTTGAGCGCCTCGAGCTCAGTAAACAGCGGATTGAGGATTTCGGGCCGCATTGCCGTCTCTAGCCACAACAGGAGCCGTCATTCCAGCCGGTGCCGGAATCTGTTTCCTGGACCCCAGTGATTCCTGAAACTCTCTCTTGGCTGGGGTGACATGAAGTCGATGCGAACCTACATGCCCAGCATGCCTCCCGACCCGGAACTGAAGCGCCTCGCCTGGCGCGCCAATCATCGCGGCACCAGGGAGGCCGACATGCTGATCGGCGGTTTCTTCGACGCGCATCATCGTTGCTGGAGCCTGGACGAGCGCGCGCAGTTCGAAGCGATGCTCGATAGCCAGGATGTCGACATCCTGGCTTGGGCTCATGGAACCGCCAAACCTCCGGAGCGCTTCGCGGGTCCCATGATCGAGGCCTTGAAGAAGCTAGACTATATCCGGATCGCCCGATGACCGAGCCTCTCGAACGGGTCCTCCGAGCCAAGGATCCACTCATCCTTGCGGGAGTTCCAAGTGGGTTCCTTCCCTGGCTCGCCGCCGATCTTGCTCGCGCGGCCCACGGGAGGAGCGCAGGCGGCCGAGCAGTCGCGATTGTCGCCGACGAAGCGGCGATGCGAGGGCTCGCCGACACGGTCCCGCTGTTCGCTCCGGAAGTCGAAGTGCTGACTCTTCCTGGCTGGGACTGCCTTCCCTACGATCGAGCGTCGCCCGCGCTCCGAGTCATGGCCGAGCGGCTGGCGACCCTCAGCGCCTTGCAGGCAAAGCGCGGCAAGCCGCGGCTTCTCGTCGCGACCGCGAGCGCATCGACGCAGCGACTCTTGACTCCTTTTCGCATCCGCCAGCTCACGCGGAATATCGCGCTTGGCGAGCGGATCGAACGCGAAGTTCTCGTCGGCCAGTTGAATGCGCTTGGCTACCAGCGCGTCGACACGGTCGCGGAGCATGGCGAATTTGCGGTCCGCGGCTCATTGATCGATCTCTTCCCGGCAGGCGAGGAGACGGCCTTGCGCCTCGATTTCTTCGGTGACGAGATCGACAGCCTGCGCCGCTTCGATCCGACCGACCAGCGATCGACCGACCAAGCTTCGGACTTCATCCTCATGCCCGCGTCAGAAGCGCTGCTGGACCCGGAGACGATCAAACGATTCCGCTCAGGCTATCGCGAGAAGTTCGGTGCTGCAGCGACGCAGGATCCGCTCTACCAGGCCCTGTCCAGCGGGCGGCGCATGTCCGGCATGGAGCATTGGCTACCCCTGCTTGAAGAGCGCCTCGCAAACCTCTTCGACCATCTAGGAGACGGCGATCTAGTCGTCCGCGATGCAGCGGCCGACCAGGCTGTCCAAGGGCGCCGGGAGGCGATCGACGATTATTACCAAAATCGCGTGCGTGCGATGGAGGGCGAGCCGGGAAGTTATCGCCCGCTCGAGCCGCACTCACTTTATCTCTCCAAGAAGGAATGGGAAGGGATCGAAACCGAGCGGCCGGTCCATCTTGCCTCGCCGTTCCATGAGCCTGAATCCGAGCGAGTTATCGATTTCGCGGTCGAGGCCGCTCGCGATTTCGCCCCTGAGCGCGCTCAGCAAGCCAACGTCTACGAGGCTGTCGCGAAGCATGTCGGCGAGCTTCGACGGAGCGGCCGCAAGGTCGTCCTTGCAAGCTATACCAAAGGCGCGCGCGAACGCCTGAGTGGCCTTCTCGACGAGCATGGCCTCAAGACGCACAAGCTCGCCGACGACTGGCAAGAGGCGCTTGGTTCGAAAACGCAGCCGGCTCTTCTCGTTCTGCCGCTTGACCACGGATTCACGACGCCCGATGTCGCGGTGCTCACCGAGCAGGACATGCTCGGTGACCGGCTCGTCCGGCGCCGCAAGAAGAAGGCCGCCGCCGCATTCCTCGAGGAGCTTGCGACCCTCTCTCCTGGCGACCTGGTGGTTCACGCGGACCACGGAATAGGGCGCTATGAAGGCCTGACCCAGATTCCGGTCAGCAAGGTGCCTCACGACTGCGTCGCGCTCGAATATGCGCGCGGCGACAAGCTCTACGTACCGGTCGAGAACATCGAATTGCTCTCCCGCTACGGCAGCGACAGCGAAGGCGTCACACTCGACAGTCTCGGCGGTGAAGCGTGGCAGCGCCGCAAGGCGCGAATGAAGGAGCGAATTCGCGAGATTGCCGCCGAACTCATCAAGACTGCCGCGATGCGCGCCACTCGGCCGGGCGTGATTGCAGAACCGGACGCCAGCTACCCCGAATTCGTCAACCGTTTTCCCTATGAGGAAACGGACGACCAGGACCGCGCAATCGACGATGTGCTCGGCGACCTCGAGGCGGGCAGACCGATGGACCGGCTAGTGTGCGGCGACGTCGGCTTCGGCAAGACCGAAGTTGCGCTGCGAGCCGCCTTCGTGATGGCGATGTCGGGAAAACAGGTTGCTCTGGTTTGTCCAACGACCTTGCTTGCGCGTCAGCATTACGCGAACTTCGTTGAGCGATTTCACGGCTTTCCGATCCACGTCGGGAGACTCTCGCGCCTCGTGCCCGCCGCGGAAGCCAAGCGGACCAGGGAGAGAATCGCCGACGGCACCCTGGACATCGTCATCGGCACGCACGCGTTGCTTGCAAAATCGATAAATTTCAAGAGATTGGGTCTCGTCATTGTCGATGAGGAACAACACTTCGGGGTTGCTCACAAGGAGCGTCTCAAGGCGCTGAAAAGCGATGTCCACGTCCTGACGTTGACCGCCACTCCGATCCCGCGGACGCTTCAGATGGCGATGAGCGGGCTTCGCGAGCTTTCGGTGATCCAGACTCCACCTGTGGATCGTCTTGCGGTGCGGACATATGTGACGCCGTTCGACGGGGTGGTTCTGCGCGAGGCGCTGCTTCGAGAGCATTTCCGGGGCGGCCAGAGTTTCTTCGTCGTGCCGCGGATCGCCGATTTGCCGGATATCGAGGAATGGCTCCGAACCCAGGTCCCCGAGGTGAAATCCATAACCGCTCACGGACAGATGAGCGCGAGCCAGGTCGAGGAGCGCATGAGCGCCTTCTACGATCGCAAATACGACCTTCTGCTCTCGACGACGATCGTCGAGAGTGGCCTCGATATCCCGAGCGCCAATACGCTCGTCGTGTATCGATCCGACCGCTTCGGTCTTGCCCAGCTCTACCAGCTCCGAGGCCGCGTCGGGCGCTCGAAGGCGCGCGCCTACGCCTATCTGACCATGCCCTCGAACCGTTCGATCACCGAGGCTGCTAGCAAGCGCCTGCAGGTCCTGACGGAGCTCGACAGTCTAGGCGCCGGCTTCCAGCTCGCCAGCCACGATCTCGATATCCGCGGCGCCGGAAACCTGCTTGGAGATGAGCAGTCGGGCCACATAAAGGAGGTCGGATTCGAGCTCTACCAGTCGATGCTCGAGGACGCGATCGTGGAACTCAAGGCTGGCGGGACCCCTGTAAAGGAGGAATTCTCGCCGCAAATCAGTGTCGATGCGCCAATCATGATTCCCGAGCATTATGTGCCGGATCTCGATCTGAGGATGGGACTCTACCGGCGGCTCGGCGAGCTCGAGGATCGCCCAGCAATCGATGCGTTCGCGGCCGAGCTGATCGACCGTTTCGGTGCGCTTCCCGAAGAGACCGCCAATCTCATGAAGATTGTCGAAGTGAAGCTCAATTGCCGCGAAGCGATGATCGCCAAGCTCGATATCGGTCCCAAGGGCGCGGTCGTGACGTTCGTGGAGAGCGGGTTCCCCGACCTTTCGGGGCTGCTCGGCTACATCGACCGGTTGAAGGGATCGGCAAAGCTGAGGCCCGACAGCAAGATGACCGTCGGAAGGATTTGGTCGACGCCCGAGGCGCGTCTCAACGGTGCATTGCAGCTATCGCGTGGACTTTCCCGGGTTGCTGCTGCTGGAGAGAAGAAAGAGCTGGTTGCCGCATAGCAAAGTCGCTGAGTTCCTGGTGAGTGAGCGGAGGAGCTCCAAAAAAGCCTTGATAGAGACCGCAGCCCCAATCCTTCAGAAGCGCGAGTTGTTCAGCGCTCTCGACACCCTCGACGACGACCTGGAGGCCGAGCTCGCGAGCCAGGCTGATGAGCGCCTTGACGACGATCCGGTCCGGCTCGCGCCGAACGATCTCAGCAACGAGGCCCTTGTCGATCTTCAGCATATCGAGGGGCAGCGATGTCAAATAAGCAAGACTGGCGTACCCCGTTCCGAAATCATCGACCGCGATTTTGAGCCCAGCCTCGCGCAGCGTCATGAGGCGTAAAGCAACCGCTTCATGGTCGGTGACGAGCGCTCCTTCGGTGATCTCGAGCGTGATTCGCTTAGGATTAATTCCCACCAAATCGATCTCGTCGAGCAGCCAGCGATCGTAGCCTGCCCGGCAGATATCGGCCGGAAGCAGGTTGATCGATATCCGAATGTCCTTGAGCGCCCCTTCCCAAACGGCCGCACAGCCGAGCGCCTTTCGCTGCACGAGACGGGACAGTCGTTCGTCCAAGGCAGCGGAGCTCGCCCTCGAAAAGAGACTCTCCGCGTCGCGCGCGGCTGCGCACCGGACAAGAGCTTCGGCGGCAGCTACCGTCCCCGTTTCCGCATCGAAGATCGGCTGAAAAAGAAGGTCGACCTGCTCGTGCGCGATTACCGCTTCGAGCATGAGGTCGCGTGTGGGAGAGACGGGCGCCGATGCCCCGACGTCGGACCCCCGCCTCCCCCACTTCGTAATGCTGTCCCATCTCAGCATGCGATTGCGGCTAACGAGTGGATCGAAGGCGCGGAACCGGGTCCGAGAAACGCGCCCCGAAACGGGACAGTGACCTTCAGCGTCGATCCTCTTATCTTGCCCTGGTCGAGGACAGGTTGAGGAGCAAGGTTTGAACGCGGACTCATCCCAGGGCCACGAGAAGGCCAGGGTCGACCTGTCGAGCCGTGGAGTCGGCCTACTATCGTCCCACACGGGGGTTGCGACTGCCGCCGAGGCGCTGCTCCGCCGCCGATACAGTTTCGCTGATGCCAAAAAAGCCGATGTGCTCGTCGCGCTCGGCGGCGATGGGTTCATGCTTCACACCCTTCACGAGATGCTCGATGGCGAAAGAGCGTGCGTTCCCGTGTTCGGAATGAACCGAGGAACCGTCGGGTTCCTGATGAACGACTGGCGACTGGACCGCCTGCCCGAGCGTATCGATCTCGCAAAGGGAATTCGGGTGGCCCCGCTCGAGATGAGCGCCACAACCGTTGCCGGCAAGACCTTCACCCATGCAGCGATGAATGAGGTCTCGCTCCTGAGGGAAACGCGTCAGACCGCCAAGATAGAGATCGCCGTGAACGGCCGCGTCGCCCTTCCCGAACTCGCCTGCGACGGCGTGCTGGTCGCGACGCCCGCTGGATCGACCGCTTACAATCTGTCGGCGCGAGGACCGATTCTTCCCCTACAAGCGAAGATGCTTGCCCTGACCCCGATCAGCCCGTTCCGGCCCCGCCGCTGGTCCGGAGCAATTCTTCCGGACGATACAGCGATTTCGCTTACGATCCTCGAGGCTGAAAATCGGCCGGTTTCCGCTGTCGCGGATCAGACCGAAGTCCGCGACGTCGCAAGGGTCGAGATCCGGCTCGACCGCGAGCGTTCTCTAACGCTGTTGTTCGATCCCGAACATGCGCTCGACGAGCGCATCGCGATGGAGCAGTTTGCGACGTAATCACTTGCCTTTAAGGAAGGTCACGCTATCTAGCCGCCTGCCCGTCAGGGACACTCCCCGGTAGCTCAGCGGTAGAGCATCCGACTGTTAATCGGACGGCCGCCTGTTCGAATCAGGCCCGGGGAGCCATCATTCAAAACATCTCTATTTTTCAACGTGTTGGCTAGCACCTTTCAAAGTTGCGGACACGTCGCGCCCGCACGACCGAGCCTCACTGCGATTGTTGTTTGGACAACCACCACGTTGATCCCGCAACCCAGCTGGTCTCATCCGGAATGCCGCCGCGACGAAGCGATCGAACCTCAGCCCAGTCCGTGCGCCGAAAGGCGTCGGTCAATTTGGTTGCGGTATCCTCGCTTCTGGCGCCGACGCAGGGAATGAACATAGCCCGACTAATGAAACGGGCAGCGAAGGCGGCGTCGTCCGAACTGCGGGAAACCAAAAGCATTCCTCCGACACCTGTGGCGGGCGTTAGTGGGAAAAGCAGCCTGCCTCCTGGTCCAAGGGCATCCAGCCAGACGTCGAGCGGTTCGGTTGCCCCGGCATTCACATATATGACATCAGCAATGGGCAGCGGAGCCGCCGATCCGGAATGGCCGAAAATTGTGACGTTGCGTTGATCCGCGAATGAAGCCTCGGCTCGTTTCGCAAGATCAGCTTCCACCTCGTAGGCAGTCACCGACCCTTCACTCCCGACAAGGGCCGCGAGAATTGCCGTGTAATAGCCTGTTCCAGCGCCCACGTGCAGCACGGACTCGCCGGCCCGGATGGCCAGCATTGAAAGACAAAGCGCGTGCAATGTCGGCTGGCCGTTGTTGATGCTGCGTTCGGGAACGAGCGCAACGGTCACATCCTGATAGATGAAGCGCGGGTCCGCGGAGGGCGTCTCCACATATCCCCCCGCAGTGAATAGCTTCCACGGCCCTGGCCCGAGATAATCTTCGCGCGGCGTCGAACGGAACGCCGCCTCTACGTCGCTGCCCCGACTGACCCCGACATTTGCAACCACAAGTCGAGCGAAAAGATCGCGCCATTCGGCAATGGTCGACATAGAAATCTCCTGGGATGCGCTCAAACCCGACCGAAGGGCCTCGCTTTCCCCCTTTCGTGCCATTGCCTTAGGTTCAGCCGTCGATCGAAGCCATGAGACTGGCGTTTCCGCCAGCCGCGGTCGTGTCGATGCAAGTCACGCGCTCGGTCGCAAAACGCGGCACATAATGGGGTCCGCCGGCTTTCGGGCCGGTTCCGCTGAGCCCTTCTCCACCGAAGGGCTGGCTTTCCACCACTGCGCCAATCTGGTTGCGGTTGACGTAGAAGTTGCCGACACGGGCATGCTCCTCGACATAGTCGCGGACCGTATCGATCCGGCTCTGAAGGCCGAGGGTCAGGCCGTAGCCCGTCGAGTTGATCTGATCGACCACTTGGTCGAGGCGCTCGCCGTCGAAGCGGATGATGTGGAGGATTGGACCGAAATTCTCTCGATTGAGGTCGCTTAGCGAGGAGATTTCATAAATTGCGGGAGCGACGAAGCTGCCGTTGGACGCTTCGCTGGGCAATGGCAGTCTAACGATGCGTTTGGCGTTCTTGTCGAGCCATTCCAGATGTTCGTTGAGAGCCGTTTTGGCTTCATCGTCGATCACTGGCCCAAGGTCGGTCGCAAGCGAGCCCGGGTCGCCGATATTCAAGGCTTCGGCTGCACCGCTGATCATCGCCACCATGATCTCCGCCACATCCTCCTGGACGAAGACGACGCGGCAGGCCGAGCAGCGCTGGCCCGCGCTCTGGAACGCCGAGGAGATGACGTCGCGTGTCACCTGCTCGGGAAGTGCGGAGCTGTCGACGATCATGGCGTTCTGGCCACCCGTTTCCGCGATCAGAGGGATGATTGGCCCATCGCGCTCTGCAAGCGTCCTGTTGATGAGCCGAGCCGTTTCGGTCGAGCCCGTGAACGCCACCCCGCCGAGCAAAGGATGCGCGGTCAGCGCCGCCCCGACTTTGCCATCTCCAGGAGCGAGCTGAACTACGTCCTTCGGAATTCCCGCGCGATGCATGAGGTCCACCGCAAGGGCTCCGATCAGCGGCGTCTGCTCGGCAGGCTTCGCAATCGCGGAATTGCCCCCTGCAAGTGCTGCGGCAATCGGACCGGTGAAGATCGCCAATGGGAAGTTCCAAGGGCTGATGCAGGCGAACACGCCGCGACCATGCAGTCTTAGCTCGTTGTGCTCGCCAGTGGGCCCGGGCAATTGAATCGGGCGGGCGTACCGCCGAGCCTCCGAGGCGTAGAAGCGCAGGAAATCGACCGCTTCGCGGACCTCGAGGATCGCGTCTGGGAGCGTCTTTCCCGCTTCACGGATGCAGAGGGACCAGAAGTCTTCCCGGTGTTCCTCGTAGAGATCTGCAGTACGCTCTAGGAGGCTTGCCCTCGCCTCTCCGCCAAGTGACTCCCAGTCCAGCTGCGCCGCGTACGCTGCTCGGACCATTCGATCGACGTCCTCGCCGGTCGCCTCGTGGACCCTCCCGACTTCGATCCGCCGGTCGCTCGGCGAAGTTACGGATCTTGAGTGGCCCTTCCCAAGCGTCGGCATTGCCGTCCAACTGCTGCTCTCCAGCGTCCTCAGTCTTTCTAGCAGGGCCTCACGCACCAGCGGATCCGAAAGGTCGCAGCCCGAGCTGTTCCGACGCTCGGGCCCGAACACGTCTCGTGGAAGAATGATCTTGGGATTGCGCTTGGGCTCGAGCGAAGCGAGATCCTCGACCGGATCTCGAACCAGCTCCCCGACGGACACTTGCTCGTCTGCGATTCTGTTGACGAAACTCGAATTGGCCCCGTTCTCGAGCAGCCGCCGGACGAGATACGCGAGCAGTTCCTTGTGACTTCCGACCGGCGCGTAGATTCGGACCGGAGTCGGCTCGTCCCCTAAATGCCGCTCGAGCTTTGCCAGCTCCTCGTAAAGCTCCTCGCCCATGCCGTGCAGGCGCTGGAACTCGAACCCTTCCTTGCCCGAGAGCGCTTTTACCTGGCCGATCGTATTCGCATTGTGCGTTGCGAAGGCCGGGTAAATTACGTCCTTTGCCGCCAGCAACTTCTTGGCGCATGCGAGATAAGAAACGTCGGTCGCGGCCTTGCGGGTGAAAACCGGGTAATCGGAAAGGCCGGCGACCTGGGCGGCCTTGATCTCGGTGTCCCAATAGGCACCCTTCACAAGCCGAACCATCAGCTTGCGCCCATGTGCCCGAGCTGCGCCAATCACCCAGTCGCACAAGGGCACAGCTCGTTTCTGATAGGCCTGAATCGCAATCCCGAACCCGCCCCAGCCATTTGCAAACAGCTCGTCATCGGCGAGCAAGGCTTCGAACACGTCGAGTTGCAATTCGAGGCGATCGGCCTCTTCGGCATCGATGGTGAAATGGACGTCGGCCTTGGAGGCCTTGATAGCGAGCTCGCGAACCACGGGGATAACCTGCGCGAGGGCCTCGGTCGAATGAGCATATTCAAATCGAGGATGGAGAGCCGTGAGCTTTACAGAGATGCCGGGCGATGATCGAAAACCGCCCCGCGCTGCCCTGGCAATGCGGTCGAGTGCCTTTCGGTACGCTTCGGCATAGCGTTCGGCATCGGCATAAGTCCTCGCGGCCTCGCCGAGCATGTCGAAGCTGTGACCGAGTCCGCGACGCTGCTCCGGCTCCGCCCGGCGCAGCGCCTCATCGATGGTTCGACCGAAGACGAAGTTGCGCCCGAGGATCTTCATTGCCTCGCGCACCGCGGTGCGCACAACGGGTTCGCCAAGCCGGCCGACCGCCCGGCCAAGTGCCGCCTTCCAATTATCGGACCGGTCCTGTGCGCCCTCGAGGACCTTACCGGTCAGCAGCAGGGAGAAAGTCGCCGCGTTGACGAACGCCGAACCGGATTGTCCGAGTTTTTCCGACCAATCGGGTCCAGCGAGCTTATCGGCGATCAGCTCATCGGCGGTATGTGCGTCGGGAACCCGAAGGAGAGCCTCCGCGAGGCACATCATCGCGATCCCCTCGTCAGATCCCAGGTCGTAGGCGTGGAGAAAAGCATCGACCCCCGAGGGCTTGTGCGCCCGAATGCCTTTGACGAGGGCGCGGGCGGTGGCAGCCGTCTCCTCAAGCTGACCTGAATTCAGCCGGGCCTGGTCGATCCGCTCCTTTGCAACCAGCTCCTCGTCTGGCCGGTAGGCACGTCTCAGCTCTGTCCGGTCGATGGGCTTGGGAGCGGGTCTCCGCTCCGCGGCTATGCGAGCTGCCCGTGGCAATGCTTGTACTTCTTGCCCGAACCGCACGGACAGGGCGCGTTGCGGCTGATCGGCGCTTCGGCAACTCCGCCTTCCCGATGGGGCATCGGCTGCTGCGGAATGTTGGTGAACGGAACACTCGAGAGCACCGCGCCGGTCGCCGCGTCGATGTCAGCAGTGTCGTCATCTCCCGAAAAGGGATCGAGATGCTGAGTGATGAAGTCGGGGAGCACCGGGGGCGGAGCGGGCTCGAGCTGAACCTGGGCACGCATGAGGATGCGTGTCACCTCCTCGCGGATCGAGACAAGCAGCCGCTCGAACAGCAGGAAGGCTTCCTGCTTATATTCATCGATCGGCTTCTTCTGGGCGTAGCTCCTGAGATGAATGACCTGGCGCAGGGCATCAAGCGTTGCGAGGTGTTCCTTCCAGTGCTGATCGAGAGTCTGGATCAGGATCTGCTTCTCGACCTCGCCCCAGCGTTCCGGCTCGACCCCTTCCAGCTTGGCGACCATCGTTTCATCGGCAAGCTTCTGAAGCCGCTCGGCGATCATTTGAGGCTCAACCGCTTCCTCATGAAGCCATTCCTCGATCGGCGGTTGAAGGCCGAAAACGGCGTCGACGCTCTCCTTGAGATTCTCGACGTTCCATTGCTCGGGATAGGTACCTTCGGGGCAGTTCACTGCGACAATCGCGGCTACTGTCTCCGCCCGCATATCGGTGATCACGTCGGCAACGCTGTCTGCGTCCATGATGTCGGCACGCTGCTCGTAGACGACCTTCCGCTGGTCGTTCATCACGTCGTCGAATTCGACGACCTGCTTGCGGATGTCGTAATTGCGTGCCTCGACCTTCTTCTGAGCTGTTTCGATCGCCTTGCTGATCCACGGGCTGACGATGGCTTCGCCATCCTCGAGATTCTTGTTCATCAGGCGCGAGAACATTGTTTGCGGTCCGAAGATTCGCAGCAGGTCGTCATCGAGGCTCAGATAGAATTTCGAGAGCCCGGGATCGCCCTGGCGCCCGGAACGGCCGCGCAGCTGATTGTCAATCCGCCGGCTCTCGTGACGCTCGGTGCCAAGAACGTAGAGGCCGCCAGCGTCCAGCACCCTTTGCTTTTCGGTCACGATCTCGGCACGAACCTTCTCGGCCCGCGCCTCGTATTCGGCTGTTCCCTGCTCCAGTTCGGAATGCTCGTCCTGCATCCGAAACTCGAGATTGCCCCCGAGCTGAATGTCGGTTCCGCGGCCCGCCATGTTCGTTGCGATTGTCACGGCCCCGATCCGGCCCGCCTGGGCAACAATATGCGCCTCCTGCTCGTGGAACCGGGCATTGAGAACCGAGTGCTTGATCTTGGCCTTCTCGAGATATTCCGAGAGCATTTCCGATTTCTCAATCGAGATCGTCCCGACAAGCACCGGCTGCCCAAGCTCCTGCTTGGCGCGGATCTCCTCCGTGATCGCGCCGAACTTCTCGGTCATGGTCTTGTAGAAGACATCGTCCTCGTCGATGCGCAGTACAGCCACGTTGGTCGGGATCGCGACCACGTTCATCTTGTAGATGTCGAAGAATTCCGGCGCTTCGGTCATCGCCGTTCCGGTCATGCCCGAAAGCTTCGGGTACATCCGGAAATAATTCTGGAAGGTGATCGAGGCGAGCGTCTGATTCTCCGGCTCGATCAGCACGGCCTCCTTCGCCTCGACTGCCTGATGAAGGCCGTCAGACCATCGCCTTCCCTCCATCATCCGGCCGGTGAACTCGTCAATGATGACAACCTTCCCGTCCTTGACGATATAATCGATGTCCTTCTTGAACATGACGTTGGCCTTGAGCGCCTGGTTCAAGTGATGGACGACCTGGGTGTTGGCGATATCGTAGAGATTACGACCTTCGATCAGACCGGCTTCCTCGAGCATCCGCTCGGCCTTCTCCGTGCCCTCCTCGGTGAGGACGACGCTCCGCATTTTCTCGTCAAGGTCGTAATCGGAAGGAACGAGGGTTTTCACGATCCGGTCGACCTTGATGTAGAGATCCGACTTGTCGTCGGTCGGCCCGGAAATGATCAACGGCGTGCGCGCCTCATCGATCAGGATCGAATCCACCTCGTCGACGATCGCGAAATTGAACGGCCGCTGGACCATTTGCTCGCGCGTGAACTTCATGTTGTCGCGCAGATAATCGAAGCCGAACTCGTTGTTCGTCCCGTAGGTGATGTCGGCGCCGTAGGCCGCTCGCCGCTCCTCGTCCGTAAGGTTGGGAACGATCACTCCGACGCCCATTCCGAGGAATCGGTAGATCTGGCCCATCCAGTCGGCGTCTCGGCGAGCGAGATAGTCGTTGACGGTGACGACGTGGACGCCCTTGCCCTCAAGCGCATTGAGATAGACGGCGAGAGTCGCAACGAGCGTCTTTCCTTCGCCCGTCTTCATCTCGGCGATCTCTCCGCGATGAAGCGCAATGCCGCCAATCAGCTGGACGTCATAATGCCTCTGGCCAAGCGTCCGGATCGCAGCTTCGCGAACGGTAGCAAAGGCTTCCGGGAGGAGGCTTTCCAGGCTCTCGCCGGCGGCAAGGCGTTGCCGGAACAGCCCGGTCTGGCCGCGAAGGTCGTCGTCGGACAGGGCCTGGATCGAAGGCTCGAGATTATTGACGGCGTCGACATATTTGCCAAGGCCGCGGACATAGCGGTCGTTGGCCGATCCGAAGATGCTCTTTGCCACTGCGGCGAACATGGAATTCCCTTAAAAACCCGGGCGCTTGAGAAAGGGCGAAAAACCTCTCGCCCACGCTCTGGGAAATTGTCGCGGGCGATGTAAGGAGCGCCCTAGCCGTAGTCAATTAATGGGACCGTGAACAAATGGTAGTCTTGACCGGTGGCTGCATGTGCGGAGCTGTGCGCTACGAGCTCAAAAGCGAGCCCTTCGACTGCGGCTGGTGCCATTGCCGCACCTGCCAGCTCAACAGCGGGGCCCCGGCGATGGTCTTTGCCAGCGTCCCCAACGAAGATTTCGTCTGGACCAAGGGTGCGAACAAAGTGGGGTCCGTCCGCTCCTCGAGCTTCGGTCATCGGGAGTTCTGCGGGGATTGCGGGACGCCTTTCTTGATGAAGGTCGACCATCAGCCGGAAACGCTCGATTTCAGCGTGACGACCCTCGATGATCCCAACGCAGTCGCTCCCGGATTTCATATCTTCTGGGAAAGCAGGATCGGCTGGTTCGAGCCGAACGACGAGCTATCGAGACACGAGGGATTCCGTCCCGATACGCGCGGGCTCGAAACGACCGGGACGCCGCAATAGCTCTTATCAGCTCGCCTGCTGGGTCGGGACGTCCAGATTATTTTCCAGCCACTGCTGGATCTGGCTGCGCGGAGCCGCTCCGACTTTCTGAGCGATCGGCTGACCAGACTTGAACAGCAGCATCGTCGGGATTCCGCGAACCCCGTAGCGGCCGGGCGTGTCCGGATTTTCGTCGATGTTGAGCTTGGCGATCGTCACCTTGTCTCCAAGATCGTTGGCGATCTCCTCGAGCGCGGGAGCGATCATCCTGCACGGTCCGCACCATTCGGCCCAGAAATCGACGAGGACTGGACCATCGGCTCCCAATACTTCCGTTGAAAAACTCTGGTCGGTGACCGTTTTGGTGGTCATGGCGGATAATTCTCCTGCAATCGTGACGAAGCATATGGGCCCTCGCCCCCTCGCTCTCAACCCATGACTTGGATCAGTTTTGGACCGGTGGTGTAGAGGAGGGCGGCAGAGATGTCCCGCCCGGGAAAAATGACTTGAAGCGCGTCCGCATAGGCCTCGATCTGTGCTCGATGCGCAGCGGGGATGTCCGCGTCGCTCGCCGGCACCCGCCCCGTCTTGAAGTCGATCACGGAGATGCGCCTCTCCTCGACCAGCAGGCGATCGACCGTACCGGCGATGACTCTGCCGTCGGGAAGACTGGCCGCGAGCGGCACCTCGGCGAGCGAGCCCTCCTCGAACAGGGAAGAAAAACGGCTGTCGGAAAGGATCGCACAAACCTCATTGAGGATCGCGCTCCTCACGGCCGGATCGGCGACCCGCGCCGACTGCTGCAGCCAACGATCCGCGGATGCGGCGCGTGCGCCGGGCTCAATCGAAGGCAGTCGCTCGAGGAGCTGATGGATCCAAGTGCCGCGCAATGCCGCAGAGCGCGTCGCATTGCTTGGTGGAGGAGCTCTTTCGCTGTCGACCACGATCGCTGAGGGAGCGAGGGGTCGCGGCGGCCGCGTCTCGGGCGGGGCGGTCGAAAACGCCCATTTTGGGATTGGAACGCTCGACGAGCGCGACTTGGTATCCTTTCGCCTCGCTCCTGGGAAACCCACGGTTCCATAGACGAGCTCGGGACCCCATTGGCCGTGGTCCGCAATTCCTGCCTCAAGGCAATTCAGCGCCCGCTCAACCGCCACGTGCCAACAATCAGGAGGACGCGCTTCGGAGCCGTCCTTCTTCGGCTTGGGGGCCACTCCTGTCACGATCAACCGGTCGGCCGCCCGCGTCAGCGCGACATAGAGAAGGCGCCAATGCTCCTCGAGATCGCGTTTCTCATGGGCTTCGATAAGGTCATCGAAGGGATAGCACCGCTCGTCTTTCTTGGGCCGAACCACCGGGACGGCGTCCCCGGAGCCGAGCTCCAGCTCAAGCGCGACGGGAGTGCGCCCGAGGCGCGCCGGATCCGAGGTTGCGTCAGCAAGGATCACTACAGGGGCTTCGAGACCCTTGGCGCCATGCACCGTCATCACCCGGACTTCGTTGCCGGGCCGGCCAGGATCGCGCTGCACGTCGACCGTTCCCCGCGAGAACCAAGCAAGAAAGTGGTCCAGCGAAGCGGTCTCGTCGCGCTCGAACTCCAGGGCGCTGTTCATCAGTTCATCGATGGGGTCGCGAGCAGCAAGTCCGAGGCGCGCATAGAGCTTCCGTCGGCCGTCCATTGGTCCGGATAATATTGTCTCGATGAATACCGACGGGATGGTGAAATCAGTAATCCTCAAGAGCTCGCTCAATGTCTCGCGGGCCAATCGGAAATCGTCATTCTCATCGAAGCGCTCGCGAAGCGCGCGCCAGAGCCCGCGCTTTCTCCCGTAAGCGAGATTGAGAAGCAGTTCCTGATCCCAGCCAATCAGAGGCGACACAAGCAAGGAGGCAAGGTTGAGGTCGTCATTGGGCTGGACCGCGAACTTCACTGCCGAAAGTATGTCCTGGACGGCGAGCGGTTCATGCAGGTGCAGGCGATCGACTCCAGCGACTGGAATCCCGGCGGAAAAGAGCCGAGCAACGATGAGTGAAGCAAGCTCGCCCCGGCTCCTGACCAGGATGAGAATGTCGCCCGGAGTTAGCGCCTTGTTCGTCGAGGCGAGGTAGGGCGCTTCGTCAACCAGGCCCCGAATGCGTTCTGTGAGCGCGTCAGCATATTGCCGAGCGCGAAGAGATACCCACCGTTCCTCGCCCTCTTCGCCCTCCTCTTCGACGTCCGGCGCGAATGGCCTCCAAAGTTCGACCTGTCCCTGGCGTTCCTGATGATGTGCAACGTGCGGCGGCGGCGGCTCGCTCAGGCCCAGGGCCTGATGGCCAAGCTGGGCGATAAGCGCATCGACAACATCGAGCACCGGCTGGGAAGAGCGAAAGCTTGCGGCAAGCGAAAGGTCGCGAAACCGGCAAGCCCGAGTTTTGAACAGATCCAGCGTTTGGTCCGCAACGCCAAGCTGCTCGGCTCGGGACCTGAAGTGCTCCCGCGCCTCGATGAACCGCCTGGGGTCGGTTCCCTGGAATCCGTAGATCGATTGCTTGAAGTCGCCGACCATGAACAAGGTGCGGTGCCGGTCCTCGCTTTCGCTGGAACCGCTGAAATATTCCTCGACCAGCTCCTCGATGATCTCCCACTGCGCCGGGTTGGTGTCTTGTGCTTCATCGACGAGCAGATGGTCCACTTCGCGGTCGAGCTTGTAGCGAACCCAGTCTCCCATGTCCGGAGTGGCGAGAAGTGTGCGTGTCCACTCGATCAAATCGTTGAAGTCCGCGACCCCTGCGGCGCGCTTTGACCGGCTGTAAGCTTTGGCGAAGGCTTGTCCGGCACGCAGGCCCGAGGCAATGTCAGCTGCAAGCCGCGCACCATTCTGGATCTGGAGCAGCTCGCCAATAAGGACCGCGAGGCGCCCGGCGTGGGTTTCGTAATAGGGCTCGGCCTTCGCCTGACCCGGAGAAACACGGATCGTTTCCTTCTCAGTGAGAACGACCTTGCGCAGTTCATCAAGACGCGCCGCGCGCTCGATCGGAGTGAGAGTCAGCCACTCATCGATGACTTCTGCATGACCCAACCCTGTTTGAGCGCCCCATTTGCGGTTCGCCTCCGCGACCGCTCGAAGAAGATCGCAGTCAAAGCGGTCGTCGCCGCAATGATGGACGATATATTGCTCGACCGATTCCTCGGGCAGCTTCATGATCGCTCGAATCCTGGGCTCGATTCTTCCGGGAGGACCAAGACGTTCCATCGCCTCTGACTTGCGGGCGCAGACCTTTAGATAGTCCACCGCTCCTACCTCGCCGAGGCGCCGGCTGAGGCTTTGAACGTCGCTCGTGAGTCCGGCTTTGCCGCGAGCTTCGGCATCGGCCATCAAATCTGCGAGCGTTCGCCGAACCAGCTCCTGTTCCGCCCTCCCCTCGATCGGCTGGAAGCCCGGCGAGATTCCCGCCTCGGCGGGGAACGCCGCGAGCAGCGACTGGGCAAAGGCATGGATGGTCTGGATCTTGAGACCGCCAGGACAGTCGAGCACGCGTGCGAAGAGCTGGCGCGCTCGCTCGCGGGTCCTGGAATCGATTGATTCTCCGAGATTTCCGAGATCGGCCGCAAGATCGCTGTCTTTCAACCGAACCCAGCCGGCCAGACGAGCGCCGATACGGTTCGCCATTTCCGCAGCCGCGGCCTTGGTGAATGTCAGACAGAGGATCGATTCGGGCCGCGCTCCCTGAAGCAGGAGGCGCAGGACGCGCGCCGTAAGGACCTGCGTCTTGCCGCTGCCGGCAGAGGCCGAAACAGAAGCGTGGGCCATCGGGTCGACCGCAAGCGCTTGGTCGCCCTTGAGCTCCGGAAATGGCTTTAGACGCTCGCTCATGTGGCTTCCAAAGCGCCATCGAAGGCCATAGAGAATGCCCGATGAGCGATACCAACGATGATGATGACAAGGCCAGCGAAGAGCGCCGCGCGAAGCTGGTGAAGGCAGGTGTTGCGGTCGGCATTGGGTCGGCCGCGATCGTCGCAGCGCTGCTTTATGCCTCGAAGGTCAAGAAGAAATCCCGCCGATAGACCCTTCATTTGCGGCCGTACCATTCTTCGAGCCGCATCAGCTGGTCGTAATCGTCGTAAGGCGCGTAAGCCGGGTTGAGCTTGGCCTCGAAGGGCTTTGTTCCCGTTAGATAGTCACGAGCAACCTCTGCAAAGCTCGTGCCGGCGTGCGACAGGAACTCTTCCGGCGACATGTCCTTATCGGCGCGCATCAGCCGGCCGAATTTCCCTCGATACCGTTGAAGCGACCAATATTCGAAAGCTTCCGGCCTCCCGCTGACGTCCTCAAACCCGCCCTCGCGCGCGATCAGGCCAAGCAATCCAAGCTGCAGTGCAAAACCTTCCTTGACCGCCTTTTGGGACGGCGGTTTGCCGGTCTTGTAATCGATGATCGCCAAGCCGTGGTCCGGGAACAGGTCGATACGGTCCGCCCGTCCGTGGACGAGAATGCCGGAGAGCTTAGCCTCACCTTCGATCTCGGCTCGAAACGGTCTCCTTCCTTCCGCCTGGTTGGCCCGCTCAAGGTCGGCAATCCAGTCGATCGCCTCGAGGAGCCTCGGCGCCCAAAGCGCCCGAAGCATGGGGTGGATAGCTTCGCCGGAAAGCAGCTGTTCGGCACGCACCCTGAGCTTGGCGGGGTCGCATCCGTCATGGACCAGCCATTCCTCGAAGACTTTGTGGACCGCCTCGCCTTTCCACCTTGCAGTGAAATCGGCGTCGACTGGATCGATCGATTTCAGTCGCAGGATCGAGCTTGCGTAGAAAGCAAACGGATCCGCTTTGAGCCGGTCCACCGAGGTCACGGAAATCGAGTTCGGTCGCTGTTCCAGGAGCGGTACGGGCGCCGGGCGGTTCACTGGGACGGGTGGCCCTGGATCGTCGAGCGCCCGGGTAATTCTCTCCAGAACATGATCGCGAGGAAGGCCGCCGCTGATCGCGGCGAGCCGCAGAAGGAAACGCGATGCGACGGTCGGTGAGCGGCTGTCGCGCTTGGAACGCGTGATCAGCACTTCGGGCGCCCCGAGCGCGCTCGCGAAATCGTGAGCCGAAAGGCCGATCCGGAACTCGAGCGTCGGCATTTTCAGTCTTGATCGAACTTTGGGCGGCAGCCAGGGGTCAGGCGCAGGCAGCGCCGGCCAAACTCCTTCATTTAATCCGGCAAGGACGAGCAGGTCCGCGCGCTGGAGCCGCGCCTCAAGAAGGCCCCAGATAAAGATCCTCGGGTGCCCACCGTAAGGCGGACGGACCGATTGCTGATCAAGAAGCTGCCTAAGGAGTGGAACGGCATCCTCGGCAGCCACTCTCAAGGACGCTGCCGACGGCGACGACTGCAGCTCGGCAAGGAGCTCTGCGGCCATTCGGCCATCAGGCCCTCGCCAGGCTCGAGAATCGGTCAGTTCGGTTGCCGCTTTGCCGATGAGCGCCGCGAATTCCGAAAGGGGGAGAGGTTCGCGGAGCGAAGCGCCGAACGCCGCCACGCGTTCTCGAACTGCGCCCCACTCGCGCATCACGCCCTTTTGGGCAAATCGAGCATCAAGTCCGTCAAGCCCGGCAGGAGGTCGCGGTCCGCGAAGCGCAAGATCGAGCGAGCGGACGTGGTCGAGCCACATTGCCCGCTCCTCGCCCTCGCCGCCGACGAGCGGATGTTTGAGAAGCGCGATTAGAGGCACAGGGGCGAGCTCTTCGGCCGCTCCTGAAGCGATTGCGAGGAGCAAGGTGCCGGGGGCAAGCTGGGAGAGCGTTTTTCCCGCGCTATCGTCCGCTTCGATCCCCCAGCGCCGGAGTAACGCCGAGACGCGCCCTGCAAGTTGACGGTCCGGGCTGACGAGCGCCGCCGTCTTGCCAGGGACCTCAAGTGTTCCGCGCAGAGCCAGCGCGATCGCCTCCGCTTCCGCCGCAGGATCGGGAAGCTCGGCGAGGCGGATCCCGCCAAGGCGCCGGTCCGACGCTCGAAGGTCCTTCCATTTGTGCGAATAGGCTGGTGCCGCCATTGCGTTGGCGACGGCGCGCGAGCGTGCCGGAGGTGAGGAAGCGCGCCCCGACCATCGCCAACGATGCACTTCCTCGCGAGCGACTCCGATTCTCTCGAGGAGGAGCTTGAGATGGTACTGCGGGTGTGTCGGTTGGCCCCGTCCCCTGTCGTCAGGACCAAGCGAGTCCCACTCGTCCTTCGGGAATATATCGCTCAGCCAGAGGCCGGGTAGAACGACCAATCCGCCAGCCATCCGGGCAATACGGCCGACGAGCGAAGCAACGGCCGGCGCTGCCGTGGTGATTCCCGCTGCGACGGTAAAGTCTGTCGGCGGCTCGCTGGCCCAACGCTCGGCCAGCCGGTGAAGCAGCCGGTTGCGCAGCTCGGCCAAGTCGATTTCGCCGCTGTCGCGCAGGATCTGCGGCCAAGCCTCGTAGATCAGACGCAGCTTTTCGAGTGACTTTTCCCAATGCTTCGCGAGATCGGTCGATCCGCCAACGGCATCGCGAAGCTCCCCCGGCGCGACCTCTTCGACCAGAAGCGCATCGAGAGTTCGCGCAAGGTCCGCAGCGAGGCGCAGGTCCTCGGCCGCTCCGTGGGAGCCGAGGATCGAGCCGAGCCTCAAGATCCGCTCGATCGATCCGATAGCCGGCGGGAGAGGCTCAAGATCGAGCGATTCAAGGGCGCCTCCAAGCCGCTCGTCGATTTCGGGATCGCCAATTGGGATAAGCCTTGGAAGGAGGAGCCCGTTTCCGCTGGCCCTTACGAACGCTTCGGTAAGCGCACGCACAGCACGATTGTTCGGGAGCAGGATTCTGCCGCGGGCGAGCGACAGCGGTGCTTTTCCGAAGCGCGCGATCAGTCCGGCGGCAAGGGCATCGGCGAAGGAACGGTGGGATGGAATCGTAAAGACGGCGACCCGTTTCGGGTCAGGCATTCTCGAGCGCCGTTTCCGTCTGCTGTATCGCCTTTGGAGTACCGACGTCGAACCACAGACCCTGGTGGACAGCGCCAAAGCAGCGCCCATCCTCGATCGCCCGGTCCCACAGGACATTGGTTGAGAACGGCCCCTCCGGCGCATCGCGAAGCAGTCGTTTGGAGATGATCTGGATCCCGGTGAACACGAAGGGTGCGACGTAGCTGCGCTGGCGTCGTCGAACTCGGCCGGTTCGGTCCATGTGAAAGTCGCCGATCCCGCTGTGATTGAGAGCACGCGCCAGCGGAACGAGCAGAAGAAGCGCATCCATCTTCGAATCGTCCCATTGGGACGCAAGCAGCTTCAGCGTGTCCGCGGGACCATCGATCCACAGATTATCGCTGTTGAGCGCGAGGAACGGGTCGCTGTCGATCAGAGGTGCGGCCTTCACCAGGCCTCCGCCCGTTTCCATCAACAGATTGCGCTCGTCGGAGATCACGACCTCGAGCCCGTGATCGCGGCTCATCAGGTGCGCTTCGAGAGCGCCCGCGAGGTAGTGGACATTGACCACCACCTTCTTGACGCCTGATGCACGAAGTCTCTCGAGCACGTGGTCCAAAAGCGCCTTGCCGCCGACCTCGATGAGCGGCTTGGGCTTGGTCGCCGTCAAAGGACGCATTCGCTTTCCAAGCCCGGCGGCCATGATCATTGCGGTCGAGGGAACTTCCGCCGGAACTTCGGCGCGAAGTCGCAGTGCGCGCTTCGCCTGGCTCACGCCGCCTGTTTCCACGGCTCTAGCCGATGCTCGGGAGAGATATTGGCGTCGAACCACATCCTGACCGGGACGAGATGAGGCTGAGCGAGGTCGCGCTCGAGCAATCCCCACATGCGCGGCTGAAATTGGCGATAGTGCGGCTTGTTGTCGCGTTTCCACAGCCTGGTAAACACACCCAGGATTCGCGTGTTGCGCTGCGCCGCGAGCGCCCAATAGGCCCGCTCGAATGCCTCGCCGTGACCGGTCGCGGAACTGTAGCGGTCAATCATCGCCCGTTCTATCGACGGGGTTACATCCCTTCGGGCATCTTCGAGGACCGAGGCGAGATCATAGGCGGGGTGGCCGGCAAGGGCGTCCTGGAAATCGAGAAGTCCGAACTGGGAGACGCCGTCGCGGCCCTCGACCAGCATGATATTCTCGGCATGATAATCACGAAGGACCGTTACCGGCCCAAGCCCGTCGCGCGCGATCAGTTCCAGCACTTCGCGCCAGGCGTTTCGGTATGCCTCCCTATCGACGATCACCCCGACGGCCGGACAATACCAGTCAGTGAACAGCTCCAATTCCTCAAGCCACTGCTCGACGCCGTGAGGCCGCAATCCGACCATGGGCGGATGCTGGTGGAGATGAATGAGGACGTCGGTCGCAAGCTCGTAGAGGTCGCGTTCGCGCGTCGGATCGGAATCCAGCGCCTCCCTCAGACGCGCATTTCCGAAATCGTCGAGCAGGAGCAACCCCTTTTCGAGGTCCAGAGCGAGGATTTCTGGAGCGCTGAGACCGCGCCCGGTCAGCCATTCGGCGACAGCCACGAAAGGCCGAGGATCTTCATGCGGCGGCGGCGCGTCCATCAGCACTGCGCTTCGCTCGCCGTTCACGACCCGAAAGTAGCGGCGGAACGATGCGTCACCGGCGAGCGGCAGGATTTCCGACCCCTCCCAGCCGAAAGCGGCAAGGAATTCAGGGGCATGGGCGGGCGGTTTCATCGAGGGGGCCATCGCCCTTCCCATGACGCGGGCACGTTGGCTGTCAAGATTCTGTCGCCGTTCTGCCCAAAGTCGAGCGACAGGGCGAGTGCGTCGGGCCATGCGCCGGGTCTCATCCGGTCGGGCCACTCGACGAGCAGCAACGCCTCGGTCGCCGAATCGAGGCCGAGCTCGTCAATTTCCGAGAGGTCGTCGATCCGATACAGATCAACATGCCAAACCGGTGGCTCCAGCTCCTCATAGGGCTGCACGATTGCAAAGCTCGGGCTTGGAACGTCGGCCTCATGGCCGAGGGCAGAGATGAGGCCCCTGGCGAGCGCGGTCTTGCCAACCCCGAGCGGACCAGAAAGCGTGATCACATCGCCTGGACGAGCAACGAGAGCGAGCCGTGCGCCAAGGAGGGTCGTCGCATCCTCGTCCTTCAAGATCATCGCGACCCGCGGGGAATGATCAGGGTCACGGTCGTGCCGCTCCCCTTCTTCGATTCAAGCTCGACTGTGCCACCGTGAGCCTCGATGAACTGCCGCGTTAGCGGTAACCCTAGGCCAAGAGCCGCCTCGCCGCGAAAGCCAGCCTCGTTGATCCGGTGAAAACGGTCGAATACCCGTGGCAGATCTTCTGACGCAATTCCTGGGCCGTTGTCCCTGATTCGGATGACCGCCTGCTTTTTGTCGCCCTCCGAGGCCAGCGTGATCCGACCCTTTCGTTCCGAATAGCCAATCGCGTTCTGAAGCACGTGCTCGACGGATTCCCGAAGGCGCCGGGCATCGCCGAATACGTGCCCGGTCGATGGCGAAATCTCTGCCTCCAGCTTCTGGGCTTTTTCTGCGGCTCGCGATTTTGCCGTATCGACCGCAGCCCGGCACAGGCCTCCCAGGTCGACCCGCTCCTTTTCGAGCGCGACGCCGCGCGCGTCGCCGGTCGTCAGATCGAGAACGTCGTTGATTAGATTGGAAAGCCGATCGACGGATTCGAGGATCGCTCCAACATAATCCTTCGCCTTGGCGCTAAGATCACCGGCGTAGCCGCCGCCCAGAAGCTCGGCAAAGCCGCCGATCGAGGTCAGCGGAGTTCTCAGCTCGTAGCTCATATTGGCGACGAAGTCGGTCTTCACGCGGTCCGCTTCCTCAAGCGCCGTCGCGCGCTCGCGAAGGGCCGCTTCGATCCGGCTTGAATCTGTCACGTCCACCATTGTGAAGAGTGCGTTACCATCGGGAAGCGGTACAGCTGCGAACTGGAAATTCCGCCCATCCGTCATCGAGATGCGGCCATTGGAGGATTGCCGCTCGTTGGTCGTCTGGCGAACCATTTCACGGATCTGCGCCGCCGCGGTGGGGTTCACCAGCTTTCGGGCCATGGCCGGGACCAGCTCATCGACGCGCGGGTGGGTGGAGAGCCAGCCCTCGTCGAGCTCCCAATCCTCAAGAAAGCGACGGTTCCAGAGGTATAGCCGCCCGTCGCTTGCAAAAACGCTGATCGCTTCGAAGAGATTGTCGAAGGTTGCAGCACGAACTCGAAGCAAAGTGTCGCGGGCCGATGCGAGCCGCAGCTGCTCGGTGCGATCTTCCAGGAACAGGCGCAGACCGCCGTCCGGTAGCGGCTGAGCGACGACGCGCAGGTGATCGCCGTTAGGAAGCATCCACTCTTCCTCGATGACCTCCTCTGCGCTTGTGAACCAATTGCGCCGTTCTTCCTTCCAGAGAGGGAAGTCGCGAGCTTCGGGAAGGCGCTGGTTGTCGCGCATCCTCTCAATGACTCGATCGAATTCCGGCTTTTCACCGAGCCAGTCGGGGTCGAGCTGGGTCATGATCGCGAATGGCCGGTTGAAGAAACTCACCGTCCGGTCAGATTCGAACTGCGCGGTTCCCGCGGTCATTCGATCTGCAAGTTCGCGCTGCGAATCTCGGTGACGGGCCAGTTCGGCGCGCGCGTCCTCAAGATCTTGCACATCGACGGCAAAGCCGGCGACGGCTCCAGTCGTCAGCGGCACGTTGACGATTCTCAGCATTCGGCGCTCGCCGTGTATGATCGCCGGCTGCATCTTCGAGACGATTCGGCCACTCTCCTGCGCCTGGTGAGCGGTCGCTTGCGCACTGTCTTCGCCCTGGGCGTCCACCAGTTCAGCCGAGCGCTCGATCACGTCCTGCGCGTCCTTGGCTTCGACTGCGTGGACGAAGGCGCTGTTGACAAGTCCGAGCTTGAGGTCCGTTCCGCGATACCACATCGGGAACGGCGCGGCCTCGATGAGGTGCGTAAGGGAGTTCAGCGCGGCTTCGGTTTGGCGAAGCCTCAGAGCCAATTTTGCTCTCTCTTCTTCCTGCGGGCTCATGTCGAAGAACCACAGAAGCAAAGTACCCGCCGCTTCGGTTGCCGGGGCAGGCTGCCCTCGAACTTCGAACACGCGCGATGAACCCGCTGCCCTTATCCTCATCGAGATTCGCGAGCCTGAAACCCTTGCCGCTTCTATTTCGCTTGTGAGAGCCGCAAGATCCTCGGGAAGAATTCCATGGTCGTTGCCACTAAGGTCCGCGACTATCTTGGGCGCCGACTTCAATCCCAGTTCGCGCAAGAACCCGGGGTCCGCCTCAATGCGTCCGTCCAAGCGCACAACGAGCGGCCTTGCCGGGGAGATTTCAAGCAGGGTCGCATGGGTTCGCGCAGTGCCGATGACTTGCTCGGCGAGCCGAAATCGCCTTGCGGCGGCGAGCGACAGCGCTGCAGCAATCCCGACCCACAAGAGTGCGAGAGCCACAATGATCAGGCCTGCCTCGCCTATCGCGCCCATAGATTGCGCCGCGCTACCCCCTCAGGATCAGATTCATAGGGCGAAGGGCCGCCCAAAAGAAAGGGCGGGAAGCTCGCCGCTTCCCGCCCATCCCCTCCATCAAGTTTGAGCCCCTAGAAGTGGAGTCCCGCACCGAAGCGGTAATATCGCCCGAGAATACCCGGGAAGTAGGTGACGGCACCGCCATCCGCGGGCACCGGATAGGGCGGCTTCGCGTTGAAGATATTATCGACGTCAACGAAGAAGCGGAGGCGGTGATTGACCTCGATGCTTCCGCCGCCGTTGATGTAGAGGAACGAACCGATCCGCTCGTCCTGGCGGAAATTGGCGACTTCGTCGATGCCCTGGTTAACCGGACCGGTGTAGTTGAAGTTGGTGAACAAAGAGAGCGGCCCGTTGAGATAATTCACCGTCAACGTGAAGGAATTCTTCGGATAGCCGAGGGTCCCTTCGTCATGTTCCTTCGCCGCACCGGCGTTCGCAATCGTCGAGAGTTCGATCAGCCGCTGATAGGAACCGCTAAGGTCAAGCGAGCTGCCCCTTCCGAGGAACGGCGTATTGAACTGGTAATCCAGCGCAGCGACGATTCCGCGATATTGAAGCTGGGCAGCGTTGTAGAAGCTCGTGCCAACGAACGTGACCTGGCCGTAGTTGGGATTGGTGGCCGGCGTTCCTGCCAAATTGCGTGTGACGAGCGCGCAGAACGGATTGGTGGATGGGCTCGGAGAATCATAGCAGGCATCGAGCACCTGGGTTGCCGAGAAAGCCTCGATCGCTTCCTTCAGCTTCACGTTGATGTAATCGACCGAGAGATTGAGCCCCTTGATCGCCCGCGGTGTGATCACGCCGCCGATTGAAAAGGCATTCGAAGCCTCGTTCTTGAGGTTAGGATTGCCACCGGTCGACTGAAGGAAGCTCGCGCTCGCCGCATTCGACGCGAAGGTCGTCGGAATTCCCTGAGCGAGGCAGTTCGCCTGCCGAGTAGCCGGAGCCGGACCATTGCCAAGTTCGTCTGCATCGCAAGGATCGATCGCGAAGCCGAAGAACGTGCTCGTCGGAACGAACGCTTCCTGAAGCGAAGGCGAGCGGATCGCGTGCGTGAAGTTGCCGCGGAACGAAATATCGCGAACAGGAGCGTAGCGACCGCCCGCGGTCCAGGTGACTGCACCTCCGGAAATCGAATTGTGAACGTAGCGAGCCGCAGTCTGGAAGCTGAGGTCGTGAACGAAGGAGATGTTGTTGGAGGGTCCGATGATCGTACCATCCAATTCGCCGAACGCTTCGTTCGTGTGGAACTGGCCAGAGATCGGAACGATGGGAACGTCCTGGCCGTAAGAGATCGGGTTGTTGGGATCGCCTCCGTAATAGAAGAGGCTCGGCAGGCTCGCGGTGCCCTCGTTCCGATGCTCGACACCGGCGACTAGGCTGAGATCTCCTCCCGGAAGCTTAGCGATCGGGCCGCTAACATAGGCGTTGAAAACGAACTGGCGATTGTTCGAAATGTTGGTGATCGGCGAAAGGATATAGTCCAGAGCAGCCTGCGAGGACCGCCCGACGCCGAACGGATTGAACGCGGCGCAGGTCGAGCTCATCGTCGGATAGGGCGAATTCGCAAGACCCGGGAGGCAAGGTACGCCGTCGGGATTGTCCGCTGTAACCTGGCCGACCGCGTTGAAGAAATTCTGGGTATTGATGTCGACCGTCTGGCCAACCGCGTGCGAACGCCCCCAGTTGCCCGACACTTCCCAGTTCCACTGGCCGGCAAGAATGTTGAACTTGCCATTGAGGCCGACAACGAAGCGATACAAGGAATCCGAATAGGTCGAGCGGCCTGTCGGAATGTCGATGCCTGCTCGGCTAAGATAGAAATAGTTCTGAGGAGTACCGAAAAGATTTTGATCGCTCCCGGGGTTGTTCGCGATGCTCTGAAGGATCAGCGCGCGCTGATCAGGCGTCAGGAACGGGTTGTTGACGCCGAGGATAAGACTGCCCGAAGGTGAACCTGCCGCCCCGAAGATGTCGCTGTTATATTCCGGTTGGCTTACGAGATCCGTACTCTTGCTATGTGAGTACCAGGCCTCGCCAAACAGCCGAATGTTATCGGTGAAGTCGAAATGGCCAAGGAGGTTCGCATTGTAGCGCTGCGTATCCGAAAGCTCCTGAGACGTATCCCGCTGATACGCGAAGCCGTTGCCGCCCGCGGCGAACAAGTCGAAGTTGTTCGGACCCCCCGGATTGGTGCCGTAATTTGCCGGCGTTAGATTGCCGGCATTGTCGAAGAACAGATTGTTTCCAGCGGCGTTCGTGACGCCGAAGGTGGTGACGTTCGGAATTCCCAGAGATGCTAGGTATTGAGTAATTCCAAGCTGAGATAGCTGCTGGGGGCTAGCGCCGAAGGCGAGGCCGAAATAGTCGCCGCCGACGAGCGGAACACCCCCGGGCAGCGTCGCATTCACTCTCGGACCGTTCGAATAAATGCACTGGTTGTATTGCGATCCGGGTTGGCAATTGTCGTAGAAGAGCCCCTGAGACAGAATGGGACGATCGTTAAAGGTGAAGCCTTTGCCGGAGTTATATTCGGCTGAGGCGGTCAGATTGCCGCGGCCGTCGGCGAAATTCTGGCCCGCAAGCCCCCGGACACGCCAGTTGTTCGCGTCGCCATAGTCGGAGATCCCATTCTCGGCGTCGATATCGAAACCCTGATAGTCGTGCTTCAGGATGACGTTGATCGTGCCTGCGATCGCGTCCGAACCGTAGATCGGAGCGCCGCCCACTGCGATTGTTTCGATCCTGTCGATCAGCTTGGTGTTGATCTGCGCAAGGTCGACCTGCTCACCGGGTGCTGCCGCCCCAAAGATGCTCGCGGTATTCGAGCTGATGAACCGGCGGCCGTTGACCAGAACCAGTGTGCGCTGGCTTCCAAGGCCAAGGAAGTTGACGAAGCTCTGACCAGTTCCGAACGCACCGCCTTGGGCATCGCCGACCGGCGAACTTCCGGGAATTCCGAACTGGGGCAATTCGTTGAGCGCATCGGCAGCGTTGACGAAGCCGCGCTGTTCGATCGCCTGCGAATTGAGGACGAGGGCAGGCTGGATGGTGTCGTAGTTCGGCTTGGGAATGCGCGAACCGGTTACGATGATCGTTCCAGATTCCGGCGCCCCTGCCACCGCCGGAGCATTCTCGCCCTGGGTCTTGATGCAGGTCGCGTGAGCTTGAGGATCGGTGACCTTCGCGCAGTCTACCGCGGTGTTCTGCTGCTGCGCCGCCTGCTGCTGGTCTGTTGTCTGAGCCAAAACCGGGCTCGCCCAAAAGGCGCCCAGCGCAATCGCCGAAGCGGAAACGGCAAATCGGGAAGTGGTCGAGAAGCGTTGCATTTTAAGGGGTCCCCTCCACAAAGTATGGGAACCGCCTTACCCACTGGCAGAATCGAAACAACAGAACGACTTAACGTCGAGTGACAAATTCCGGCCGCTGTAGCACTAATGCAACATTTGTGGCGTCGGGGACCCGACACTTTCACCGTCCGCAGAAAAGATTCCGGTCGCCGGTCGAAAGCTAATAGCGATAATGGTCGGGCTTGAAGGGGCCCGCTGGCGACACGCCGATGTAGTCCGCCTGCTTTTCCGTGAGTTCGGTGAGCTTCACCCCGAGCTTGGGAAGATGAAGCCGGGCGACCTTTTCATCGAGCTGCTTGGGCAACACGTAAACCTCGTTCTTGTAGGTTTCGCCCTTCGTGAACAGCTCGATCTGAGCGAGCACCTGGTTGGTGAACGAGGAACTCATGACAAAGCTCGGATGTCCGGTTGCATTGCCAAGGTTCACCAGCCGGCCCTTGGAAAGCACGATGATCTTCCTTCCGTCAGGAAACTCGACCTCGTCGACCTGCGGCTTGATCTCCGTCCACTTGAAGTTGGCGAGCGCGCCGATCTGGATCTCGCTGTCGAAGTGGCCGATGTTCGCGACAATCGCCATGTTCTTCATTTGCCGCATGTGATCGAGCGTAATCACGTCCATGTTGCCTGTGGCAGTGACAAAAATATCGGCACGCTGCGTTGCCTCCTCCATTGTCACGACCTCATAGCCCTCCATTGCAGCCTGGAGCGCGCAGATCGGGTCGATTTCGGTCACGATGACTCGCGCTCCACCGTTTCTGAGCGAGGCGGCCGATCCCTTGCCGACATCGCCGAAACCGGCGACGCAAGCGACCTTGCCGGCAAGCATCACGTCGGTCGCCCTTCGGATTGCATCCACGAGGCTCTCACGGCAGCCATAGAGATTGTCGAATTTTGACTTGGTAACGCTGTCATTGACGTTGATCGCCGGAAACGGGAGCTTCCCGGTCTTGGCGAGATCGTAGAGTCGATGAACGCCCGTGGTCGTTTCTTCGGAAACACCCTTGATGTTCTCGACGGTCTTGCTGAGATAGCCCGGACGCTCGGCAAGAAAGCGCCTCAGTGTCGCGACGAAGATCTCTTCTTCCTCGTTCGAGGGAGCGAACAGCTCCTCACCCTTCTCGACGCGGTAACCCCAGAGAGCGAACATCGTCGCATCGCCCCCGTCGTCGAGGATCAGATTGGCAGTTCTATCCACCCCCCAGTCAAAGATCCTGCAGACGTAGTTCCAATACTCCTCAAGAGTCTCGCCCTTCACTGCAAAAACCGGAATGGAGCGCGCAGCGATTGCCGCTGCGGCGTGATCCTGTGTCGAGAAAATGTTGCAGCTCGCCCAGCGCACCTCGGCGCCGAGTTCGATCAGAGTCTCGATCAATACCGCGGTCTGGATCGTCATGTGCAGCGAGCCCGTGATCCGCGCGCCCTTCAGCGGCTTCGAAGACCCGAACTCCTCGCGCAGTGACATGAGACCCGGCATTTCGGTTTCGGCGATCTCGATTTCCTTTCGACCGAAATCGGCGAGACCGAGATCTTTGACGACAAAGTCGTTGAAACGGGTTTCAGCCTGCGTCGCCACGTCGAGTTTCTCCGAGATCATGATGGTGCGCTTCCATGCGCGGGTCGCGGGAGCCGTTAGCTGCGACACGCTCCAAAGGCAAATATAAAGGTTTCTTTATATGTCGATTCAGGCGACGCCGGTCTCGCTCGTGAGCAGACGCGGATCGATGCCTTCGGCCTTGAAGGCCGCCGCCCAGCGCTCATCCGTTGGAGTATCGAACAAGATCCTCGGCTCGGTCCGGGCTGCGAACCAGCCGTGGCGAGTCATCTCATCGTCGAGCTGACCCTCGCCCCAACCGGCGTAGCCGAGCGCGACGATCCAGCGCGACGGCCCCTTCCCTTCGGCAATCGCCCTGAGGATGTCGATCGTGCCGGTCATGGCGAAGACTGCGTCCTTGTCGATGTTCACCTGAACGCTGTCCTGACCGCCCCAGTCGGTCGAGTGGAGCACGAAGCCGCGCCCAGGCTCGACGGGTCCGCCATGATGCACCGCGCAGTCGGGTGCCTCGCCCGGATCGATGTCCAGTTGCCGAAGGAGCCCGCGAAAGGTGATTCCCGCGCGCTTGTGCCCGACGCCGACGCCGATGGCACCGTTTTCGTCGTGAATGCACATGGCGATCACCGCCCGTTCAAAGCGAGGATCGGACATGCCCGGCATCGCCAGCAGCAGCTTGCCGGAAAGAAAACTCGGCTGCTCGACCATGAGCGCGACAATGGGACGCTCCAGCGCGGCGGGCAAGGCTTGAGAGCGCCATACGCCGGGCCTATCTGCCGTTTCGCCTGACGCGAAGGAGAGATTCGATGACGATCCAAGTTGGCGACCGACTGCCAGACGTTCCGATCACGATCGCAACCGCCGAGGGGCCCAAGCCAACCACCACCGGAGAATTCTTCGGCGGAAAGAGGGTCGCGCTTTTCGCGGTTCCAGGCGCGTTCACGCCGACATGCTCCGCCCGCCATCTACCATCCTACGTGGAGAAAGCCCGAGACCTCCAGAGCCGAGGCATCGACGAGATTGCGTGCATCGCCGTCAACGATCCCTTCGTCATGTCGGCCTGGGGCCAGCGAGACGGAAGCGAGGACATCACGATGCTCGCCGACGGAAATGGTGACTTCGCCGAGGCGATCGGGCTGACCATGGATGCGAGCAAATTTGGTCTCGGCAAGCGATCCCAGCGCTATTCGATGATCGTCGACGACGGCGTGGTCGAGCAGCTCAATGTCGAAGCGCCGGGCGAATATCGAGCGTCAAGCGCCGAAAATATGCTCGATCAGCTGGCGACGGCCTGACCGCTCACCGACCGCCCGTCTCTCTTCATCGCTCGGCACCAGCGATGGCCGAACAGCCAGCACTCTCAATCGTTTAGCTCGTGAGAGCGAAACAATCCGAGAGGAAGAATCTATGCCGAGAAGCAATAATCGCACCCGCAAGGATCAGAACGATTGGAGCGTCATGGAAATGGCGCGCGAGCGTCCGCTTGCCGCCGCTGCGGCGGCCGCAAGCGCCGCCGCAGCTGGCCTGTTCTTGTGGTCGAAACGCAGCCAGATCAGCGAACAGATCAATAATCTTAGCGATCAGATCGGCGAATGGACCGACAGCATTGGGAGCGGAGCCTCACGGCGAACCGATGACACAGCCCGCCTCACGACCCGATCCGCGAGCATGCGCTCCGGCGCCGGCAGCCGATCGGCATCGGGCACGCTCAAATCGGGCGCGCGAAAACGCGGCGGCGGCGGTGTAAGAACGCCCGGAACGAGAAAAATGGATGAAACGAGTGCCCTCAACGCGGAGCCGGGCTCCCAGTAACGCCTCGGGTTCTGCTGTCCTGATTTTAGGGGCGCCCCTGCGGGCGCCCCTTTCTCATGCCGCCAAGAACCTTGCGATCGCCTCGCCGAGCTGAGGCTTGGTCACGGAGCTCATGTGGGTTCCTGGTACTTCCTCAAAAATCGCGTGCGGGAGAACGTTCGCGAGCTCTTCTGCCGAGCCATTGTCATCGTCCTCGTCGCCGCAGACGACAAGCGTCGGCATCGTGAAGGCTTCGAGCCATGTCATGAACGCATCCTCAAAGCTTTCCAGCAGCTGTGCGGCGGCCACACGGTCGACCTTCTGGCTCTTCATGAACTGGATCGAGAGCCAGTGCGGATCCCCGCGCTGGACCGTATCAAAGAGCGCGATCGCCTCGAGGAAGAAGGTCTTGCGCCGCTTCCAGTTGCGGAGCCCCTCGAGCCCCGCTCCGCCGAGGATCGCGCGGCGCGGTCGCATTCCTTCTCCAACTGCTTCCACAGTGGTTCGGGCTCCAAGCGAAAATCCGCCAAGATCGAACTCATCAAGGTCGAGCAGCTCGACCAGTTCACGAACATCGCGAGCGAGGATTCCCCGCGGGTAATAGGCCTCGCCGTGAGGAGCGGAGCTTTGACCATGCGCTCTTAGATCCGGCATGATTACTCGAAAGCCGTCGGCGGCAATCCGCTCGGCGTGGCCAAATTTGATCCAGTTCATGCTGGCGTCGGAGAAAAGACCATGGAGCAGGACCACCGGCCTGCCCTTTCCCATCTCGTGATAGGCAAGCTCGACTCCGTCCGAAGCGCTCCAGAAGTGGACGCTCATCCGGGAAACTCCCCGATTGCCTCAATCCACTTATCGACGAGCGCGGGATAATCCTCGGTCCGCATTTCGCGCAGACCATCGGTATTCAGCCAGGCGCGGTGCATGCTCTCGGCGCCGAAATGATGCTTGGGAATGAAGCGGGAGGGATCATCGAAGCTTGCAACCGTCAAATCCATATTCTCGCTTGCACCGCTGAACTTAAAGCCGAGCGACGTGCCGCACTCGCGGCAATAGGGACGCTTCGCGATCGGCGAACTCTCGTACCAGTCGGGAGCTTGATCCCAGGTCACGTCCGACTGTCTAACCTGTTTGAACGCGATCGAGACCGAGCCGGTCGCTCGTTGGCACATGCGGCAGTGGCAGAGATAGGCCTCATCGTCCCGGATCGACGCGCTGTAGCGGACGCGCCCGCAGGCGCAGCCGCCGGTCATTTGCTCGGCCATTCGGATCCCCTCTTGGTCAGTCAGCCATTGGCCCGCTATTGAACCGCATGTCCAGCGCTCCGACGGCCGACGAGTTTGCGCGCGACGCGACGTGGCTGGTCCAGGCGCTCGACCCGTCGCAACGGGCGGCACGCCTTGTTGCGATGGACCGCGAGAGTTACCGCGCCGCGAGCTTCCTGGACGACCGGATGCTCGGGGGCGCCGTCGACTCGCAGATCGTGTCGTGGACATCGATCGAGGGCGCAGTCAGCAAATACATGCGATCGGACGCTCGCTGGATCTTCCACATGGGCCACGTCGGATCGACGCTCGTGTCGCGGCTGCTCGGTGAGCTTGATGGCGTGCTCGCTATCCGCGAGCCACGCCTGCTTCGTGATCTCGCGCTGACCCCGGCCGAAGTGCGTCAAAGCTATGTCGAACCAACTCCCAGGCTCATGTCGCGAACCTTTGACGAGGGAGAAGTCGCCTGCGTCAAGGCGACCAGTTTCGCGAGCGCGATTGCACCAGAATTGGTGCCCCGTGGAGAGCGTACATTGCTGATGTTCACGAGCCCTCGAAACTATATCGGAAGCATTCTCGCGGGCGAGAACAGCATCCAAGAGATGCGCCTCCTTGCGGGTAGTCGAGCGCAGCGGCTGAATTCGCGCAAGATCTATCTTCCAAGCCAAAGTGACGCGGATGTCGCTGCTTCAGCTTGGGCTTGCGAGATGACCGAGCTCGAGCAGGCCGCGGAGCGAATGACGGGCCGGGAGATCCTGTGGGCCAATTTCGATCAGATGCTTGGCGACATGGAAGGCGCCCTCACCAGAATCGCTAATTTCTTCGGATTCGAAAGCCGGCGTGCGGCCGAAATCGCGACGGGGCCCCTCATGGGACGCTATTCCAAGGCGATGGAATATGAATATGGAGCAAGCCTCCGGCGCGAACTGATCGGCGAGGCCGCTGAGCGCTTTGCGAGCGACATCGAGCGCGCACTTGCCATGCTTACATCCGGAGCACAGAAGTCGCCCTTGCTGGGGCGCGCCCTGGACCGCGCCAAGGAGAGCTGATGTACCGGGTCCTGCAAATTCTCACCGACGCCGAGATAGCCGAGTGCCGCAACATCGCCGCCTCGGCGCCGTTCGCCGATGGGCGCATCACAAACCCGCACAACAAGGCCAAGCAGAACGAGCAGCTCCACGACGCGAGTGCCTACCAAAGGAGTTCCGAGCTGCTGCGAAGTGCAATGCTTCGCTCATCCGATTTCCTCGAATTTGCATTTCCGGTCTCGTTGGCCCCGCCGATGATGACCAGGTACAAGCCGGGAATGAAATATGGCGCGCACGCCGATGCGGCCTTCATCCAGCTTCCAGGCGCGACGATCCGGAGTGACCTTAGCTGTACCATCTTTCTTAGTGAGCCCGAGGATTATGAGGGCGGCGAGCTCCATGTCCGGCTCGGCGATGCGGATCTTCGGTTCAAGCTTCCGCCGGGTCAGGCGATCATCTACCCGTCGGACTCTCTGCACCAGGTGATCCCGGTGAGCAAAGGCGAGCGCCTCGTCGCAATTACCTTCATCCAGAGCCGGGTCCAGGATCCGTTCCGCCGCAGCTTGCTTTACGAATTGAACGAAGTCGCGGCGCTCGAAGGATTGAGGATGGATCCCGAAAACTACGGCCGGCTGCAGCTGATCCAGCAGAACCTGCTGCGTTACTGGAGCGAC
Organism: Sphingomicrobium sp.; assembly: GCA_036265105.1. GTDB lineage: Bacteria > Pseudomonadota > Alphaproteobacteria > Sphingomonadales > Sphingomonadaceae > Sphingomicrobium. Next base: position 149,376 of record DATAPR010000027.1, read on the forward strand.
ATGCCCTAGGGCTATGCCGCCTTCTGAAGATGCTTGCGGCCCAGGAGCTCGGCGATCTGGACCGCGTTGAGAGCGGCTCCTTTGCGAAGATTGTCGCTGACCACCCATAAGCTGAGCCCATTCTCGACCGTCGGGTCGTCCCGAATTCGGCTGACATATGTCGCATAGTCTCCGACGCACTCGACGGGGGTGACATATCCGCCGTTTTCGCGCTTATCGACGACGAGAACTCCTGGCGCCTCCCTAAGAATCTCGCGCGCCTCGTCGGCCGAAATCTCATTTTCAAATTCGATGTTCACGGCTTCAGAATGTCCAACGAAAACCGGGACCCGGACACAGGTCGCAGTGAGCTTGATGGATGGATCAAGAATTTTCTTGGTCTCGACGACGAGCTTCCATTCTTCCTTGGTCGAGCCGTCGTCGAGGAACACATCGCATTGCGGAATGACGTTGAACGCGATCTGCTTGGGGTAGACGGAGGGCTCATTGGAGTCGCCGACGAAGATGTTGCGCGACTGTTCGAAAAGCTCGTCCATTGCCGCTTTTCCAGTGCCCGAGACCGATTGATAGGTCGCGACAACCACCCGCCTGATTTTCGCAGCGTCGTGAAGCGGCTTCAGAGCGACCACAAGCTGAGCGGTCGAGCAGTTCGGATTGGCGATGATATTCTTCTTTCGATACCCCGCGATTGCATCCGAGTTCACTTCAGGAACAATGAGCGGCACGTCGGGGTCCATCCGGAACAGCGAGCTGTTGTCGATGACCGTGCAGCCGGCGGCCGCCGCCCTGGGAGCGTAGATTCTCGAGACCTCCGAGCCCGCTGCAAATAGCGCGATATCCCAGCCCGAGAAATCGAAATGCTCGAGATTCTTGACGCGGAGCGTCTCGTCGGTCTCGCCAAACTCGACTTCGTCACCGGTCGAGCGCGCGGACGCGATCGCAGCGATTTCATCGAGCGGGAATTGGCGCTCGGCAAGAACGTTCAGAAGCTCGCGCCCGACATTTCCCGTCGCTCCAACGACCGCGACCCGATAACCCATGAAATCCTCTCCAGATTGCGCGCAAGCGCCTATCGCAAGCAATTGCGAATGGCGATATGGCTTGACGTCTTGCGCGCACAAGGGGGGCCAATCATGCGGCGAGACACGCTACTCGCATTGGGAGTTGTCGTCCTCATTCTCGCGGCGATGGCCGCCAAGTCCCTGCCGCTTCCCATTTCGGCAGTCTACAGCCGTCCCGGCCAGTTCGACGCAAACCGGGCAAAGGCACGCCTTGCGTTCATCCTGGGCGATCAGCGGCCGCATCCTGCCGACAGCGCAGCCGACGACGCAGTTCGCGGGCGGCTCATTGCCGCTCTCCAGCAGATGGGCCTTCGACCGATCGTTCGCGACCAGATTGCATGCAATGACTTCCAGAAGGCGAGGCTCGTCGCCTGCGCCCGTGTTCGCAACGTCATCGCTTCTCTTGGCCCTCGATCCGGCCCTGCCCTGCTGCTCAGCGCACATTACGACAGCGTGCCGGTGGGCCCGGGCGCCTCCGATGACGGAATTGGTATCGCCACCCTGCTCGAAGTCGGGTCGATTCTGAAGGATCGACCCTTGAAACGCCCGATCATTCTTCTCTTCAACGAGGGCGAGGAACTCGGCCTTATCGGAGCCCGCGCTTTTCTCGCCGATCCAATGAGCCGCGGTGTCGACAGCCTCCTCAACTTTGAGGCGCGGGGCGTCACCGGCCCGGTCACAATGTTCGAAACGAACCGGCCGAACGGCGCCGCGATTGCGGCCTATTCGAGCGCGGTTCCTCGACCCTATGCGAGCAGCCTGGCGACCGATGTCGCTCGTCTGATCCCCAACGACACGGATGTCACGACTTACAAGGAGCGCGGCTGGCTAACCCTCAATTCTGCGATCGTCGGGAACGAAACTCACTACCACAGTCCGGGGGACGACCTTGCCAGCCTAGACGTCCGAAGTCTCCAGAGCATGGGCGACGAGGCGCTTGGACTGACTTCAAGGCTTTCGGAAGGCGCTCCGCCGCCGTCCGGCAATCGCGTCTTCTCCGACCTCTGGCAGCGCATTTTCGTTCAGATGCCGCTCGGAGCGGGCCTGATCTTCCTGCTCCTCCTGCTCGCGACATTCGGGGCGCTGGCTTGGGCTCGAGGATCCCTCCCCAGTGGAACCGCGATCGTTCTTGGAGCTCTCGTTGCAGGCGGGGTCTCGGCATGGCTTGCAGTCACGATCGTGGGTCAGCTTCTCGCCGGGACGTACTGGCGGGCTCATCCGGAATTCGCTTTTAGCGCCATTTACGCAACGACCCTCCTTGGAGCCCTAAGCCTATTATCGATGGTCGCCGCCAAGCGCCGCACAGCTCAATTGCGAGCCGCATACTGGTTCCTGTTTCTTCTGATCGGCGCCGCTCTGGCTCTCGTTGCTCCCGGCGGCCTGATCTACTTCCTGATTCCCCCTGCCATCGTCCTTGCCGGGATGATCGGTGCGAGATGGTTTCCGCCCGCCGAAACGATCGGAGGACTGGCCGGGCTTCTCTTCCTTTATCTCAGCTGGAGCGAGCTCCTCGGCGCCCTTGAAGAGCTGTTCAGTCCCGGTCCCCTGTGGGTCGTCGCTCCTGTAGCGGCGATCATGATTACCCCAGCACTAATCGAGGGACATGACCTCTTTTGCCGAGCAAGCCCCCCTTTCACGCTTTTGGGAACGGCCTTGATCGCGCTCCTCTCCTGGATCGCGGCCGCAAGCGTTCCCGCCTATTCGCTGGATCGCCAGCAGCGATTCACGATCGAGCACGTCACTCAATTTCCGTCGAAAAAGGCATTCTGGTCGATCATCAACGATGGAGCCTCTCTTCCGCCCGTCTATTCACGCCTTGGTCAATGGCATCGCGGAAAGCTCGACTTCTCCGAGCGCCTTCGCTGGTTTGCGCCCGCGCCGCCAGACCCTTCGGCAATGCCTCCCTCGATCCAGCTTCTCGAATCCGTCGAGAATGGGAGCGAGCGGGAAATCAGGCTCCGTTTGAAGGCGAACGGTGCTGAGCGAATCTCGATTGTGGCACCGCCAGAAGCCCATATCCGGACCGCGGGCGTTCCGGGTTTCGTCCGAACCATCGCAAGCGCCGACTCTTCCGGGAAGTTCACCATCTCGTGCACCGGACGAAGCTGTGACGGGTTGGAGCTGGCAATCGATCTTGAGAGTGCGAGCCCGGTTGCTTTTACCCTGGTCGGTGCACGCAACGGTTTGCCTCCGAGCGCGGCTCCGCTCGTCGCCGGACGGCCTCATTTCGCTCGGCCGCAATATGTGCCCGACGAGACGCTTGAAATCTCGCACGTCAAGCTGTGACCGATGTGCTATGGGTATCCAAAGGCGCCCGGCGCCTAAGCAGCGCCGGACGGCACCTGGTAAAAAGGAGGTGTCATGGCGAGCCAGACAATGTCCGAGTCACGTTCTGGGCGTGCCAAGAAAATTCCTATCCGGACAATCACCGACGAGGACCTGCGCCTTTCACTCAGACAGGGCTGGGAAGATTTCGGCGATCTTCGCGGAGACATCTTCTTCGCGGGGTTGATCTACACGGTGATCGGCCTTGCTGCGGTAGTGATGACGACCAGCGCACCGCTGATCCCATTTTTCTTCCCGGTGGTTGCTGGCGTTGCTCTCCTCGGTCCGATCGCAGCAATTGGATTTTATGAGCTCGCTCGCCAGCGAGAAAATGGCCGAGATGTCCATTGGTACAATTTCCTCGACTTTCGCAAGCTGCCGTCGCTCGACGACATGGGCATCGTCGCGGGACTGTTGCTTCTGATCTTTGTTGGCTGGCTGCTCGCGGCGGGCCTCCTCTACGCCGTGATCTTCGGCTGGGCGACTCCGACCTCGGTCGGCGCGTTCCTTTCGATGATCTTCACGAGCGCGCGGGGCTGGACTCTGATTATCGCGGGAGCCGTCGCCGGCGCTTTCTTCGGCTGGTTCGTGCTGGCGCTCAGCGTTGTTTCTCTCCCGATGCTTGTCGACTGCGACATCAGCGCCGCTGAAGCAGTCTCGGCATCGTGGCGGGCGACGAACGCCAACAAGGGCGAGATGGTCCGCTGGGGCATCCTGGTAACCGCGCTGCTGGTACTGGGCTCAATCCCCGCCTTCGTGGGACTCGCCTTCGTCCTCCCGTGGCTCGGCTATTCCACGTGGCACCTCTACACTCGTCTCATCGAGCGAGGGGCCGTTCCGGCGAGACTGCGGCGCCCCGACTAGTCGGCCCTTCGAAGCACCTTCTCGTCAAGGAAGCGTTCGATCGTTTTTTGGACGTTGGCCTGGCGGCCCTCGCCCGCGATGTGGTGGGTCTGGCCGACGTAGAACATCATCTCGAACGGCCGGTCGGCCTCCTGGAGCTCGTTCGCGAGCATTGATGAGTTCTGGAAAATGACATTGTCGTCAGACATTCCGTGCAACAGCAGGAAGGGCTCTTGGATCTTCACTGCGTCGTCGAGCGCATCCGAGGTGCGGTACGGCCCGGGGTCGACCGACGGGTTGCCGAGATATCGCTCCGTGTAAGTGGTGTCATAAAGCTCCCACTTGGTTACCGGAGCTCCGACGACCCCTGCCGCGTATAGCCCCCCGGGCGCCTTCTCGAGCATCTTGAGGCTCATGTATCCGCCATAGGACCACCCGGAGATTGCGATCTTCCCGGGGTCGACAAAAGGCTGCTTCTGGAGCCAGCGCGCGGCGGCGGCCTGGTCCTCGACTTCGACCGTTCCCATCGCGTGATAGATTTGGTCCTCGAAGGCCTTCCCCCGATTGTAGGATCCCCGGTTGTCAATCTGGAAATAGATCCAGCCCTTGCTCACCCAATATTGCCGCATCGGCGAGCCCCAGGCGCGGGTTACCTGCTGACCGGTTCCAGGACCGCCATAATGTTCGAAGAAAACCGGATATTTTTTGCCGGGCTTGAGAGGCGGCGTGATCATCTCCCAATAGAGCGTGCTTCCGTCAGCAGCCTTGAGGGTGCCGAACTTAATTTCCCGATGCGCGGCCATAAAAGGTGCGTAGGGATGCGAAGCGTCGAGCTTGTTCTCCTCGACCCAGGCCACGCGCCTTCCCGAATCGTCCGCCAAATAGACTTGCGGCGGCTGATCGGGCGAAGACCGTGACACGAGCAGCCGGGTGCCCGCCTTGTCCATCTCCGCGCCGTTCCAAAATCCCGCTTCGGTCAATCGCTCCGGCTCGCCCGGATCGAGATAGTCGACCGAATAGACGTGCTGCTCGAGGACGCCGTCCTTGTTCCCGGTGAAGAATAGCCGGTGATGAGTCTCGTCGACCCCGACTAGACCGGTCATGGTCCAATTTCCGCGGGTGACGGGCGTCAGCACGCCATCAGACCAGCGATAAAGGTGATGGAATCCGCTGCGCTCCGATCCCCAGATGAAACCGCCGTCCTTCAGGGCCCGGAAATCATTGTTGAGGTTGATCCAGGTGCTTGATGTCTCGCTGAGAAGCGGATGACTAGCCCCGGTCGAAGGATCGACTGCCAGGAGATCGAGACGCTTCTGGTCGCGGCTGAGACGTTGGACGAAAAGGGTACGCCCGTCCTTCGACCAGTCGACCCGCGCCAGGTAGATGTCGGGGTCGTGGCCAAGGTCGACCTTCGCCCGTCCGCGGCCGTCCGGGTTCATCAGCCACAAGGTTACAGCGACATTGGGCGTACCGGCCGAAGGGTATCGCTGATCGAAGACTCTCGTACCGTCGGCTCCGATCGCTGCCCGGGTAACAACCTGGACATTCGCCTCATCAAAGCATTCGACAGCAACCCTTGAGTCGGCCGGAGCCCACCAGGTCCCGGTTCGGCGGTCCATTTCTTCCTGCGCGACGAACTCGGCAGTGCCGCAGGTGACCGTGCCCTTTCCTTCCTGGGTCAGCGGACGCTCCGCGCCGCTGGAAAGATCTATTGCGTAGAGGTTTTGGTCCCTGACGAAACTGACGTATCGTCCACCTTCCGAAACATGGGCGTCGATCTCCGTCTGCGGTGTGTTGGTCAGCCGGCGGACCGATCCGCTTTCGACGCCGGCGATATAAAGATCCCCGTCGACCGGAGCGAGGACCGACTTGCCGTCGGGCGACCACTCATATTCGACGATTCCCTTGGTTCCACCTACGCGCGCGCGCTCGCGCCGCATTTTCTCCGCTTCGCTGATTTCGCCGCCGCCGATCTTTGTGGAATCGACCAGCATCCGCTTGGCGCCCGTCGAGGTGTCCATCGCCCACAGGTCATAACGCTCGCGGTCGTCGGGGCGAGGCAGAAGCAAGCCCGCATATCGACCGTCGGGTGACAGCTTGAGAAGTCGGGGACTCGGCCCGGAAATCGGGGGGCTGGCGAAGATCTGCTCGATGGTGAGCTTCTTCTGCGGAACACCGGGGGGCGGAGCGAGGGCGAGGAGAAACGGCGCAGCAGCTGCCACGGCAAATAAACGCATGATCGCGTTGTTAGCCTTTGTCGGAACGCGCGCAAGCGCTCGATCTTAAGGCGCTGGGCGGCCAGGCCCTGCTTTCCTTCGATTTCAAAATGCACCCCGCGTTTTCGGGGGCGGCAGGCGAGCCTAGGCTTCGGTCGCCTTTTCGGCGCGCTGGACGGTCCGACGCTCAGCGATTCGGGCAGCCTTGCCCGTGCGGCCACGCAGATAATACAGCTTGGCGCGGCGAACGTCTCCGCGACGCACGACCTCGATCGAATCGATGATCGGCGAATAAAGCGGGAAGACACGCTCGACGCCCTCGCCGAAGCTGATCTTTCGGACGGTGAAACTCGAACCGACGCCCTTATTCGAACGGGCGATGCAAACGCCCTCGAACGCCTGGACTCGGGTGCGATCGCCTTCGATGACCTTAACGCCGACACGAAGCGTGTCGCCGGGCCGGAATTCGGGGATCTTCTTGTCCGCGGTAAGCGCTTCGATGGCCTCGCGCTCAAGAGTCTCGATGAGGTTCATGTCTTACGTGCCTTCGTATCTCGTCGCTGCGCGCCAGAGGGCGGTGCCTGCGTAGCGCCCCCGTGGCGCTCGATCAGGTCCGGCCGCCTTAGCCGTGTATCTTCGATCGCGCGTTCGATCCGCCACGCAGCGATCTTCGCATGATCCCCCGATCGCAGCACTTCGGGGATCGTGCGCCCTTCCCATGTTACAGGCCGGGTATAGTGCGGATATTCGAGAAGCCCCGTCTCGAAGCTGTCCTCCTCTCCGCTGGAGGCCGCGCCCATTACCCCGGGAAGCAGCCTCACGCAAGCATCGAGAATGACCATTGCGCCAAGCTCCCCGCCGGAGAGGACATAGTCGCCGAGCGACACCTGTTCGAGCGGCCGAGCCTCGAAGATCCGCTCGTCGAATCCCTCGAAACGGCCGGAGAGCAGGATCACTCCACTTCCCGCCGCGAGATCGCGTATCCGTGCCTGCGTCAACGGCGTGCCTCGAGGAGTCAGCGCAAGCATCGGCCGATCG